>NZ_CP135275.1:635937-1271875 GCF_032302195.1 Paenibacillus sp. MMS20-IR301
AATGACGAATCCGGCCAGGAGGCCCATAATACTCATTGCCAGGGTGTTGCGCAGGGCGTTGAAGAACTGTTCATCCTGGAAAAGCTCCCTGAAATACTGCAGCCCGACCCACTTTTGCTCGAAAAAGGCTTTGCCCGGCTTATATTTCTGGAAGGCCATGGTCCATCCCCACAGCGGCAGATAACTGAAGACAAACGCCCAGATGACAAAAGGGACCGCCATCATGTAGAGGAATTTCTGCTGCCGGAACTTTTTCCAAAAGCGTGAGGGCGGGTTCTTCGGCTCCGGCTTCACAGGGGTAGTAATCGCTTTCATTTAAGTCCCTCCTTCGATATGCTTTTATCATAATCTCCAGGCATTCATGGAAACACCGGAAGATTATCGTTAAAAAACAGGGGGAAATCAGCTATTTTCGTAAGCGTTTTCTGAAAAATCATCATTCTGCGCTGAATCTTTTCTGCGGTAGACAGAGGGGGAGATGCCTTCGATTTTTTTGAACTTTTCACGGAAATAATCGACATCGCTGAAGCCGACCTCGCTTGCCGCCTGATGGATTTTGCAGCCCTGGTCCAGCAGCTCCTTGGCCTTTTCTATGCGGACCTTGTCCAGATAGCTGTTGAAGGAGCTGCCTGTGCTGCTCTTGAACAGCTTGCCGAGGTAGGGGCTGCTGTAAGCGAATACATCCGCCAATGTCTCCAGCTTCAGGTTCTCGGCATAACGGCGGTGGATCAGGTCCAGCATCCGTTTCATCAGTACCTCCAGCTCATCCCGGACAATGCCTCCGGCATATTGTTCTAACAGCTCTATGATGTAACGCTGCAGCCGGGGGAGGGAGGTATGCCTGTAGATATGCTGGATTTGCCCGTCCATCCAGCCCTGTGCCCCGCCAAGCTCCTTATACTGCAGCCCCAGCTTGTTGGAAAGAGCGGTAAGAGTACGCACGTAATATGACTTTACGGCCATCTCGGACATTCCGGCGGCGGTCATAATATCCCCGGCCTCATGAATCAGCGAAGGGATCACCTGGTGGTTGCCGGTGTCGAGGGCGAAATACAGCCGGCCCGGCACCGGCGCCAGACTGCGCTCCGCTTCAAGCGGCCGGGCCGGCTGTCCGGTTCTCAGCTTCAGCGAATCCGGTCCGATCATGCCCGGCTCGTCGTAGAAGAAATGATCCTTCATCCGGGCCAGCGCCGAATGATGGGAGAGGGATAACCCGTTCAGGCTGTCCACCATATCCCCTGCGGTGATGATGCAGTCCAGCCCTTCGGCCTCTGCCGCTTCCCGGATGCTCTGGACCATCAGCTTGCGCACCAGCTCCTTCTGGTAGGAGGGCTGCAGCAGAACGCCAAGATAAGAATCCAGCGAGAAGACCACTCCCCAGCTGTTGCTGTCGAAGCCGGCCGTCAGCCTTGCCTTGACGGCAGTAGAAGGGCCGTTGTCCGCATGGTTCTGCAGCAGCAGCCGGATCAGGACCACCTGATAGGAGTCCCAGAGCAGCCCGGACTCCGCTGCTGAATGCATCAGCGCAGGTGCAGGCTGCAGGCTGCTCTCCATCAGCAGGGACTGGACCAGCATCTCCCGGCTCCAGACCTTGACGGCCGCATTCTGCTTGCGGTGTGCCTGCTGCTCATCGAGCTCCCTGGACAGATTCATCAAGTACAGCTGCATCTCGTCTTCATCCACCGGCTTGAGCAGGTAGCTGTCGATGCCGAAGGACATCGCGCGTTTGGCATAGCTGAAGTCGGCGTAGCCGCTCAGGATAATGATATGGAGCTCCGGATTGTCCTCGCGCAGCTCGCGGATTAACTCCAGCCCGTCTCTGCCAGGCATGCGGATATCGACGATCAGCAGGTCGGGAGTGTACAGGTCATACTTGTGCCTGGCTTCCACAGCATTGGCTGCTGTATCCGCTACCCGGAAGCCGAGGCTCTCCCAGTCCAGCAGGGTGATCAGCCCTTCGCGGATCGCCTGCTCGTCATCAACGATCAATACACTATACATAAGAATCACTCCTTAACGGGATGGCGAAGCTGATCTGTGTTCCGAAGCCGCTCTGGCTGGTTAGGGTTAGCCCGCATTCGGGTCCATATGTCAGCTGGAGCCGCAGATGAATATTGCGCATGCCGATATTATTGGTCTCATAATCTTCCTTGCTCTCCAGCATCCGGCGGATTTCTTCCATCCGTGCCGGTGACATGCCGCTTCCGTTGTCAGCCACTTGTATCTTAAGCAGGTTCTGCTCAATCCGGATGTCCACCATGACCATGCCCCCGTCCGTCACATTCTCCAGCCCGTGAATGATGCAGTTCTCCACCAGCGGCTGGATAATCAGCGGCGGAATGCGGACCTGATTCGCCAGCGGGTCCACGTACAGCTCATAGGATAGCCGGTCGTTATAGCGGAATTTCTGGATGACCAGATAGCAGTTTACGGTCTCCAGCTCACTTTGCAGCGGAATCATTCCGCTGCCGACCTCCAGGTTTTTGCGCATCATTTTCCCGAGCAGTCTTACGACCTGCGAGATATCGGTCTGGCCCCGGGAATGGGCCTTCATCCGGATGGACTCCAGCGCATTGAACAGGAAATGCGGATTGATCTGGCTGGCCATCATCTTAAATTTGATCTCATTCTGCTTCAGCAGGGTAGCATTCTTCTGGCGGTTCGATTCCTGGACCTCACTCATCAGCTCGTTAATGTTCCGTACCATATGATTGAATTGCCTGGCCAGCTGGCCGATTTCATCCTTGCCGTCGATAACCAGCCGTGCCTCCAGATTGCCGGAGGCGACCTTGGAGATATGCTTGCTGAGATGCAGCATCCGCCCGGTGAGCAGCCGGGAGAAATAATAGATCAGCAGAATGGCCATCACCAGGGCGGAGAGAATGACCGTCAGCGCCATCGTAATAATCCGGTTGGTCTCGCCTACAATGCTCTCCACAGTGAAGATGGAGATGATGCGCAGGCTGTTCAGGCTGCCTCCCGGATGCCAGTCGTCAATCAGCATCTTGGACGGCTTGCCGTCAATCATCACATCGGCCAGCCCTTGTCCGGCAAGGGTGGACTGCGGCTTCAGGCTGATATCCTCCAGCGTCTTGCCCAGTGTATCCGCGCGGTTCGAGGCAACGATATGATCGTTCTCGTCTACGATGATCGTCTCGAAGGTCTCCTGGTTCAGAATGGCATTCAGCTTATTCGTATTGACGTTCACGATCAGCACACCGGTTGTCCGCTGCTTGAGGAAGTCTACCTTGCGGATCAGGCTGAGATAGTATTTGCCGTTGCGGCTGTCCGGAATGTAATTCCAGCAGACCATCCCCTTCTGGGCAAGTGCCGCCTGATACCAGCGCTCATGTGTAACCGCAGCGTCAGCCTGGAGGAATTCCCAGTTGTTCAGAATCGTCGGATTGTCGATGTACAGGCGGATGCTGGAGATCTCCGAATACAGGCGGACGAATTCCCGGAAGTCCGGATAGTCCCAGTATGCCTGCACCACATCATAGACGGAGACATAGCGGTGGTTGGCCGCTTCCTCCAGCCGGCTGTCGTTAGACAACCGGTAGGCGATGTCCAGCGGAACATTCAGCATCTCGCCGGTCCGTTTCTTGACCCGGTCGACATTGGCCGTAATCTGCTCCAGCGCATTGCCGAGTGCCATGCTCCGCAGCTCGCTGGTCAGGAACACCCCTACAATGAGCACGGGAATCAGGGCGACAATACCAAACGATAGGAAGAGCTTGGTCCTGAGCTTCAGATTGTTCATCAAAGTGATCATACGGGTATACACAAATACAATCTCCTCCGTCAGCCCTCAAAAGTGGTAACGCTTACATAAAAGTATATCGTGATTTGCACAGCCAATATATGTAATTCGTTTAGTTTTTATTGTCTTCTGTTATGGAATTGCAAGGTTTGAGGATGACGGTGACCGGAGCGGATAAACATTGCAGGCGGCTGTCGTTTCGGGTGAAGCAGGTTGAAATGATTAAAAATAAGGTTGAAATTCAAGATTTTTTTTCGCCGGAGAGCATGTATTATTGTAGATGAATTACTATAAATTTGAAATTAAAGAAACGGGAGCATGAGATGGCCTGGGGAGGAGGACGCGTCCGCGGATAGAGAGATTCATAGAAGTATTCCAGTGAAGTGGATAAGAGACATACTGTACATTCCGCTTTTCAAGGAGGAATTGCAATGCCGGGAAGAATGAAATCACCATTCGCGAAAAGGACGCTGTTAAGCGCCGTTTTCACCACAGCAGCCTTAGGATTATTATGGTTTGCCCAGCCCGCCTTTGCTTATGATCTGTCGAACAGCAATTTCCAGGTCAGTACCGGTACCAATGGAGATATTACCAGCCTGAAGCTGACCGGAGATAACTTTCCCACCAACTATGTCATGAATGCAACCAATGCCCCGAATCAGAATACGGCAGACCACCAGTGGCTGGGCGAGCTGATGTTCACTTACCGGCTGAACAACGGCGCCTGGACCAAAGCCTTAACCAATAAGTCCGCCGACGGCCGTACGCAGAACCAGTCCGGCAATACCGTCAACATCGTCTACCAGAATTCTGCGAATGCTGAGGGTATCCGCAATTTCAGAGTGAACGAAAGCTATTCTCTTGTAAGCGATTACTTACTCTGGCAGATTCAAGTGACCAACACCAGTGCACAGACGCTGGAGATTGGTGACTTCGGCCTGCCGCTGCCTTTTAACGAATTCTGGACCGGCGGAAGCAACGAACAAATCTATGAGACCCGGGTAGTTACCCAGTCCTTCATCGGCAATAACAGCTCTTATGTAACTGCCCAGCGTCCCAGCGGCATTGGCCCGTCCCTTCTACTCATACCGGATGCAACTACCGGCGCAGGCTTCGAGTATATGGATAACTGGCGTATCCAGGATCATGCGGGCAGCAAATGGGCGGGAGATCAGGGCGGCTGGATCGAAGGCCTCTCAGTCTATTACATTCACTCGAATGTGATTAAGAGCACCGGACGCGGCTATCTGCCCAGCAGCAGCCTGACCCTGGCGCCGGGAGCAAGCAAGACCTATGCCTTCAAATTCTTCAAATCAGCCAGTGAGCAGGCAACTAAGGACCGGCTGTACTCCGAAGGTCTGATCGATACTACGGTAGTGCCGAGTATGGTAGTGCCGACGAATCAGACGGCCAAATTCGATCTGCGCACCTCTAAGACAATTACTTCTGTCACTGCGCAATATCCGTCGGAAACGACATTAGCTTCCCTGGGCACCACATCGGGAGACCACAAGCTCTACTCCCTGCAGATGAATCACCTCGGTCCCAATAACATCACAGTCAATTACGGCAGCGGAGAACAGACAACCCTACAGTTCTATGCCATTGAGCCGGTAGATACGGCGCTCCAGCGTCATGCCACCTTCATGGTGAACAATCAGCAGTGGAATGTGCCGGGAGATATCCGCGACAAGGCGTTCGATGACTGGATGATGCAGACCAATACGAAGCGCAACAATTTTGCCGGGTATTGGGGCTGGGGGGATGACTGGGGATATACGCATGCCCAGTTCCTCGCCGAGAAAAATGTCCAGAAGCCGGTAACCTCAGAAATTACCGCACTCGACCAGTATCTGGAGACCACCATCTGGACGAACCTGATGGCCGGTCATCACACCGATTATCTGGTGCCTGACTTCCTGATGGCCCCGCCGAACACTACACCAACCTACCGCGGGTATGCCTATCCGCATATCTATAACACCTATTTCAGCATGTACAAAATTTCCAAGCTATACCCTGGCCTGATCACCTATACTCAGCCAAGCAACACCTATCTGCTGCGGGCCTACAATATTATGAAAGCTCTCTACGACGGTCCTGTAGCCTACAACTGGAATACCGGGCTGATGGGGGAAGTGACCACACCGGAGATTATCAAAGCGCTGCAGGCTGAAGGCTATACCTCCCAGGCTAATGATATCATTGCGAAAATGAACACCAAATACAATAACTTTGCCGGCACGACCTATCCATACGGCTCCGAATACAACTATGACAATACCGGTGAGGAAGCCGTGTATATGCTGGCGAAGATGAATAACAACAACAGCATTAAGAGCAAGATCAATACGAAGACCCGTGCCGTGCGCGGTAAAATGCCGGTATGGTACTTCTACTCCGATCCGGTAACCATCAACGGGGAGCCATGGTGGCAATTCCAGTACACCGCTTCGCTTGCCGGAACGGCAATGGATGACTGGGTGCGTAACCAGTCTGCGACTCCGGAAGTGGAGCAGCGGTTAACCTATGCCGCCAAGCTTGCTAATCTGACGGCCATTAACTCCGGCCAGATCAGTTCGGACCCTGCGGATATTGGAGCGGTATCCTGGACGTATCAGGCGATGAAGGGCAATAACGGGGCCCTGGGTCTTGACGGCGGCCCGCTGTTTAACGGCTGGCGCGGCATGTCCGGCGAAGCGGATCTCGGGCTGTTCGGCGCGATCAAGCTGCTGAGCTCCGATGTGGCGGTTGATCCGATCTTCGGCCTGTACGGCTATGGCTGCGAGGTCACAGAGAGCGGCGGGAACTACATCGTTACACCTAAGGACGGCGTTAACCAGCGGCTGAATCTGATTACAGAGAAATGGGGCATGAGTCTGGAGCGGGACAGCTACACCCTGGCGACAGTAGCCAAGGCGAAGGATAGTGCCAGCTTCACGCTCAGCAGTGCAACTCCGGGTACAGCGCATGTAACCAAGGTGGCCTTTACCGGATTTGCTCCCGGGACCTATAACGTAACTGTGAACAATGTGGCCTCCGGCAGCTTCACTGCGGCCAGCGGCCAGACCGCAACCGTGAGCCTGAATATCGGAACCGCAGCTTCCTATGAGGTGAAGATCCAGCAGGGAACCGTGACTCCGGTTTCCTCCATTGTAGTTAACTACAAGATGAACCAGTCCTCCGGCACGGCGGTTACGGATTCTTCCTCCGCCGGGAACCATGCGGCATTGACCGGAACAGCCACTTGGATTGCCGGCCGCACGGGCGCTGGCAATGCGCTGAATCTGAGCGGAACCAGCGCCTATGCAACACTGCCGGCCGGGGTGGTCAGCCAGCTGAATGACTTTACGATCTCAGCCTGGGTCAAGATTACGGCCAATAGCGACTGGGCGCGAATCTTCGATTTCGGCACAGGTACAACGGCTAATATGTTCCTGGCGCCGCAGATCGGAGGCGGGGGGATGCGTTTTGCTATTACAACCGGCGGCAACAGTGCGGAGCAGCAGCTTACGGCCTCCTCGCCGCTGGCAACCGGAGCATGGAAGCATGTCGTCGTGACCTTATCCGGTACGACCGGCCGGCTCTACCTCGATGGCGTCCAGGTTGCCGTGAATACGGGCATGACGCTGACGCCTTCCAGCCTGGGCAATACCACCCAGAACTATATCGGCAAATCGCAATACAATGATCCGAATCTGAATGGTGCTGTCGATGACTTCATTATCTTTAACCGTGCACTCAGTGCTGCCGAGGTTACCGCACTCTTCGGAGGGACGGTGCCGGCGCTCTCGGCCTCCTTTTCCCTGGAGGAGCTGAATGCCCTGGAGCCGGATGCTGAGCTTACAATTCCGCCGCTTGAAGAAACGGAAGGGCAGCAGCCGGATAGCGGAGCAGCCCCGCAGCCGGATAGCAGCTCTCCGGGGACGGAGCAACCGGATTCTCCTCCAGCTCCTGAGGCTCCGGAAACACCTGAACCGCCTTTAAGCTGATCCTCCGGGAGTGTGTTAAGTTCGAAATGTATAGAGCCGAGGGGAAGAACCTGTAACAGGGTTCTTCCTTTTTTTATGAGAGCGTAGCTAAATCCCTGCTCTATAGGTGGGCTGTACACGGCATTGCCGCGTTCCGCCAGTACCGTCCCTGTGCATGGTTCTGCGTATCTCCGCATGCCCCTGCGTGCCCTAAACAGCAGCTACTATATCTCCGTATTTTGGTGTCGTAGACTGCCTGCTGATTCATTCTCCGCATTTTGGTTTCGCCCACTGCCGGCTGCCTTCTGACATATGTATGAAATTTTAAATTTACAAAGTTTAATCTTTATAAGATAATGATACGAAACGTATCGTTTCTATTAGCCGTGCATCAATGATCATCAGGAGGTGAACCGCAATGATCCCAGGCATTAACCTGAATGCGAAGCATAAGGAAGCCCGCAGCAGGAAGGCGATTCTTGAAGCGACGATGATGATTTTAGAGAATCAGAGCTATTCCTCTTTAACAATAGAAGCGGTGGCATCTCAGGCCGGAGTAGGCAAATCTACCATCTACAGATGGTGGGAGCATAAAGCGCGCCTGGTCCTCGATACTTTTGTGATGGCCGTCGAATCCGAGTTTGTCTTTGAGCGGAACCTGTCCGTTCAGGAGAACTTCAAACGGCAGCTCGAGGCTTTAGCGCGTATTCTTGGCAGCAAAGTGGGGAAATCCACCTTAACTATCGTTACCGAGAACGACGGGATTGCGCAGGAGTTTTACAGCTTATTTTTGTCCCTGAAAAGAAAAGAGGCCAAACAAGCGCTTCAAGCCGCGATGGAGCAGGGGGAAGTGAAGCGGTCGGTGAACATGGACGTTGTATTGGATCTGCTCTACGGTCCGGTCTATTTTCAAATTCTCATCTATAAAAAAATGCCGGATGAGCATTACATCGAGGACTTGTTACAGCACGTAATGCAGGGAATTTCAGCTGGCGTTTAAACTATAAATATACCGGGGGAACTTTACTTCATGAGTCAGACGACAAATGTGCAACAAGGCAATGGCAAGAAAAACTATTCATTAATGACAATTATTCTGTTCTGGTGCGGAATGGTTATTATGACCAGCATGTATATTACAATCCCGTTAGCGGATGTATTCACCAGGGCGTTTCAGATTAGTCCGGCTCAGGCGGCATGGATCGGGAGTTCATTCTCGCTCTGTTATGCCTTGGGTTGTCTGCTGTATGGTCCATTCTCGGACAGATACGGCCGTAAAATATTCCTGGTGGCGAGTATTACCGGCTTAACGCTTGTGACCCTAGTGATCGGGTTTGTGGAGAGCTATTACGGGCTCATTCTTCTTAGAGGTCTGCAGGGGCTGGTGGCTGCGGCATTCGCACCGATCTCGCTTGTGTATGCGGGAGAGATGTTCCCGGCACATAAACGGCTGACCGCAGTCGGCTTTATCAGCACCGGGCTGCTGATGGCGGGGATTGTAGGCCAGGTATTCAGCGGGCTGGTGAATGAATATTGGGGCTGGCACGGAATCTTCATTATACTGGGCATCC
Organism: Paenibacillus sp. MMS20-IR301; assembly: GCF_032302195.1. Lineage (NCBI taxonomy): Bacteria > Bacillati > Bacillota > Bacilli > Caryophanales > Paenibacillaceae > Paenibacillus > Paenibacillus sp. MMS20-IR301. The sequence goes on from NZ_CP135275.1 coordinate 645,240, forward strand.
TGTATGGGATTACGGCGGTCATTGTAATCAGCCTGCTTCCGAAGGATGAGCTGCACCGGCCGAAAGAAAATGTGCTGCTCAAGTTTAAACAAATGACTGGATTACTGAAGCAGACGCAGCTGCTGGCGGCTTTCGCCATTACGTTTGTCCTGCTGTTAAGCCTGGTCGGCATGTACACCGTGCTAGGCAGTTATTTAAGCTCAGACAAGTTCGGGTTATCGGCACAGGCGATCCTCACGATTCGGGCGGCGGGGATAGCCGGGATGCTGTTATCGCCGTTTGCAGGCCGGATCGCGGGGCGGCTGGGAATGGCGGCAGTGCTGCGGGGCGGCTTGGCAATTGCGGCGGCGGGCCTGCTGGGACTCAGTCTTAGCCCGGGCCTGCCGGCGATTATCCTGATGAGCGTTGTCTTTGTAGCGGGGATCGCCCTCGTCACTCCGGTTAATATTTCAATCGTCAGCCAGCTGGGAGGCCATGCGCGCGGTTCGGCAATTTCATTCAATGCCTTTATTCTGTTCCTTGGCGCGAGTACGGGGCCCATAATCGCCTTAAGACTGCTGAAGACAGGGAACTATGCGCTGTCCTTTGGAATTCTGGGCTCCATTATGACCGCAGGATTCCTGGTTTCTCTTCTGTTACAAGTCCCCTCCGGGCGCCTGGCCAAAAGTGAACAGGCATCAGTTGTACCGGCTAAGCAGTGAACACTGCTGCCGGTTCACAAGCCGGCTCCCTATCAAGGGGGGCCGGCTTTCGCACATCTCAGGCCTTATTGTCCGGAAATAGATCGGACGCATATCTGAAATCCTGCAACCATGACTGAAATTTGGTGCCTTATGGTCCGGGAAGGGATGAAATATAATAGAGATATCAGCAGCGGCGAAGAAGAGGGGCGGGGAATGGGCAAATTCAGGAACACAGCAGCAGGAGTCAGGGCATGGTATGGCGGTCTATCCATTCATATCAAGCTGATTGCGGCTTATATCATCATCATTCTGGTCCCGGTTATTATCATTTCGAACTATTTGTTTGCCGGATTCTACCGCAATACAATCAAAGACACCGTTAAAGAGAACCGTTACCAGATCAACAATGAGAAAGAAGTGATTACGGGTAAAATTGCGGCCATGGAACAGTCGTTCAATCTGCTGATTTCGGATAGTCAGCTCGGAGAATATGTAATGATGAAATCGGAGCCTGAGGTGTACGAGCTTATGACGTACAAGGCGTTCGCTTTCAGTTATCTGCAGCGGGTCATGTTCAATAATCCGGATATTGCGGGTGTCCGTTTTTACGTGAACAACCCCTTCATCATGGAGCTGTGGCCGATTATTTATCATGAAGAACGGATTAAGGACAGCCCCTTATACTCTAAAGTGATGAAGCAACCCGGGAGAATGCTGTGGGAGATAGAGTCCGCAGACTCAAATTCCATGGTCTCCATGATCATCGGTTCAAACCGGGCTGATAACCTGCATATCGGAATCATCAAGATAGACATGCGGATTGAAGATTTTTTTGAGAAAGCGTATACCAACAGCAGTGAACGCGACTCCCGTTTCTTCATTCTCGACCAGCAGGGCAACCTGCATGCCAACAATACAGATCCGCTCCCCGGACTGGATGAAGAGCAGATCCGGCAGGCTGTCACGGAGTATAAACAAGCAGGCAAGACGTCACTGGTGGTGCCCGGGGGCGGTGCCGATTTCCTGTACCTGGTTGAACATATCGATAAAATAAATGCGGAGCTTGTGAACGTAATTTCCTTACATACGACCTATTCCAAAATCGGCCATACCCGGAATACCGTGATTCTTGTAGTCACCCTTCTGCTCATTCTGCTGGCTGTCACAACCTATTTCATGCAGTCTATTGTACTGAAGAAGCTGGATGTTCTGCGGGAATCGATGAAAAGAGTGCGCGGCGGCAATTTCAGTATCGAAGTCCCCGTGCAGGGCGGTGATGAGATCGGCGAGCTGGCCCATCATTTCCGGCAGATGCTGAATACCATTAATGAACTGGTGGCAGACGCGGTTAAGCGCAGTGCGGCTACGAAGGAAGCGGAGCTTCAAGCCTTGCGTAATCAGATTGATGCGCATTTCCTCTACAATACACTGGAGAATCTGAAAATGCTCTCGGAGGTTGAAGGGCAATACACGATTGCGGATGCGCTTACATCTCTCGGCAGTATTATGCGTTACAATCTGCGGTGGACGGGCGATAAGGTGCAGTTGAGTGACGAGCTGGGCCATATTCAGCACTATATTTCGATCATGAGCATCCGTTACGACGAGAAGCTGCAGCTGCAGCTGGATGTACCGTGGGAATTGCAGAACCAGGAGCTGCCCAAAATGTCGCTGCAGCCCATTGTGGAGAATGCTTTGAAGCATGGAATGTACTCCGCCCTGATGAGGCGGGAAGGCCTGTGTGTAGACCTGCATGCTTATAGCGGGGAAGGCTCCTTCTATGTTGAAGTGACTGACAATGGTACCGGTATTCCTGAGGACAGACTGGCCGTGTTAAATGAGAAGCTGACTATGACTGACGCAGAGTTCTATTCTTTGCCGGAAGAAGCTGCAGTGCTTAAGAAGGGCAACGGCGGCATCGGACTGCGCAACGTGAACCAGCGGATCCGCATGTACTACGGAGAGGAATATGGCATCCGGGTGGAGAGTGTTCAGGGGAGCGGCACTACTGTAAAGGTTAAACTGCCCTTAGATAACACTCTGGGAGGGGAAACACAACTATGAGAAAGCTTCTGATTGTTGACGATGAAAAGAATATCCGCCGCGGGCTGCAGGCGATGATCGAACGGGAATATAAGGACATCTATGACATTCATCTGGCCTGCGATGCCTTTGAGGCGCTGGAGATGCTCCGGTCAATGGATATAGAGATTCTGATTACGGATATCTGTATGCCGGAAATGGATGGGATCGGCTTAATCAAAAAGGTGCAGGAGCTTGAGCCCAAGCCGGTCGTGGTCATTGTCAGCGGCTATGATGACTTTGCTTATGCCAAAGCTGCGATCCGCTATGAAGTGAAGGAGTATCTGTTGAAGCCTGTACTCCGTAATGATTTGGCTGCAACAATCAGGCGGGTCGAAGAGGAGCTGGTCCGGAGTGAGGAAGCGGCGAATGCACGGTTCTCGTCGGCTGAGCAGCGCGAGGAATACAGGGAGAGCCAGCTGAATTTGTATTCCAGCCACCCCTCAGCCGAGCAAGAAGAGGTTAGGGGCAAGCTTTCGCAGCTGGACCTCGGCTGGCTGGATCAAGGCTTTCATGCGGTCATGATAAAATATCCCGGGGATGAGCAGGCCTCGGGATCTGCTGCCTTTAAGGCGCGGGTGACGGCGTTGCTGGAGCAGGCAGAGCCTGCACTGCATTTCCGCTTTGCCCGTTTTTGGGACTCTAATCTGCATGCCGTTATCCTCACAGAGGGTGCGGAGTCCTGGCGGATACTTACTGAGGCTCTGGTGCAGCTCGATTCCGGGCTAATGCTATCGGTCAGCGGCTTGAACTTCGGGATGGAGAAGCTGTATTCGGCGTGCGAAGAGGCGGCGGTATCCTTGAAGTATACTTTCATGCTGCCTGCTCCCGGCATTGTGCTATTCGAGGAGATTTGCCGGAAGGACAGTGACTATGAGGTGCCGGGGGACAAAATTGCAATGGCTGTGGATCTGCTGGGCTCAGGGCGGGAGAAGGAGATGCTGGGACTGCTGCATGAAATACTGGATGACGCGGACATTAGCCGGAGGAATACCGGTTATCTGGAGGGCATCAGCAGGGCATTGAACGAAGCTCTTCTTGAGCTGATTATGCAGCAGAAGGGCAAAGACTCCATTGAAATTGTACAGCAGCTCAATACTATCGGGGATGTATACCGGTTCAGCTGCTTCGCGGACTATTTCCGTGAGGTACAGCGTGTATTTCTTCTGCTGGGCGACTATATCCGGACACTGAAGTCCAGGCATACGGATAATAAAGAAATGAAGACGGCCGTACAGTACATCCACGATAATTACGACCAGAATATCAATATGACCCTCATTTCTAATATCGTATCCTTTAACTATTCTTACTTCAGCCAGGCCTTCCGGGATTACACCGGTGAGAACTTCGTAACCTACTTGAAGAATTACCGGATCGGCAAGGCAAAGGAGCTGCTGCAGACAACGGATGATAAGATTTACGAAATAGCGATGAGAGCCGGTTTTGAGAATGCCAAAAATTTTAACCGGGTGTTTAAAGAAAGTGAAGGCGTGAGCCCGGTGGAATTCCGTATCCAGCGGAAGTTTTTGTCCGGACCGTTCATAGACACATAAGCAAAGTATAATGTACTTCAGCAAAATTCCATTACTCCGGAGGTAAAAGAATGCAGCAGGCTAGAGCGGACTTGGCAGCACCTGATTTTGGGCCAAATGTACTTGTATTTGATCCCGCCATGCCCGGCAGGGACATTCAAGAGATGTGTGACCGGGTATTTGCAGAGCAGGAACGGGCGGAGTTTGGAAGGAACCGCTGTGCGTTACTGTTCAAACCCGGTGTATATGATGCTAGAATCCGGATCGGATTCTATACACAGGCGGCGGGGCTAGGCGAATCGCCGGACCAGGTACGGATTACTGGAGGCGGCATTAACTGCGATGCAGATTGGATGAACGGCCTGGCGCTGATTAACTTCTGGCGCTCCGCCGAAGGGATTGCTACAGAGCCGGTGCCGGGTGAGGCGGCGAAATGGACAGTATCCCAGGCAGCCCCGTACCGCAGAATGCATGTGCTTGGAGATCTGGAGCTGTTCGACCATGCCGAGAAAAACTATGCCAGCGGAGGGTTCATGGCGGATACAGCGGTGGATGGATCGGTCAACTCCGGCCCGCAGCAGCAGTTCTATCTGCGCAATTCACAGTGGAGCGAGTGGCATAGCTCCCAATGGAATAATGTGTTTCAGGGCTGCGTGAATCCGCCGGAATCCGCAGGCTGGCCCAGTCCGCCCAATACCGTGCTCTCCCGGGTGCCCGTGGTCAGAGAGAAGCCGTATCTGTATATCGCCAGCGATGGCCGTTATTATGTGAAGGTTCCGCAGCTGCGTGCAGCTGCGGCCGGAATTACCTGGTCCGGAGGAGCCACCGAAGGCAAGTCACTGGAGCTCGGCCATTTCTATATTGCCAAGGCTGGCCAGGATACGGCAAAGACGCTGAACCGCGAGCTTGCCGCCGGCAGGCATCTGCTGCTGACACCGGGAATTTATGGCCTTGAAGAGCCGGTCCGCGTGGAGCATGCAAATACAGTGGTACTCGGTTTGGGCCTGGCTACGCTGGTGCCTGAGCATGGGGCAACAGCTATGCAGATTGCAGATGTAGACGGGGTAATTATCGCCGGACTGTTATTTGACGCCGGAACGGAGGGTTCCGGGAGTCTGCTGGAGGTGGGGCCGCCCGGCTGCACAGGCCGGCATTCCGCTAATCCGGCTTCGCTGCATGATCTGTTCTTCCGGGTGGGAGGGGCGGGAGGCGGCCGGGCAGAGGTCTGCCTGACAATCAACAGCAGTGATGTAATCGGTGATCATTTCTGGCTCTGGCGGGCCGATCACGGTGAAGGCGTGGGCTGGGAGCGGAATACTTCAGACAACGGGATAATCATTAACGGGGATCATGTTACCATTTACGGGCTGTTCGTGGAACATTTTCAGAAATACCAGACTGTCTGGAACGGGGATTACGGCAGACTTTTCTTTTATCAGAGTGAAATTCCTTATGATGTGCCTGATCAGGCCAGCTGGATGAACGGGGGAGTGAACGGCTTTGCCTCCTATAAAGTAAGTGATACAGTGACCCGGCATGAGGCCCATGGTCTCGGGATTTATTCCTTCTTCAATGCCGGGCCCCATATCAGGCTGCACAGTGCGATAGAAGCACCGGCTTCGCCAGAGGTACGCTTCACGCATATGGTGGATGTGTTCCTGAACGGTAACGGGGAGATTACCCGTATGGTGAACGGGCTTGGAGCCACAGCCTGCGAAGGTTCAAGGGTCCACTATCTCGCTGAGGCTTGAGGCATGCGGGATATGGAGTAATTAGCACGCCTGGTATCCAAGTGAAGCCACACCCCGCACGCAAAATTTAAGGCTATTCCAGGCAGCCGTGGTATGGCTTGCCGGAATAGCCTTTTTAGTGTGAGCCCTAGTGGATGCCCTTCCAGAAGGTATCCCAGATAATGGCCAGCGCTGCCTCATAGGATTGCCTGGTTTCATAGACGAGCTGGATTTCCAGTCCGTCGATTACCGTCAGCATCGCCAGGGCACACTCTTCCGGTGTGAAGCGGAAAGAATCGCCCTGCCGGAATATCCTGCATAATTCCTCCTTAACCGTCCCCACATACTGCCGGAACTGCCCGAGCACGAAGTCCTGGATTTCCAGGGGGGCAATGAAGGAAGTAATATGCATAAAAGATACATTCGGCAGGGTCAGGAACCGGTTTTTGAGCTCATTCAGAAAACCGTAGAGCTGCTGCTCGATCATTTTGCCCTGCGCGGCCTCGAAATAACGGATAACAAACTGCTGCTCCTCCTGAACGACTCCGGTGAATAATTCCTCCAGCAGCGCTTTTTTGGAAGGATAGTGATAGGACAGCGACTGCTTGCGGATGCCGGCCTCCTCGGCAATTTGCGCCATCTTGGCAGCTTCATATCCGAAGCGGTTGAAATGCAGGATGGCGGCTTCTTTAATCTGCTTTTTAATCAATGATTGCCTCCTTGTGTCGTTCTGCCGGATTTCCCTGGTTCTGCCGCCGGGCAAAGAGGATGTAGAACAGCAGGAATAAGGCCATAACACCTATGCCGATATAATAAACCATTGTATAGGAAAATGCCGAAGCGATAAAGCCGAACAGCAGTGAGCCGCCGCCGATCCCCAGATCGAAAAAGTTGAAGAAGCTGGCCATGGCCCCTTCATGCTCATGCTCATCGACCAGATTGAGGCACCATGTCTGAATAGCGGGGAAAATAGCCCCGAAGCCGAACCCGTACAGCACACCCGCTGCGATAAATTGAAGCTCAGACTGCGACAAGGTTAACACAAGCAGTCCGGCCATAGTCAGCAGAGCTGACGGAATCAGCACATAGCCGGGGCCAAGCCGGTCCAGCAGCGCTCCGGAGACCAGCCGGACGAGGAAGCTTGCCGCCGCGATGGTGAAAAAGAACCAGGCCACATTCTGAAACCCTTTCTCCACGGCATAGATAGCTACAAAGGACATAATCGAGCCGGCGGCAAGCCCCATCAGCAGAATTAACAGGGAAGGAAACAGAACCCTGCGTTCAAACAGCTTGACCTTCACGCTCTCCCTTGTGCCTGTACCCTGCGGCTGTCTGGATACGAATAGCGCCATCAGCAGCGACAGCAGCAGAATAGCCGCTCCGCTCATGAAGATTCCCCGGAAGCTGTACAGCTCCAGCAATGCTACCCCGATCAGCGGGCCGACGGAGATCGCAACCGTCTCCCCGACCCCGAAATAGCCGATTCCCTCACCGCGGCGTTCCCGCGGAATATTCTCGGCAGCGATGGTTGCGAAATAGGTTGAGGCCAGGCCGAAGCCGGCACCGTGGATAAACCGGATGAGCAGAATGACATAAATGTCTGACGAGAGGTAGTATGAGCCAGTTGCCAGCATACATATAGAGATCCCGGCGATCAGCAGATATTTCTTGTCGATCCGCTGGGCGAGCACCCCGGTCAGCGGACGGATCAGGATGGCGGAGAACATGAAAATCCCTGTAACCAGGCCGATCTGCCGCGCCTCTCCGCCAATGCTGGAGATGAATAACGGCAAGGTGGGCAGCAGCATTTCAAACGCCATGAATAACAGTGCATTAGCCAGCATGATGAAAATAAAAGAGCGGCCCCACAGTCCGGCAGTGGTTGTGTTTCGTTGTGCTTTTGTACGCATTGTTTGCTCCGTTCTTGTTACTGAAATGAAATATAATCCCCAGTTTATCTGACTGTCGTCAGATAAACAAGCTTTTTTATAAGTTTAAATAACGAAGGCTGTAATTCATTGGTCACTTGCACAATGCATTTCGTCCTTTCATCAATATTATTTTGCTGCTCCGGGACCTTATAATGAGAGCGTGTTCAACAAGTACTTAGGGGGAAATTTGAAATGGAAGGATTAGTTATTGGTTGGTATGGAGCACTGGCGGGGCTGGCAATTGCCATTATCCTGATACTCCGGAAATTGAATCCGGTATACGCATTGTTCCTGGGAGCTATATTAGGGGCACTGATCGGCGGAGCCAATCTCGAACAGACGGTAAGCGTTCTTGTAAGCGGTACACAAAGTGTAATGGGCACGGTACTGCGGGTTCTGGCTGCGGGCGTTCTGGCCGGGGTCATGATGGAATCGGGGGCGGCAGAAGCTATAGCCCAGGCTATCGTTAAGAAGTTCGGCGGCAGTAAGGCGATCATCGCCCTGGCGCTGGCTACGATGGTCATTACGGCAATGGGCGTATTTATTCCGGTAGCGGTGCTGATCGTAGCTCCGATTGCCCTGTCTGTAGGCAACAAAATGGGAATCTCCAAGCTCGCACTGCTGCTGGCCTTGTCCGGCGGGGGGAAGGCCGGGAATATCATCTCCCCGAATCCGAATACCATCGCTGCGGCACGCGGTTTCGACCTGGATTTGAGCCATGTGATGCTGGCTGGTCTGATTCCGGCAATCTGCGGGTTAATTGTAACCGTTATCCTTGCCTCACTGGTGAAGAACAAAGGTATAATGGTTTCCTCAGAGGAAGCCGCAACGGGTGCGGAAAGTGCGAATACAGCAGCTTATCCGCCGCTGGGCCGGGCGGTTGTCGCACCGCTGGTAGCGATTGTGCTGCTGATGATTAACCCGATCGGTTCGATCTCCGGAATTGAAGCGCTCACTAAGCTTAAAGTGGATGCGCTTTATATTCTGCCGCTGGCCGGAATTATCGGGATGCTGGCTATGGGACAAGGGAACAAGGTACTGAAGTACACTTCCTCCGGCCTCAGCAAAATGACGGCGACCGTCCTGATCCTCATCGGCGCCGGCGGGATTGCCGGGCTGATCTCTGCTTCGGATCTGTCGGTCCAGGTGGTTCACCTGATTGAGCTGTCCGGCATTTCCGGCACCTTCCTGGCCCCGATTTCCGGTATACTGATGGCAGCAGCCACCGCTTCTACCTCCACCGGGGTTATCGTTGCCACCGGTTCCTTCGGACAGGCTATCCTTGATATGGGCACCGCTCCGCTGGCTGCAGCCGTTATGGTGCATACCGGTGCTACCGTCATCGACTCCCTGCCGCAGGGCACGTACTTCCATGTAACGGCCGATGCCATGAAGATGTCTATCAAGCAGCGGATGGGGCTCATTCCTTACGAAGCGCTTGTCGGCGGTACAATGACCGTTGTGGCTACGCTGGTTTACGGATTTTTGTTCTAATATCAATATTATAGATGAGGTGTGGAAATGAGAGAGACAACCTTTGTACTGGCACCCGATTCCTTTAAAGAGAGTATGACAGCGAAGGAAGTTTGTATTGCAATGGAAAGCGGTCTGCGTAAAATATATCCGGATGCGTCCTATATCCATGTTCCGATGGCGGACGGGGGAGAAGGCACCGTGCAGTCGCTGGTCGACGCCTCCGGCGGAGAGATTCATTATAAGGAAGTTATAGGACCGCTGGGACAGACCGTTACGGCCAAATACGGGATTCTCGGTGACGGGGGAACGGCGGCAATCGAGATGGCTTCGGCCAGCGGCATCCAGCTTGTGGACAAGAGTGAGCGTAATCCGCTCATTACCACAACCTATGGCACAGGGCAGCTGATTCTGGAGTGTCTGGACCGGGGCATCCGCAAAATCATTATCGGCATCGGCGGCAGCGCCACCAATGACGGCGGCGCAGGCATGGCTGAGGCGCTTGGGGCGCGGTTCCTGGATGCAGCGGGTGCGCTGCTTCCGCGCGGCGGCGGCGGCCTGGGCCGGCTGGCTGCAATCGACATCACTGCGCTTGACCCGCGGCTGCAGCAGGTGCAGTTCATCGTTGCCTGCGATGTGACCAATCCGCTCTGCGGGGAGCACGGGGCCTCGGCAGTGTTCGGCCCGCAGAAAGGCGCGACTCCGCAGATGGTACAGCAGCTTGACGCCAATCTGGCCCACTATGCGGCAGTGGTCAAAGAGCAGCTGGATAAGGATGTGCGGGAGCTTCCCGGTGCCGGCGCGGCCGGCGGGCTGGGTGCAGGCCTGATGATTTTCACGCAGGCAACACTGCAGAAGGGGATTGAAATTGTGATTGAGTATACAGGGCTGCAGCAGAAGCTGGCGGATGCCGACTATGTCTTTACCGGTGAAGGCGGCATCGACTTCCAGACCAAATTCGGCAAGACACCGTATGGCGTAGCCCGTACCGCCAAAGCCGCCGGCAAGCCTGTTATTGCCTTGGCCGGGTATATTGGCGAGGGTATTGAAACGCTATATTCCGAAGGCATTGATGCCATCTTCGGTATTGTTCCCGGTGCTTCAAGCCTCGACAGGCTGCTGGCTGAAGGGCCGGCCAATGTAGAGCGGACCTGCGAGAATATCGCCAGACTGCTGAAGCTTAAGGCTTAGTTTAGTCAGCAGCTGAGCGCCATTGTCAGCGGAGCTGCGATTGATGAATCAGCCCCGGGAATTTTCCCGGGGCTATTCTTAATATCTCTGTTTAGTCTTCGTTTGACCGCTTCTCCCCCGGCTACAAGTGGAAAAAGAGCATTTAAATCTCCGGAAATCGCCGACTCTGAAGATTTAAATGGAAAAAGTACACTTAAGTATCCGGATTCCTGGCCATAAGGGTGGGGATGCAGGAATTAGTTGTCATTTTTCCACTTAAGTTACTCAGTGCGGAATGCATGGTGAATTTAAATGTACAAAATCCACTTATTGGGCTTGGCCTGCGAAGCAAGGGCGTGCTTAACTAACTTTCTACTTATACAGCGCCAGCAATTCATAAGTCAGCTCGAACAGCTGCAGCAGATTGCGCGGATCCTTGCCGGTAATGCCCCCGATCCGCTTCAGCCTGTACTGCAGTGTGTTGCGGTGAATATTCAGATGCTCCGCCGTTTGCGAGACGCTGCAATTATGGTTGATGAAGCTGCGGAGCGTTTCCAGCAGGTCGGCGGTATCGTCCAGCTTCATTGCAGTGCCGGCTTTGTCCGACAGCTTGGCCTGGCTGAGCTTTACAAGGAATTCAGCTTCGTCAAAGGTGATTGCCTGTGCGGCGGGCTTCAGCGCAAGCAGGATATTGAGTGCAGCTTTGGCCTGGCGGTAGCCCTCGGCGATGCTGGATTCCAGCCTGCTGGAGGCAATAAGCAGCTTCGGCTGCTGCAGCAGCAGCTGCGCGGCCAGCTTGCTGGTATCAGGCCGGTTCTGGACCAGCATCAGCCAGGTCTCTTCATCGAGCTGGAAGGAAGGATGCATCAGCATCAGCTTGGCCTGATCCTGCTCCGGACTAAAGTGCTTAAGGTACAGCACTGTAGTTTTCAGCAGAAGATCGATTTTGTAAGGTGCAGCTTCCTTTCTCAGCTTCTGGGAGTAGGCTCCCTGATGGGCGAGCAGCATTTCCAGCCATGCCTTCTGGCGGTTGGCTTCACTCATAAGATTCTCCAGGGCGGTCCGCTGTTCAATCAGCAGGGACACTGTGGTTTTTACAATGTTGCAGAAAGGCCGGACCTCCTCCGGTCTGCCGGAAATCCCGATAACCCCGACACGGGTGTTGCCGATTACAATCGGCTCGTTTGTCCCCTTTTTCTCGTACAAGGTATCCTCGATTACCTCTACCATCTGGCCGGTGGCCAGCGCTTCAACGGCTGCCTTGTGAACGGTCCCGACCCGCTCCTTTTTTCCGCTGCCGATAATAATCCCCTGATCATTCATAATGTTGATGTTATAAGGGATATCCATCATCATTTTGTCCACGATCTCCTGCGCCTGCTTCTCGGAAAGCTGAAACAATGACCTTCTCCTCCTTCACCGCACCCGGATGGCTGCTGCTGCAGACTCCTGCTTGTACATTGTGCATCTGAACAAAATTATAGATGATTTTGCCCAGGGTATAAAGACGCAACAGGGCGGCAGGCTGTACTATTTGATGACATTATTGAAGCTCGGCCTGCAGCCTTGACCTTAGGTCAGACCTAAGGTATATCATGGGAGATAAGTATTGAAGCAGGAGGGTTGTCTCATGAGTACAGAAATTACAATTAGTGAGCTGGCCAGACTTATGGAAGTGTCCATACATCAGATCCGGTATTTCGAGGAGAAGGGGGTGCTTCTTCCTTCTTATACAGATACGAACGGATACCGGATGTATGGAATCGATCAGGTCTACCAGCTGTCGCAAATTATGCTGCTGCGCAAGCTGGGGATGCCCGTGCAGACGATCAGAGAACATATGGAGGACCCGGACCCGCAAGCGATGGAGGAGAAGCTGCAGCATTCGCTGACAGAGACCGGCGCAGAGATTGTCCGGCTGCAGCAGCTGGAGCGGCAGATCCGGAAGGTACTGCGTGAGCAGCAGGATTTTCAGCGGGAGAAGCTAAGCTGTCATGTGAAGATGCGTGAGGCATTGCCGCTGCAGAAGTGGTTTGAACTGGAGACGGCGGCATCGCTCGAGGCAAGCACACTGGCGGAGCAGTCTGCCCGGGTGGGCAGGTTATTCGAAACGGACATTCATTATGTATACAGCGGTGCAGATCATGTCGCATTGTATACAGCGGCGGAGCCCGGCGGAAGGACCGACCTGACCTTACCGGCGGGCCGTTATCTTGCTTATTCGCTGCAGGCTGAGAATGAATCTGCGCTTGAACAGATTACCGCCCAATTCAGCCGTCATGCTGAACGAGAATATGGTGAGCTTCCGGGCCCGCTGATTCTTGTCGAGAAATCCTATCTTTCCTTATTCAGCCGGGACAAGCTGCATTACGAAGTGCTGCTCTGTATTGAACCCGAAGGCTCCGGGGAAGGCGCTGATGCCATATGACGGCTAATGCTTCCGCTGCTATGAAGGTTACCGTTACAGATATGCGGCCTGAGTATAATCATGAGGTGGGCAGGCTTATTGCCTATGGATTTCAGGGCAAGTTCCGTTCGCTAACGAAGAACCGGCCGGATGATTTGGCTGTTGTCTTCAGGCAGCTGCTGGAGCAATCGGCGGAAGGTACATGCACGAAGCGGGTTGTGGCGCTGCTGGGGGAAGAGGTTGTTGGTACGATGAGCATGAAGTGGCATAAGGATGCAGCTGGAGGTAAGGCCAGGGAAGCTGGTGTGACTGAAGGTACGGCCAGGGAAGCTGATATGACCGCCGCCGGGCTCGTTAAGCTGCTGGAAACCGGAGGAATGCGCTTAAGCAGGAGGCTTCTGCTGCTGGGGGCGCTCTGTTGCCTGAACCACAACCCGGTGCGGGGTGAGTGTTATATCGCTGATCTGGCGGTCCATCCCAGGTATCAGGGAATGGGGATCGGCGGGCTGCTGCTTCACCGGGCGGCGCAGTACATGCAGGGTCAGCCCCGGCTAGAGTATCTGAGCCTGCATGTCTCCGGCCGAAATACCTCCGCCAAAGGGATGTATGGGCGGCGGGGCTTCCGCACACAATCGGAAGAGCACAGCCTGATCAGCAAGCTGCTGTTCGGTGAAGAAAGTTGGGAATATATGATCTGCGGACAATAGTGGAGGTTCGGATGAAGAGGAAGGTTAGTGCGTTGGATAAGGGGATTACGATGGATAAGAGAAGAATGCTGAGTAAGAGAGGAAGGCTGAGTAAGAGAGGCGGGATCGCAGTCATTATTGTGCTGCTGATCCTGCTGGGTGCGGGTCTTTACGTACTGCGGCAAAATACTTTTGATATGACCATACAGCCTGTAGAAATTTCTACTCCCCAGGGCAAACTGACCGGCATGCTTACGCTGCCTGAGAACGCGGCCGGCAGTAAGCCGGGTCTGGTGCTTTTCATTCATGGTGACGGGCCGGTGGATGCCTCCCATAATGACGGTTATAAACCGCTCTGGGAGCGGCTTGCCTCCCTCGGCTATGCCTCTCTGTCGCTCAACAAAAGAGGGATTAATGGCTCGGACGGCAGCTGGCTTGAACAGAGTATTGAAGACAGGGTGGAGGAAGCGCGCCAGGCGCTGGCCTGGGCCAGAGCGCAGCCGTTCATTGACAGCGGACGGATTGGCGTCTGGGGAGCAAGCCAGGCAGGCTGGGTCATTCCGCAGCTTGCGGCGGAGGAACCCCTTGCATTCAGCATTCTGGTCTCACCGGCCATCAACTGGCAGCAGCAGGGCGCTTACAACACCCGGCAGCAAATGATGAAGGACGGTTATACTGCAGAGGAGATCGCGCAGCGGATCACCTACGAGCAGCAGGTAAATGAGCTATTGCAGCGGGGGGCGGACTATGCGCAATATACGGAAATGACGGACCCGGGTGAAAGGATGTCTGCAGAACGCTGGTCCTTCGTCCGCCGGAACTTTCTGGCCGACGCTGCGGGTGAGCTGCACAACTTTAAGACTCCGGTGCTCCTGCTGCTTGGCGAGGAGGATGTGAATGTGGATGTGGAGCAGACGGAGCAGGTGTACCGCGGGAAGATCCGCCCGGCCTCGCTGCTCACGGTTCAGCGGTTCCCGGACACCGAGCACTCCATGCTCCCGGTGCGGACGGCGGATTCTCCGCTGCGCGCATTCATGATCAGCCTGTTTGCGCCACGGCGGATTACGGTTGATGGCTATATGTCGGCGATTGAGTCGTTTTTGAGTAAAAAGAGTAAATAGGGAAGGTACATTCGGCCTTCGCGCAGCGGTCTGATCCCACCTCTGGGGGAATTAGGGGCACTAATGCCCCTAATATGCGCCATCCGCCTAATTTGTGCGGAACTAGGGGCACTAATGCCCCTAAAAAGCGCCTTCCGCCTAAATTCGGCGGAACCAGGGGCACTAATGCCCCTAAAAAGCGCCTTCCGCCTAATTTCGACGGAACCAGGGGCACTAATGCCCCTAAAAAGCGCCCTCCGCCTAAATTCGGCGGAACCAGGGGCACTAATGCCCCTAATGTGCTCCTTTGCCTACGCGGTGACCCAATGTATTCGGTTTATCACATACAATGAGCTCATTTACCTACGCATAAGCCCGATGTATTCGGCTTTCCACATACAATGGCTTGTCTACCTCTCGATTTCCGTGTTCAACCCATCATCCACCGCCTGAGCAGCAAAAAAAGAGACCGGGAAGCTCCTCCCGGTCTCCATCTCCATCTCTATCGTTATCACTATCTCTATCACTATCTCCATCGCTATCATCTGCTGTATCAGCCGATATACTTCGTAAGCGTAGCCCGTACAGCGCCCGGCCCGGCCAGCATCTCGGCGAACATGCCCTGGATGACTTCGCCGAGCCCGATGGCGTACAGATCCACGCCGAAGATGGCCTGGTCTTCCAGTACGGCCCGCACGCCCGCAGCCTGTGCAGCATCTGCGCCAAGCGCAATTCCTTCAAGCTTCGCCTGCAGCGATTCCAGCAGCGGGTCCGGACTCAGCGAGAATACCGCGCCTTCATCGTTCACGCCGAGCAGGTATCTGCACCAGGCGGCGATCGCCAGCGGAATGGCGGTCAGCTGCTGCGGATCAAGCTCCTCCCGGCGGATGTACGCCTTGATCGTCTCCCCGAAGCGGATGCCGACCTTCTGGGAAGTGTCGGTAGCGATCCGCTGCGGCGTATCCGGGATGAACGGATTGGCGAAGCGCTCCTGCAGCACTTCATCCAGGAACTGCTTCGGACTCAGGATGCCCGGGTCAACGACAACCGGCAGCCCTTCGGTATAGCCAATAACCTCTACAAGCTTGCGCAGGGTAGCATCCTTCATCTCATCGGCGATCAGCGTATAGCCGAGCAGACAGCCGGTTACGGCAAGCGCCGTATGCAGCGGGTTAAGGCAGGTAGTAACCTTCATGGTCTCCACCTTGTTCACCGTATCACGGTCGGTGAAGATGATCCCGGCTTCTTCAAGCGCCGGACGGCCGTTCGTGAATTTGTCTTCAATGACCAGGTACTCGCTGATCTCAGCGTTAACGAACGGTGCGGTGTAGGTGTTCTTGGAGGTCACAATGACCTCCATGCCGCCGATCCCCTGCTCCAGCAGCGCGGCCTGAACGGTTTCAGACGGGCGCGGCGTGATTTTATCAATCATGGACAGCGGGAAGGTGATCTTCGACTCATCCTCAAGATAGGCAACGAATCCGTCCTCCACATGTCCCTTGGCCGCCCACTCCCTGGCAATAGTGACCATGCCGTTCTTCAGCTTGTCGCCGTTATGCGAGCAGTTGTCCATGCTGACGAAGGTCATCGGGTACTGGCCCTTCAGATAGCGGCGGTAGGCCAGCGAAGCAACGATGCTCATTGCATGAACCGGGTGAGCCGGACCGCCGGTAATATCCTTCTCCACGATGCCGAGATACTGGCCGTTCGGACCGGTGAG
The DNA here is from genome assembly GCF_032302195.1 of Paenibacillus sp. MMS20-IR301. Lineage (NCBI taxonomy): Bacteria > Bacillati > Bacillota > Bacilli > Caryophanales > Paenibacillaceae > Paenibacillus > Paenibacillus sp. MMS20-IR301. The sequence continues at coordinate 661,757 of NZ_CP135275.1, forward strand.
GGAGTAGCCTTTTTCCGTAATGGTGAAGCTGGCCATCTGCAGGCTCGGATGCTCGAATACAGCTGTCAGGCGGCTGTAATCGGCTTCCCGGGTTTGCTCTGCCGCAAGGCCTTCCACGATGCTGCTGACAATCCGCTTCTGGAAGTCGCCGCGCGCATTCATCAGGACGAGCAGCGTCAGGTTATCATAAGGCTTGTAGACCTTGTCAATCATCTCGAAGTCGAAGGTTTCAGCAGCAATAATACCGGTATCAGCCTTGCCGCTGTCGAGCAGCTTCTGATGGGCATTCGCCACGAACCCTCTGAAAATATTCCCCGCACCGAAATGAACCCATTCCGGCTTCTCCAGCGTATTCTGCGCTACTGCAGCAAAATCAAACTGCGGCAGCTCTACGCCTGCGGCTTCCCAGGCCTCGCGGCCCTCTATGCTGCTTCTGGTCAGATTCAGCATTTATTTCGCCCCCTTGGCATTCTCCAGGCTATCCCATACACCCAGCAGATACATAATACCCAGCGCTCTGTCGTAGAGGCCATAGCCCGGACGGCAGTTCTTCTCTTCGCCCCACAAGTGGCGGCCGTGGTCCGGACGCACATAACCGGTGTAGCCGTTCTCATGATACGCTTTAACGACCTCAGCCACATCCACACTGCCGTCCCGGCCGCGGTGCGATACCTCGATGAAATCACCGTTGTCGAACACCTTCACATTGCGGATATGTGCAAAATAAATCCGGTCGTGGAATTCACGGATCATCGCCGGCAGGTCGTTCTGCGGATTCGTTCCCAGTGAACCGGTGCAGAAGGTCAGGCCGTTATACGGGCTGTCAACCATGTCCAGGAACCGGCGGATGGAGTCGCGGCTGCGGATGATGCGCGGCAGGCCGAAGATCGGCCAGGCCGGATCGTCAGGGTGGATGGCCATGCGGATATCGACTTCTTCACAGACCGGAATGATGCGCTCCAGGAAATACTTCAGGTTGTCGAACAGAATATCCTCGGTAACATCGGCATACGCCGCGAACAGCTCATCCAGCTTGGCCAGACGTTCCGGCTCCCAGCCCGGCATAGTGAATTCTCCGGCGCCCTTCAGAATCCGGTCAACCATTTCGCGCGGATTATCGGTAATGGCAGCCTTTTCATAAAAGAGGGCGTTCGAGCCGTCCGGCAGCTCCTTATACAGCTCAGTACGGGTCCAGTCGAACACCGGCATGAAGTTGTAGCAGATCACTTTAACGCCAACCTTGGCCAGCTTGCGGATCGTATCGATATAAATGTCGATGTATTTGTCGCGGGACGGCAGTCCGATTTTGATATCATCATGAACGTTGACGCTCTCCACAACCGCTGTGCTGAAGCCTTTGGCGGTAATCTGGTCGGCCACCTTCTGAATTTCATCCATTTCCCAGACTTCCCCGGCCACCTTGTGGTGCAGCGACCAGACGATGCCCATTACCCCCGGAATTTGCCGCACATGGTCAAGGGTAATATTGTCATTGCCCTCACCATACCATCTCCAAGTCATATTCATTGTCATTTCCTCCTTGTGATTGAACATAAATACAAATAGAAGTGTTATGATCCCTTGAAAAGATTGATGTTACCGGAATCTGCTGATATGATATAATAATCTTGTATACAAGATGTGATTCGTAATGATCATAAAATAAGCCTGCATCTTTGTCAATGAAATTGTTATACCTTTTCTATATAATGAGTAAAGAAGAATATCGTACAGAAAGTTGGTCAATCCCATGACTTCCAAAAAAGAAATTATGACCTATCTGAAGCAGGAAATCCTCTCACTGGCGCTGAAGCCGGGGGATATCATCAGTGAAACGGTGCTGTCCGAACGGTTTCAGCTGTCGAGAACACCGATCCGGGATGTGCTGAAGCAGCTGTCCCTGGAGCATTACGTCGATATTTATCCTAAAAAAGGTAATCTGGTTTCATACATAGATCTCGAATCCGTCGAGCAGATCATCTACCTCCGCAATGTCCTGGAGAAGGAGATCATGAAGTCGCTGGCCGGCAATATTCCGCTGAAGGGGCTGCACGGGTTAAGGGAGAATCTCCAGCAGCAGCAAAAATGCATTGAACAGGCAGAGGGCGCCGAGTCATTTCTGCTGCTGGATGACCAGTTTCACCGGATGATGTTTGGCCTGGCCGGCCGTGAATTTCTCTGGGGGGTACTGCAGCAGTTTAATGTGCATTACATCCGCTACCGCAAGCTGCATATGCTGAAGGACGAGAAGCTGACAACCATTCAGCAGGAGCATCAGCAACTGCTGGATTATATTATGCAGGGGGATACTGCCGGTATTGATAAGCTGCTGCATCACCATCTCCGCGCCGATATTGATTCGATGAATTTTCAGGAGCATTTTGCCGGCTATATAAAAAAATAAACCGTCCGCAGCTTCCCGGCAGACGCCTGGTATCCTTGTACTCATGTGACATGAAGACAGGGATATTTGGCGTGGATACCTATAGCTTGGATCTCTGTTAAAGCGAACCGGTGTCCGGTTAAGCGTCTGGATATCCGGTTTTAGGCAGCTGGAATGGCAAAATTATGCTTGATTTGGGTAAATAAATGCTTGATTTGACAATGTCCCGCCTGCCTGGCGCATGTTAGCATGAACTGGTATACAAGCTGCTTATTAAGCCGGACTGAGGAGTAAGGAAGGAGATATTAACATGAGTCAACCAACTCAAAAGCGGGACAGCGGATACGAAGCCTGGTTAACCTATCCGGCGCTGCCGCAGGGTCAACTGCATAAAGAATATATGGAGTGGTGCGGAGCGGTCTCTGTCACCGAAGAGCATGAGACCATTCAGGCAGCGCTGAGCGAATGGCAGCGGGGGATCTTACTGATGCTGGGCACCGAATCCGTACAGGAGCCGCAGCCGGAAGGGTTCTGTGTAGCCTTTGGTACGTTCCAGGGCGGAAATACACTGATCCGGAATGTATTTGCCGAAATGAGTACTGACGCTGTAGGAGCGGAAGGGTTCGCCATCCGCACCAGCTTTGCCCATAAATGCATTGCCGTAGGGGCTGCGGCTCCTGCAGGGTTGCTGTATGGTGTCTTCCATCTCCTGCGCCTGCTCGGAAGCCAGAAGGAAATCGGGCAGCTGGATGAAATTGTGAATCCGGTGAATGCGCTGCGGATGATTAACCATTGGGATAATTTTGACGGCAGTGTGGAAAGGGGGTATTCCGGCCGGTCTTTCTTCTATGAGCATAACCGTTTTGTAGAGGATATGGGCAGAATCACTGATTATGCACGCTTGATGTCTACAGCAGGAATCAATGCGATTGCTATCAACAATGTGAATGTGCATGCACTGGAAACCTTGTTTATCTCTACTTATCTGCCTGAGGTTGCAAGAATAGCCGGAATATTTAGAACGTACGGCATCCGGTTGTTCCTGAGCGTGAACTTCGCCGGCCCGATGCATGAGGGAGAAGTAGGAAACGCCGATCCGCTGGATCCCGGAGTAAGACAGTGGTGGCAGAAGAAGGCGGCAGACATCTATAGGCTAATTCCTGATTTCGGCGGATTTGTCGTCAAGGCCGATTCGGAGAACCGTCCAGGCCCGTTCACTTACGGGCGGGATCATGCTGACGGTGCCAACATGCTGGCAGAAGCCTTGGAGCCGTTCGGCGGAATCGTTATCTGGCGCTGCTTCGTTTACAACTGCAAGCAGGACTGGCGTGACCGCAAGACCGACCGGGCGAGAGCGGCATTTGATCATTTCAAACCGCTTGACGGTAAATTCAAGGATAATGTTATTCTGCAGATCAAGAACGGGCCGATGGATTTCCAGGTTAGAGAGCCGGTATCCCCGTTGTTCGGAGCGCTTGAACAGACCAATCAGGTTATAGAGTTTCAGATTGCCCAGGAGTATACCGGACAACAGCGGCATGTCTGCTACCTGGTTCCGCAGTGGAAGGAGATTATGGAATTTGACACGCAGGCCAAGGGCGGAGCGGCACCTGTGAAGCATATTGTCGACGGATCAGTATGGGGCAACCGTTACAGTGGAGTGGCGGCGGTCTCAAGTGTGGGCAATGACCGGAACTGGACCGGCCATCTGCTGGCACAGGCAAATCTCTACGGATTCGGGCGGCTGGCCTGGAATCCGGAGCTGTCTTCCGAAGAAATTGCGGCAGAGTGGATCGCCTTGACCTTCGGATCGGATACAGATGTTGCCGGCGTAATCAGCCGCATCTTGCTCGATTCCTGGGAGATTTACGAATCTTATACGGCACCGCTTGGGGTTGGCTGGATGATTAATCCTGAGCATCACTACGGCCCGAATGTGGACGGTTATGAGTATTCACAGTGGGGCACCTATCATTATGCCGACCGGCAGGGAATCGGCGTAGACCGGACTACAGCTACGGGCACAGGATACAGCGCCCAGTATATGGGTAGCAATGCCCGGCGTTATGATTCGCTTGCAGCGTGCCCGGATGAGCTGCTGCTGTTCTTCCATCATGTGCCCTACACCCATGTGCTGCATTCCGGCAAAACCGTGATTCAGCATATCTACGACAGCCATTTTGCAGGGGCCGAACGCGCCGCCGGATTGCTGGAAGACTGGCGTACGCTGAAGAACAGGGTCGCGGAAGGATTGTATGTACAGGTTGAGGAGCGACTGCAGGGTCAGGCCGCACATGCCAGGGAATGGCGCGATCAGATCAACACTTACTTCTACCGCAAGAGCGGTATTGAAGATGCCGGAGGACGCAGAATCTATTAAGAGGGCCGGGAGGTGATCATGAAGATGAATCCCACGTTCGGGCAGGTAATCGGGCATTTAACGGCAGGGATCAGCCTGCTGGGCGACACGGTGGATAAGCTTGAGCCTGGAGCTCCGGAGACGGAGGTACAGGGAATAGTGACCGCCTTCTCCGCTTCACAATATGTAATCGAGCAGGCAGCGCTGCTTGGCGCGAATCTGATTATCTCACATGAAGGTGTCTATTACAGCCATCATGATAACCGTGAGGTACTGGAGAATGACCCGCTCTACCGGCAGAAGGCTGCGCTGATAGCCAGTACCGGGGTAAGCATATACCGCTTCCACGATGCGGTGCACCGCTATACTCCGGATGGTATTACCGAAGGGCTGCTGCGGGAGCTGGATTGGGAGCCGTACGTTGAGCAGCATCTGCCTCATGTAACGGTTCTCTCGGTGCCAGCCATGACGGTTTCCGAGATGGCCGGTTATTTGAAGAGGCAGCTGCAGATTCCTTATATCCGCGTGGCCGGTAATTTGTCAGCAGTTTGCAGCAGAGTTGGTGTACTGGTCGGTTATCGGGGAGGCGGAGCGCTGACGCTTCCTTTACTGGGGCAGGAGTCCCTTGATCTGATTATTGCCGGTGAAGGCCCGGAATGGGAGACCCCGGAATATATCCGGGATGCCGTCCGCCAGGGCCGGAACAAAAGTTTAATTATGCTAGGCCATGCCGAGAGTGAAGCGCCCGGGATGAAGCTGCTGGCCGAGCGGCTGAAGTCACGGTTTCCTGATGTGGGGGTCAGCTTTGTTCAGGACCAGCCTGTGTTTCAAATTGTGTAAGGGGGCTGGTTTATCTTTGGGTTTTTCCAGCAGTTACGACTCCAGCGCCTGAGTCATTTGTTCGAGTTTCTCACTGCTCATCTCGGTGGACTCGCCAAGTTCGCTCAGTTCCTGGCCACGGTGTTCCTGTTCTTCTTGTTTCTCTGCGGCCTCAATGCCCTCAAACAAAGCCTGTACCTTTTCTTGGAGTTTGGCCTTATGCCTACTAACCGCTTTGCCCCACACGAAAGTGTAACGATTCGCGTTGGCCTCGATCTTGGTGCCATCCACGAAGTAATGCTCTAGGGAAACGTATTTTTCGTCCGCAAGAAATTGAAGCACGGCGGTAAATACCGTTTCGAGGACATTCCTCATCCGCTGGGAACGAAAGCGATTAAGCGTGCGAAAATCGGGTCGCTGCCGTACGACCAGTCACATGAAAGGAATATTCTCTCGCACGGCTTTGGCGATTCGACGAGACGAATAGATACGCTGAGTGTAAGCGTAAATGATGACTATGGTAAGCATTTTAGAGTGATAGCTGTCGGAGCCGCCGCCGGGATAGGCAGCGTCAAAAATGGAGTAGTCCAGCCGATTGACGGCGGCATTAACGACACGAACAAGGTGATTTTTTGGAATGTCTTCTTCCAGATCCATTGGCAAGCAAAGTGGGTCCTGGTATATTAAATGTACAAAGAAATCGCTCCTTTTTTGAAATGGTTGCTCAACACTTCCATTTTACCAAAGAGCGATTTCTTTTTGTGTTTTTTGAAAGAATGGTAGAAACCTTCCCCGCTTAAACAGTGGAGAGGACGGACTGATTGTGGAAAAGCGGTAGCGGTCGCCTTGGTCTCCGGATTTTCACCGCTAAGGGGAATCAAAAAAATCTGGAGAGCACAGTGATTGGAACAACGGTCCGTTCTCGGAACGTCCACCCAAGTGCACACGTTGATCCTACTCCAAGATAAAGAGCTGTCCCAAGCAGCCATTTCATGGCTTTTGGGACAGCCCCTTGTGTTCCGCTCCATGTTGAAGCCGCAGACGATGGTGGAGTCCGGTATCCGAAGCGGAAGAATCCGGGAATGCAAATGAACCGCCGCTTCAATCAAGAGGCTTATGGACTCCATGCAATAATTTGTATTCCGAAGGTGTGCATTTCTTGTAGCTCTTGAATACGCGGTTGAAGGTAGGCAGACTGCCGAAGCCTGAACTCATGGCGACCTCTATAATCGACAGATTCGGATCGATCAGCAATTTCTCCGCAAACATGATGCGATGCTCGTTGAGATAGTTGTAGTAGGACATGCCCATAAATTGTTTGAACAAACGCATAAAGTGGAATTTACTGAAACCGGCCAGTTCGGCCAGTGTTTCAACTTGGATTTCTTCTGTGCAGTGATCATTGATGTAATTGCACACTTCCAGCAGCTTATCAATGTATTTATGCTGCTGCTGCTGGTTTTTCCGGTGGGGGAAGCGGCGCTCCAGACCCATGAAATTCCGGCCGAGAATAACAAAAAACTGAATCAGCATGGCGTAAGCGGAGGCTTCCTTAAGCAGCGAAGGGCTGAAGTACTCCTCCGTCAGTTCAATCAGCAGCGGCTTCAATGCGCCATGCAGATCCTTGCCTTGTTGTGGCGTAATGGTGATATATGGCCGAAGCAGGTGGAAGGTGGAATCCAGCCCGTTCAGATGATAGAGAAGCGTGCAGTCGAACTGCATGATGATCCGTCTGCCCGTTTCCGGGGCAAACAGCTGATGCAATTCGCCCGGAGGGATAATGAGAATGTCGCCCGGATTCAGAACGATCTGGGTATCATCGACGACCGCCGAATAAGTGTTCTCGAGCGGCATAATCACTTCAGCCGCCGTATGCCAATGGATGGGATAATTATCAGCTTCCCGGTTCAAATAGATGCGAATTCCGAAATGTTCCCGGTAAGACACGGTCTCCTTGGCGCCGTTCAGAATTTCAATCATCAGCATCTTTCCTTTCTTGTATACGAGTTAGCAATATTTGAACAGTCAAAAGCTAAATTCACGAAGATAGAACATAGGAGGCATTTTATAATGAAGTCAATGAAACCGCATACAAATGATCAAAGAAGGTAAAATATCTAATTAAATATATTTTATCACAAAAAAGGAAAGAGGGATGCTGAAATTATGGTCAATCTTGTATACAACCAGGAAAAAATCGATCGCTACAAGGCACGCGCCAAAAGTCTTGTTGAGCAGATGACCCTGCAGGAAAAGGTGCATCAAATGCTGCACTCCGCCCCGGCCATCCCGCGCCTTGGCGTTAAAGCCTACAACTGGTGGAACGAAGCATTGCACGGGGTGGCCAGGGCCGGCGTGGCAACGGTATTTCCGCAAGCCATTGGACTTGCTGCCACGTTCGATGAAGAGCTGCTCGAGGAAGTGGCCGATGCGATCGCAACGGAGGCAAGAGGCAAATTCAACATGCAGCAGGCGTATGGCGATACGGATATTTACAAAGGCCTGACTTTCTGGGCCCCGAACATCAATATCTTCCGCGACCCGAGGTGGGGGCGGGGGCATGAAACTTATGGGGAGGACCCTCATCTGACCGCGAGACTGGGCGTCCGTTTTATTCAGGGCTTGCAGGGACATGACGAGGATTATCTCAAACTCGCCGCCTGCGCCAAGCATTTTGCTGTCCACTCGGGGCCGGAGGGTCTTCGTCACCGCTTTAACGCGGTCGTCTCCGTTCAGGATTTACATGAGACGTATCTGCCGGCTTTTCAGGCTTGCGTTCAAGAAGCCAGGGTCGAAGCGGTAATGGGCGCCTACAACCGGACTAATGGAGAACCCTGCTGTGGAAGCAGTCTCTTGCTTGAACAGATCCTGCGCGGCGAATGGCAGTTTGACGGACATGTTGTTTCGGACTGCTGGGCCATCCGGGATTTTCATGAGCACCATCAAATAACGGCGAACGCCGTTGAATCGGTTGCTTTGGCGGTAAGCCGGGGTTGTGATCTGAATTGCGGCAGCCTGTTTCTGTTTTTGCTGGACGCGGTCAAGGAAGGGCTCGTCACCGAAGAACAGATCGACCTTGCCGTAACCCGGCTGTTTACGACAAGGATGAAGCTCGGCCTGTTTGATCAACCGGAGCAGGTAGCGTTTAACTCGATCAGCTATAACGAAGTGGATACTCCCAGGATGCAGGCATTAAACCGCAAGGCCGCCCGTTCGGGCCTGGTGCTCCTTAAGAACGAGAACGGTTTGCTGCCGCTAAGTAAAGACGGGCTCCGCACGATCGGTGTCATTGGCCCCAATGCTAATAACCGCCGGGCCTTGGTTGGCAATTACGAAGGGACCGCGTCCCGCTATATCACGGTTTTGGAAGGCATCCAGGATTATGCCGGCGAAGCTGCCCGTGTCTTGTATTCCGAAGGCTGCGATTTGTATAAAGGCGGGGTCAGCGGGCTCAGTACCGGGAATGACAGGATCTCTGAAGTTAAGGCTGTATGTGCGGAAAGCGACATTGTAGTCGTTTGCCTGGGCCTGGATGCAGGGCTGGAAGGGGAAGAAGGAGATACCGGGAATCAGTTCGCCAGCGGCGATAAGCCGGATTTAAGGTTCCCCGGGATCCAGGAGGAAGTGCTGAAAACTGCTTATGCCAGCGGCAAGCCAGTGGTGCTGGTCGTACTTTCGGGGAGCGCACTCGATCTGAGCTGGGCAGATGGGCACATACCGGCAATTATGCAGGGCTGGTATCCGGGCTCTCAAGGGGGGCGGGCCATCGCGGAGGCATTGTTCGGTGAATTCTCTCCGGAGGGCAAGCTGCCGGTGACGTTTTACAGGTCGACAGAGGAGCTTCCCGAATTCACAGATTATTCGATGAAAAACCGGACGTACCGCTATATGACCAGTGAGGCACTATATCCGTTCGGTTATGGGCTATCCTATACCCATTTCGCCTTGGACAGTATAGAACTGGATACGGAGCGGATCACATCCCAAGGCGTTCAGGTTACCGCCACACTGCGAAACTGCGGAGACCTGGCGGGGGGAGAAACGCTGCAGTTATACGTCAAGGCCGAGCGGGACGGAGCGCCCAATCCGCAGCTTAAGGTATTCCGGAAAATTTACCTGGAGCCGGGTGAGAAGATGGAAGTAATGCTGCATCTTCCGGTTGCCGCTTTCGCATTATGCGATGAGGAAGGCGTGAGAAGAATTCAGCGGGGAACTTATACCGTTTACATAGGCACCTCTCAGCCAGACCAGCGAAGCCGCACACTGACATGCAGGCAACCTGCGGCATTCACGCTTACTGCCGGTGACGAGCTTGAAATCAAATAAGATTTTTTATGAAGTGAACTATCTTCTAAGGAATGTGGTGATTGACAATGGCAGCCAGCAACAAGGCAGCAGACGCAAGCCCGCTGCTCTCGCACGTCAGAAAAGAGTGGAAACTGTATTCGTTTTTGATCATCCCCGTGCTTTATTTTCTCTTGTTCAAATATGTACCGATGCTCGGGAATATCATCGCTTTCCGCAAATACAGGGGCGGTCCCAATTTGATGGGTACCGAGTGGGTCGGACTGCAGTATTTCGAAATGTTTATGAAGGATCCGACTTTTTGGCGGGCGTTCAGAAACAATCTGTTCCTAAGTGTGGTTTATCTGATTATCCGCTTTCCGACCACACTTATTTTTGCCTTGCTGCTAAACGAATTGGTGCGGATAAGGGTGAAAAAGTTAGTGCAGACCATTTCGTATCTGCCGCATTTTATTTCCGTCGTTATCGTCGTCGGGATGGTTAAAGAAATGGTTTCGTTAAACGGGCCGATCAACGCACTGCTGGCAAATCTGGGCTTTGAAAAAATTATGTTCATTTCCTTGCCGCAATGGTTCTCGACACTTTATGTCTCCTCCGGGATATGGCAAGGGCTTGGCTGGGGCACGATTCTATATTTGGCGGCCATGACCGGAATTAATACGGAGCTGTATGAAGCGGCAAAAATCGATGGTGCAAGCCGCTTCCGGCTGGCTTGGCATGTAACGATTCCGGGCATTCTGCCAACGATCATGACCCTGTTGATCCTGGATGTCGGCAGTATCCTCGGATCGAATTTCGAGAAAATTCTGCTGATGTACAATCCGCTGACTTATCAAACTGCGGATGTTATTTCAACCTACGTGTACCGCATGGGTATCACCGGCGGGAACTTCAGTTATGCCACCGCCGTCGGGTTGTTTGAAGGCGTCATCGGTCTGATCCTGGTAACGACCGCGAACCAGATTTCCAAGAAAACAACGCAATCAAGCTTGTGGTAAAGGAGTGAAAAGCAGTGAAAGTATCGGCGTCCTACCGTACATTTCAAATAGTAAACGGTATTATTATGGCTCTGGTTGTGTTCATAACCCTGTATCCGTTTGTATATCTGGTCGCCCAGTCCTTTAGCTCGGAGGCAGCTGTATATGCAGGCAAGGTCAGTTTTTATCCGGTGGGATTTACAACCAAAACCTATGAGATCCTTTTGAGTAAACCGGATTTCTTCCGGTATTACGGCAATACCATTTTGTATTCCGTGGTGGGTACGGCGATTTCGGTTGCCGCAACGGCGGTGCTGGCCTACCCGTTGTCCAAAGAGAAGCTTCGTATGAATAAGTTTTTTATCCCCTTCGTGCTCTTTACGATGTACTTCGGCGGCGGACTCATTCCGAACTATATTTTGGTGGCCAAAACTTTGGCAATGCGGGACACGATCTGGGCGATCATTATTCCCGGTGCGATCAGCGCCTTTAATGTCATCCTGATGAAGACCTTTTTCTCCAGCCTGCCGCCCGAGCTTGAAGAGGCGGCCAAGGTAGACGGACTGGATGTGTATGGCATCTTTTGGCGGATCACTTTGCCGCTCTCCAAACCGATTTTAGCCACAATCGTTTTGTTTGTCATCGTGGGGATCTGGAATAACTGGTTTGGTCCTTCGCTCTATCTGCAAACGAAGGAGAAGTGGCCGATCGCCTTGTACCTCAAGCAGGTTATCGACAGCGCGGTCAGTCCGACCGAAATGGGTGCTACCTCCGAGCAGGCAACGCAAATAGCGGCGACTGTAAAGTCTGCTGCAATGGTACTTACCTCTCTGCCGATCATTTGCGTCTATCCGTTTGTGCAGAAATATTTTGTCCAAGGTATGATGATTGGTTCTGTCAAAGGGTAACGGGATACGTTCCGGCAGCTCCGGTCGGTCAGCAGTTGACTATTTCCCGTTGCCGGGAGGTACACAATATAGATTTCCTCGTTGCATAAGCAGCTCACAGCTTTACTACATCTTTAAGGAGGTTAAGTATGGAAAGAAATAACTTTCAAAAATGGTCCGGGGTCATGTTATCGGCAGTGATGGTATTGGGGCTCGCGGCTTGCTCGGGTTCAAACGGAAACAACAACGCGAGTAAAACTCCGGCGCCGGCGAACACCGAGGTGAAGGGCAACCAAACGGAAGAGAAGACTTTGGACTACAGCTTTGGGGAGAATCAGACCTTCCACTCGAGCGAACCGGTCACCTATTCAATGATGTACAGCGACCACGAAAACTACCCGTACAGCAAAGACTGGAGATTCTGGAGTGCGGTTCAGGAAAGAACAAATGTTAACTTCGATTTGGCCATCACAGCCAGAACGGAATACGAAAACCAGAAATCGCTGCTCGTTAACAGCGGTGACGCTCCTTACATCATTCCGAAGACGTATGAAGAGTCGGCTTTCGTCGCCGGCGGTCAAATCGTGCCGGTCAGCGACTGGATACAGTATATGCCGAATTATTTGAAAGCGGTTAAAGATTGGGGCTTGGAAGAAGATTTGAAAGCCAAGCTGCAGGCGGATGGCAAATATTATGTGCTTCCTGGTCTTTGGGAGGTTGCCGGGGGCGGATATTCCTATATCATCCGCAAGGACATTTTCGAGGCGGCGGGCATTGACGTTGAGGCCGAGGAAGGAAATTGGACATACGAAGATTTCTATGCAGCGCTTAAGAAAGTCAAGGAGTATACCAAAAAAGACTATGTGTTCTCCGATGAATTCAAAGGCGACTCCACGCTGAATATTGCCGGGGTGGCTTACGGCGTAACCGCAGGTTGGGGTAAGGCAAACGGAATGAAGTTTGACCACGATAAAAATCAGTTTTATTTTGCCGATGCATCGGATGACTTCAAATCTTATGTCACTTATTTCAATAAGCTGATTAACGAAAAGATCATGGACCCGGAATCGTTCACCCAGGAGGATGACGCGGCCCAAGCCAAGTTCTTTAAAGGCGACAGCTTCGTGATTAACGGCAACTATCAGCTGCTGGCTGATTTCCAGACGAAGATGCAGGACCCTAATGCCGAACTCTACATGATTGTACAACCAGGCGGTCCTAAAGGAATGCTGCAAATGGAAACATCCCGCCTTGAGAACGGGGTTATGATCAGTCAAAACGCACTGGACGATTTAGGTGAAGAGGAATTTATCAAAATGCTGCGTCTGGTCGACTGGCTGTGGTACTCTGATGAAGGACATACGCTCAGCTTATGGGGCGTGGAAGGGGAAACCTACACCAAGGATGCAAGCGGCAACTTTGTGCTCGATCCCGATATTACGTATAACGGCATGAACGTCGATACGGCAACGAAAAAACTGAACGCCGATTTTGGTTTCGGCAATGGCATGTTTGCCTATGGCGGTTCCGCTAAGCTCAAGCTGTCCAAAATGACAGAAGGGGAACGGGACTACAACGACCGGATCTTCGCCACGCGTGAGCCGCGGAAGATTGATCCGCCAATCATGGCGAATCCCGACCAGAGTGAACAGATGAACCTGATCCAAACCCCGCTGATGGACTATGTCAGCACGATGACTTTGAAATTTGTTACCGGCCAGGAGAGCCTTGCGAACTGGGATGTCTATGTTGCAGCTGTGAAAGCAAACGGCAGTGAGCGTTATGAACAAATGGCCAACGAAGTGTTTGAAAGTACAAAAAGTCTGCTGGGATATTAAATCGGCACAGGAGCCTGGCACACCTTTGCGGTGTACCGGGTTCTTTTTTGTAAGAAGGGGGAGTATCAATGAGCCGGAGCAAATGTTTCAATAACGATTGGCTGTTTTCTAAACATCCTCTTCACACGGACTTCGAGTCTGTAATAACCGGCAAGGCTGACTGGAAATCCGTAACTGTTCCCCATGATTGGCTGATTGGTGATTCATATCACCTTTACGAGGACGGAGATGGCTGGTACCGCAAAGCTTTTGTTCTGCCTGAGCAAGCTCCTGGAACCCGGTTAACCTTACGTTTCGAAGGGGTATACATGGATTCGGCGTTCTATGTAAATGGCCATGCCGCGGGCGTCTGGAAATACGGTTATTCGACCTTTGAAATCGATATTACTCCATTCGCGAAAGCGGGGACTAATGAAATTTATGTCCATGTCGTTCATCAGTCTCCCAATTCCCGTTGGTACACCGGCGCCGGGATATACCGGTCTGTGTGGTTAAAGTCATATCCCGATACCCATATGGCAGCAGACGGGATCTATATTTCGACCTCACATGACAACGAAACCTGGTTTGTGGAGGCTAGCACAGAAATAGTAATAGGAGAACAAAGACGCGGGGCTTCAACCTCAGACCTGAAGCTGCGCTATCACGTAATTGATAACGACGGCAAATCCGTGGCTGTGACCGAGGCTGCTTTATCCGGCGCCAAGAAGAACGGTTCATTAATGTGTGCAGGCACCCGGATTCCTATAGAAAAGCCTGAATTATGGGATATCAGCCGGCCTTACTGCTACACACTTACAGTGGAGCTGATAGATGGTGATGCGGTTATCGAAGCAGAAACACAAAGCTTTGGATTCCGTATGATCAAGTTCGACAGCCGGCAAGGATTCTTCTTGAACGGAAGGCATGTTAAGCTCCAGGGTGTCTGCCAGCATCATGACCTTGGCGCGCTTGGTGCTGCTGTGAACAAGACGGCTCTGCGCCGTCAGCTGGTCCTGCTGCAGGAGATGGGTGTGAATGCCATCCGTACCGCGCATAATATGCCTGCTGTAGAGCTGATGGAGCTGGCGGATGAGCTGGGGCTGCTCATCGTCTCGGAAGCCTTCGATATGTGGGAGCGCAGCAAGACACCTTATGATTATGCCCGGTTCTATCCGCAGTGGTGGAAGCGGGATATTGCCAGCTGGGTAAGGCGGGATCGCAACCGGCCGAGTCTCATCATGTGGAGCATCGGCAACGAGATTTATGACACGCATGCTGACAGCCGCGGCCAGGAGCTGACCCGGGAGCTGATGGACGAAGTGCTGCTCCATGATCCGCAGCGCAATGCCTTCGTGACGATCGGCTCCAACTTTATGCCTTGGGAGAATGCACAGAAATGTGCCGATATCGTCAAGGTGGCGGGCTATAACTATGCTGAGAAATATTACGGGCAGCACCATGAGGAGCACCCGGACTGGATTATTTACGGCAGTGAGACCTGCTCGACAGTGCAGAGCCGGGGAGTCTACCACTTCCCGCTGGCTCAATCTGTTCTGGCTGATGATGATCAGCAATGCTCTTCTCTGGGGAACAGTTCTACCAGCTGGGGCGCCAAAAGCACGGAGGCCTGCATCACCGCAGACCGGGATGCCTCCTTCTCGCTGGGACAGTTTATCTGGACGGGCTTTGACTATATCGGGGAGCCGACTCCCTACCATACCAAGAACTCTTATTTCGGACAGCTGGACACCGCAGGCTTTCCCAAGGATTCCTATTACATTTATCAGGCAGAATGGACAGATTACCGTACGCATCCGATGATTCATATCTTCCCTCACTGGGACTTCTCGCCGGGTCAGCTGATTGATGTGCGGGTCTGCTCGAATGCTCCGCGCATCGAGCTGTTCTTGAATGATGTCTCGCAGGGCAGCGTGAATATCGATCATGTGAACGGACATAAGCTGCTTGGAGAATGGCAGCTGCCTTATGCAGAGGGGGTTCTGCGTGCAGTTGCTTATGGTGAGCAGGGGAATGTAATTGCTACGGAGCAGATTTCCTCCTTCGGGAATGCAGCTTCGCTGGTGCTAACCCCTGACAAGCGGGAAATGACCGCAGACGGTACGGGCCTTATTTTCGTAACGGTCAGCACACTAGATCAGTCCGGGCGTCCGGTAGCCAATGCCAATAACCGGATTCACCTGAGCGTGGACGGCCCGGGCAGGCTGATCGGTTTGGATAACGGGGACAGCACGGACTATGATTCCTACAAAGGCGTAAGCCGCCGCCTGTTCAGCGGTAAGCTGCTGGCGGTGATTGCCGGTACACTGGAAGCCGGGACGATTACGCTGCGTGCGGCTTCAGCGGGGGTAGCTGCTGCCGAGGTTCAACTGCAGTCCGTTCTTCCGGCTCCGGGAACCGTACCTGAAGACGGACTATACCTGTATGCGCATAATCCGCAGGAAGCAGATGCTTCCGCCGCCGGAATGCCGCAGCCGGGGGAAGCGGACGATATCCCGGTCCGGAAGCTGGAGATCATCTGCCCGGAAGGCAATGTTCTGACGCCCGGGCAGCCGTCACTTCCGGTCCGGGTGAAGCTGCATCCGCCGGATGCCTCCTGGCGGGAGGTGGAGTGGCGCATTACCAATGCAGCCGGAATCGATACGAATATTGCTGCAATGGAGACGGACGGCCATGAAGCAGTTATCACAGGCCTGGGAGACGGGGATGTGTATATCCGCTGCGGCACAGCCAACGGAGCAGACAGCATCCGGCTCTATTCACAGATGGAATTGAAGCTTACAGGCTTCGGCCGGGCTTGTCTGAATCCGTATGAATTTGTATCTTCCGGGTATCACAGCAGCCGCAGCACGAATCTCACTAACGGCAACGAACGGGGGGTCGCAACAGCCCGGGAAGGGGAGAGCCGGATCTGCTTTGAGCGGATTGACTTCGGGGAGTACGGAGCGGATGAAATCATCCTGCCAATATTCTCGTTGGATGACCTTGAATTCCCCATAGAAATATGGGAAGGCATTCCGGGGGATAGCACGGCAGCGCTGCTCACCACCGTCACGTACCAGAAGCCTTCCATCTGGAATGTGTATCAGGAGGCGTGTTATAGGCTGCCTAAGCGTTTGACCGGCATAACTTCCCTGTCCTTCGTCCTGCGGAAGAAAATCCATCTGAAAGGCTTCTCGTTTGTCCGCAAGCAAAAAGCGTTCGAGCGTCTTGACGCAATAGCTAATAACGCGGTTTACGGGGATTCCTTCACTGTGACCGGGGATGCCATTGAGGGGATCGGCAATAATGTTTCGCTGGTTTATACAGGAATGGACTTTGGCGGGGCGGAATGCTCAAGGATTGTAATCTGCGGGCGCTCCGCACTCGCAGGCAACACGCTGCAGATTCTTTTCGGCGGTCCTGATGGTGAATCCAAACAGCTGATTGAATTCGCCGGAAGCGGCAGTTACACGGAACGTGAATTCGTTCTGGAGCCGCCGGTAAGCGGCAGCCGGACAGTCACTTTCCTGTTCCTGCCAGGCAGCCGGTTTGACTTCAAGTGGTTCCGGTTCCTGCCGTCCGTGTAGCAATAAGGGATATCCCAAACAGCCATTCCATGGCCTTTGAGATATCCCTATTGTTTGTGGCGGTTGAAGCGAACTAATATACCCGCTCGTCATCCCCCGCTTGGCCAATCCGCACCTCAATCAGCTTCAAAGCGCTGACAGCTCTGATCGCATGCTGTTGTCCCCTGGTTATTGTAAATATTCCGCCTGCCTGTGCTGCGGCTGCAAGCCCGTTCATCTTGACCTCTCCGTGACCGGATATAATTATCCATGTCTTGGCAGAGTGCTGACAGTCCATTTCAGGTATTTCATGTTCCGGCAGCAGTGTCAGCTGGATCGTAAGTGTTAACCCGGTGCCGTTTGCCGTCCTGTCCAGGAGAGTATAGCTCCCCCATGCGGCTTCTCCATACCCTGGCTCCTTAACGGAATGCTCTTGCAGAATGTCCTTGATGCGGTTTGCTTCCTTCTTGGCGGCAATCAGAATGCCTTCCGGACTTCCTACGGCAATTATACCGGGAACACCGATGACATGCAGCGGAACGTTCAGTTCGTTGACAATATGGGTGTCCCGGGCTTCACCCCAGATTGCCCCGTTTCCAATAACTGGTGTCTGCAGCCGGGCAGCCAGTGTACTCCAGCTTCCCAGATCCCCCCATTCCCCTTCATGCCGCAATACGACTGCTTTGGCGCTGCGCTCTGCGACTTCTTTATCAAAGCTGCGGACCGGGAGTCCGGGATATTGCTCTATAAATGCTGCGGCATCGGTGGGCAGTCCCATCTTCTCCAGATGAGAGAGCATGAAACTTAGCGTAAAAGCAAAAACTCCGCAGTTCCATAACGCGTGTGCCTCAATCAATTCCTGCGCACGTACTATTTCCGGCTTCTCCTCAAAAGTGAGTACTTTAGCATAAGCGTCAGTTGAACCCGGCTCCGGAATAATATAGCCGTACTGATCCGAAGGGGCAGACGGTTTTGTGCCCAGCAGAGCAAGATCAGCCCCTGAGGCAGCTAGTACATCTGTGAATTCATGGAACTTCAGGAAAAAGCTCTCGTCCGCGTACATATCTGCCGGAGCTACGCACAGGATATCTTCCGGCTTGGCCTTGCCTGCAGAATAGAGATGCAAGGCTCCAAGCGCGGCCGCCGTAAAGGTGCCGCGCTTATGCGGTTCTCCGATTACCGGATAGCAGTTCCCGGTATACCTCCGGACAAGGCCCGCCTGATCCTGATGCGCGGCGAACAATAAGGATTCATCAAGTCCGGCATGGCGGAGCTGGCGGCACACCCGCCCGATCATCGATTCGGTGCCTCCTCCAGGTGCAGGGAGCAGGCGGAGAAACATCTTGGAGCGGATCCGGCCGGACAGGGGCCACAGCCGCTGGCCGGAGCCCCCGCATAAAAGAATAGTGTGCAAGGCTGTCTGCCTCCTTAGGGCTTGCCTGGAGTGGAATATCCCTTGCGCTGATGAAAGGACAGCGAACGGTAGGAACGGGCGAGCTTACGGATCTTTTCTTTTCCAAGAAGAGCCGCAGGGGTTTTCAATGCTTTATTGTTTGCATTCTTGAGCAGCACAGAGGCGCTGTTCCCGCTGTACACATAGTTGGCATAAGTTTCGAATTCGGAGAACCCGAATTGCTTTTTTTTGTTGATACTGCGCAGGACCGCGGCATGCCAGGACATCCCGTGGCGGGCTTCGATGGTACGTTTCAGTGCAGCCAGCTTCGCGGACTCAAACAGCATGTAATGGGTAACGAAAGACTTGGGTGATGGCGCGGCGGTGCCAAACAGCTTCCGGTAGGTACGAAAATACTCCCGCTGGCTCCAATTGCGGCAATAAAAGATAGTCCGTCCTTCAGAACGGAAGAGGTGAGGGCGGATTAGTACCGTATCGGCATCGACAACCAGAAAGAATTTTTCACGGCAAATATGATTTCCGTTCATTTTGAGCAGCTGCTGATACAGCCAGCCGGACCGGTTCCAGCGGGAGGAGGAGTAGCGGATATCTTTTTTGGTAAAAGGGAGCACGGTAGCTTCGTTCACAAAAATGCAGTTTTTCCGGGAACATAATGCCCTGATTCTGCTGCTGTCCGGTGAAACAATATAAATATTGCTGATGGGATGGCGGACATAACGGCGGAGGCTGTCAATGACATAAGGGAGGGTTGCAAGATCCTTTTCAATGGCCGGGATCAGGATGTCAATAGCCGGCCCGTTTTTTGATGCATTAGCTGAAGAAGCTGACATGGATTCATCTCCGTACCTGTATTGACACTTGAGCGTCTGCAGTAAGTTATGCCCGTGATTGAACGGTTGACAGGGCAAGCACTCTCCACAGGAGCACAAAATAAACATATTTTCATGTACGGGACAGATGCTTTATACAGCTCTGCCTTCTTATGCATAGGATGCAGCGGTTGATAAATCTAGGGAGGATTACTGTTAATCATTCCTTCTCGGACAGGAGAGTGCGTGCGTGAGCGCCAAACAGGTTCAGTCAGGACAGAGCAAATGGTATAAAACCCAATTGCTGCTTAAGAACAACACCATTCATCCCTTCATCCCCGATACCCGGAAGTTCACCAAACACAATCTCAAGCAGATGATTCACAGCTATGGAATGATCTATGTCAAGCCGGAACGGGGAACCTATGGCAATGGGGTGATCCGCGCTGAGCGGGGGGAGCGTCAGGGGTATGCGTACCAGTATGAGGAAACGCTGCGCCAGTTCGATACTTTTGAAGCTTTTCATAACAGTCTCGCGAAGAAGATCGGCAAAAGGAGCTATCTGGTTCAAAAAGGCATCCATCTGCTGAAGCATAACGGGCGGCGCTTCGATATCCGTGTGATGGTGCAGCTTAGTCCCAAAGGTGTCTGGGAAGCCACCGGGATCATCGGCCGGCTCGGGCATCCGCGTAAAATAGTGACGAACTACCACAGCGGCGGCAAGCCGACTGCGGTTGAGCAATTGCTCTCTACCCATCTGTCAGCCCAGCAGCTCATGCACTTGAAGGGAGAACTGAACCGGTTGGGCATACGCATAGCGGCTCAAATGCAGAAGACCTACCCGCACCACCGGCAATTCGGTGTAGATATCGGTCTCGACCGGACGCTGAAGCCGTGGATTATTGAAGTAAACATGAATCCTGACCCGTATATTTTCAATCAGCTGAAGGATAAATCCATGTACCGCAGAGTCATGAGATACCGGCGGCTTGGCCTCACGAAATGAGTCTCGGCGCATACTCGCAGGCTTGCCCGGCTGGGCAGGTCTTTATTTAATTGTGCACCCGTGTGTATGAACCAGTTTGTTTCACACAAGTGACTCTAAGCTGCAGGCCGCCTCTATAGCTAAATACCGCTGCTTTATAGTAAAATTAGATAAATTTACTTACCGAGGAGCTGTCCCATGCTGGACATAATCAGATCAAAGCACGCATTCCCCACCGGTATCCGCTTTTGCTGGTCGACCGGATCACCGGGCAAGAAGAGGGGAAGCGGGCAACGGGAATCAAGAATGTGAGTATCGGCGAGCCGTATATGACCGGGCATTTCCCCGGCTATCCGGTGATGCCGGGTGTATTAATCGTTGAAGCCCTGTGCAGTGCGGAGATAATGTTCGCTTTCAGCGGGCAATAACGGGCGGAAAAGGCGGCTGAATAAAAATCATGATAATAAGTGTTGTATTTAAAACGGTTTCATGCTATTTTATAAACTATAAAAACGTTTTTATTACAGAGGAACATTGATATGGCAAAGATAACAATCAAAGATGTGGCCAGAGAAGCGGGCGTCTCCATCTCCACCGTCTCCAACGCCTTGAATGATGTGGATGTGCTGAACCCGGAGACCAAATCCCATGTGCTGAAGGTGGCCCAGCGCCTCAATTATGTTCCGAACCTGAACGGCAAGCTGCTGAAGTCCGGTACGACTAAGATGCTGGGATTCTTCACAACAAGCGTGACCGGTCCATACTTCTACAAGCTGGTAGAATCCATGGCCCGGCAATGTGACCGTCTGGGCTACGGCCTGAATGTCTTTGTCACCAAGGACAAACAGGTAATTATGAGCAACATTCTGGGGCGGCGCGTGGACGGCGTCATTATCTACGAAGAGCTGGGCATCGACGAGCATGATATTGCCGCAATGAGTAAGGACAAGATTAAGGCGGTATTCCTGGACCGGGTGCTGGAGAACGAAGGCATGGGCAGCATTATTTTTGATTCTTACGAAGCAGGGTATGAGGCTACGAAATATTTGATCGGCCTCGGGCATAAGCGGATTGCCTATATCTCCGGTGTGGACACGATGTTCGACAGCGTGCAGCGGCAGGAGGGGTATCTTGCGGCGCTCCGCCAATATCAGCTTCCTGTGGATGAGGATTATATCCTCCAGGGGTATTTCGAGGAAGACAGCACCTATAATGCCGTAAAGTCCTTTATCCGCGTACATCCCGAGAAATTGCCGGATGCCTTCCTGGCCGGTAATGATATCAGTGCGATCGGCTGTATTCAGGCGCTGAAGAGCTACGGTTATGAGGTTCCGCAGGATGTCAGCGTAATGGGCTTTGACGATATTGATATCGCCCCGTACTATTCTCCGCCGCTTACAACTGTAAGGAACCAGATTGCAAGACAGGGCATGCTGGCCATCGATCATCTGGTCCGTATGATTCAGGACAAAGAGCAGGGTGCTGTGCAGAAATTGCAGGGTGAACTTGTGGTAAGAGGCTCAAGCCATGTGAAGCTGGACCGGAATGATCGCCCATAGAGAGCAGAAGTGATCATTTTGAAATATAAGCTGTTTCCGCCGGGTCTGTTTTATAAATATAATCATAGCAGGGGGGCTTTTTTTTGCGCAGAAATAAAAACGTTTTTATTGATTTAGAGATCTGAATTTCTTGATTTGGAGGGGAGAATAACGTGAACAAAACAGCTGTAGCATCATCCGCCGCAATTCCGCCGGCCCGCAAGAAGCCGGTCTCGCAAAGGGTGAAGGAGTTCATCAGGGATTACAAAAGGCAGTGGGAGATTCAGTCCATGGTGCTGCCGGGCATTATTTTTATGATTATATTCTGCTACATACCGATCTACGGCTTAAGTATTGCCTTCAAAAATTACACTGTCATCGACACGCTGTCCTCCGCACCCTGGGTCGGGCTTGAGAACTTCAAAATCATTATGTCCGATGAATATTTCTGGGATGCGGTCGTAAATACGCTGGGCATCAGCTTCCTGAAGCTGGCGGTCGGGTTCGTCATTCCAATTATACTGGCGATAATGATCTACGAGCTGAACATGGGCCGGTTCAAAAAATTCGTCCAGACCATCTCCTATCTGCCGCATTTTCTCTCCTGGATCGTGCTCGGCGGAATGCTGATTACCTGGTTCTCGACCTCGGGACTGTTCAATGAGCTGCTGCTGAATCTCGGGCTGATCTCGAAGCCGTCCAACATTCTGCTCGATTCCGGCAAGTACTGGTGGATCGCCACATTGTCCGATATCTGGAAAGAGGCCGGCTGGGGAACGATTCTGTACCTTGCCATCATGTCAAAGATCGATCCGACCTATTATGAAGCTGCCAAGATCGACGGGGCCAGCCGGCTCCGCCAAATCTGGAACATCACGCTTCCGAACATGAAGTCGATTATCAGCCTGAATCTGATCCTGACTGTAAGCGGTTTACTTGGCTCCAATCTCGATCAGACGCTGGTGCTCATGAACTCGCAGAACCGGGCCAGAGCCGAGGTCATCAACTCGTATGTATACCGGATGGGGATGACGCAAGGCGACTTCTCCTACGCGACTGCCGTAGGTCTCGGAGTCTCTATCGTTTCGGTAATCCTGCTGGTCACGGCCAACTCCATCACCAGCAAATTGAATGATAATCAATCCGTGTTATAAAGGGAGGCAGCTGCTGTGAACCGAAAGGTGGTTAAAGAAGATATCGACAGCCGGATCTTTGACGCCGTCAATATGATTTTGCTGGTCATCTTCATGGTCATTATTCTCGTTCCGCTATGGAACGTTATCATTTCATCGTTAAGCTCAGGCAAGGCGCTTGCCGAGGGCGGATTCATCTTCTGGTCCAAAGAATTCTCACTGGAGAATTACCGTGCCGTCTTTAATGACAGCAGCATCGGGCAGTCGTTCCTGGTCTCGGTCTCCAAAACCTTCGTCGGGGTATTCACCCATGTATTCTTTTGCGCAATGATCGGTTACGGTCTCAGTAAAAGGGATATCCGCGGCCGCAAGCTGTATGTGGCGATGGGCGTCATTACGATGTTCTTTTCCGGCGGGATGATTCCGACTTACCTGCTGATCAAATCGCTCGGGCTGCTGAACAGCTTCTGGGTGTACATTATTCCAGCCTTATTCAGCTATTACGACGTTGTCATTCTGATGAACTTTTTCCGGAACGTACCGGATTCGCTTGAAGAGTCGGCCAAAATCGACGGTGCAGGCGACTGGCATATTTTCCTGAAAATCTTCATTCCGCTCTCCATGCCCGCTATGGCGACAATCGCCCTGTTCAACGGAGTGGGGCAATGGAACGACTTCATGACAACCAAACTATATATCACCAATCAGGCGCTGTACCCGCTGCAAATGAAGCTGTATGAGATTATCGTGCAGTCACAGACCCAGTCGATGCAGAACATCGGGGGCTCCGCCGTAATTGAAACCACCACCAAAGGGGTTCAACTAGCTACGATTGTCATTACCACCCTGCCGATCGTTGCGATGTATCCAATTCTGCAAAGGTACTTTATCTCCGGCATGATGATGGGGGCGGTCAAAGAGTAGGGAAGAGGGGGATTGGCATGCTTTGAATTTGTGGACTTATTCATTTTCGAAACCGGTTTCTAATTAATTATTCGGGAGGTCAAACAATGATGAAGATGAGAAAAGTGTTAGGAAAGCAGGTCGCCAAGCTCGCGCTGCTGACGATGGCGGCTATGCTGGCGGTTGCCGGCTGCAGCTCAAACGGGGGCGGCTCCAAGAAAACAGGTGATGTTTCGATTGAGAACCGCTACACAGTGGACCCGGAAACTCCGGCCTGGCAGCTGGATAAGAAGGAAGAGACAACCGAGCTAACCTGGTATGTCAATGCGGACTGGTGGAATACAGACTTCGGCAAGGATGTCGTGACCAAGAAGATCAAAGAGGACTTGAACATCAACATCAAGTTTATTACAGGTGATGACACGAAGCTGAATACCTTCTTTGCCGGCGGTGATATGCCTGACCTGCTGACGATCTTCGACTCGAACTCTCCGGTGGTGCAGAAGGCGGCTACCTGGGCGCTTCCGCTGAACGATCTGGCTGAGAAATATGATCCGTATTTCAATAAGGTGGCTGCTGCCGATACATTGAACTGGTTCCAGCTGAAAGACGGCAAAACCTATGGCTATCCTAACTATTCCAATACACAGGCTGATTATGACAGCGGTAACATTCCGGCTAAAACGGCTTTTGTCATCCGCAAGGATGTCTATGAAGCGCTGGGCAGCCCGTCCTTCGGGACTCCGGAAGAGTTCAAGAGCACGATGAATCTGATCAAAACCAAGTTCCCGGACATGATTCCCTTCGGCTTCAACTCCATCGGGGAGGGTACAGGCTCGCTTGGTGATGTGCTGCAGGATTTCATCGGCGTTCCGCTTGAATCGGCAGACGGCAAGTTCTACAACCGCAATCTGGATGAGGATTATCTGACCTGGCTCCGGACGCTGAATGCCGTATACCGGGGCGGGGCAATCAGTGATGACAGCTTCGCCGACGACGGAACAGGCTTCGAGGAAAAGGTGAAGTCCGGAAAATATGCTACAATGCTGCTCGACGGGACACCACAGCAGGGCGGTAATCTGCAGATCTTCATGAGTGCCAATCCCGGAAAAGAATATATTGCTATTGACGGGCCGCAAAGTACTGCAGGCCATCAGCCGACCCTGAACCAGTCCGGGATTACCGGCTGGATGATCAGCTATATCACCAAAGATTGCAAGGACCCGGCCAAAGCGATTCAAATCTTCACCTACCTGCTCAGCGAAGAAGGGCAGAAGCTGATGAACTACGGGATTGAGGGCGAGACCTACAAGGCAAACAGCGACGGCACGGTTGAGCTGCTTCCGGAAGTGAAGGATCTGCAATTGAACAATGCAGATAAGTTCAAGAAGGACTACCGGATGGGTGAATTTATGTTCTTCGGCCATGACCGCCACAAAGCGCTCAGCAAGGATGCTTTCCCTGAGTCCATCAAGCAGATGCAAGAATGGGGCAAGGGCAAGCTGAAGCCGCACTTCATTCTGGAGAATATCAACCCGGATCAGGGTACAGCGGAAGCCCGCGGCCTGACAGCGATTAATACGAACTGGAATACCACGCTGGTGAGCATGATCCGCTCCAAGGATGATGCAGCCTTCGACAGTACCTTGGCAGACTACAAAGCCTTCCTGGAGAAAAACAGTTGGGATAAGATCGTAGAAATCCGCAGCGGGAAGATGAAAGCCAACAAAGAGAAGCTGGGCATTCAATAAGCAAGGCGAAGGGGGCCGCTTTGGGCCCCTCTTCTGTATTTCAATCCAGAATAACGGAGGGATAAAGTATGCCGGAAATTAGCTTTTACCAGTCAACAGGAGAAGACGCGCTCTTTGTGGAGCAGTCCGCAGCTCAGCTGCCGCAGACAGCCTCCGGAGAAGTGACTGTTACAGTTGCTATCGATGCTGATAAGACATTTCAGGAAATGGACGGGTTCGGGGCATCCTTCACGGACTCGGCAGCTTACCTGATCCATCAGGTGCTGGATGAGCAGCAGAGGACAGAAGTGATGCAGAGGCTGTTCCATCCGCAGGAAGGCATCGGCTTGTCGGTGCTCCGCAGTCCCATGGGGGCATCGGATTACGCCAGAACCATCTACAGCTACAGCGATTTGCCCGAAGGTGAGACTGATCCGGAGTTAAGCAGGTTCTCTGTCCGCCATGATGAAGCGGACATTATTCCATTGCTGCAGCAGGCGCTGACGCTTAATCCGGAGATTAAGCTGATGGCTTCGCCCTGGAGTGCACCGGGCTGGATGAAGACGGGCGGCTCGATGATTGCCGGGCAACTGAAGCCGGAGTACTATGGGGTCTATGCGGATTATTTCGTCCGTTATATCCAGGCTTATGCGGCGCACGGACTGGCTACTTATGCGGTTACCCCGCAGAATGAACCGCTCTATGAGCCGCATCACTATCCGAGCATGCTGATGCTCCCGGAGCAGCAGCAGGAATTCATTCGTGAGTATCTGAAGCCGGCTTTGAAGCAGCACGGGCTTGAGCCCAAAATCCTCTGCTACGATCATAACTGGGACCGTCCGGATTATCCGCTATCCGTGCTGGAAGCGGCTGCAGCTGATGTGGACGGGGTCGCCTGGCACTGGTACGGCGGCGCACCGGCAGCCCAGTCGCAGGTGCTGGCAGCTTACCCGGATAAGGAAGTACACTTCACCGAGGGCTCGGGCGGGGAATGGATTCCGCCGTTCGAGCAGGCGTTCTCCAATGTGATGCGCACAGGCATCGAGATTCTGCGGAATCACAGCAAATCGTTCGTGCTGTGGAATATGGCGCTTGATGAACAGAACGGGCCTGCGGTTCCCGGCTTCGGCAAGAGCACCTGCCGCGGGGTAGTGACCGTTAACCAGCAGACTAAGGAGCTTACGTATACTCTGGATTATTACGCACTGGCCCATTTCAGCAAAGTGATCCGGCCGCAGGCACTGCGCCTTGGAGCTGATTCCGACAGCGGGCAGGTCCGTACGGTCGCCTTCCGCAACCCGGACGGCTCGGTTGCGGCTGTATTGTTCAACGACGGAGAGACAGAAGAGACGGTAGCCGTCCAATTGCAGGGGGAAGAGGTACTGACCTTTGCCATGGCTGCGAAAAGCGCGGTGTCACTGAGGGTGAACGGAGTATAGAGAAATGGAGCAGTTGAAGAGACGAATCACTTTATAACACAATAGGCGTCCCGCAGACCATCAGAGGTGGCTGCCCGGGACGCCTTTTTGCACTTAAATCTGAAGCTATTTGCTGACCTGGCTGTTAAAAATAGTGGCGATCTCATCCAGCAGCCTGTCCAGCGTAACCGGATCATCGAAATTATACTTGCTGTCGAACGTGTAGACCCGGCCTTCCTTAACCGCAGGAATGGCCTTCCAGAGTCCGCTGTTCATTAGAGTTGCCTGTCTTGCAGCCGTCTCGGTGCTGGTATCGGTCAGGAGGAACAGGTGAGTGCCCATGTACTCCGGCAGCACCTCGTCGGAGATGCTGGCAAACCGTTCATCGGCATCAATCAGCTTTTGCACACCTGCAGTAGGCGTGAAGCCAAGCTGTCCGTACAGTGTCTCGTTCAGACCCTTACCGCCCATGACGTACAGATCAGAGCCCAGAACCAGCAGGGAGGCAGCGGACTCGCCTTCCGTTAAATTCAGCTGCGCTTTCACGGAGGCCACCTTTGCCTTATAGTTGCTGAACCAGGTATCGGCTTCTGCCGTGCGCCCGAACAGCTCAGCTAACTGCCGGACACGCTCCTCCGTCGGGAAGGTTCCGTCAAGGCCCACCACTACCGTGGGTGCAATCTGGCTCAGTGCTTCAATCCCCGTCTCATCCCAGTCATCAAAGATAATCAGATCCGGTGATAAGGACAGGATCTTCTCCGGGGAGAACGGATATCCGACATCCTCGATGCCTTCAAGCAGATCCGGATAGGCAACCTGTGTGCCGATGACACTTAGCGTAGCTCCGGCAGGCTTCACTCCGAGGGCGAGGAGGTCGCCGGGGTTGCTGCCTACATATACAATCGTTTGCGGCTCGGTAGGAATTTCAACCTCACGATTCTTGTAATCCGTGTACATCCGTGTTGTGGCCGCAGCCGGCTCTGATGCCGCCGGACTGGCCGCAGGCACCACGGTTGCCGCTGCAGTAGCGGCTGGAGCAGCATTGTTCCGGTTATTCGCCTGGCCGCAGGAGGCCAAGATTAGCGTGAAGAGGAGCAGGGTGAGCGGAAGAAGAAACTTTTTTGTGCTTGGCATGGTGACGCTCCTTTTGGATGATTTGTATTTGTGCAGAATCTGTTTGCTGGTGGCGCAATTACCCATTTACCGGCCTGCTTGAGCGGATCATACCGCCAGGCGCTGGGACATTTTACCGTTACAGACATGGTAGACCTTATTTCTTCCCGAACCCCGCTATTTCACATGCTAACGGACACCAGTGCACTTATGTAAGAGAATTCGGCCCCGAAACTGCAGGTGGAGCAGTAATAAGGTCTCTGAGGTCCGTTAGCTCCCACAAACAGGCTGTTTGGAGAAAATAGTTATCATGAACGAAACCGACATCGCAATTTGTTTATCTCGTAGGTTAAATTGGAAATCCTAAGAGTGAATGGCTCAAAGATCCCAATTCAGAGCTAACAAACAAAAAGGAGTCGGTTTACTAATGAGTATCGCCAAAAAGTATATTGGATTAGACGTATCCAAAGCCAAAATTGCTGTAGCCATCGCAGATGAGGGCCGTGGCGAACCCCGCTTTTGGGGGATTATCGAACATACCAAGGAACGCATACTAAAGCTTCTACATCAACTGCAAGGTTCCGGTGAATCCCGAGTGGAACTGGAAGTCTGCTACGAAGCCGGGCCCACCGGGTACATGCTTCACCGTTGGCTCCTCGAAGCCGGCATTGCCTGTACCGTTGTTGCTCCTTCTCTTATCCCTCAGCGCGCTGGGGACCGGATTAAAACCGACAAGCGGGATGCGCTTCGCTTGGCTCAACTCTTTCGGGCTGGCGAACTAACGGGGATCTACATCCCCTCTCCTGAGGAGGAAGCGCTCCGGGATCTCGTTCGAGCCCGCGAGGACGCCAAAGAAGATATGAACCGCCACAAGCAGCGCATGGGCAAGTTCCTGCTGCGTTTGCAGCTCTTCCCTCCAAGCAAGGTCAAGGCCTGGACCTTCGCCTTTGAAGAGTGGCTGGATACCCTCCGCTTCGAGAGTTCCTGCCACCGCATAGTCTTCCAGGAATACCGGGAGAGCATTCGAGAAACGGCAGAACGACTTCGGCGTTACGAAAAAGAGATCGAGCGTCTCTCTCACACCCATGTGCAGGCGCCACTTATTGAAGCCCTTCAGGCGCTGCGAGGAGTGGCCACACTCACCGCTACCACACTGGTGTCGGAGATGGTCAGTGTGACGCGGTTTGCCAGCGCCCCCTCGTTCATGAGCTACTGTGGGTTAGTACCCAGTGAACACTCCAGCGGTGTGAGCCGTAGTCAGGGAAAGCTGACCAAGGCAGGCAATGCACATTTGCGGCGGGTGCTGGTCGAAGCGGCCCACCATTACCGGCACTCACCGGGCGTACGGCGCAAATTGCGGGAGCGAATCAGCGGACTGCCGCCGGAGGTGCAGCGAATGGCCTTTGAGGCACAAAATCGACTTCATCGCAAATACATGACGATGCTGGGAAAAGGGAAGCACAAATCGAAAATCGTAGCCGCCATTGCCCGGGAGCTTGCCGGCTTTGTATGGGCTATTGCCAGAGTTCTGGAGAAGGGCGACCGAAACCCAGCCACGGATTCTCTAATTGCCGGATAACCCTTGCCGTACATGGACGACAAGGCCACACGTTACGTTACTGAAAAAAAGTCCCACCCTAAAAGAAAGGAAGTGAAAACCGGGAAGCTAGAGCATGACTTACCTTGGAGGCAAAATCGAGCAAGGTGAAGAGAAACGCCGCGGAAGACCTTTGTGCCCGTTTGCTTGCAAACGACGGACGAAAATAGTTAGCGGCAGGCTCTTCAGATGGATAGATACCATGTGTAAACCCACGAATATCAGGATGCCAACCAGCGAATGATTTTTGCCTCCAAGTTAAGAACATGCTCCTCCCTATGTGTTGAGAAGAAAGGTTAAACACTGCGTCAACCCTTTGGGAAAAAGGGAACCTCCTCTAAAAGACGTCAATTGATAGGTTTGTTTAAGTGCGCCAAAAACGGGATTGCTACTGCGGCGCTTGACTGTTTCGTTCATATCAAGGTCTCTGAGGTCCGTTAGCTCCCACAAACAGGCTGTTTGGAGAAAATAGTTATCATGAACGAAACCGACATCACAATTTGTTTATCTCGTAGGTTAAATTGGAAATCCTAAGAGTGAATGGCTCAAAGATCCCAATTCAGAGCTAACAAACAAAAAGGAGTCGGTTTACTAATGAGTATCGCCAAAAAGTATATTGGATTAGACGTATCCAAAGCCAAAATTGCTGTAGCCATCGCAGATGAGGGCCGTGGCGAACCCCGCTTTTGGGGGATTATTGAACATACCAAGGAACGCATACTAAAGCTTCTACATCAACTGCAAGGTTCCGGTGAATCCCGAGTGGAACTGGAAGTCTGCTACGAAGCCGGGCCCACCGGGTACATGCTTCACCGTTGGCTCCTCGAAGCCGGCATTGCCTGTACCGTTGTTGCTCCTTCTCTTATCCCTCAGCGCGCTGGGGACCGGATTAAAACCGACAAGCGGGATGCGCTTCGCTTGGCTCAACTCTTTCGGGCTGGCGAACTAACGGGGATCTACATCCCCTCTCCTGAGGAGGAAGCGCTCCGGGATCTCGTTCGAGCCCGCGAGGACGCCAAAGAAGATATGAACCGCCACAAGCAGCGCATGGGCAAGTTCCTGCTGCGTTTGCAGCTCTTCCCTCCAAGCAAGGTCAAGGCCTGGACCTTCGCCTTTGAAGAGTGGCTGGATACCCTCCGCTTCGAGAGTTCCTGCCACCGCATAGTCTTCCAGGAATACCGGGAGAGCATTCGAGAAACGGCAGAACGACTTCGGCGTTACGAAAAAGAGATCGAGCGTCTCTCTCACACCCATGTGCAGGCGCCACTTATTGAAGCCCTTCAGGCGCTGCGAGGAGTGGCCACACTCACCGCTACCACACTGGTGTCGGAGATGGTCAGTGTGACGCGGTTTGCCAGCGCCCCCTCGTTCATGAGCTACTGTGGGTTAGTACCCAGTGAACACTCCAGCGGTGTGAGCCGTAGTCAGGGAAAGCTGACCAAGGCAGGCAATGCACATTTGCGGCGGGTGCTGGTCGAAGCGGCCCACCATTACCGGCACTCACCGGGCGTACGGCGCAAATTGCGGGAGCGAATCAGCGGACTGCCGCCGGAGGTGCAGCGAATGGCCTTTGAGGCACAAAATCGACTTCATCGCAAATACATGACGATGCTGGGAAAAGGGAAGCACAAATCGAAAATCGTAGCCGCCATTGCCCGGGAGCTTGCCGGCTTTGTATGGGCTATTGCCAGAGTTCTGGAGAAGGGCGACCGAAACCCAGCCACGGATTCTCTAATTGCCGGATAACCCTTGCCGTACATGGACGACAAGGCCACACGTTACGTTACTGAAAAAAAGTCCCACCCTAAAAGAAAGGAAGTGAAAACCGGGAAGCTAGAGCATGACTTACCTTGGAGGCAAAATCGAGCAAGGTGAAGAGAAACGCCGCGGAAGACCTTTGTGCCCGTTTGCTTGCAAACGACGGACGAAAATAGTTAGCGGCAGGCTCTTCAGATGGATAGATACCATGTGTAAACCCACGAATATCAGGATGCCAACCAGCGAATGATTTTTGCCTCCAAGTTAAGAACATGCTCCTCCCTATGTGTTGAGAAGAAAGGTTAAACACTGCGTCAACCCTTTGGGAAAAAGGGAACCTCCTCTAAAAGACGTCAATTGATAGGTTTGTTTAAGTGCGCCAAAAACGGGATTGCTACTGCGGCGCTTGACTGTTTCGTTCATATCAAGGTCTCTACGGTCCGCATGGAACAGAAGGTATGTACAGAGAGCCAGAATGCTGGATTCAGAGTACAGAATGCTGGATTCAGAGTACAGAGTGCAGAGTGCAGGATTCAGAGTGCAGATGCAGGATATAGGTAGCAGGTGGCACGCGCAACCTGCTTCTCAGCCGTAGCATCATGCAGCAACATGTGCATCCACTGAATGAAGATGATAATCATTATCACTAGGAGGTGTATTTTACTATAATAGAGAGGAACCGCAGAGTTGTCAATCCGCAGATATACTCTTTCAAGCTAAACTCCCCCGAGCAAAGGCAAACTATCAGCAGCAACGCAAAAGAAGCCCGCACCAATGGGAAGGTGCAGACTTCTTGCCAGCAGAGCAGCTACAGCACGGAATGGGATTGCTGATCCTTCTTGTATTCATTCGGCGGAAGGCCGACCTCCTGCTTGAACAGCTTGGAGAAATAAGAGTAGTTGGTGTAGCCGACTTTATCGGCAATAGTATAGACGGAGTGCTGGGTCGTCTCGAGCAGATGCTTCGCGGCGGCAATCCGCACCTTAATGATATAGCTGCCCAGAGAGATGCCGGTCTCCTTCTTGAACAGCCGGGCAAGATAATCCGGGTTCAGATAGACAATCTCCGCCAGGTCGTTCCGGGTCAGATCATCACCGTAATGGCTGTGGATATACTGCTTAATCTCCTCGGCAACTGATGTAGGCTGGGCGGTGAAATCCCGGTATTTCATCGCTGTACTGACCAGATAGTTCAGGTATTCCTCCATGTCCTCGATCGAAGCCAGGGAATGGAGCAGCAGCTGATCATGGGTTGTGCCGGAATACAGCTTGTGCACCTGAATCCCTTTCATCTTAAGGAAAGAGTAAACAAGCTGCACAATATCAAGCCGGAACAGGCTGAGCACTGAGGTATCAAGCGCCCGGCCCCTCAGCATCCCGCGCAGATAAGCGGTCACCGCGTCAAGAAAGGCGGTCAGATTATTCTGGCTCAGCAGCTCCTCCAGGTGGGCCAGATCCGGCGGAAGATACGCTGCTTTGTTGTGCTGCAGATGCGTCTCCACCAGGAAAGTGTGGTTTCTGCTGCGCGTAATCTCCTCAATCATCAGAAGCGAGGACTTGAATATCCGGCCGACATCGCTGAGTGCACCGGATAAGCCGATGGTGCAGCAGGCGTCACATTTGAGATACGGATTGGCCTTTTGAATAAACGAATTGCATAGCTCCTCCAGCAGGGGAAGCTCGGGGGTCCGGTTCCATTTCAGAACGGCGATCCAGTACGATTCCTTATACTCCAGAATACTCTCAATCGAGAAGCACGGGCTCTTGAACAGCTCATACAGCACATTCAGCAGGGCGAAATCAAACAGATATTTCTCCTCCTTGCCCATGCTGCCGCCCTGCGGGAACAGGTTGAAGAGCACCGGCTGGATCAGATCATCCATCTGATAGGAGAGATTCTGTTCCTCCATTGCCAGATGTATCGCGGCGGGCCGGATCTGGAAGGCTGTGCTGTCATTCACCAGCTTGCGCCAGAAATGCTCCTGGATTTTGGCCTGATTTTTCTGCCAGAATTGGCCCTCCTGGATCGCTTTCTCGTTGTGCTGCTGCTCCTTCGACCGTGTAATCGCTTTCTGGATAATGAGCATCAGCTTGTCGAATTCGATCGGCTTGAGGAAATACTCGAAGCTCTGCAGCTCAATCGCCTTCTGCGCATAGTTGAAATCGGCATAGTTGGTGAGCAGAATCGTCTGAACCGGGTAATTCCGCTCTCTGATCCATGCCAGAAGTTCCAGCCCGCTGCCCTGCGGCATCTCGATATCGGAGATCAGAATCTGCACAGAATGCTGCTCCAGAATGTCTTTGGCCTGGGAGATACTGTTCGCGGTGAAGACATGTCCGATCCCGAGCGCCGTCCAGTCAATCCGCTTCTGCAGCGCAGCAATTACATAGTAGTCATCATCAACCAGCAAAATATTCATCGCATCTGCCCACTTTCTGTTAAGGGTACGGGGAATTCCGGGAGACACAGGGTGATGCAGGCGCCGCCCTCTGCAGCGTTGGAGAAGCTGACGGCAGCCCGCCGCAGGTAGAGATATTCCAGCCTTTTCAGCGTGTTCATAATACCGATATGTGTACCCTTGGACTGATCAAGCGGCTCGCCCTGATTCAGCTTATCCAGCACTTCGTAAGGGAAACCGGGACCGGTGTCGGAAATCTCAATGACGTTCATCACTTCACCTTCCATAATACGGCGGTTCACGGTAAGCCTGATCCGGATCTCATCTGTTCTGGAAACGGCATATTTGACGGAATTCTCGATGAAGGTCTGCAGCACCAGCGGCGGAATCATCATGTCCCGGGTCAGCGCATCCTGCTCAATCTCATAGACAAATGCATCACGGTACCGGCTCTTCTGAATATCGAGATAGATCCGTACATGCTCGATTTCACCGGCAAGCAGCACAAAGTCCTCACTGCCCTGGAAAATATACCGGAAATACTTCGAGGTGGACATGGCCATCTGCTCAATCTCCTCGTACATTTGAATCTGTGCCATACTATATATGCTGGTCAGGCAGTTCAGGAAGAAATGCGGCTTGATCTGCTGCTTCATGAAATCCAGCTGAATACTCTGCTTCTCCAGCTCCTGCTCGTACATGGCGATTTTGATATTGCGGATCTGGTCGACCAGATCCTTGAACTGTGCATTAGCCTGCTCCAGCTCGATGATCTTGCTGCTCTTGAAATCGGCCGGCTGGCCGTCCTCACTGAGATGGGCCAGATTCTCCGAGAAGCTCTGAATCGGTCCCAGTATCCTGCGGTTGAAGAACAGCATCACTGCGCAGAGCGTAGAGGTTACGATGAAGAAGAGCAGCATGATGAGCAGCTGGGCGATCATAATTTTCTCAAAGGCACCGAACTTGATGACCATCTTGGCGCTTAAGCCTGTATCCGAGAACTCATTAGTAATGGTTGTGCGTGACTGGAAGAGCTTCTGCAGCCCTGATTCCTTCTGCAGCGGTTTGCCGCTGTTGGAGACCAGAGTAGAGATGTCCTTTCCTGTCTCGTCGATCAGTGAGGCATAGCCGTTCGCACCCAGGTTGATCTGGCGGAGCGGAGTGATCAGATTGTCGGCAGAGATCATTCCGATCAGGTAACGGTTGTAGTAGGGAACAATATTAATGATATAATATTTGCCGTTCACGAGAACCGGTGTCCAGCGGGAGTAGAACTTCTCGTACACCTTTTTATCATCAATAAAGGAGATAATCTGCTCCCTCAGCTCGCGGTAGTCTGAATAGTCGATGCTGATCGGCGCGCAATTCAGGAAGAAGGACTGGTTCCTCAGATAAAAAAAGAAGTTGAACTCCTGCCCGTAATTCCGCTGCAGCTCCGAGAAACGCTTGAACAGATCTTCGTTGGAGTTCAGAAATTCCTTGCTGCTGAGCTCGTGGGCATTCATCATATTAAGGCTGTCATCGTTCGCCAGTGTCCAGCCCATATAATGGTTAATGTAAGCGAAATCATGATTAATCCGGTTAATATACAGATCGGCGGTGTCCTGCAAATACCGGGTGGACTGCTGCTTGACGATGGAAACAGAAGTAACACTGATGACAAGATCGAGAATAAGCACGGTAAAGGAAATCAGTATCGTGAGTTTAACATAATGGCGGATCGGGTAGGGCTTATGCCCCGCTGTGTTTTTAATCATGGTAGTCAGGCGTTATCCTTTCCTGCATGTCCGTGCCGGACGAACATCTGCGGGTAAATTAGTGACTCTGTAATTATAAAACCTTAAGCCTGAAATTACATGGGGAATTCCCGGCTTGACGCCTACAAGTCCGGATACAGCATGGAAAAGTCTGAATAGCGTTATGAAACCGGCTAAGATCAGGCTGCTGGCCCCCCTAAATATTGTAAGCGGATGCAGAGGTCCGAATAACAGCCCCTAATGGTCCGGAAAAGTCAGAGGCAGGCAAGTATCATTAGGGATGTCAAAAGGATTAAATATACCGAAACGGGGGATTATCAATGGTTAAACAGAACAGGAAGCCGGCAGCCAAGAAATGGGCTGTATCGGCACTGGCAGCAGTAATGCTTGTAGGACTGGCCGGCTGCGGCGGGGACAATAAAGAGAATAATGCAGCAGCTACAGACACGGGCAGCTTCAACAAGGAAGGCCTGCCGATTGTGAATGAGCCGGTAACGCTCAAAGTACTGACTGTCCGCTGGGGCAGCATGGGTGACACCTTCACCCAGAACCAGTGGCTTAAGGACCTGGAGAAGAATTCCAATGTCAAAATCGACTGGCAGGTTATGTCCTCCAATGACTGGGCAGAGCAGAAATCCATCCTCCTGGCCAGCGGCACGCTGCCCGATGTTGTCCTGGGCAATCAGACCTTCTCCGACTCTGATATTGTGAACAACCTCAGCTATTTCCGTCCGCTGGATGATTATATTGACCAGTACATGCCTAATCTGAAGGCTGCGATGGAAGAGACACCGGATATGAAGAAGATCAGCACCTTCCCGGACGGTAAAATTTATTCACTGCCGACCAGACTTCCTTCGCGTCCAAAGAGCTCCCGCCAGCCGGTTATCAACAAAACCTGGCTCGACAAGCTGGGCCTTGAGGTTCCGGGTACCGTTGACGAGCTCTATACTGTGCTCAAAGCATTCAAGGAGCAGGATCCGAACGGAAACGGCAAGGCCGATGAAATTCCTTACATTGAAGTAAGCAATGATATTATCAGTCCTTTCGGCATTGCTGACCTGAATAATAACAACATGCTGGTTAAGGACGGCAAGGCTGTCTATTATCCGATATCGGAAGAATATAAGGAAGGCATGAAATGGGAGAACAAGCTCTACTCCGAAGGTCTGCTCGACAAGGAGCTGTTCACCCAGGATGCTACGATGATCTCCGCCAAATTCCAGAATCCGGATGCGCCGATCGTCGGCTTCACTTACCAGTGGACCCCGGATGCCGTGTTCGGCAAATGGAGTGACCAGTATGTGACCATTCCGCCGATTGCCGGACCGGACGGCAACCGCTACACGATTGGTAATCCGATCGGGATGAGCCTGGGCCGCAATGAGCTGCTGATTACGAGTTCCTGCAAAACACCGGAAATTGCCGCACGCTGGGCGGATGAGTTCTATACGAATGAAGCGAGCATCCAGAACTTCTGGGGAGCTATCGGAACCGTTATCCAGAAGAATGCGGACGACACTTATACCCTGATGGACCCTCCGGCCGGAACCAGTGCAGATGCCTGGTACTGGGATCAGTCACTGCGGGATTTCGGGCCGAAATATGTAAGCCCGTCCTTTGAATCGAAAATTGTATTGAATCCTGAGGCGGGTGACGGACTCAAGCTGCAGCTCGACAAGCTGGGCAGTGAATATGTATCCACACCGTTCCCTAACGTAATGTACACTTCCGAAGAGTTCGAGGAGCTCCCGACCCTGACGACGGATATTGATACTTATGTGAACACGATGCGCGCCCAATTCATCAGCAAAGGCGACATTGACGGCAGCTGGGATGCTTATGTGAAGAAGCTGAACGATATGGGGCTTGATAAGCTCGTTAAAATCCGTACGGATGCATACAGCCGCTACAACAGCGTGGAATAAGACGGACCTCAGGTCCGGTAAGCTCAATCCATAATAAGAGGGGAGACTTCCAGAGTGACGGTTACCATGAAAAAAGTAGCCCGTAGAGCAGGGGTCTCCATCTCTACGGTCTCCCGGGTATGTTCAGGCCGGCCGATGGTCAAGGAAGAGAGTGTCCGCAAGGTGAAGCAGGTCATGGAAGAGCTCGGGTATACGCCGAACAGGATTGCCCAAAGCCTGGTATCAAGGTCAGCGAACTGTCTTTGTCTTCTGCTGCCCTTGGCGGAGCAGCCGGTATTTGCCAAACTGCTGTATATGGAGATGGCCCGCGGAATCATAGCTGAGGCGGCCTGTCTGGGATACGACATACAAATCAGCTCAGGTATGAATGAGCAGGAGGAGCTTGAGGCCGTCTCCGGCCTTCTGAAGGGCCGCCGTGTTGACGGAGTGATTCTGCTGCACTCAGGCGGGGAAAAGCCGTTAATCAGCTATCTGAAGGGCAGCGGTTATCCTTTTGTTGTTGCAGAATGCCCGGGCGCCGAAGCTGTTCAGCAGGGTGATGCCATGCTACATCCGGGCACGTATGAAGCTGTGAACCAGCTGATTGCGGGAGGCTGCCAGTCGGGCACTCTGGCCGTCCGGGCATTGACAGGGAAGATCAGATCTGACCATTGGGAGTGTAAGTATGGCTAAACAAACGGATATTACCCTGCGGAATCAGGTGGTCTATTCCATCTACGTAAGGAATCACAGCGAGGAAGGAACCTTCCGGGCGGTAGAGAAGGATCTGGAGCGGATCAAAGGGCTGGGTGTGGATATTATCTGGCTGCTGCCGGTGCATCCGGTCGGCCGGGAAGCGCGCAAGGGCGGGCTCGGCAGTCCCTATGCCAATCAGGATTACCGGGAAATTAATCCGGAGCTGGGCAGTCTGGAGGAGTTCCGCGCGCTGACCGGGGCGATTCACAGGCACGGAATGAAATGCATGATCGATGTGGTCTATAATCACACCTCTCCCGATTCCTGGCTGGTCCGCCATCATCCGGAATTCTTCTACAGAACTCCGGAAGGCAAGCTCGGTAACCGTGTCGGCGACTGGGGGGACATTGTAGATCTGGACTACGGCAATCAAGAGCTGTGGGCATACCAGCTGAAATCGCTGGTTATGTGGGCTGAGCTGGTGGACGGCTTCCGCTGTGACGTTGCCCCGCTGCTGCCGCTTGAATTCTGGCTGCGGGCCAGGGAAGCGGTCGCAGCGGTTAACCCCGGCTGCCTCTGGCTTGCCGAATCAATTGAACCTGAATTCACGCTGCATCTGCGGCAGCGGGGGATGGTCAGCCTGTCCGACAGCGAGATTCTTCAAGCCTTTGATGCCTGCTATGACTATGATACTTACCCGTATTTCACAGGTGTACTGAACGGCAGCATTCCGCTGAGCAGCTATGTGGAGAAGATTAATGCGCAGGAGTATATCTATCCCGCTAATTATGTGAAGCTGCGGTTTCTGGAGAACCATGACCGGCCCCGGGCCAAGGCGCTGTTCCCGGATGAGAATGAGCTGATCAACTGGACAGCATTCATGTACTTCCAGAAGGGGATGCCGCTGATCTACGGCGGGCAGGAGACGGAGAATGAGATTTGCCCGGACTTGTTCGATAAGAATCCCGTTAATTGGCATACAGGCAAGGATCTCTCCTGGCTGTTCCAGGCACTTTATCCGATCAAGAAAAGTCCAGTTATGACCCATGGCATCTGCAGGCTGACTGCACATGACGAAGACGGAATAGTTACCGGTATTCATTCTTGGGGCGGGCAAAAGCTGGCCGGGGTGTTCAGTCTGCGGGGGAAGCCGGCGGAAGCGGAGCTGGAGCTGCCGGACGGAGACTATGTCAACCTGATTGACGGCAGTCCGGTTAGCGTGGCCGGCGGGAAATTACACTGCAGCGGCAAGCCGGTCATAGTTGAAGCTTAAGCGATTGCGCAAAGTGAACTGCGTTCCTGAGAAAATGCCGCCCCGCGCCGAAGTCTGTCCGCGAGGCGGTATTTTTGATGCTGAAAATTTTTTTGTAAGCTAAAACTTTTGAGGAGGGGTCACCATGAAATCCGGTCAGTCCAGTCCGGCAGCAGCCTTCGGACAGATCAAACGAAACTGGGGGCTGTATTTATTGCTGCTTCCCGCAGTAGTGCTTACATTATTGTTTGCATACAAGCCAATGTACGGGGTGCTTATCGCCTTTAAGGATTATAGTCCGGCGCTGGGGATCGGCGGCAGCCCGTGGGCGGGCTTCAAGTATTTCGAGAAATTCTTCAATTCCTATCAATTCACCAATACCATTAAGAACACGATGATCATCAGCGTATACAGCCTGATTACTTTCCCGATTCCGATTATCCTTGCGTTAATGGTCAATCAGATGCGGCCGAACCGGTTCAGAAGATTCTTCCAGACGGTATCGTATATGCCGCATTTCATTTCTACTGTTGTAATGGTAGGCCTGATGATGATCCTGCTCTCGCCAAGCACCGGTATCGTCGGCAATCTGTATAGTCTGTTCGGCGCGGAGGCTCCAGATCTGATGGGCTCCTCGTCACTGTTCAGCAGTGTATATGTCTGGTCGGATGTGTGGCAGCATGTCGGCTGGGACAGCATTATCTTCATTGCCGCGCTCTCTGCAGTCGATCCCAGCCTGTATGAAGCAGCTACGGTTGACGGGGCCAGCCGCTGGCATAAGGTCCGTTATATCGATATCCCGATGCTGATGCCGACAGCCATTACGCTGCTGATTCTGCGGGTGGGCGGTCTGCTCGGCGTAGGATTTGAGAAGGTCTATCTGATGCAGAATGATCTGAATATCACCTCCAGTGAAATTCTGTCGACCTATGTCTACAAAATCGGTCTGCTCAGCAGCCAATACAGCTTTTCTTCAGCAATCAACCTGTTCAATACCATCATCAACTTCATTCTGCTGATTATGGTAAACCAGATTTCCAAAAAACTAAGTGAAAACAGCCTGTGGTAGAAGGAGGAGCAGCAAAATGGGAGTACTAGAGCCAGTGGTTAAAGAGAATGCCCGGAAAATTAAAAATAACCGGTCCTCAGATTCAGTAATGGAAATGGTCATGTATGTAATTGCGGTCCTGTTCCTGATCATCCTGATCTATCCGCTGTATTTCATCGTTATCGCTTCTTTCAGTGATCCTTCGGCTGTGGCGGGCGGCCAGGTCTGGCTGTTCCCCAAGGGG
This sequence comes from Paenibacillus sp. MMS20-IR301, assembly GCF_032302195.1. Classification (NCBI taxonomy): domain Bacteria; kingdom Bacillati; phylum Bacillota; class Bacilli; order Caryophanales; family Paenibacillaceae; genus Paenibacillus; species Paenibacillus sp. MMS20-IR301. Next base: position 702,573 of record NZ_CP135275.1, read on the forward strand.
TTCACCTTCGACGGTTATAAGGAGCTGCTGAAGCACAGCAATATCTGGATCGGTTACCGGAATACCATCCTCTACACTGTGGTGGGGACGGCAATCGGTCTCGTTGTGAATATCTCGGCAGCGTACGCCCTGTCCAGAAAAGATCTGGCGGGACGCAAGTTCCTGTCCCTCTTCTTCATCTTCACCATGTTCTTCAACGGCGGGCTGATTCCGACCTTCCTGACGATCCGTGATTTCCACATGTATGATACCTTCCTTGTAATGGTACTGCCGTTCTCGGTCGGAGTGTACAACATCATTGTGGCCCGGACCTTCTTCCAGACCAGTATACCCGGAGATCTGTGGGAAGCGGCCCAGATAGACGGCTGCGGGAATCTGCGTTATTTCCTGCAGGTCGTGCTGCCGCTCTCCAAAGCCATTATTGCCGTGCTGGGGTTATGGATTGCCGTTGGATACTGGAATTCGTACTTCAACGCCCTGATCTATCTGAAGAACCCGGACATGTACCCGCTCCAGCTGATTCTGCGCAATATTCTGATCACCAACCAGATGCAGTCCAGCATGGGCAGCGGCGAAGCCGCGCAGATTGCCCTGCGGTTAGCCAGTATGATGCGCTACTCTGTCATCATCATTGCGACTGTGCCGATTATGTGTGTGTATCCGTTCGTGCAGAAGTATTTCAATCAAGGGGTCATGATCGGCGCTGTGAAGGAATAGACAGATTGCTTATATACTAGGAAACGAGGTTACCTTACTGATGACAACTACATCTCAAGAACTGCAACCGCTGCCGCAGCACTGGCGCTTCACTTCTGAACCGGCTGCAAATCCCGGGGCAGTGGTTCAAGGAGACGGCTACCGGTTCACAGTACTCACATCTGCGCTGATCCGCATGGAATACAGCCCGCTTGGCAGCTTCGAGGACCGGGCCACCCAGATAGTGGTGAACCGCAGCTTTGAGGTTCCTGAATTCAGGGTAAATGATCTCGGCAATAAGCTGGAGATCATTACAGCCCGGCTGCAGCTTACCTATGACAAAGAGCCGTTCTCACGGCATGGGCTTAGCGTGAAGGTGAGGAACGGCTCCGGACATTTGATGAGCGTGTGGCATTACGGTGATGAGGGGCAGAATCTCGGCGGTACGGCACGCACACTGGATAATGCCGACGGAGCCATTCCGCTGGAGCAGGGTCTGCTGTCGCTGTCCGGGTACACGGTGGTCGATGACAGCCGCTCTCTGCTCCTGGAGCAGGGCGGCACAGTGCAGCCGCGCGGACAGGAAGGAACCGACCTGTATTTGTTCGGTTACGGGCATGACTATCTGGAATGCCTGAAGGATTTCTACCAGCTGTGCGGCAGGACACCGCTGCTGCCCCGTTACGCGCTCGGCAACTGGTGGAGCCGGTATTACCCGTATTCTGAGGAAGAATATATGGGGCTAATTGAACGTTTCGGACAGGAACAGATTCCGTTCTCCGTAGCGGTTATGGATATGGACTGGCATCTCGTTGATGTTGATCCGCAGTACGGCAGCGGGTGGACCGGGTACTCCTGGAACCGTGAGCTATTCCCGGACCCGCAGCGTTTCCTGGGCTGGCTGCATGACCGGGGCCTGCGCGTCACGCTGAATGTCCACCCGGCAGACGGCGTGCGGGCCTTCGAAGAGCCGTATCTGGCAATTGCCGCTGACCTTGGCATGGACCCTGAGCGCGGGGATGCGGTCGAGTTCGACATTACCGATTCCCGGTTCCTGCAGGCCTACTTCAAGTTCCTGCATCATCCGCTGGAAGAGGAAGGCGTCGATTTCTGGTGGATCGACTGGCAGCAGGGCGGAATCACCAAGATTCCTGGACTCGATCCGCTGTGGATGCTGAACCATTATCATTACCTCGACAGCGGCCGGCGGGGAAGACGGCCGCTTACCTTCTCCCGGTACGCTGGCCTTGGGAGCCACCGTTATCCGGTCGGCTTCTCCGGCGACACTATTATTACCTGGGAGTCGCTTGCCTTCCAGCCTTATTTCACGGCGAATGCGTCAAATGCCGGGTATGGCTGGTGGAGCCATGATATCGGCGGCCATATGGGCGGGTATCTCGACGACGAGCTGACGCTGCGCTGGGTGCAGTTCGGCGTATTCTCTCCGCTCCTGCGCCTGCACAGCTCGGCCAGCGCGTTCAACAGCAAAGAGCCGTGGCGGTTTAACCCCGTCGCTGAAGCTGCGATGAAGGAGGCTTTGCGGCTGCGTCACCGCCTGCTGCCTTATCTCTACACGATGAACCGCTATGCCAGCCGGGACGGGCTTCCGCTGGTGCAGCCGATGTATTATCGGCATGCGGAGCAGCGCGAGGCGTATGAGGTGCCGAATCAGTATTACTTCGGCACAGAGCTGATCGCCTGCCCGATTACGCAGCCCGCCCATTCCCATACAGGAGCAGCGGAGTTCAAAGCCTGGCTGCCGGAAGGGCTGTGGATCGACTTCTTCAGCGGCCGGGTGTATGACGGCGGACGAAGGCTGGCGCTTTACCGGAACCTGCAGCAGATTCCGGTGCTGGCGAAGGCGGGGGCGATTGTCCCGATGACCGATCTGACGGAGTATACGTCATCGGTGGACAACCCGCAGCAGCTTGAGGTCCGGGTATTTGCCGGAGCGGTCGGCCGGTTCCAGCTGTGGGAGGATGCAGGGGACACTGCAGAAGACCGGGATGAGCATTGGTGCGTTACCGGGATGACGCTCGCGTGGGGAGAGCAGGCGGTCTTTACGGTTCATCCGGCAGAGGGCAATACTCCGGTGATTCCGGAGCGGCGAAGCTGGAAGCTGGTCTTCACAGGCATCATGGAGACAGACGTTTCAGTGACAGCCGGTGGTGTACAGATTGCTGCAGATACTTCGTATGATGCAGCGTCGGGTATGCTGACTGTTACCGTGCCGGAGTGTCAGGTTACAGAAGCGCTGGAGATTACCTTGGCCGCGGCTCAGGTTGCGGTGAACCGGATCGTAGATGAGGTCTTCGCGCTGCTGAACCGTGCGCAGATCCGCTTTGAGCTGAAGGAGCAGATCTACCGGCTGGTGAGGGGCAACCTGAGCCCTGCGGCGGTACTTGCTGCCCTGGCTTCACTGAAGCTGGAAGCGCCGCTGTATGGAGCGCTGTGTGAGATTCTCAGCGCGCGGCTGTAAGGCTAAGGGCAAATGAATAGCGATATATGATCCGGGATATAGCAAGTCTCTTGTATGCCCCCTACAAACAGCCGATTGCATTGCCGGGCGGTTTGTAGGAGGCTTTTTATGTGGATAAGGCGTGCTGAAATTAACCGGGAATCCGCCGGATGGAGAGGTAATAAGCGCGCTGGTATCCGTTAAGGTCTTGAAATTAGGCTTAATATCCGAAATAAGCGCTGTACGGTCCGTAAGGATTGGAACAGGGGAAACGCAGTAAGCTTAGGGGATTTCTCGGACCTTTTTTGTTATGAATCTTTTCCAGTCTCGGCACCGGCGGCGATAAAATGATAGAATAGAAGTCATAGTCTTCTACGGGGAGTGATAAGCTGATGAAAAAGATTGCTGCCGGGCTGGTGGCCGGGGCATTGCTGTTGGCAGGTACACAGGTGCTTGGCGCATCTTCGTCGCTGGTAGGAAAGGCAATTCAAGCGGAGTTTACCGTGAATGTATATGGCAAGAAATTAGCCGATCCGGCGATTGTGATTGACGGTAAAAGCTATGCGCCGGTTCGTGCAATCGGTGAGATCGCAGGGTTCAAGGTTTCCGTGGACGGCAAAACAATCAGTCTGGACGAAAAAACGGAAAGCGCCTCTTTCGCGTCAAGCGACAGGAGTCCGGCAGTTGGACCTGTACCGGTGGTTACTCCTGATCCCGCTGTAAGCATAACCAAGAGCAGAATTGAAGTGATAGACAGCAAGATAGATGATGCCGTGGATAGAATCCTGACCGCCAGCAGCCAGCTGAAGGCGAACCCGGATAATGCCGAACTGAAGCTTAAGCTGAACCAGTACAAGGCTGAATATGCCGATCTGCTGAAGCAGAAGGATGCAGAGCTGCAGAAGTAAGCGGAAATTGCTTAAGAAGTTTGAAAAAAAGGATGTCTCATCTGCCGTGACCGAGGATGGTTTTGGCTGCGGGACATCCTTTTTGCTGCTGGGCATATATCCCGGGGATGCTCAGATCTTAGCCGCTACTATCTGCTGCTGCGGTATTTCCGGCGTGTCCGGCCAGCTTGCGGACGAGCGGAGGCAGGGCGAATCCGTAAAAAGCGCTGACCAGCAGTGTACAGAAACCCAGCAGATAGTGCAGCCAGGTGATGGACACCAGCGCAGGAAAGGCAAGGGCGACGAAGCCGAGTGCAAGGGAGTGGCCGAGCATCATAATGGGCTCAATCAGCGCATTAACCCGGCCCATGTTCTGCGGAATGACCAGCTCCGGCATCCAGCTGCCAAGCGCGATATTCACCGGTGCTATACAGATGCCTTCGATCAAAACGAGCGGCAGATAGATATAGATTGAATCTGCAGAGCCTAATGTAACAATCAGCATGCTGGACCCAAACAGTCCAAAGATTAGCACCCGGGTGCGCGAGAACCGGCGGATTAGCGGAGAAGCGGCCAGGCTGCCGATCAGAAATCCGATGCCAAGGAAAATAGTAATCAGGGAGGCATGCAGCATATAATTATCCGGACTCAGCTTGTATTTCATGGCAAAAATCGGCAGCACGGCGAATACGCCGTTAACGATACCGAAGAACAGGAAGCCGCCTATGAGCGTAAGGAGCAGCCTGTGCTGCAGGAGATAACGGATGCCTTCACTGAATTCCCTAAACAGCAGCGGGAAGCGGATATCCCGCAAGGAATGATGTCCGGAAGGCATCCGTGCATCCGCGCTGAACCTGCAGCTCAGGATCAGGAGTCCGGAAACGAGGAAGCTCAGCCCGTCGATCAGTATGGCTCCTTCGATCCCGAGAAAGCGGTAGGCCGTTGCCCCCAGGCTCATGCCAAACAGCATGAACAGCCCCATAATCATCTGATTTAAGCCGGAGGCATGAATATACTGCTCCTGCCCTATGCTGCCCTGCAGCAGACCCATCTCGGCGGGACCAAAGAACTTCGCCACTGCGCTGCGCAGGAAGAGCAGCAGAAAGCATAAGGTCAGCATTTCATAATGCAGACAGACCAGCAGCAGCAGTGTTAATCCCGCCCGGATCCAGTCGCTGTAGGCGGCGATCTTTTTGCGGTCGAGCAAATCGGCAATGACACCGACGAGCCAGAATACGGCCAGCGTAGGTAAGGAATACATCAGCTCAGCCGCCGCGGCCAGTGCCGGACGCGTGCTGAAATGGTCTACCAGGTAATAGGCAAAAGCCATATTCCCGACGACGGTTCCAAGCTGTGAGGTGAAGGCGGCCAGGAACAGCCTGGTGAAGACGGGATTGCGGAAAAGTGCTGACATCTTGTATCCTCCTATTCTGAAGCCGGGCTGGCTTCAGGCTTCAGCAGGTGCTCCAGATATTCCAGCAGGGCTTGCATCTGAAACTCTGTCTGAGCGAGCTCTGGCCCAACGGCCAATGAATGGGTCATAATACCCTCGGAATAAGAAGCGGCAATCCTTGCGAGCTGCGCCAGCGGCAGAAGCGGACGGAATTCCCCACGCTCTACACCTGTCTGCAGCAGTGCTGCATAACGCGTGATTCCGCGCTCGTAACGGTCCAGCAGCAGGCGCCGCCGCCGCTCATTCCGGGCGCCTCCCTGGAAGTACTCATAGAAGGCCGACAGGAAGATTCCATCCGGCCCCCGCAGAAGGTCTGCCTGCTGGTCTTCGGTCAGCCGCCGGATCACATCCCAGATCAGCGGATGTCCTGATACCAGGGCAGCCAAGTGATCTTCATATTCATGATCCTGCTGATCCAGCAGCGCCTCGAAAATTTCCTCTTTGGTCTGGAAATACAAATAGATCCAGCCGCGGCTCATACCGGTTTCGTCCAGGATATCCTTAAAAGTGGCGGCCTCATAGCCTTTGGCGGCGAATACAAGCTTGGCGGCATCCAGAATCTTTTTGCGCCGCTCTTCTTTTTGCTGCTCTGATATTTTGGGTGACACTAATCTCTCCTCCTCCAATAAAATGACACGATCGTCATTTATATTATAATGACACATGTGTCATTTATCAAGTGTTATGTGTTAATGGAAATAGAGTATTTTTCCTGGATTATACATCGGTTGCTCGCTGTTGCCCCTGTCGCATTGTTTGCTATACACTAATTGTTATCTACAGAACGCAGCAGGGGTTAAACACACTAATATTGGGAACGCAGCTAGTAGATAGCTGTATTTCGTGCAGTTAAAAAACAGCCGGAAGCTGGTTTGACTCAAGTAAATGTATTCTGTACAACTAAAAACAGCCAAAGCTCTGTTTATGAGCAATTGAGAGCATTTTAATTGTATGGAGTGCAGTTATTTTGCTTATTATGCGTTGGAAGGTGATTATAGCTGTATGAAATGCAGTTAGCGACCGGCTCGGCAATGTGAAGCGTCCGACCCACTGGAATACGAGCCGGGATTATGCCCGGTTCGAGAGTATCGGCCACCAGTGGACCGACTTGTCGGAACGGGGATATGGGGTCAGCTTGCTGAACCACTGTAAGTAAGGCTATGATATCAAACATCACACAATGAGGCTCTCGCTGATCAAATCGGCCGTTCACCAGGATCCGCTGGCTGACAGTCGTTATATCAAAACAAACATGATATGGTAATATGGATGAATGAGTACAATCTGAGGTGGAGAAGAGAAGTCGATGGCTACCATTAATGATGTAGCGGAGAAGGCAGGCGTATCCGTTACCACTGTGTCAAGAGTATTGAATAACCGGGGATATATCAGTGAGAAGACGCGGCGTAAGGTCTACGAGACCATGGAGGAATTGCACTATCAGCCCAATGAGATTGCACGCTCCCTGCTCCGGAAGCAGTCCAACTTAATCGGCTTAATTGTACCGAACGTCTCACATCCTTTTTTTGGCGAGTTCACTGATGTTGTTGAGCATTATGCTTATGAATATGGTTACAAGCTTCTGCTATGTCACTCCCAGCTGGATCCCAATAAAGAGCGGGAATATATAGGCATGATGAAAAGACACCGGGTGGACGGCATTATTATGGGCAGCCATACACTCGAAGTGGATGAATACCGGGAGCTTAATTATCCTATCGTTACAGTCGACCGCCGGATTCATCAGTTTCCTTATGTTGCCTCGGATAACCTCCAGGGAGGGAGGCTGGCGGCGCAGATGCTGATCGGCAAAGGCTGCCGCAGAATAGCCCATATTTGCGGTAACCGCTCCTTGGATATGTTAGCCAATCTCCGGACAACAGGCTTCAAAGAAGAAATTGGTCTGGCGGGCATGGAATCTATCATCTTAGAAACAAATATGGATGTATTCAATCAGGATGAGTACAGGCGCATTGTCTCTGACCTGTTCACTGAGTATCCGGATGTAGACGGAGTCTTTACAACAAGTGACATTATGGCTTCGTATGTAATTAAGCATTGTACGGGATCGGGGAGAAGAATTCCTGAGGACGTCAGGATTGTCGGTTATGATGATGTTGCAGCGGCCGCCTGGATCAGTCCGGGAATCACCACCATCAAGCAGCCGCTGCCCGCTATGGGCAAAAGGGCTGTAGAATTAATCCATAAGCAGATCAACGGGGAGACAATTGAGCAGGCGAACATTTTCCCGGTTGAGCTAATTATAAGAGAGACAACGTAAAGTGAACACCAATAACGGGTTCACTTTACATATTTCATAATATGTCAAAGGATTGACATGTAAAGCGTTTGACATATATAATTTCTTCATATTACAAGATGCCGATAGAGCCTTGGAGGGAAACCATGTTTGAACTGGATGAGAGTGTTGAATTAAGAGAAGCTGATATTGACCTGCTGACAGCAGGCGAACTCCTGATCGATATGATCTCGGCAGAGTTTGACGAAGAGGTTCAAAGCGGAACCTATCAGAGGTTTTTCGGAGGCTCACCCTCCAATATAGCGATGAATGTGAAAAAACTGGGTATCCGCTCCGTTGTAGCTTCAGCAGTGGGCAATGACGGCCTGGGCAATTATCTGATCAGGCATCTGCAGCACGCGGGAATTAGCACGGATTGCATCCAGCAGGTGAGTCAGGCAACAAGCATGGTGGTGCTTACGAAAAGTAAATCTACTCCGGTTCCGATTTTTTACCGGGGAGCAGACTATCAGCTGACGTATACGCGGCAACTCAAGCATGCACTTATGAATTCGAAAATTTTACATTTCTCCAGCTGGCCGGTCTCCAGACTGCATTCACGCGGGACCATCGAACAAGCCATTGCTCAAGCGAAAGAGACGGGGCTGCTGGTATGCTTCGATCCGAACTACCACCCTATGGTATGGGATGAAGGCGGCGACGGAATCCGTTACATACAGGGGCTTATCAGTCAGGCGGATATCATAAAGCCTTCCGAGGATGACGCCGAGAGACTGTTCGGGAAGCAATCGCCGGAGACGCATGTAGAGAACTTTCTGAAGCTGGGCGCTAAGCTGGTGATCCTGACTTTGGGCAAGGACGGTGCGATAGTCTCAAATGGGAGACAAACCGAGCACTTCCCGACAATGGCGAAGGAGATTGCGGATACTACCGGGGCGGGCGATGCGTTCTGGTCCGGGTTATATACAGGCATGGTAAAAGGTTACACGCTGCGCAAAGCGGTACAGGTCGGGCTGGCTACCAGTGCTTACAAGCTTAAATATATCGGGGCTGTAGTCGATTTGCCGGATGCGGAGTCGATTTGCCAAGCATATGAACTCTAGGAGGGTATTTCATTGTCATTAAAAAATCAAGTACAGCTCATCACATATCCGGATTCCTTAGGCGGAAACCTGAAGGCTCTGAATGAAGTTTTATCGCATCAGCTGGCTGGCCTCTTTAAGGGCGGTGTACATATTCTTCCGCCGTTTCCCTCTTCCGGTGACCGGGGCTTTGCGCCATTAACGTATCTGGAGATTGACCCGGCCTTTGGCGACTGGAATGATATGAAGGAAATCGGGAAGAACTTCGATGTACTAGTGGATTTAATGGTGAATCATATTTCACAGAAATCAGAATTTTTTCAGGATTTCCTGGCTAAGGGCAGGGAATCTGCATATGCGGACCTGTTTCTTACCCTGGATAAGCTTTGGCCGGACGGGGAGCCTGTGCAGGCGGATATCGATAAGATGTTCTTACGCCGGCAGTATCCGTATTCCAGATTTCAGATCGGGCAAACCGGAGCAGAAGAGAGGGTCTGGACAACTTTTGGCAAAACAGAGCCTTCAGAGCAGATCGACCTGGACATCAACTCCACAAAGTTCAAACAATTAATGGCGGAATTCTTTCTTAATTTCAAACAGAATAATGTGAAAATTGTGCGGCTGGACGCTGTAGGTTATGTGATTAAAAAGCTGGGCACCAGCTGTTTCTTTGTGGAGCCGGAAATCTATGAATTCATAGACTGGGTCATGGATATGGCGAATTCGCTTGATCTTGAGCTGCTGCCGGAGGTTCATTCCCATTATTCCATTCAATACAAGCTTGCTGAGCACGGCTGCTGGATTTATGACTTCATCCTGCCTTACCGTATTCTGGATACTTTAGTGAACCGCTCAAGTGCAGAGTTGCTGGATTATCTGCGGACCCGTCCGGCCAGACAGTTTACGATGCTTGACTGTCACGACGGCATTCCTGTAAAGCCGGATCTGGATGGCCTGATTGATACAGCTGCTGCCCGTAAACTCGTAGATACCTGCCTGGACCGGGGCTCCAATCTAAGCCTGATTTTATCGGATGAGCATAAAGATGAGGATGGCTTTGATGTTCATCAAATCCGGTGTACGTACTACTCCGTACTGGACTGTGATGATAATGCCTATCTGGCGGCAAGAGCGGTTCAGTTCTTTGCTCCGGGCATTCCGCAGGTATATTATGTCGGCCTGCTGGCCGGAGAGAACGATGCTGAGCAAGTTAAGCTTACAGGCGAAGGCCGTGAAATTAACCGCCACAATTATACTCTGGATGAAATCGGGCAGGCATTGCACAAGGAACCCGTGCAGCGCCTGATGAAACTGATCCGTTTCCGGAATGACTATGAAGCGTTCAATGGGGCATTTGTTGTTCAGGCATCTGCTGACAATGAAATCCGCTTGCGCTGGGAGAAGGAAGGGAAGTATTGTGAGCTCTTTATTGATCTGGGGACTATGCGGCCGGTTATAAGCTATTTAGATGATAATGGTGCTATGGCTGAATATGTTGTGTAGCAACGGACATATTTTGCTATACAACCAGGGAATGCTCTCCTAGAAAACGGATGAATTCCCGCATGCATTTGCTGATGTAGCGCTCCTTATTCCAGATCAGAACGACGTTCCACGGAATGGACGGATTGCGCAGCGGCAGAATGCGCACATTCTGGTTGGATACCTTCTCGCATAGCGGCTCCGGCAGGAAGGCAATGCCTAAGTTAGCGGATACCAGCTCTACAAGCAGGTCCCATTGAGCGCTTTCATAAGCAATGTTGGCCTCGAACCCGGCGCTGATGCAGGCATCAATAATATGCTGCCGCATGGCGAAGCCTTTGGCGAACAGGATCAGCGGCTCTTCCCGGAGATCGGTCAGGGCGGCTTCACTGCTGGAGGCCAGCGGATGTGACTTATGGACAACAATTGCCAGATTCTCACGGACAAAGGGCTTGATGCCGAAGCTGCCTTCACGGACGGGAAGCAGAACGGCACCCAGATCAATACTGCCCTCCAGCACCATATTCTCAACATTCTTCGAGCCCTGTTCATTCAGCTCGAAGGAGATGTTGGGATATTTTTTTTGGAACGGCGTTACGATCTTAGGAACAAATACGGAGCTGATCACCGGAGGCAGCCCGATCTTGATGGTGCCTGCCTTGAGATTGCTGATATCATCGAGCGTCATATGCAAATTGTCCACCGCGTTAATAATCAGCTTAATCTGCTCCATTGCCGCCATACCGGCATCGGTCAGCCGGACATATTTGCCCGAACGGTCAAACAGCATAACCCCCAGCTCATCCTCCAGGCTCTTGACCATCTTGCTTAGCGTCGGCTGGGTCAGGTGGAGCTTCTCCGCCGCCTTCGTAATATTATGCAAATTGGCCACTTCCAGCACATATCTAAGATTCCGTACATCCAAAAGAAAGCGCCTCCAATCTATGATATATTTGCATGGTTCGCATGCGATGTCTGAATTTTACCCCCTAAAAAGCGCGTTGTACACTATATACATAAAGTCATCAGCATCACTTTTGTCAATGGGCTGCAGAAAAAACAGGAGGGGTTTTGGTATGGACAAAGTAACGACGCATGCTGAAATAGGCGATTTATTTCATGACGGAATGACCATTATGGTAGGCGGTTTCATGGGAACCGGAGCACCCGAAGGCTTGGTCCGCATCCTGATGGACCGGGATATCAAAGACATTACGCTGATCTCCAGCGACACGGCTCTGATGGATACGGGAGTGGGACCGCTGGTCCTCAGCCGGCGGCTGAAGAAGGTTATCGCTTCACACATCGGAACCAATCCGGAGACGGGCAGACAGATGCTTGCCGGAGAGCTGGCGGTGGAGCTGGTCCCGCAGGGGACGCTGGCAGAGCGGGTACGTGCAGGCGGTGCGGGGCTGGGCGGCATTCTGACACCAACAGGAACAGGCACAATGGTAGCTGAGAACAAGCAGACCTTAACCATTGAGGGCAGAGAATATCTGGTGGAACTGCCGCTGCGTGCCGATGTTGCACTGCTGAAGGCGCATAAAGCGGATAAGTCCGGCAATCTGGTCTACCGCAATTCGGCACGCAATTTCAATCCGCTGATGGCGCTGGCCGCCGATCTGGTTATAGTGCAAGTTGATGAAATTGTGGAAACCGGGGAGCTAGACCCTAATATTGTCGTCACACCGGGTGTTCTGGTCGATAAAATTATCTGCTACGTGGAGGGCGAATAACATGGATACGAAAGAGCTGATCGCACGCCGGGCAGCGGCAGAGCTGCATGACGGGGACGTAGTCAATCTGGGCATCGGGCTGCCGACACTGATTCCGAATTATCTGCCTGCAGGCGTCAACATTATTTTGCAGTCAGAGAACGGCTATATCGGACTCGGTCCGGTGGGAGACACTATCCTCCCTGATCTGGTCAACGCAGGCGGCAAGCCGGCCCATATATTGCCTGGCGGCTCATTCTTCGACAGTGCGACTTCGTTTGCGCTGATCCGCGGCGGGCATGTGGATGTGACCATTCTTGGCGGGCTCGAGGTGGATGAACACGGCAATCTGGCTAACTGGATGGTCCCAGGTAAAATGGTGCCCGGTATGGGCGGCGCGATGGACCTGGTTACAGGTGCCAAGAAAGTGATTGTCGCGATGGAGCATACTTCCAAAAACGGCGCTCCCAAAATCGTAAGCGACTGTACCCTTCCGCTTACAGCACGCGGTGCTGTAGCGATGATCATTACGGAACTGGCTGTATTCCGCTTCACCCCGCAGGGATTAGTGCTGGAAGAGTTAGCACCAGGTACAGATTTGCAAACGGTTACAGACAAGACGGGCGCAGCGTTTACAGTTTCGGAGCACTTGTCGGCAATGAAAAATATTCCTGCAGATGAGGTGTTATCATGAGCAGAGCCCAAGAGATTGTCATTGTCAGTGCAGTACGGACGGCACTGGGTTCTTTTGGCGGAAGTCTGGCAGGCATTCCAGCAGTTGAGCTGGGGGCACTGGTTATTAAGGAAGCACTGCAGCGGGCGGGTGTTACTCCGGCACAGGTAGACGAAGTAATTATGGGGAACGTACTGCAGGCAGGTCTGGGCCAGAACCCGGCGCGTCAGGCGGCGCTGAAAGCAGGCATTCCAGTTGAAGCCTCCAGCCTGACAATTAACAAGGTATGCGGTTCGGGCATGAAGGCAGTTCATCTGGCGGCGCAAAGTATAATAGCTGGGGACAGCGAAATTATCGTAGCCGGCGGAATGGAGAATATGTCGAAGGCGCCTTATGTGCTGGATCAGGCCCGCTACGGCTACCGGATGGGCAACGGTACGCTGATTGATACGATGGTAAGTGACGGTTTGACTTGCGCATTGGGTAACTACCACATGGGCATTACCGCCGAGAACATCTCCGAGCAATTCGGCATTAGCCGGGAGATGCAGGATGCGCTGGCAGCGTCCAGCCAGGAGAAGGCCGTACGCGCTATTGAATCTGGCAGCTTCAAGGAAGAAATTGTGCCTGTAGTGATACCGCAGCGTAAAGGCGATCCTATCATCTTCGATACTGACGAGTTTCCGCGTAAAGGTACAACGGCCGATAAGCTGGCAGGCCTGCGTCCGGCCTTTAAGAAGGACGGAAGTGTAACTGCCGGGAATGCCTCCGGGATTAATGACGGGGCTGCAGCCATGGTCATTATGACGGCAGAGAAAGCGGAGGAGCTTGGTTTGAAACCCCTGGCCCGAATTCTGTCTTACGCGTCAGGTGGCGTGGATCCTTCAATCATGGGCATGGGGCCGGTTCCGGCGACCAGGAAAGCGCTGCAGCGCAGCGGACTGACGATCGGTGACATTGATCTGATTGAGGCGAATGAAGCATTCGCCGCGCAGATGCTGGCTGTCGGCCAGGCACTGGACTTCCCGGAAGAGAAGGTCAACGTGAACGGCGGAGCCATCGCCCTGGGTCATCCGATCGGTGCCAGCGGGGCAAGAATTCTCGTAACACTGATTCATGCATTGAAACAGCAGGGTGCCCGGACCGGACTGGCTACGCTGTGCATCGGCGGCGGCCATGGGGTAACGACGATAATTGAAGTGATCTAGAATAGTGAATGAAGATAGGCTGCAGGCATCCGTGCACCGGCATTATTGGCAACATAATCATAGTATTTGTGAAAATCAGAACAAAGTTTAGGTGAGCAAAGCTCCTGTAATAGGGCTTTGCTCTTTTTTTGCTTTTTTGTTTGGAGTTTGATACAGCTGATAATTGCGTTATTGCACAGAAATCTCAAACTTCGTTCCGGTATCCCCGGCGAATACAATCGATCCTCCGGCAGGCAGCTTAACCTGATCCTTGTCTCCGATGACACTGAAGTAGATGCAGGTTCCCTCTAAATTATAAATTGCGAAGGAGGCGTTCGGGGACATGCTTACCTTAATGGTCTTGCCCCAGTCTTTGTCGCTTATCGTATACCACCTGGCATAGCCGTCCTGCTGAATCGTAACGGTAGACTTCTTAGCGATGTGTATAGGCTTCATGGCGTCCTCGTTCACTAAGGTGAAACCGCCCGTTTTCAGATATTCAACGCCGTCTTGTGTAAAGAATGTAAGACTGGCGAGATCCCGGCCGCTATTTCCCGGGATTTGCAATTCGGAGACGGCTGAATCCGGGCCGGTTATCCGTTTGTCGAGCACATACCCCGGCAATTGTTCCGACAGATTCAATTGGGTGGGAGGCAACAATAAATAAATGAGTGAAGTGAATTTCTCATTTACTGGATAATACTTCTTGCCGTCACGCTGCATCCATGCTTCCATGGTCTGCGCCGGGAGATTCTGGGGCTGGAGCTTCTCGGCGTTGTACATAGATACTGCCAGCTGACCAAGACCTGGTGCTACTGCGTATTGACGAATCCATTCGTAGGTGCGGCCATTATCCTCCGTCACGAAGCTGATCAGCGTATTTCCATCTGGACTATGAAACATACCGTCCGCTGAATATTGGTAGAACTGGACTGGATTTTCGGAGGAGTGCTCAGGAGTGATGGACATGCCCCCATCTTCGGCAATATCGATGTTCATCGTTGTACCGGTTGCACCATAGATACCCGAATACTGCAGCAGGGACTCCGGCATATCAGCCTTAACCGGTGCGCCGTATGACTTTTCAGGCTTGAATTCAGCAATGACTCCTTTCTCCTTCAGCGCCTGAAGTAAGATTTCGGTCGCCAGAAGCTGATCGTATGTGCTGGCCCCGCCGGAAGAGATAACAGCTGCCGCCATCTCCTGTTCGGGAAGCACAACGAGCGACGCGTGATAGAGAGGCGTATCTCCGCCTTTGGTCAGCGCCTTCATCCCGTATTCGCTGAAGGGATACAGATTAACGCCGTCCCAGCCGAGACCGAAATCGATTGAATTGTCTGCATCGTCTGGCCAGAGCGGCGTTTTGTACTCAGCTTGCGCCATGGCCTCAGCCGATTTGCCGGATAAGACCTCTTCCGCTTCTCCCGTGAAAATTTGCGAGAACCTGGCCAAATCTTCCGCGGTGGAATAAATGCCTCCCGTTCCGATAACGTTCACTGCCTCGGTTGGAAGTTGTCCTGTATAGGTAGGATAATAGAGCCCCGCCATCTTCACTGTGTCCGGAGAATCGAGAGGTGTTTTCGTACCGTTCATACCCAGAGGTTCTGTAATATAACGGTGGATATAAGAGGTGAAGTCCATACCGCTGACCTGCTCGACCAGAATCTCGGCCAGCGTAAATCCGTCATTGCAATACACAGAATAAGCTCCCGGATCCGCCTTCAGGGTCTGACCAGCCAGCTGTTTCAGCAGTGTGTCGTGGGCGTATGTATCGTTGTCTTTGAATAATTTGGCGTTCATTAACGAGGAGCCGTTCAGCCCGGAGGAATGATTCAGCAGCATGCGCGGCGTAATCTGCCTGAAACGTTCATCCTTCATCGTAAACTCCGTAATATACTGGACGATGGGTGTATCGAGATTGATTTTCCCTTGCTCGACCAGCTGCATAACGGCAACTGTGGTGAACATTTTACTAATAGAGCCGATCCCATACATCGTGTCTTTCGTGAGCGGTTTCACTCCATGCTCATCATTCTTGCCGGCTTCGCCGGATATAGTGATGTTGCCGTGATCGATAAGGGCGTATTGCACGCTGTTCGTACCGTAAGGTTTCGTGAGGAGTGTATCTGCTTTCTGCTGTGCAGCTTTCGTGGTTACGTCATAGGTGATCACAGTCTTGGTAGAAGATGAGTCTGCTTCCGCCGTTGACACGGTTGCCGGAACTGCATTTGACTCGGTTACCTCAGCAGTATTAGGAGCGTCTGCTATGTTCTGCATCTGAACCACAGGTACATTGTCGTCGCAGGCGGTTAACAGCAGCAGCAGACATAAAGACAGCGTAATTACGATTTTCCAGCGGATTCTGATCATTTGAACTCCCCTTCACTGTAATTCTTTATTTATCTCAATAATGGAAAAGCAAGAATAGTATCGAGTACCGGAACAGTTATGATCGCGGCGGCTATAATTTTACTGCGCGGGTTGGCCAAATTGACTGTCCAGCCGAAACCGCGATTGTTCGGGACGATGAGTGCCGGATCTTCAGGATTCACGTAGATACTGCCAAGCCACTTCCAGTGCCTCTCCTCCAGTGAAGGTATATCCCTTAGCTGATCAATACCTTTGATTCGCATGTAAAGGATAACACCGGTTAGGGCGACTAGGAGGGCTATGCAGAGCGACATCCCGGAGAGGAAGAGCAGATTCCCTTTCCAGCGGTACAATGCGCTGGCTTGTGCGACCCCATAGAATACAACCATCAGGAATGAGGTGCCCCAAGCCAGAAGCGAATGGATCTTCTTATGCTGCAGCTGTTTTTGCAGCGAGCCTTTCCGGTCATGAGGGTCGAGTGATGTTCTAGCCCGGCTGATCAGCAGATGATAGCAGACGAACACAGTGATATTCAGCGCTTGCGTAATGTTCAGCATGAACACGGTCCACCAGGTTTTGTAAAAGGTAATCATACCGAGATGCAGGACATGCGGAATCTGATCCCACCGCATAATTGCGCAGAAGGTGCATATTGCCATAACACCGGCATTTGCTGAATACCACCAAAAGCTCAGCCCCGGCCTATGATTCCGGCCGGCTGCGAGGCTGGCTGCGCGCTTCGTCTGCCGGACAACCTGCCAGCCTCTGGCTGTCTTCAGGCGTTGCACGGATCTTCGGCTGAGCCATACAGTGAAAAATGATGCAGCTATTATAAGCAAGAGGGATGCCGTCCAAATCAGGAGAGCCCGCGCCGGCTGATGGCGCAGCCAAGACAAGCAAGCGCCTCCGATGACTGCCGCCAATCCGGCGGTAAGCAAAGCGTAATTCCGGCGGATGGCACGGACAGACGGGTCCTTCAAAGCATCCTCCGGCAGCACGATGCCGAACAGGACTGTACGCAATCCGAGATAGACCCGCAAGCTAAGCATCAGGGCAAGGATCAAATAACTGCTAAATATAATAATTGCCGGTTCTTCTACCAACGTTATTCCCCTCCTCGAATCGTAATGATATCCCGGTACACGGATCTGCTCTGCTGGGCAAAAACCTCTTCGGCCATGCCCCTTACGGCAGCCGCTGCCGCAAGGGACCTCAGCTGCCGCCGGAGCTTGTCCTCGAACACCTCTGTTACACCGGGCATCCCGTCCGGCTGAACGATAACGCCCTTTTTCCGGTGCACTTGAAGCAGGCCCTCCTGTTTGAGCAAATTGTAGGCTTTGTTGACAGTATGGAGATTGATCCCGAGATCCTCTGCCAGGCTGCGGATCGACGGAAGCGGATCCCCGGGCCGCAAAGCGCCGGAGGCGATCCCTTCGACGATCTGGTCAACCAGCTGCGTGTAAATGGGGGTGTCCGACTGCAGATCAAGCTCTATGAACACGAATATCCCTCCTTGTAATGTTGTAAGAAATCTAATCGGATGGTAATACATGTTAAATTGCATTTGTTATATTACATGTATAACATATATATTTAAGTCCGCGCAAGATTCAGTTGAAAATAATTCCATATGAACATATCCAAAAAAATATTGAATTGTGAGATATTATGGGTTCATCAATCGTGTTGATTAGTAGGAGGCGAAATCTTCTTCGGCAAAGAAATTCCGGTGAATAACTGAATATAAAAAAGCAAAGCACCAATTTTTTAACTGGCGCTTTGCTTTTTTGAGTTTACAGCGAGGTGGCTGTGACATCAAGCCGCATCCGCGGTGCCGGTCCTCCGGGCGTCTCAATGACACCGGTAGTAACGAAGCCGGCGGATTCATAAAAGCTTAGCGCCTGCCTGTTGGCTGTTACCTCAATGGGCAGCCCGTGCTGTGTAAGGTCAGCGACCAGTGCGCTTGCGACGCCTTGGCGCATCCGGGCAGGATCAGTGAACAGATCCTCAAGTTCCAGGAAGCCGCCTGCCGGGTATGCCGAGGCAAAGCCGGCAATCAGGCTGTCCACTACAGCGACACGTACGAACGGCAGCATGCTGTCGTCCCACACGAACCATTCAGGATGGGCAGCGGCTAGCTCACAGCCGCCTTCGGCAGACAGCGATGCAGAACGGAAGATCACGCGCAGCGTATCCGCGTCGTCAAGAACTGCATTTCTGATGATTAGTTCAGATGAGGGGGATAAGGGTTTTTTATTCTCCACGTTCAAGCCTCCTTTTGATTATTCTACTATAACCCGGAGCATAAAGATGATAGGATAACCTTTTAGAAGGGAAGTGAGGATCGAACCAGGTATAGTGCCGGTTCTTAATCTGGGAATGCAGCTGGATTTACGTTCACTGCTTAGTTTTGATGATTTTTGTTCCCATTCTGGTCCTTACGGACCGTACAGCCTTTATTTTCCGTTTTTCGGCCTTTTCGCCAAGCTAACGGACCACAGCGCCGTTATTTCCTCTCCGCAGAGCCCTTTTTCATTAAAAATCAGCAAATAACGTCCATGGTGTCCGTTGGCCTGCGAAAAATCGAGTAGTATTCGAAATAAGAGCTCCTGTGTCCGTTGGCGATAAGCAGACTCCGGGCTTCGGTAGAATGAGGGTGGGGAAGGTTCTGTTGCACAAAGTACAATTACTCCATTCAGGAGGTGTTTAACTTCTTCAAAAACAGAATGAGAACAAATAAAATAACTGAATTAGAAAGAGAGTTAAGATTTTACCAGCCGTTATTTGAATACGTATCTTTTGATGTTCAGTGGGTGATGTTAAACAGGCGTCTATTAAGAATTTTGTTATTGAATGTGGAAGCCATGTATGAAATGGAGCTGCCGGCTGAGGAAATAAAGATCAATTTAGACGATCAGACTATCGAATATATCCAAATGCTGACTAACTTTTTCGACAATCGAATCGTTACCTTACGGGAGTATTTTGATCAGTATTACATATCCATTCAACCGTTAATGCAAACATCGCCTGACTTTTTTTATGGTTATTTCGATTATGTTTCCAAACTTTTAACGGGTATTAACGCTGAAATTTTAACGAATCAAATCTCTCTTCTGCAGCTTCGATATTTGAATAACTATGTACTTTACTTTTATATGGAAATTGTCCAAGGCATAAACAGATACGAAACAGTTACCAGAGAGCTTGAGCAGTTACAACAATAAGCAGCGGCCCCCCCGGCTAACCGGAGAACCGCTGCTTTAATCATTCTGGGCGCTGTTCTTATTGCGCCGTATACCCGCCGTCGATCAGCAGGGTGGAGCCGGTGACGCCTTTCAGGCGTTCGCTGGCAATCAGCATGGCGTAGTCGGCGATTTCTTCAACCGCCAGCAGGCGCTTCTGCGGAACGAGCGGATAGATCACTTCTTCGAGTACGCTCTCGAGCGGCACATTGCGGGTTCTGGCCAGATCCTCCAGCTGTCCGCGGACAAGCGGTGTATCCACATAACCCGGACAGAGCGCGTTCACCGTAATGCCGTGGGCGGCACCTTCCAGCGCGGCGACCTTGGTCAGCCCGATCAGGCCGTGTTTGGCACTGTTATAGGCAGCTTTGCCGGCAAAGCCGATGACGCCGTTGATCGAGGCCATGTTGATGATGCGGCCGTAGCCTTGTTCCTTCATAATCGGGAAGGCATGCTTGATGCCGATAAAGGCGCCGGTCAGCATCACCTTCAGCATGAACTCAAACTTTTCCACCGGGAAATCTTCAATCGGCGACACATGCTGCAGTCCTGCGTTGTTCACCAGAATGTCCAGTCTTCCGTAGACCTCTTTGGCTTTGGCAATTGCCGCGCCATATTCATCTTCCCGGGTAACGTCACATCTAAGGCCATAGGCTTCATAGCCCTGGGACTTCAGCTCTTCGGCAGCAGCTACGGATTGCTCCTCGCGTACATCGGAGATAACCACTTTGGCACCTTCGTGTGCGAACTTGCGGGCAATTTCCAGACCGATACCACTGGCAGCACCGGTAACGAAAGCTACTTTATTCTCCAAAAATCGGCTCATTTCAGCAAAACCTCCATATGGATGAATTAGAATATCGACAGAACGATGGCAAGAGTGAAGACGGCGAGCGTTTTCAAACAAGTGATGGCAAAGATATCTTTATAGGATTGCTTATGGGTAAGTCCCGTAATCGCGAGCAGGGTAATGACGGCACCGTTATGCGGTAGGGTATCCATCCCGCCGGAGGCCATAGAAGCAATTCTGTGCAGCAGCTCCGGGCTGATGCCGAGCGTATCTGCCATGGTCATATAGGTTTTGCCCATAACTTCCAGGGCGATGGACAAACCGCCTGAGGCGGAGCCGGTAACCCCGGCGAGAATGTTCACGGACAACGCTTCCGAGATCAGCGGATGATCACTGATGTTCATGATCCATTCCTGAATGGATTTGAAGCCTGGCAGCGTTTTCACAACATTGCCGAAGCCGACTTCAGATGCGGTATTGAAGATAGCGAGCAGGGAGCCCATGGCAGCGGCGGTAAGACCGGCAGCCATTTTGCCTTTAACCTGGCGGATATTGATGCAGCCTGCAGCGATAACCCCGATACAGAGGGCGATGATCAGCGACCAGCTGGACGACACGGTTTTGACATTGGCGATATTGAAGGTTTCCAGCAGCTCGCTGCTGTACCAGTTCGTTACGGACATGGAGGTTCTGCTAAGAACAAAGTTGAAGACGAGCACCAGCACAAGCGGCAGAACGGAGATCCAGATATTCGGATATTTGGCGTTCTCCAGCACTTCCGGCTCGTTTTTATGATTAGCGCCATAACCTTCGCCGTTAGCAGCAGCCTGCTTGCGCCGGCGCTCCAACCACCACAGGCCGCCGATGAAGACGATCAGTGCCCCGATGATACCGACGAGCGGGGCGGCATAGGCATCAGTTCCGAAATAAGTGGTCGGGATAATGTTTTGAATCTGCGGCGTACCCGGGAGGGCATCCATCGTATAAGTGAAGGCGCCAAGGGCAATCGTTCCGGGAATAAGCCGTTTCGGAATATCTGCTTCACGGAAGATTGCTACTGCGAACGGATAGACTGCGAAGGCTACGACGAACAGCGACACACCGCCATAAGTCAGTACGGAGCAGGCGAGTACCACAGCCAGCATAGCCCGCTTGGAGCCGAGTGCTTTGACGATCGTCTGGGCGATGGAAGAGGCAGCGCCGCTTAGCTCCATCATTTTACCGAATATAGCTCCCAGAAGGAAGATCGGGAAAAAGTTTTTAACGTAGTTCGCCGCATTCAGCATGTATACTTCGGTGTAGCTCGGCATCAGGGCGACCCCTGAAATGACTACCGCAAGCAGTGTGAAAATCGGTGCAAAAACGATAACCGGAAATCCCCGGTAAGCGAAGAACATCAGCAGGCCAAGCGCCAGAACGATGGCTAAAACCTGAATAACCATGTGAACCCCCCTCAATAGATGTGTAACCAAGACCTTTTCTTAACGATAACCGTAGCTCTGGTCCAGAAAATATTAAATATGCTTTCGTCCCTTCCAACCTTGTGCGCGCAGGTTACTGGTTTGTTGGTAACGCTTACATACAAAGTGTACAACAGCATCTTCCAGGCGTAAAATTCAGTCGGTGCATGAGATCCATGAAAAAATTTTATGGATAAGCAGGAGAATATCCGGCGGGCTGCAGTTTAGGCAGAAGCTGATTTTTTTGCTGCTTGCATTATTTTTGCATTAAGGCTATTATAGATAAATAAAGTCTGTAATACAAAGGCGTTTTTTATTCTGCTGATCTAAGGGGGTGCAAGACATGAAGTATTCTAAGGCAACGAATTATGCGCTGCATACGATGCTATACCTGGTAGCCTTCACTCCGGATAAGCCCGCTAACGTGCAGCAGCTGGCGGAGAAGCAGGGCGTATCGCCTACGTATCTGTCCAAGATTTTGACGAAGCTGGTGAAGGCGGGGCTGATCGAGTCTGCATCAGGTGCGAATGGCGGGTACCGTCTGCGGCGCAGGCAGGAGGAAATCTCCTTCCTGGACATCATCCATGCAATTGAAGGTACGGCATCCCTGTTCGACTGTACGCTGGACCACCCCAGTGAGTGTCTGATCCAGCAGGAGATGGTGAAGGCCGAAGGGCAGATGGAGGATTACCTGAAGAACAAAATGATCTCCGAGCTGGCCGGAAAAATGGCAGAGCACCTGAATCACGCCTAATGTGCAGCAGCCAAAGAGAGCGTAACTTGCTGACAGAAACGCTGTCGTCCCTGGCAAGGAGGGTGCAGCTGTTTCTGTCGGGATTTATATATATGGGGCGGTGGGATCTCAGGCCTTTTCGCGGATATTAACAGTCTGTTAAGTCTGCGAAGGAGATGATTTTATAGCAATAAACGGTTATGAACTTAACAAGAGAGGATTGATTATTAATGAGTAACGGATTATTTGACCCGCAGGTATGGGAGACCGCCTGGAAGGAAGATCCCAAGGCAATGAGCAATAAGTTCAAGGCCATGGGGATGGACCCGCACCACAGCTTCGACCATAAGGCCAAGGTGTTTAATGAAGAGGTATTCAGCAGCGGAGGAAAAGCCAGAAGTGAACGGATTATCAGCTGGATGGAAGGGCAGGGAGTGGATTTTGCCGGACTGACGGTTCTTGATATAGGTGCGGCCTCAGGCGGCTTCACAGTTCCTTTTATCGAGCGGGGGGCTAAGGTTACGGCGGTAGAGCCTAATGTTCCATTAGCTGAGCTGTTCCGGCAAAATACTGCGGGAGCTGCCCCGGGCCAGGTGGAGCTGGTGAGCGAAGCGTTTGAGCATATCGATATTGCGGCAAAAGGCTGGCTGAACGCCTTCGATCTCGTATTTGTATCCATGTGTCCGGCGGTATTTGACTGGGAGAGTGCGGAGAAAGTCATTAGCTGTGCACGGCAATACTGCTACATCAGCATGTCGGCTGGTGTGCAGGAGCATGGCCTGATGAATGAGGTGCTGCCGCTGCTGACCGGCCGGGAGGTGCATGCAGAATCTTCAGATATGGCGTACCTGCTGCAGCTGCTGTATTTGAAGGGTTACACCTATGAATCTATTGTGACCCGGGAAACGAAAAGCAAGGAGTTGTCCATAGAGGCGGCGCTTAACGAAGTGATGGAAATGCTGCCTTTGCATCATTTGAATGATACGGAGACAACCCGGAAGATTATTACAGAATATTTACACACGACTTACCCGGAGCAGAAGGTGGTAGTCCGCCAGGGAGGGCGGTTCGGCAAGGTGCTGATTAAGCTGCAGGAGCTGAATATGTACAGCAGGGCATCCGCCGTGAGCAAGTAACCGGTCCGCAGCCGGTATTCTGGAGATTGTCTTTCCCGCCAAAGATGTTATCATAGAGTAGATCCCTGCGCGGGATCTATTTTATTATCCGGGAGGACTGAGGGCAATGAGCAAGCATATTTTCGAGCATGACCTGATGAGGAAAGTGGGTGAAATCTACTATGAGCCGTAGTACCGGTACGATTTCACTGCGCGAGGAGCTGGTGCAGCAGCTGGTGTATCTGGATGAGCACCGCTTCACCATCCTGGACCGGATGGCCTGGGAGTCAGCGGCGGAGCGCTCAGAGATTCAGGACTTAATCAAGAGATATCAGGCAGCGGTGGAGCAAATTCTGGCCGGAGACAACAGCGGGCTTGAACGTTCAATGGTTCTAGCCGGCTCCTTCGTCTCCCTGCAGATCGGCCAGGAAACGCTGAAGGATGCATACCGGATTGTGATTCCGGGTGAAGCTGAGCTGGATGAATTCTGCATCTCCATCTGGTCCCCGATGGGCCGGGGACTGCTCCTGGCCTGTCCCGGAGATACCGTCACGATCCAAACCCCGTTTGGCAGTGATGAGGTGCTGATTCTGGATAATGTATATGCAGGAATAGCCTAGTACAATGAAAACAGGCGTCTCCCGTCATTCTAAGGAGCTGCGAGGAAATTAGTACCAGCTATTGTTGGCAAAATCTCCACGGTTTTGGGAGTTTTGCCGGCAAATTAGCGGTGCTTTATTTCGTCGCAGTCTCTAAGATGACAGGGGACGCCTGTTGCTGCTGGGATAAGATTTACAGCTCCTCTACTTCACGAAGCCATAGGGCGGCGGAAGCATCGCTCGGCATACGCCAGTCGCCGCGCGGCGAGAGGCTGACCGTCCCGACCTTCGGTCCGTCCGGCAGGCAGGAGCGCTTGAACTGCTGGGTGAAGAAGCGGGTGATGAACACCTTCAGCCAGGATACAAGCTGCTCCTTCGGATACGCCTCGCCGAAAGCATGCCGGGCGAGGTAGAGCATTTTGCCGGGAGAAGCACCCGTACGCAGCATGTAATACAGGAAGAAGTCATGCACAATGTAAGGTCCCAGAATATTCTCGGTCAGCTGGACAATCTCGCCGGTCGCCGAAGGCGGCAGCAGCTCCGGGCTGATTCCGGTCTCGATGATGCTGTAGAGGAATTTATTGACGGTCTCATCGGCCTCGTGGTCCGCGTACCAGGCCACGACATATTGGATCAGCGTCTTCGGAATGCCCGAGTTCACGCTGTACATCGACATATGGTCACCGTTATAGGTACACCAGCCAAGCGCGAGCTCCGACAAATCGCCGGTGCCGATGACGATGCCGCCGTTCTTGTTGGCCAGATCCATCAGAATCTGTGTACGCTCGCGGGCTTGGACATTCTCATAGGTCAGATCATGCACATCTTTGTCGTGGCCGATATCCTCGAAGTGCTGGAGACAGCTCGCCTTGATATCCACGACCAATAGCTGAGCGCCAAGTGCCTTGATCAGGCCGACGGCATTGTCGTAGGTCCGGTTCGTCGTGCCGAAGCCCGGCATGGTGACGGCCAGCACATCGCTGGCCGGACGGCCGAGCAGCTCCATCGCCCGCACAGCGACCAGGAGGGCAAGCGTCGAATCCAGGCCGCCGGATATACCAATCACTGCCTGCTTGGTGCCGATATGGCGGATGCGCTTCATCAGGCCGGAGGTTTGAATCGAGAGGATCTCCCGGCAGCGTTCATCACGCTGCAGCGGATTGCCCGGCACGAACGGATTCATGCTGATAGCGCGCTTCAGCTCACGCCGGCTGTTATCGCGGACCGGCGAAGTGTAGAGCAGCTCCCGGTAGTTGCGGCCGCCCTTGCCGGCGCGGAAGGTGCCCATCACCGTGCGGGAATACTGGACCCGCGGCAGGTCGATATCGGCCGTGATCATCCGGCTCTCATGAGTGAAACGTTCGGACTCGGCCAGCAGCTGGCCGTTCTCAGCGATCAGGGAGTGCCCGCCGAAGACAACATCCGTTGTCGACTCGCCGGTATTACAGCTGGCATACACATATCCGGCTACGCAGGATGCGGACTGGCTGGTAACCAGCTGGCGGCGGTAGTCGGCTTTGCCGACCAGCTCGTTGCTGGCGGACGGGTTGAACAGCAGCGTCGCTCCGGCTTGGGCCAGCAGACTGCTTGGCGGAACAGGTACCCAGAGATCCTCGCAGATCTCCACGCCAAAGGATATATTTCCGTTACTCTCACAGGCAAAAATCAGATCATTGCCGACAGGTACGGCGCTGCCGCCGATCCGCAGCTCGGTCACTTCCAGCTCTTCGGCGCCGGCGAACCAGCGCGGCTCGTAGAATTCGCTATAACCGGGAATGCAGGTCTTCACGACAATGCCGAGAATCCGGCCCTGCTGGAGGACTGCCGCGCAGTTGAACAGCCGGCTCTTGATAGAGACCGGCAGCCCGGCAATGACGATCATCTTATGCTCAGCTGTGGCAGCCGTAATCCGGAGCAGAGCCTCCAGCGCGGCCTCCTGCAGCTTCGGCTGCAGAAACAAATCTGCACAGGTATACCCCGTAATGCACAGCTCGGGGAGCACCAGATACTCTACCTCCTGCTGGTCAGCCTCATGTATAACTTTAATAATCTGTTCCGCATTAAACGCGCAGTCAGCCACCCGCAGTTCAGGGGAAGCAGCGGCCACCCGTGCGAATCCGTAATTCTGCATTCAGTTCACCTATCCTTTATTGAGGTACACTTTCTATCTAATAATTGTACCCATGAAATGCCATTGGTAACAAGCAGCGATTTGCAGAAGCGCTTCCATTTGCCGGCTGGCGGGTATAGAATATATGGATATGCTCTATTTAATAGTACGAAATACAGAAACGGATAGTTGGAAGTGGAATCTAGGATAAGGAGGATTACTGCTGTGTTTAAAGGAAAAGAACTAATCGGAGAGATTAACGCTACCGTGGTGCCTTACGGCTGCCTGGCGGTCTGGTTTCTGGGACAGGCCAGCGTCATTATCAAGGGCGCGGATGTAACGGTCTATATTGATCCATACGTATCACCGGACCCGGACCGGAGCTTCCCGCCTCCTGTAACACCGGAAGAGATAACGAATATGGAGGTCTGCCTCATCACCCACGATCACTCGGATCATCTGGATGAAGCAGGCTTGCCTATAATGGCCGCAGGCAATCCTGCAGCACAGTTCATGGCACCGGCGGTCTGCCTGGAGCGTCTGCAGGAGCTGGGCATCCGGAAGCAGCAGCTCATGGCAGCGTTACCCGCTGAAGAGACGGAGCTTGTGCCCGGACTGCAGGTGATTCCTGTAGCGGCGGCTCATGAGGAGCTTGAGCTTGATGAAGCGGGCCAGCCGAGGTATGTCGGCTACATCCTGCAGCTGAACGGGGTTACCCTGTACCATTCCGGAGATACGGTGCTGTTCCCGGAGCTGATCGAGGAGACCCGCAGCCGGAATATCGACCTTGCCCTGCTGCCGATTAACGGCCGGGATTATTACCGGAACAGCCGAGGTATTGTCGGCAACATGAATTACCGGGAGGCGGCTGAGTTTGCCGCGACCAGCGGATTTGAGACTGTCATTCCGCTGCATTATGACCTGTTCGCCGGGAATGCTGAGAATCCGGGATATTTCGTTGATTACCTGTACCGGAATTTCCCGGAGCAGAAGTTCCATATGATGGCCAGAGCAGAACGGTTCGTATATGTGTCCGCGCAGGCTTTTAAGAGATAATTAGGTTACTGGGACGCAGGATAGAGCAGAGACACCTGATATTTACTCAGGAAATCGATCCATTCCGCAGACGGCTGCTGATCAGTAACGATGTAATCGACCTTGTCGAAGCTGAACAGCCGGATGAAGGCGATCCGGTCAAACTTGGAGTGATCGGCAAGCAGCACCACCTTGTTCGCCTGCTGCTGCATCAGCACCTTCAGCTCGGTCTCCGCTTCGTTCGAATCGCTGAGCCCGCCGGTCATGGAGAGCGCCTTGCAGCTGAAGATGGCGACATCCACATTATATTTCAGAATCGTCTGCGAGGCAGTCGGCCCTACAAAGGAGCTGGTCTCCGGCCCCAGAATCCCCCCTGTGGAAATAAGCTTCTGCCCGGAATGCTGAAACTCTGACAATACCGCCAGTGAGTTGGTGATGATTGTCAGATTTTTTTTGTCCTCCACCATCCGCCGTAAGCCTTCAAAAGCCGTCGTGCTTGTGTCAGTCATCACACTGTCCCCGTCATTGATCAGCTCAAGGAGACTTGCGGCAATCAGCCGCTTCGCTTCAATATTGACCTGGTGCCTGTGGGAGTAGGACGGGTCTTCATTGGTATGGGCATTCAGGATGGCCCCGCCGTAATTCTTTTTGGCAATACCCTCCTTATCGAGCCGGTCCAGATCGCGCCGGATGGTCTCCTCCGATACACCAAATTTCTGCGCCAGATCGGCAACGTGAACCTTCTTATGCCTGTAGAGCTCATTGATTACCAGATCCCGCCGTTCAAATGCCTTCATCACTTTGACCACCCTTGATTTGATCTTTCTTTATCATCGTAACTACTAGTGTACTACAACTTGCTGTCAAGGTTAAAGCTTCATATCCGTAATAATACCACAATTATTTCGATAATATCACACAAAACCACATATAAAACTAATTAAAGTGTGGAATAGTGTTGACTTTATGAGTCTTGAAATCTATGATGAAGTAGAAAAGGATTGGCCGGCGTAGCCTGGACCACAAGCAGGGGCTTGTAGTGCAGCATATTTGACAACGCTTACTAATCCATAGCTTCAACTCCGTTCAGCAGTAATGAAATTATTCATTTATTTATGAATTCCGGGGAGGAACAGCAGTGACAGCAAATTATCCGAAGATTGGTATCCGGCCGACGATTGACGGCAGAAGACGCGGGGTGCGGGAATCGCTGGAGGTCCAGACCATGGGCATGGCACAGCGTGTGGCGGCGTTTTTGCAGGAGCATTTATTTTATCCGGACGGGTCGCATGTGGAATGTATCATTGCCGATTCAACCATCGGCGGGGTGAAGGAAGCGGCAGCAGCAGCACAGAAATTCGCAGGAGCAGGGGTAGGCGTGTCGATTACGGTAACCCCTTGCTGGTGTTACGGGTCGGAGACGATGGATATGGATGCCTCCATCCCGCATGCGGTCTGGGGATTTAATGGAACGGAGCGCCCCGGGGCGGTATATCTGGCGGCAGTGCTCTCGGCTTATGCGCAAAAGGGCATTCCGGCCTTCGGCATCTACGGTGAGGATGTGCAGGAGTCGAGCAGTGAAGAAATTCCGGCGGATGTGCAGTCCAAGCTGCTGCAATTCGCAAAGTCCGGGCTGGCGGCAGCAATAATGAAAGGGAAATCCTATCTGTCCATGGGCTCGGTCTCGATGGGGATTGCCGGTTCGATCGTGAACGAGCAGTTCTTCCAGGAGTATCTTGGCATGCGCAATGAATATATCGATATGTCTGAATTTGTCCGGAGATTTGAGGAAGGCATCTATGATCCGGAGGAATTCGCGCGCGCACTGGCCTGGGTGAAGGACAACTGCCGGGTTGGCGCGGATAATAACCCGCAGCATCTGCAGCTTAGCGAGGAAGTTAAGGAAGAGCAGTGGGAGACTTGTGTGAAAATGGCGCTGATTGCCCGCGATCTGATGACCGGCAATCCAACGCTTGCGAAGCTGGGCTTCGAGGAAGAGGCGAATGGCCATAATGCACTGCTCGGCGGCTTCCAGGGCCAGCGGCAATGGACAGACCATTTCCCGAACGGGGATTTCATGGAGACGATCCTGAATTCCTCGTTCGACTGGAATGGCAGACGGGCGCCTTATATGGTCGCCACCGAGAATGACAGCCTGAACGGGGTCACCATGCTGTTCAATTATCTGCTGACGAATACGGCGCAGATCTTCGCCGATGTCCGCACCTTCTGGAGTCCGGCTGCTGTGAAACGGGTTACCGGCCATGAGCTGGAGGGAGCTGCGGCGGGCGGTCTGCTGCATCTGATCAATTCCGGTTCAGCCGCGCTGGACGGAACCGGAGAGCAGAGCAAGGGCGGCCAGCCGGCGATCAAGCCGTTCTGGGAGATTACTGACGAAGAGGCAGCTGCCTGTGTGGCGGCGACCCAGTTCCGCCCGGCCTCGCAGGAATATTTCCGCGGGGGCGGCTTCTCCACCGACTATTTGACCAAAGGCGGAATGCCGGTTACTATGGCCCGGCTCAATCTGGTCAAGGGTCTTGGACCCGTGCTTCAGCTGGTTGAAGGCTTCACGGTGGAGCTGCCGGAGGCTGTGCATGATACGCTGGACCAGCGGACCGATCCTACCTGGCCGACCACCTGGTTCGCACCAAAGCTGACCGGCAAAGGCTCGTTCCAGTCCGTCTATGATGTAATGAACAACTGGGGCGCGAACCATGGAGCGATCAGCTACGGGCATATTGGTGCCGATCTGATTACCCTGGCCTCGATCCTGCGCATTCCGGTCAGCATGCATAATGTGGAGGATTCCCGGATATTCCGGCCGCGTGTCTGGTCGCTCTTCGGTACAGAGGATCTGGAAAGCGCCGATTACAGAGCCTGCCGGAACTTCGGGCCGCTCTACTAAATCTTCAGATGAAGCGGGTGCGGGATGAAGGGTGAAGTGAGAATCATTAAGCTGCTGGCTGTCGACCTCGGCGCCAGCTCCGGCAGGGTTATGCTGGGAACCTATGCTGAAGGGCGGGTGGCGGTGGAGGAAATCCGCCGCTTCCCCAATCTGCCGGTGGAGGCGGACGGGCATCTTTACTGGAATGTTCCCCAGCTGTTTCAGGAAATCAAGCTGGGAATCAAGGCAGCTGTGGACAGCCACGGACCGCTGGAGGCTATGAGCGTCGATACCTGGGGAGTTGATTATGGCTTCCTGGATGAGCACGGGGAGCTGCTGGGTCTGCCGCATCATTACCGGGATCAGCGGATGGAAGCCATCGCTTCCCGGCTGGAGGCTGCATTGCCGCCGGAGGAGCAGTTCCGGCTGACCGGCAATCAGTCCGGTACAATTAATACCGTCTATCAATTATATGCCGACCTGCAAGGTGATCCCGGACTGCGGGCGGGAGCAGGGCTGCTGCTGATGATGCCTGATCTGTTCCATTATATGTTAAGCGGCATGGCGGCAGCCGAGCAGACTATCTGGAGCACCAGCGGCCTGCTGCAGCCGGACTCTGCCGCACCGGCGCTTGAAGTGCTGCGCCGGCTGGAGCTGCCGGCGGAGCTGATTCCCCGGCTGGTTCCGGCCGGCACCGTACTCGGTGAACTGCGGCCCGAGCTGCAGGCGGAGCTGGGTACAGGACCGCTGAAGGTGATAGCCGGCGCTTCCCATGACACGGCTGCTGCTGTCGCTTCGATCCCTTACGGTTCGGATTCCGGGCCGGACGGATTTGGCGGGAGCCGGGGAATACGCCCGGAGATGAGTCAAGGCAGGAGTCCAATGCACAGCACTGCTGGAGCTGCAGCTCCGGCCGGCTCCGCCGCATTCATCAGCTGCGGCACCTGGTCGCTGGCCGGCCTCGAGACAGCAGAGCCGGTACTGAGCGCTGAAGCCTGTTCCTACGGCTTCACGAATGAGAGCTGCTTCCGCGGCACCAACCGGCTGCTGAAGAATATCACCGGCCTGTGGCTGCTGCAGGAGACCCAGCGCGGCTGGGCAGAGGCGGGCGAGCCGCTCAGTCATCAGGAGGCGGCTGCTCTTGCAGCGAACCTTGACCGGTCCACAGCAAGGGTAGCCATACTGGACCCGAATGATCCCGTGTTCAGCACACCGGGGAATATGCCCCTGCGGATTGAATCCTATTGCCTGCGCACCGGCCAGCCGGTGCCGCAGACCAAGGCGGAGATTATCCGCACCATTCTGGAAAGTCTGGCTGAAGCCTATGCCGGAACGATCCGGGAGCTGGAGCTGCTGACAGGAACTCCGGTCAGCTGTATTCATATGGTCGGCGGAGGTATTCAGAACACGCTGCTGTGCCAGCTTACCGCCGACGCCACCGGCAAAGAGGTGATCGCCGGACCAGTCGAGGCCAGTGCGACCGGCAACATCGTAGTGCAGCTTGCAGCATTAGGTGTAATTGCGGCTGCAGATGCCCGGTCCATTGTCGAGCGGTCGTGTGCACCTGTCAGCTATCTGCCGGCTTCATCTACTATTCACAGCAATCAAGGAGGACAATTATGAATACCAGGGAAGAGGAATTACGCCTGCTTATCTGCGATATCGGCCGTAATTTGTTCAATAAGGATTTTATCGCCGCGAATGACGGCAATATTTCGGCCCGCCTGTCAGCTACGGAGGTGCTGGCTTCTCCAACCGGAGTCAGCAAAGGCTACCTGAAGCCGCATATGCTGGTCAAAGTAAACCTGCAGGGGGACATCCTTGAAGCTGCAGAGGGCTACCGGCCATCCACTGAAGTGAAGATGCATCTGAAGATTTACAATGAGCTGCCGGAAATGGGCGGTGTGGTTCATGCGCATCCGCCGTATGCTACGGCTTTTGCCATCAAGGGTGAATCCCTCGACAAAATGATGATGCCCGAGTCTGTAATTGCCATGGGAGACATTCCGCTGGCGGCTTACGGCACGCCTTCGACCGAAGAGATTCCTAATTCGCTGATTCCCTTCCTGGGCAAGAAAACCGCTGTGCTGCTGGAGAGCCATGGCGCATTAACCTGGGGGAAAGATGTGATGGGCGCGTATATGAATATGGAGCGGCTGGAATATACGGCGAAGCTGACCTTCCTGACGCGGATGATCGGCGGGGAACGGGAGCTGCCGCAGCACCGGATTGAAGAGCTGGTGGCGTTGCGGTCCTTTTACGGAATGTAGCGGTGTGAGGCTTAAGTTTAAGGAGGACAGACCGTTATGCTCAAAAAAATTCCCAAGCTGCTCTCACCGGAGCTCGTCCGCATCCTGATGGAGATGGGCCACGGTGACGAACTGGTTCTGGCCGACGCCAACTACCCGGGACACGGGCTGCATTCCAGGGTGCTCCGGGCCGACGGCATTGGTATTCCCCGGCTGCTGGACGCCATTCTGGAGCTGCTCCCGCTCGATCACTACGCCCCGGCGCAGGCGGCATTCATGGCCGTAGTGGAAGGTGATCCGACCGTTCCGGTCATCTGGGACACCTACAAGGAGATTTTGGCCAGACATGACGGCGAAGCAGTCGTTGAGTATGAAGAGCGTTACGATTTCTACAACCGCTCGAAGCAGAGTTACGCAATCCTTATCACTGGCGAAGAAGCGCTGTACGGCAATATCATCCTCAAAAAAGGGGTAATCCCGCCGGATGCTGAAGCCTGACGCTGAAGCCTGAAACTATGATCATCTTCAGCTGTAGTTCAAGCAGGCCGCCCGGCATTTGCCGGGCGGCCTTAGTGCTGTGCTGAGCGCTTATGCTGCGCAGTGTGCTGAAGGGTTACCTGGGATGTCGACGGATTGTTGGGAGATGGTGGGAAGTAACGTGGTAACCGTCGCGGTAGCGCAATGTATTCGGTTTTTCACATATAAATGGTTTGGTTATCGTCGGGTAGCGCAATGTATACGGTTTTTCATATACAAATGGCCTGTTTACCGTCGGGGTAGCGCAATGTATACGGTTTTTCATATACAAATGGTCTATTTACCGTTGAGGTAGCGCAATGTATACGGTTTTTCATATACAAATGGACCGGTCACCATCGCGGCAGACTATACCTTTTACACAATCCCGATGTGTACCGGACTAGAACAAAAAAAGTGCCCCGTAAGCCGCCTAACCGGCCGGGGCACTTATATTATAGCTCGCTGTAAATCCGCCTTAGTAGTCTTGCACTTTCCTGCATATGTTCCTCCGGCGTGCTCTCCAGCAGTCCATGAATATGCGGGCGCTTGTACTTCATGTAATGAAGCAGCGGGGTGAAGTTCAGCAGCCCCTGTCCGGCCGGAACGATGTGCAGCCTGCCGTCAATAATCGTGAAATCCTTCAGATGCAAGACAGCGATCCGGTCGCCCAGCAGTTCTAATGCTTCAGCGACTATCCGGTCCTGATCCAGGTAATTCTCCGGCGTCATCAAATTGGCAGCGTCGAAAATAACCTGCAGATTATGCGAGGACACTTCATCCAGCAGCCGTCTAGTCAGCTGGGCTGTATACAGCGGATGGTTGATCCCTGCCTCAATGCCCACGGTTACCCCGAACCGCTCTGCTTCGGCTGTCATCTGCTTCACAGAGGCTACAACCTGCTGAAAGGCTTCTTCCGTAAAGTTATCCGGCGTATATCCCCGGCTGGTGCTGCCTGTCTCCGTACCCACCAGGCTGGCACCGAAATCACGGGCCAGCCGCAGATGTGTGCTGAAATCGTGAAGCGCCTGAGCACGCCGGGCAGGATCGGGATCAATGATGTTCACGTAACATCCGAGAACGGCAATTTGAATTCCAGCCTGGCGGAAGGCGTTGCCGTAATAGGAGGCTGAACCGGGGCTGAGTGCACTGAGTGCAGGAACGCTCTCCGGGAACGATTTATGCAGCGCGAGCTGAATAGCGGGGAAGCCGTGCCTGCCCAGCTTCTCAATCAGCTGCGGCAGGGGGCAAGGGTTGAAATCGTGGGCGCGAACACCCAATTGCATAGGAACAGTCATATGTAATCTCCTTCCCGATTTAGAATCAGTTAACGAACATTCTGTTTACCACACCAAGCATTTGCGGGAACTGAACTTACCGGAACTGAGTCTAGCGATACTAAGATTGTTGAAACTCTTTCTACCGATCCCTAGCCCACGCTACTCGTTCTATCGTTACTCATCCACCTAACACACACTCTACCGATACTCATCCACCTAACACACACGCTACCGTTACTCATCCAACTGATACGCACACTACCAATCCCATCCTGCCGCTATCCTTGCGGACATCAGAGCCGTTATCCTCTGCAAATTGTCGATTTTTAGATTCTTACGGACATGAGGGACTTTATTTCCGCAGTAATGTGCAGAATTGGACGTTTCCGGAGCGGATAAAGGCTCTGTGGTCCGCAAGCAGCGGGAAATCTGCATATTGAGGCAGATAAGGTCACCTGTGTCCGCAAGGCGGCTGCAGGTGACCTGGCATACGATTATGGCACTATATTGTGTTGCCTGGAAATAGCTCCTGCCAGGTGCCCGTCTGCTTAAGCGCCTCGGCAACGAGTGCTGCAATCTGCTGCGCACCGAATTGCGAGAAATGGGTATCATCCGTGACTCCATCCGGATAATTGGGCCGGCTGCCCGGCGGCAGATGCATGAACAGCTGTGCCGAATCCCCGGCTCCCAGGCGGCGGAAGAGCTGCTGGGAAGCAGCGAATATGTCCAGCAGCGGGGTGCCCGTCGCTCCGGCAACTTCCCGGGCCGCCTGCGGGTACAGACCGACCGCTTCCGGATCAGGCTCACCTTCCGGTGTGAAGCGGCGGCGGCTGACGGAGGTGAGCAGCACCGGGTAACCGCCCAGGTTACGGGCGGAATCAATAAAGCTGCGCAGATTGTGACGGTATTCGGTCTGCGGATCGGTATACCGCAACGGGTCTTCAATCTTCTGGTCGTTATGGCCGAATTGGATCAGCAGGAGATCCCCGCTGTGGAAATCCTGCTCAATATCGGCGAGCCTGCCTTCGGCCAGGAAGGAGCGGGTGCTCCGCCCGTTGATTGCCCGGTTCTCCACGTGAACTCCGGGAGCAACATGCTGCGCCAGAAATTCACCCCAGCCGGCCATCGGCCATTCACCGCCGCCCTTCCGGGCAGCGGTGGAGTCTCCGGCAATGAAAATTGTCGGCATTGTCAGCACTCCTTTACCGGGCGCTGACAGCTTCGCTGCCCGCGGTCCGGAAGCCGAAATAGCCGGCTGCATTATTGTAGGAGATATCCTCGACCATCCGGCCGAGCAGCTCCAGATCATCCGGTGCCTCTCCGCGCTCGGCAAGTTCGCCGATCAGCTCGCATAGCACCCGGCGGAAATACTCATGACGGGTATAGGAGAGGAAGCTGCGCGAGTCGGTCAGCATACCGACGAAATTACCGAGCAGGCTGTTGTCAGCCAGCATTGTCAGCTGCTGGCGCATTCCGCTGCGCGTATCGTTGTACCACCAGCCGGAGCCAAGCTGCAGCTTGCCTGCGGTGTCTTTTTGATAACAGCCCATCAGCGCCAGCAGCGAAGGATAATCCCCCGGATTCAGCGAGTAGAGGATTGTCTTCGGCAATCCGGCTCCGCTCTCCGCCCGGTCAAGCAGCTGTGAGAGTGCTGTCGTCAGCGGCAGATCATTAATGCCGTCGTATCCGGTATCCGGTCCGAGCTTCTTGAACATCGGCGTGTTGTTATTGCGGTAAGCATGCAGATGCAGCTGCATCGTCCAGCCTTTGTCATGGTAGAACCCGATCAGCGCCGTGAGCAGCTCTGTACGGTAAAGTGTAACTTCCTGCGGGGTCAGCTCGCCGCCCTGTAGTCTTTTAGCAAAAATAGCTGCAACTGCTTCCGGCTCACCCGCCTCGTACCGTAGCACATCCAGTGCGTGGTCGGACAGGCGGCAGCCGTTCTCGTGGAAAAAGTCCACACGGTCAGCCAGTGCCGCAAGCAATGCGTCATAAGTCTGCACCGGCTGTCCAGCAGCCTGCTCCAGCTTGCCGATCCAGGCAGAGAAGCCTTCGGCATCGATATTCAGCGCCTTGTCGGGACGGAAGGTCGGGAATACCTGGAAGGCCGTTTCTTCCTCACTAAGTAGCTTGTGATATTCCAGCGAATCCGCCGGATCGTCGGTCGTGCAGATGACTTTGACGCCGGAACCCCGGATCAGGCCGCGCCGTGTGAAGGCCGGTTCAGCCAGCTTGCGGTTCACCTGCTCCCAGATGGCCGGGGCGGTAGTTTCATTCAGCAGCTCATTTACACCAAAGAAGCGGCGCAGCTCCAGATGCGTCCAGCTGTAGAGCGGATTGCCGACCGCTTTTGGCAGTGTACGGGCCCAGGCCAGGAATTTATCATAATCGGAAGCATCCCCGGTAATATGGGATTCCGGCACGCCGTTCGCCCGCATCAGCCGCCACTTGTAATGGTCACCGTAGAGCCAGGCGGCAGTCAGGTTCGCAAATGGTTTATCCTCATAGATTTCCCGCGGGTCAAGATGGCAATGGTAGTCAACGATCGGCATGGTTTTGGCATGGTTGTGATAGAGCTGGCGCGCCGTCTCGCCGGATAACATGAAGTCTTCGTTAAGAAACATGGATAAGATCTCCCCTAGAATGAATTTGGATAAGATTTATAGTGTTACACCTGTTTTGAAAATAGCCAGCTCACGCACCTGATTTTGCTCATTCCGTGTTTTTTGGCCGCTGGCGACACTGATGATATAAGTAATGAACTCTTCCAGCACATCCGCCATCGGCGTTTCCAGCAGCGGCCCGGCGTTGAAGTCCATCCAGTGGCCTTTTTTGGCAAAAAGATCGTTATTGGTCGCCACCTTCACCGTAGGCACAAAGCTGCCAAACGGCGTTCCGCGTCCCGTAGTGAACAGCACCAGCTGGCAGTCCGAAGCGGCGAGGGCAGAGGCGGCTACGAGGTCGTTGCCGGGAGCCTGCAGGAGGCTTAAGCCTTTTTTGCGCAGCTTCACGCCGTATTGCAGCACATCCACCACTGGTGACGTTCCTGCCTTCTGGGTGCAGCCGAGCGATTTATCCTCCAGGGTGCTGATGCCGCCGGCCTTGTTCCCGGGAGACGGATTCTCATACACAGGCTCGCCGTAGGAGAGGAAATACTGCTTAAAGTTATTGATCAGCGACACGATATCCTCATAGACTTCGCGGCTTTCTGCACGGGCCATCAGCATTTTCTCCGCGCCGAACATTTCCGGCACCTCAGTCAGCACCGAAGTGCCGCCCTGGGAGATGATGAAGTCGGAGAAGGCACCCAGCAGCGGATTAGCGGTAATGCCGGAGAATCCGTCAGAGCCGCCGCACTTCAGGCCGATATTCAGCTCACTGAGCGGAACCGGCTCACGGACATCATCCTTCGCAGCTTCGTACAGCTCATCCAGCAGGGCGCGTCCGGCTTCAACCTCATTGCCCACCTCCTGGGCGACCAGGAATTTCACCCGGGACTCATCGTAATCCCCGAGCATGCTGCGGAATTCAGCGACGATATTGTTCTCGCAGCCGAGGCCGAAGACGAGTACACCGCCGGCATTGGGGTGGTTAACCGCATCGAGCAGAATGCTGCGGGTCATGCGGTGATCATCGCCGAGCTGCGAGCAGCCGTAAGGATGACTAAGCACGGTAAGGTTGTCGAAGCCGCCGAGATCCGGGTGCTCATCCTTGAACTCCTGCAGCATCTGCTCAGCGATGCCGTTTACACAGCCGACAGTCGGGATAATGAACAGATCATTGCGGATGCCGACCTTGCCGTTCTTGCGGCGGTAGCCCTGGAAGGTCAAGTCCCGGCGTGGATAGGTAACCTGATGGATATCCGGCACATATTCGTATTCTTCTTCACCAACCAGATTGGTTTTGATATTGTGCGTGTGAATCCAGTCACCGGCGGCAATCGGGGCAATGGCATGACCGATCGGGTAGCCGTATTTGGTGATGACATCCTCCGGCTGGAAAGCCGTCAGGGCAATCTTATGCCCCTGCGGAACATCCTGGGCGGTCTGCACGGTCACTCCGTCTATAGTGAGCTGTTCCCCGGCCGGAATCGGCCGCAGGGCTACAGCTACGGTATCTCTGGGGTTCATTTTCATTAAGTGCTTCATGTTGACCCTCCTAAAGTTTTGATAGCATAGACTAAAGTTTTGATAGCATGGACTTCAGTAACTCAGCCTACCAGCTGCTGCAGCGCCGCACGGGAATCCCCATGCTCCAGCTGCTCCAGAGAGGCAGTAACTTCACCGGCTAAGCCTGGCAGCAGGGTTAAATCCTGTCCCCACAGACTGGTGTTGCTGAGGATGGTGCTGACGAAGCTGGCCGGATGGCTCCAGGCCTGGTCAAATACAGCAAGTACCTCTGCACTATCCTGGCGCGGCACGCGGTCCCCGCGGTAGCTGAGCAGAAGGGCCGCGAAGGCAAGTGTCATGCGCTCAGGCAGCCGGCTGCGTTCCTGCTGGTAGCGGAGGAGTACAGGGAGCAGGCGGGTTTTGAATTTGGAGATGCTGTTCAGTGAGATGGAGGTCAGCTCATGGCGGATGAACGGATTTCTGAACCGCTCCTGTACAGCACCGGCATAAGACAGCAGCTCATCCTCAGGCAGATCGAGCATCGGAATCAGCTCTTCTTCGATCAGCTGTTTCACGAAGCGGGAGAAGGTGCCGTCATTCATCACATCTTCAACCGTTTCGAGGCCAGCCAGCAGACCAAGCGGAACCATTGCGGTATGCGGCCCGTTCAGCAGATGAACCTTGCGTTCACGGTAAGGGGTCATATCAGGAGTGACCACAACGTTCAGTCCGGCCTTAGCCAGCGGCAGCCGCTCAGCCAGGGATTCCGGTCCTTCAATGACCCAGAAGAGGAACGGCTCGGCCGTAACCATTACTTTGTCGAGATAACCAAGCTCTGCTTCCAGCGCAGCAGCCTGCTCACGCGGGTAGCCGGGAACAATCCGGTCAACAAGGCTGCAGCAGAAGGTATTCTCCGCTTTCAGCCATTCGAGGAATTCTCCCCCGAGGTTCCATTCGGCAGCATAACGCTCCACAATCTCCTGCAGCTTCTCACCATTGCGGTCAATCAGCTCACAAGGGATAATGACGAAGCCCTTCTTGCCGAGCTGGAAACGGCGGTGGAGCAGCGCTGTCAGCTTACCCGGGAAGCTCTTCGGCGGTGCAGCCTCTGCGCGGTCACCGGGAAGATAGGCAATGCCGGCTTCCGTAGTATTGGAGGTGATGAATTCCAGCTCATCGTTCTCAGCAAGGGCCAGATAAGCCTCGTACTGGGTATACGGGTCAAGTACACGGCTCACGGAGCTGATCAATTCACGGGAGTTGACAGTCTGGCCGTCCATGATACCGTTCAGCAGAACCGTATACAGGTTATCCTGTTCAGCCATGAATGTGCCCACGCCGCCGCCGGGGCCTTGCTCAATCGGCTGCACCAGTACGGCGCTTCCGTTAAAGAGGCCCTGATTATTCATCTGCTGCAGCTGCCAGTCCACGAAGGCACGCATAAAGTTGCCTTCGCCGAACTGGATCATCCGTTCCGGATGGAGAGTTAATTCCGGGTGAGTGCTTCGGGATAAACGGTTTGTCATAGTAGTCATGATCTCCTTTAAATATAAAGTTTAAATGCACACGTTAACATTTTTATTTTAAGCAAACCCCGGATACACCGCCCTTGACGGCCGGCTCCGAGTTTGCTGAAAATAGCGGCTTGCCTGATGCTGTACTTCGCTGCCGGGGATCATCGCTGGCCTGAACCGGCATTCAGCAAAAGAATCATAAGCACAGCGCTGCACTCTCCGGGGTCACGCAGCCTAACCCCCGGCAACCGTATCGCGCACAACCAGCGAGGTACGGACGAACAGCTGCTGCGGCGGAGTATCCGGCTGCTGAAGCAGCTGGATCAGCATGGTCATGCCCAGCTCACTGATCTCGGCAATAGGCTTGCGGACAGTAGTGAGGGCCGGATTCGTATAGCGCGAGAACATAATATCGTCGAATCCGATCAGTGAAATCTGCCCCGGCACATTGGTATTGTGGGCGTAGCAGGCATTCATGGCGCCGATCGCCATATCATCGTTGGAGCAGAACACAGCTGTAGGCTGCTCCTCCAGACCCAGCAGTGCCGTCATTGCAGCATAACCGCTCTCAATGCTGTAATCTCCGGAAGCGAAATAATCGGGATTCAGCCCGAGACGGTTAGCAATCAGGCTGTCCATGAATCCTTGCTTGCGTTCGCTGGACGATTTGAAGCCGGGCTTGCCTTCAATTATAGCCAGCTTACGGTGCCCCTGCTGCACGGCGTAATCAATCGCTTCCCTGACGCCTTCACGGTCATTGGCGACCACATTCATAATGCCCGGGTCCTCCAGCTGGCGGTTCAGCACCACAAGCGGAATGCCTATCTTCTTCACATGGTAGATGAAGGCATTATCCTCATCACTCTGGCTCATGACCAGAATGCCGTCGAATCGCTGAGGCTGGATATTGCTGAAATTATGCACGCCGTCGATTCCGTTCACCGTCAAATTGTAGTTCTCATCGAGGATATGCGTAATCCCCTTGATGGCATCAACCAGGAAGCTGGCTGAAGTCCCCTGCTCAATGCTGGAGAAGAACAGTCCGATGGTGAACGATCTCTTGGTGACCAGACTCTTCGCGCTGTAGTTCGGCACATAATTCATCTCCGCAGCAATGCGTTCAATCTTGTCCCGGGTGGCCTTCTTAATCAGCGGGTTGCCGTTTAGTGCTCTGGATACTGTAGTATGAGAGACACCAGCGACACGTGCGATATCCTTGATGGTAATCATAAGA
This sequence comes from Paenibacillus sp. MMS20-IR301, assembly GCF_032302195.1. Taxonomy (NCBI): domain Bacteria; kingdom Bacillati; phylum Bacillota; class Bacilli; order Caryophanales; family Paenibacillaceae; genus Paenibacillus; species Paenibacillus sp. MMS20-IR301. The sequence continues at coordinate 743,709 of NZ_CP135275.1, forward strand.
TCTCTCCGGGTAATTGGAATTGTTAACGATTTCAGTTTAGTTCTCAAGCGCGGTCAAGTCAATAGTTTATTGAAATGCACACGTTAATATTTTGTGAAATATGAGCGCGGAGGGCAAGACAGGCCCGGGAACCGGTCCCGGGCCTGTCTTGCAGGAAGCAATCTCTTTTGCATGCAGGAGAATGAATCATAGATGCGGAATTAACCGGCATAGAACAGGTACAGTGCAAGTCAGCCAAAAGCTGTCTCAGACCCGGTTATGCTGGAACTTCGTAATGTCCCGGGCGTAATGCGAGGATGTGCCGTCGAATCTTTTTATCCGTACATAGTCTTCAGAGAATTTCACGACAATTCCGACACCTACCTGGGAATACATCCCGTCGGGGTCAAGCTGCAGTGCGGACACAAAGGTCTGCGAAAGGGCAGCGACAAAAAAATCAGCGTTATCAACAAGTGTCCGCGGCATGGCAGGGGTCCCTCCTCAGTTTTGTTCTGGCAAATCAACGATGCAAAAAACTTAGATCTTATTTTACGATAGGAGAGCGGTTTTGAAAATAGGCTTTCTTTTGCAGAAAGTGTGAAAATAATGGTTTTTATGTGAAAAGGGGTGCAATACTGGTGAGTGCGGCAAAAAAGACGGTAATAGGTGTGCTGGCAGGGCTGATCATTCTGCTAATCGTGGTTCCAACAGTGTATGTTCAGGTAAATAAGAGGCTATATGCCCACAGGGTTATGTCTTATCTATTGCATGAGAAGCATTACAGCAGGGAGGAGATTGCTTCAGCCCGGGGAATTTGGTCGGTCAAGTTGCCGCCGTTTCTGGTCAAGGTCAAATTCAGCGATGAGCCTGAGGTTGAGTATACTTACTTTGCACATAATGAGGTGCTGCAATTCAGCCACGAGATTACACAGACCGGGCTTGAACAGGGAATCAGCGATGCTGATCTGAAGCATTATGTTCCGATGGAGTAGGCGTATAGCGTATCACATAAGTTATGTCTGGCGAAAAAAAGAATATAGTCCCGCTCCCCACCGCTGCGGGCATTTCGGCTAATAATATGACATGGGGCTGTCCAGTTACTTGTGCTACACTGTGGCAACAGAAGAGTTATTAAACAGAACAGCAGGGGGAATCAAAAAATGGCGGAACCACTAAAGGCTATGTACAACGAAGAATTTCTGAAAGGGCTTGGGGCTAAACTTGCTGCCGTGTATAGCGGATTTGATTGCAGAGGCTTCACCGCAGCAGCGATGAAAGAGCCTTGGGAGGAGCTCGAGCTTAAGGCCCGGATGCGGCGGATTACGGAAACTCTGGGGGATTTCCTGCCTCCCCGGTATGAAGATGCCCTGCAGATTCTGTTTGCAATAGATGAGCAATGCATAGGCTTTCCGTATCTGATCTTCCCTGACTTCGTCGAAGTATTCGGCGGAAGTGAAGAGCACTGGGAGCTGTCGGTGGCTGCACTTGAGCGGTTCACACCGAAATCTTCGGCGGAGTTCGCGGTCCGGCCCTTCCTGCTGCGCGATCCGCAGCGGATGATGGCCCGGATGCTGATCTGGGCACAGTCGCCGGGTGAGCATGTGCGGCGGCTGGCCAGTGAAGGGTGCCGGCCCCGCCTGCCGTGGGGGCAGGCACTGCCGGTGTTCAAGCGGGATCCTTCCCCGGTGCTGCCGGTGCTGGAACTGCTGAAGGCCGACCCTTCGCTGTATGTCCGCAAGAGTGTGGCCAACAATCTGAATGATATTGCGAAGGATCATCCCGGCGTAGTGATTGAGACCGCCCACCGCTGGCTAGGCGGGAATGCCCATACGGACTGGATCGTGCGGCACGGCTGCCGGTCGCTGATCCGCAAAGCCAATCCCGAAATTATGGCTTTATTCGGTTATGCGGCTGAAGCGGAGGATACGCCGCTCGTCACCTCAGCCGTTCTGGCTGTAGAACCGGGTACTGTGCGGACCGGTGACAGCTGCGGGCTGCAGTATGCTCTTACAATCCGGGAGGGTGATCCGGTACGTATCCGCATCGAATACGGGATTGATTTCGTGAAGGCCGGAGGCAAGACCTCCCGCAAGCTGTTTCTGCTATCGGACAAAACCGTCCCGGGCGGCTCCAGGCTGACCGGAACGCGGACCCACCGCTGGGCCGATCTGACCACCCGGCGGCATTATCCGGGCAGGCACAGGATTGCGCTGCTGGTCAATGGCCGGGAAGCTGCACATACACTGCTGCAGCTCGAACCGTGGAGCGATGGAGGCGATGAAGAGTGATTACGAATAATCTGATGATCAAGCTGAAAGACAGCAGCCCGGAGCGTATTGCTGAAGCCCGTGAAGCGCTGCTCGGCATGCGCGGCAAGATTGGGCATATCCATGAACTGAAGGTGGAGACAGACATCCGCAGCGGTACGTATGACCTCATGCTGATCGTACAATATGTGTCGATGGCCGACCTGGAGGCGTATCTCGTCCATCCTGTTCATGTTAAGGTATCGGAGTATATTGCCGGTGTCATTCTATCAGCGGCTTCGTTTTGCTATGGGACATAAGGAAGCTTTACACCAGCAGATGATGGTCCTGTTTTGGCGTACATCTATAATCTGTTTCCGCGCTGCCGGTACCGCAGCTAGAAGCTGCAAACAACAAAAAGGATGTCTCCTCAGCCTAAATGGCTTGTGGGACATCCTTCTTTGCTCAGGGCCCCTGCAGCTCCACATGCAGCTGTTGGTTGTCCTTCACCTCCCGGCTGGTCATGCCGAGCACATAACTCCGCAGCCCGCCGGATGGAGCTGACTGCCAGAGCCGGTAGCCTTCAGTGGCAATCACTGCCGCATTGTCTGTACGGGCAGTGCCGGCAAAATAGATTTCATTCAGCCGGCCGACTACATCGGCCATGGCCATCAGCTCGGCATCCGAATATCCGGCATATGCAGGGTCTGCGGATAAGCGGGAATAACTGCGGGTCGCTGAGCGTTTGCGGAAATTCGCCTCACTATACTTTTTGAAGCCGAGCAGATTCTCGTCAGTGCTGCCTGTCGCTGCTGCCCAAGCTTCCATACCCAGTGCCGCTGTACTGTAATCCATAGTTTGATTAGCGGAGGAATACTTAAGAAGGCCGTATTGATGAGGGAATACAGACAAAGCGCTTCCGGCAATATCATAGATACGGTTTCCGTTCTCCTCTTGGTATTGGCTGATATCCTGAATGTGAATATGACCGCTGAATACGGTCCGGATACCGCTTTGCAGCAGGGTATCAATCACCTGGCCATGATCGTCCACGGTAAAGCCCTCCTGGATGAATTCACTGTGATCGAGCAGGCTGTGGTGCATAACCGCAACGATGTGCGCGCCGTTTGCAGCAGCCAGCTCACCGCAGGCTCTAATCCATTTCAGGGTTGCAGAACTGACACCGCCCTCCAGCTGCGGATGTCCCAGCTTCTTGTTATCCCCATACTTAGCAGTGTCGAGCATAAGCAGCCACAGATCCTCTGACGGAGCTGCCAGATAGCTGAGCGAATCCCCGTCTTCCAGCAGCGCTTCACTGTACCCGAAATTATTATAGATTGTACGGAATTCCTCCGCTGTTACGGAATCTGCTGTATACTGGCGGCTGCCGTCGAACCTTCGCGCCCAGGGGTTCTGGATATCATGATTGCCGGGAATTACATACACACGGGTTCCGGTATCCTGTTCAATTTGCTGCAAATGTTTAGCCAGGTCCTTATGACTGGCTTGTTCTCCATTATTGGTGAGATCCCCGCTGATGATTACGGCGTCAGGCCTGCGGATTCCGATGTCATAGCCAAGGGCGTCCATCATTTCACGGCTGTAGCCCAGCTGTTTGCCGTCACCGGCGGCCAGGAACTGATTGAAGGCCGGACCGAAATCCCTCAGGCTTTGTGCTAAATAATGTGTGTCGGTCGTCGTCAGTATACTCAGATCATGACCGGACTCTATACGGTACTGCGGTTGTTGCCGTTCTTCTTGACCGCTGCATGAAGTTAATATCAGAAGCAGGGAAGGGATTATGGCAAATTTACGGATGGACAACATTAAGCTGCACCTCTTTTCCAAGTAAAACTTCAAAAGAGGTGTCCCGCCGGGCCGCTTGCCCCAGTGGACACCCCTGTAAGGAGAGGCTTATTTCTTAACTTCAGTTACACCTGTTACTTTACCCTGATCAGCAGCCGTGTAGGTAGCCTGATATTTAGCGTCAGAGAAATAGACGTTGCCTTCGATGGTGGCATTTACGACAGCGAATCCGTCAGCTTCTACATACACATCACCGACGAAGGTGCCGCCCTGAATCCGGGCATTCTCGCTGCGGATCGTAATTTTTGGAGCGGTGAGCGTGAAGGAGTTCGTAATATTGTGATCCGCATCCTGGGTATAAAGCGCAATTTTGCGGGCCGGCTCTTCCTTGTTGATGAATTGTCCGTCGACCACAAGCTCCTCGGTGAAGGTCAGGTCGTTCAGGACAGCAGCGATCCAGTGGCCGTCTTTGCTGATCGCCTTCTTGAAGGCTTCGTTATTGTCAACAACAGACACGGATGTTACGGCATCCGGAGCCTCCGTGGCGGCAGCCGTACTGCCGTTGTCTGCGGGCGTATTTGTGTTTGCCGCATTGTTGTTCGCTGAGTTTCCGCAACCAAGTAACAGGGCCAGTGTGCAGGCTGCGGCTAATGCTGCGAGCTTTCTCATGTAAATAACCTCCTTGGTGTGTATGTTGCTGTTAAACCATTAATGCTTTAAAATTAATATAGAATGATTAGTGCGGAATTAATGTGATGGATTTCACAATTCCAACTTAATATTTACCGATCGTTCTATAAATGCTAAAATTGATCTTGGAAAGGAGCATGATGATGGCCAGAAGCAAAGAGTTTGATATTGACGATGTGCTCGGCAAGGCGATGAATATTTTTTGGCAGCAGGGTTACGAGAAGACCTCAATGCAGGATCTCGTTGCCGGTATGGGTATTCATAAGCGAAGTATGTATGATACCTTCGGTGATAAACACACCTTATACATTAAAGCTATGGAACGCTTTGCTGCCATCAACGCCTCCAGAATGGAGAGCCGTACCGAAGGGGATATTCCGGTGAAAGCGGCAATTGCCCTGCTGTTTGAAGCCGTGATCTATAAAAGCGAAGCAGAGCCCAAAGGCTGCATGCTGGTGAACACTGCGGTAGAGCTGTCAAATCATGATCCGGAAGCTGCGGCCAGAGTGCAGGAAGCCTTTTTGAACACCGAGAGCCTGATAGAGCGTCTGGTGCTGCAGGGTCAGAATACCGGTGAAATTACCAGCCGTCTTCCGGCAGCCGCACTCGCCGCTTGTCTGCATAACGCCTTGGTAGGCATCCGGGTTATGGTCAAGACTGCTGCGGATCAGCAGAAGCTCCAGACTATCGTTGACACAACCCTTGCAGTGCTTGACTGATGCTGCTGCTATAGTATGAACGTGCCTGCCGGGAATTATCCGGATTATATTCGGGCAGGAAGCAGACTTCTATATCGCCGCCGTTTGGATTACAATATAATTTTGATGATTCATTAAGCGGTGAAAGGAGCTGTACCAGTGGCTAAACAGAAATATTATGTGGTTTGGGAAGGCAAGCAGCCGGGAGTCTACGGTACCTGGGCAGAATGCCAGGCGCAGACGGATCATTATACCGGAGCGAAATATAAGTCCTATGAGAGCAAGGCAGCAGCGGACGCCGCCTATAAAGCAGGCTGGAAAGGCAATTGGGGGACCGGTGCGGCGGCATCCGGAGCATCTGCCAAGGGCAAGAGCACAAAGAGCTGGAGCAGAAGCGCATCTGTCGAAACATCGGCGGAGATTGACTACAACAGCATCTCCGTTGATGTCGGCACACGCGGCAATCCTGGACCTGTTGAGTATAAAGGCGTGGACACGCAGACCGGAGATATCATTTTCTCCTGCGGGCCGATCCGCAAGGGGACGAACAACCTCGGAGAATTTCTGGCGATTGTTCACGCCCTGGCGTTGCTGAAGAAGGAAGGCAGCAGCAAAACTGTCTACAGTGACTCCGTGAATGCGATGAAGTGGGTCAAGCAGAAGAAGGTGGCGACCACGCTGCCGCGCGATGCTTCCACCGAAGAGATCTGGGTCCTGATTGACCGGGCTGAGAGCTGGCTGCGCAGCCATACATATGATAATAAGGTGCTGAAATGGCAGACCAAAGAGTGGGGCGAGATCAAAGCGGACTACGGCCGCAAATAATCTCGGCCGCATGTGGTTAATAACAGGGTAAGAAAGAATACTATCAGTAAGCATGCAGGAGGAGAACGGGATGTTTGGCAATGATTGGGATGAAGTGCTGCAGGAAGAGATTCAAAAGCCGTATTTCAATGAGCTGCGCTATGCGCTGGCGCATGAGTATAAGCAATACACCGTCTACCCGCCCAAGGACAAGCTGTTCTCGGCTCTGAAGCTGACGCCATACCATAAGACCCGGGTGGTTATTCTCGGCCAGGATCCGTATCACGGTGCGGGACAGGCACATGGACTGAGCTTCTCGGTTGAGCCGGGGGTGCGGATTCCGCCGTCGCTGCGCAATATTTATATTGAGCTGCATGAGGATTTGGGCGTAGCGGCCCCGAATCACGGGTCATTGCTGCACTGGGCAAACGAAGGAGTGCTGATGCTCAATGCCGTGCTCACTGTACGTGAAGGCCAGCCGAACTCGCATAAGGGACTAGGCTGGGAGACATTTACCGATGCTGTTATGGAGAAGCTGAACGAACGGACTGAACCGATGGTATTCATCCTCTGGGGCAGCCATGCCCAGCTTAAGGGGGCGGCTATCGACCGCAGCAGGCATAAGGTTATCCAGTCTCCGCACCCGAGCCCGTTCTCGGCTCACCGCGGTTTTCTCGGCAGCCGCCCGTTCTCCCAGGCCAATCAGTACTTGGAATCGCACGGGCTTACAGGAATCGACTGGTCCATACCGAATCTATAATTAGCAAGCACAACAAGAAGGGGGTGGAGCCATGAAGCATTGGGTAGGCAGACCGGTCATTATGTACTGCGGGGAGGAGCCGTATACGATTATGAAAGGCGTTCTGCGCAGGTGGGACCCTGCAGCTTCGGTAGCCGTAATCGGACATCAGGAAATTACCGTCCCTTTTCGTGACATTGTGTACATCAAGACACTGGCTCCCAAGGAGAGGGCCCTGCCCCCGGTTCTCCATTCTGTCGGATATGTAATGAGAGAACGCCAGCAGTTTGATAACGCAGTCTATTTCAAATCTGCCGTTACAGTCTGGAAAGGCGACCAGCTGATCGCCTGCAATACGACGATTGTGGCGCATACCAAAGGCTCAGTCACGCTCCGGGACGGGCAGAACCTGCTGAAGGGTAATCACATCTTTGTAGTCCGCTCGCTGCGGGGCTGAGTATCGGGTTCACAAGCAGAAGGGCAAGTCCCCCATCCGGGGTGACTTGCCCTTTTTTTGTAAGCTAAGATTATATATGTGCCTGGGATTACTGTGGTTATTGCGGTTCATTATCCGTTATTACTACGGTCTCCGTCTCGGCTGCAGGCTCATCCCCGCGTTCAGCAATGATAATCTCGTAAATCCGCAGGAAGAGAATTTTGAGGATCATGTATACCGGCAGCGCAATCAGCACGCCGATAATACCGAAGAAATCTCCGCCGACCAGAACAAGCAGGACGGTTGTCAGCGGATGCACATCCAGCGATTTGCCGTAGATGATCGGTGACAGGACATTATCCTGAATCTGCTGGGCAACCAGAATAATTACCAGCGACCAGATGGCCATCGAAGGGGATTCAATGAAGCCTACGATGATAACCGGAATCGCTGCCAGCAGTGATCCGACATAAGGAATGAAGTTAAGCGGAATGGAGATCACCGCCAGCAGCAGTGAATAGGGCAGGCCGATTAACAGGAACCCGATATAGAGCATGATGCCCAGCACCACATTCAGCAGGACGCGGGTAACAATGAAGCCGCTTAGCGCACTGTCGATATCCTTCAGGATATCCTGGCCCTGCTTGCGGTATTTCCTGGGTACCAGACTCTGCAGAATGGGCGACAGCTTATGTCCGTCCTTCAGCATGTAATAGAGGATAATCGGCAGCGTCGCGATAACCACTACAATGCTGGAAACGACACTGATCAGGTTGGACATGGAATTCGTTACCCATGCAATGGCATCATTCAGGTAGCCTGTCAGCCGGGTGGTCAGATCCGTATCCCCTTGGAAAAACCGGGAGAAGGCGGGTTCATTCTGCAGCTGGTTGAACTGGTTTTGCAGCCCTTGCACCAGGTAAGGCGTGTTGTCGATGAAATTCTGGATCTGCTCACGCAGTGTCGGCCAGACCAGCACCCAGAACAGGACGAACAGTCCGGCAAAGACCAGATAGATCAGCAGAACGGAGAGGGCCCTGTTAAGCTTCTTACTCTCCAGGTAATTCACGAGCGGCCGGAGCAGGTAGAACATGAAGCCTGACAGCATCATCGGCACAAGCAGCAGATTAAAGATGGCCACAAGCGGCGAGAACAGAAAGATTACTTTGGAGCCCAGATACAGGATAGTCAGAAATGCGATAATAGCCAGGCATGTCCGGAAATATTTGCTTTGCAGCACAGTTGCTCCCCCAATCTCTAAATTTATGTTTATGTATACGTAACACGAGCAGCAGCGTTCTATTTAATTTGCTGAAGCTCCGGTTCTATCTTTATAACCGGATTGGAAGACTTTGATTCAGCACCGGCTTGTCCCGGGTTCAAGCGGTATACAGAGGGTTAATATCGCAGTAACAGGAGGGATGTGAGATGCCTACTCTCGTTGTAGGGATTTTTGGACACAGGAGCGATGCAATACTTGCAATCGGGGAATTGAAGGAGTACGGAATTAAAGCCAAGGAGATATCGGCGGTTACGAAGCAGAAAAATACACTTGAGATTATCAGCCATGACGCCGGGATAGGGGCTGTGAAGACCGGTGAAGGCAATGAGGGTTTGTTCGGTACAGCGCGCGGTCTGGGTGTCGGCCTTAATATGCTGGATGATACGGCTGTGGCAGCAGGTCCGGCCGCAGGCAAGCTGGCGGGAGCTGATATTGAAAGTGACAGCCTCACAGTCAGTCTGATCGGTATTGGTATCCCGCAGGAGGATGCTGAAGCGTATGCGGCGCATGCTGATCTTGAGCATATCATTGTGATCGTGCTCCTCCGGGAAGAGAAGCAGCGTGAACAGGTACAATCCATATTTGAGAAGCATCAAGCAGTGCCGCTCCGGTCCGGATAAGCGGGCAGGGCACAGAACTAAAGCGGAGCTTAATATTTACGCGGCGGACGGGATCTTCGTTTTGCCGCTTTTTTGCGTGCCTGGACGAAGAGAACGGGATCAATGCCGATTTCTCCCCCTGTAGCTTTAGTAACCTGCTTCGCTTTGACCAGGGAAAGGAAGCCGAATAATTCGCCGAGAACACCAAAGCCGGCGGCAATGATTGCATAGTCTTCAGCACTCAGCTCTTCGCTTTCTGCCGTATTACTGCTGCTTCCGCTGCCGGCATTCTTGCCTCCGCTGTTGTTGCCGGCAGGATTATAACCATAGTTATCGCTGTTATTGGCCATTTCGTGTTCACCCGCTTTTCCCCATATGTAATATAAAATATGTTGCAGCGTCCTGTTATGAAATAGGCAATCGGGAGGTAATTTGCTGCAGCAGAGCTGCGGAGGACTCATCCGGAAATGAGCAGAAATGAGCATGAACAGGCCGGATACACGGTGGGAAGCGCAAAAACCTTGTGAAAAAGGGATATTTTGCTGTTTTTAAAGCAGAAAAAAAGCACTTTACAGGTTATGAAAACGCTGTTACAATCATAAATGAGCACAAATGGTCAATAACGATCAGTAATGAGCGAATAACTGAGCAAACCTTAATCCAAACTCAAATAGATGATCTATTATAGGAATCCGGACAGCTTGAGCTGCCCGTCCTGAGGAGTGAGAATCATGTTTGAAGAAGAACGGAAACGGAGTATCCTGCAATTTGTCAATGAGCATACAAGAGCATCGGTTCAGGAGCTGAGCCAGGAGCTGTCAGTCTCGGAATCAACGGTGCGCCGTGATCTCAAGGAGCTGGAGGAAGCGCACCTGCTGAAGCGTACACATGGCGGGGCAGTGTCTCTGCAAAGTGTAAACTTTGAGGCGGCTATTCCGGATAAGGAAGACAGGTTCCTGGATGAGAAGCTGCGGATCGCCCGTAAGGCAGTAGAGATGATTCAGGAAGGCGATGCGATCCTGCTGGACGGCGGAACGACAACCTTGCAGATTGCCCGGGCGCTGAAATCGTTCCGTAACCTGAAAGTAATCACCAACTCCATCATGGCACTTAACGAGCTGAAGGATTGCCGCAACATCGAGGTGTCCATTACCGGAGGAATGCTGCGGCCGGACACGATGGCTTTTGTCGGACCGATGACTGAACGTTCACTGGATATGGTGCGGGTAGATAAGGCATTCCTGGGAACGAACGGGCTGGATTTACGGGAAGGCATCACCACCCCCAACATGCTGGAGGCAGCTACCAAGCGCAAAATGATCTCTGTGGCGAAGCAGAGCATTCTGCTGGCTGACCACAGCAAGATCGGGCAGATTTCTTTTTGCAAAGTAGCGGATCTTAAGGAGATCGACCACTACATTCTGGATACGGCAGTGCCGGAGAGCTTCCTCCGGGAGCTGGGGAAACTGGATATTGATTATACGTTGGCCTAAGACAGAGCGTACAAACCACAATAATGAGGGATGACAAATGATTTATACAGTTACGCTTAACCCTTCCGTCGATTATATCGTGGAGGTTGAAGAGTTTATTACAGGCGGGCTAAACCGGATGAAGCGGGATATGAAGCTCCCGGGAGGGAAAGGGATTAATGTATCCCGTGTCCTTAACCAGCTTGGAGTAGCTAATACGGCGACCGGCTTTCTTGGCGGCTTCACCGGCGGGTACATTGAAGACTGGCTGCGCAAGGAGACGATAGACAGTGATTTCGTGCATATCTCAGATGACACGCGGATCAATATTAAGCTTAAAGCGGGAGAAGAGACCGAAATTAACGGAGCCGGACCGGATATTACCACAGCCGAGGCTGAGCAGTTGCTGCACAAGCTTGACGGCTTGAAGCTGGGGGATATTGTGATCCTGTCGGGAAGCATTCCGCCGTCGCTTGGCAATGATTTCTACGGCAGACTGATCGCCATATGCAGGCAGCAGGGGGCAGAATTTGTCATTGATACAACCGGTCAGGCCCTCAAAGAAGCCCTGGCTCAGGGGCCGCTGCTTGTCAAACCTAATCATCACGAGCTGGCAGAGCTGTTCGGCGTTGCCATTAACACCAGAGAGGAGATTATCACTTACGGGCGCAAGCTGCTGGAAGGCGGTGCGAAGCATGTGCTTGTATCGATGGCCGGAGAAGGTGCATTGTTCATATCCGGCCAGGAGGTATACCATGCCAGTGCCCCGGCAGGCCAGGTGAAGAATTCAGTAGGTGCAGGGGATTCAATGATTGCCGGATTTGTCGGTACCCTGTCGCTGACCGGGAATCTGCTGGAGGCCTTCCGCGCCGGAGTGGCTTCAGGAAGCGCAACAGCGTTCTCTGATGACCTGGCAGAGCGGCAGCTGATTGAAGAGCTTCGTCCAAGTATAGTACTGTCGCAGCTGTAAACTGCCTTACAAGAGAATGAAGTATACCTTTAGGAGTTGATATTAATGAAGATTACGGATCTGATGATACAGGAAACAATGATTATGGAACTGGCGGCAACAACCAAGGAAGCGGCAATCGATGAGTTAATCGCCAGTCTCGCAGCCAGCGGCCGGATTAGTGATGTGAAGCTGTTCAAGGAAAAGATCCTTGCCCGTGAAGCCCAGTCGAGCACAGGCATCGGCGGAGGCATTGCAATGCCTCATGCCAAGACCAAGGCTGTGAATGAAGCGACTGTCGTATTCGCCAAGAGCAGCACCGGGATTGACTTTGCTTCCTTAGATGAAGCTCCGGCCCACCTGTTCTTCATGATTGCCGCTCCGGACGGAGCGGGAAATGTGCATCTGCGTACACTGGCGGCTTTGTCGAGGCTGCTCATTGAAAGCGAATTCATAGAGCAGCTCATGAATGCTAAGACCCCTGAGGAAATCACAGCATTGTTCGACGCCAAGCAGGCTGAGGCAGAAGCTGCAGCCGAGGCGGAAGCGAAGGCGGCTGCGGAGAAAGAGGTGCAGAAGGCTGCGGTGCAGCAGGCTGAGCCGGTGCGTATGATTACCGGAAACCCGGATTCGGCGGCCTTCGTGGTTGCTGTAACAGCTTGTCCTACGGGAATTGCCCATACCTTCATGGCGGAGGATGCCCTGAAGAAGAAAGCCAAGGAGATGGGCGTGAACATCCGGGTCGAAACCAACGGCTCCGAGGGTGCGCAAAATGTACTGACGGAAGATGAGATTGCCCGGGCCAGCGGTGTTATTATTGCTGCGGACAAAAATGTGGAGATGGACCGCTTCAATGGCAAGCCTGTACTGCAGCGGCCGGTAAGTGACGGAATCCGCAAACCGGAGGAGCTGATCCGGATCGCGGTCAAGGGCGATGCACCGGTCTACCGCAGCTCCGGCAAGACAGACAGCGGAGCCGCTGCGGTGAAGTCCGGTACCATCGGAGGCAAGATCTACAAGGACCTGATGAACGGGATCTCCCACATGCTTCCGTTCGTAGTCGGCGGCGGAATTCTGCTGGCTATCTCCTTCCTGATTGAGCAGGTCGCCAGTGTCGACAATCCGCTGGTGAAGCTGCTGCAGACGATTGGCGGAGGTGACGGCGCATTCCACTTCCTGATTCCTATCTTAGCCGGATTTATCGCTCTCAGCATCGGTGACCGCCCTGCGCTTATGCCGGGTATGGTCGGCGGGATTATGGCTCTGAATGCCAACGCCGGCTTCCTCGGCGGCCTGGCTGCCGGTTTCCTGGCCGGATATGTTATTCTTATGCTGCGTAAAGCCTTCTCAGGTTTGCCGCGCACCCTTGACGGCCTGAAGCCGATTCTGCTGTATCCGGTATTCGGCCTGCTCATAACCGGCAGTGTTATGTACTTCCTGTTCAATCCGGTATTCAGCTGGATTAATGAAGGCATGATCGATGCGCTTAACCATTTGGGCACTGGCAACAAAATTCTGCTGGGACTGGTGCTCGGCGGTATGATGGCAATTGACATGGGCGGCCCGTTCAATAAAGCAGCTTATACTTTTGCGATCGGTGTCTTCACTTCCAGCGGTAATACAAACGGCCTGATGATGGCTGCTGTAATGGCCGGAGGTATGGTGCCTCCGCTGGCGATTGCCCTGGCCACTACATTCTTCAAGAATAAATTTACAGAAACCGAACGCAAATCAGGCTTAACCAACTATGTGCTGGGCTTGTCGTTCATTACGGAAGGGGCAATTCCATTCGCTGCAGCTGACCCGCTGCGTGTCCTCACTTCCTGCATCATCGGCTCAGCCGTTGCCGGCGGCCTCACCCAGCTGTGGAACCTTAACGTTCCTGCACCACACGGCGGCGTATTCGTAGCCTTCCTGTCCAGCAATGCGCTGCTGTTCCTGCTGGCTGTGCTGATCGGCTCCGTCATTTCCGGTCTGATGCTCGGTCTCTGGAAAAAGCCGCTCGCGGCAAAATAATGTAATCCATTCCCGGAAACTGCCGTGGAGCAAGGAAGCCGCCTGAGGCCGCCTGCTCTTCAGGCGGTTTCTTTTTGCTGTAACGGATACTCTCCTCAGAAAGAGCGGCAAAGCCGTTTCCGCCTGGGCTCCATTTTTTTGTCGTATTTCGGTATAATTAAAATATATATAAAGAGAAGGCAAAGGAGAATGCGAGATGATTATGCACAAAGGTGAAGTCTTGTTCCGTCAGGGTGACGGCGGCCAGAACCTGTACCGGGTGAAGAGCGGGCTGTTCAAGGTGACAAGACTGCATGAGAACGGGAATATGGTGCTGTTTAACCTGCTCTATCCGGGTGAGACCGTTCCCCATCATTCCCTCATTTCGCCGAAGGAGGCGCATGGAACAGCAGTAGCGATGATGAAGAGTGAGGTGGAACTCATTCCCGCTGCAGAATGGTACCGCGAGCTTAAGGAGAATCCCGGTAAGGTGATGGAGGTCGCGCTTTTGCTGCAGGAGAAGGTACGGTTTATGCAGACAAGGCTGGATCACCTCACGGTAGGCACGCCTGGAGACCGGATGGCCCTGCTGACCCGCTGGCTGAATGAATACTCACACGGCGCATTGCTGACAGACCTGCTGACACAGGAAGAAATCGGACAATTAATCGGCGTCCGCCGGGAAACCGTCAACCGTTTATTGCGGAATCAGGAGTAATTACTGAAATTTATTGGCAATCTGTTTAGAATGGCCCTGCAGCGTGGTATAATCTATTCAGAACCTATTAAACTAAAGAAAGGATCAGGATACCATGTGTCCCCGAAGGACGATTCCCCAAAGGACGATTTGGAAACGTTATGATCTGTCTTATACTTAGCTTCCCTGTAGAATGTGCGTGATTCGTTGTTAATTGACGAGAACCGCCTCTGCGAGGGAAGGGAGTATTGTATGCGAAGGAGCAACACCTCCGGTTTAACCCGTCGTAGAGGCTGGTGGGACGTCTAGCCGCCATTTACGATAAGGGGAGACCGAGTAATGAAGAAACAAGACAGTGGCATGAGTTTGCCGCTCCGACTAGCTGTTATTTTGTCCGGAACATTATTGCTTGCATTTACGTATTATCACATCAATTATCAGAACCATTTGACCGAGGGCGGATTTGTGGGCCTGTCACTGCTCGGCAAATACGTACTAGGGATTTCACCATCGTTATCCATCTTAATCCTGGATATTCCTGTACTCTTAATCGCACTAATCTTCAAAGGAAAATCGTTCGTAATGAACACCTTCATCTCTGTAGCTGCCTTTACGGTATTTTACAGCTTGATGGAGCGCTATTCCGGATGGGTTATTGACCTGCAGGATAACCTGCCGCTAGCGGCATTGTTATCTGGTGTGCTGACAGGTCTTGGAGCGGGAATGGTCCTGCGTGGCGGCGGGGCGAGCGGCGGTGACGATATTTTGTCGCTGCTGATCAGTGAATGGAAAGGAATTAAGGTAGGCACCGTGTTTATTCTGATGGATGTAATTGTGCTGGGCTTGTCACTCTTCTATATGCCTCTCAGAGAAACCCTGTACACCGTAATGGCTGTTGTTGTGGCCGGTTATGTGATTACATTTACAACCTCTCTGGGCAGATCGAAGCTGGTCAAGACTCCGAAGATTCAGCCTTCACTAGGCCAACCGCAGGATAGCTCGGTAGCTTGAATTACGTCAGATGCCCCCGTATTCCGGGGATGATGAAAGGTCAGCGGACGAAAGTCCGGCTGGTCTTTTTTTTGTGTGTAAGCACATTGCCCAGCCCCAGTCTGAAACCGCAAGCCGGAAGGCAGCGTATATATGTCATTCAAACCAGCAAGATGCATAAGGTAGAAGTAGAGCCAGGCCCACTAGTTGAAGGAGGAAGTCCGAGAATGAGTGCACATGAAATTGATTATGCAATTATGGGCGAGGAAATCCAGTGTGTAGAGGTGCAGCTGGACCCGGGCGAGAGTGTTGTTGCGGAAGCGGGCAGCTTCATGATGATGGATCCCGAGATTACGATGGAGACGATCTTTGGTGACGGGAGCGGGAGCTCGCGGGGCGGCGGACTGATGGGCATGCTGAAGGGTGCAGGCAAACGCCTGCTGACCGGAGAAAGCCTGTTCATGACAGTTTTCACACACAGCGGGGCTTATGGACGGAAGAGTGTAACCTTTGCTGCCCCTTATCCGGGTAAAATCATTCCGCTTGATCTTCTGCAGTATGGCGGTAAGGTAATCTGCCAGAAGGATTCCTTCCTCTGCGCAGCCAAAGGCGTGTCGATCGGCATCGAATTCCAGCGCCGGCTGGGGGCGGGCTTCTTCGGCGGAGAAGGCTTCATCATGCAAAAGCTGGAAGGGGATGGACTCGCCTTCGTCCACTCCGGCGGCCATGTGCTGGAGCGGACGCTGCAGCCTGGAGAGACCATCAGGCTCGATACCGGCTGTCTGGTCGCCATGACCTCTTCGGTCGATTACAATATCGAGATGGTCAAAGGGGTGAAGACGGCACTCTTCGGCGGCGAAGGCCTGTTCTTCGCCACCTTGCGCGGACCGGGCAAGGTGTGGGTGCAGTCGCTGCCGTTCAGCCGGATGGCAGACCGCATCCTGTCGGCCGGCAGCGCGGGCGGCCGTAAGGAAGAGGGCAGCATCCTTGGCGGCCTGGGCAACCTGCTCGACGGCAAGTAACGGAGCTTGCGTGCCGGAGACGGTGGCCTGCGGAACTGTCCGCCATTTCCGCCGGCCGCCAGACAAAACCGCAAGCAACAGCCGCCCCGCCGGGATTCCGGGGGCGGCTGTTTTTTTACGGCTCAGAGTTGTTGACTCCGGCTGCATGCTAAGACGATTATCTCCAGGGCCGTAGCCCCTAGCTGCTCTGCCTCCAAGCCCCGAACCCTCTATTGTACTTTGTACACTAGATAAGCTCTTTACCAGCCGGAAAAGTGAATCTAAAGCACTCTGTACATTAGATTATTGCTGAACAGGTGTTTTTGGGCAAATGATCGGAATTCAAATGTATGAAATACAATAGAATGAGTTTAACCTCCCATTATCACTTATTGTACAAAATGCAATCAGCACCAATACTTTACCAGTAGCCAGTACTTCTATCCTGTACACATAGGTCCATGGCTAATATTACAACTTCACCGCAGACAGCAGCAGGAACATCGGCCGCCGGGTCTCTTCCTGCCACGCCGGATTCATCTCCAGCATGTCCGGAGTCGGCTGCAGCTCGGAGATCTGCCTCAGGCTGAAGCCCGAATCAAGCAATAGGTTGATATAAGTGGCCGTACTGCGGTGGTATTTCGTCACTTCATGTCCGAGGAAGCTGGCCTGACGCGGCCCCTCCAGGTGGTAATTGTCGACCGGCCAATGCTGCTTCTCGCCTTCCGGGCCGAAGTGCCAGTCCTGTGCGGCGAGTGCGGTATAGATGGGGTGCTCAACAGAGAACACGAATGCCCCGCCCGGCTTCAGGCAATGCTGCACCTGCCGGCAGAGCAGGGCGAAATCATTGATATAGTGAATTGCGAGTGAACTGATCACCGTATCGAACTCATCCGCGGCGAACTCCGTATCCTCTATGGCAAGCTGGCGGTACTCGATCTGCGGATCGCTGGTCATTGCCCTGGCCCGCTCCAGCATATTCGCTGAGAGATCAATCCCCACTACAGCATCCGCCCCCTGCTCACGCGCATACCGGCAGTGCCAGCCGAAGCCGCAGCCCAGGTCCAGTACCCGCTTGCCTTTCAACTCGGGCAGAAGTTCGCGGAAGGCGTGCCATTCCCCGGCAGCCTCAAGTCCTCCTGTAGATCTGGGCATTGCACTGTAATTCTCGAAGAAACTGTCGACATCATATTTATTCTGCTTCATAAGGCATGTCCTCCGCTGCGGCGTATGGCCTGTTAATTAGGATTCTGATATTACGGGGTTAC
Organism: Paenibacillus sp. MMS20-IR301; assembly: GCF_032302195.1. NCBI lineage: Bacteria > Bacillati > Bacillota > Bacilli > Caryophanales > Paenibacillaceae > Paenibacillus > Paenibacillus sp. MMS20-IR301. The sequence goes on from NZ_CP135275.1 coordinate 761,360, forward strand.
CCATGGAAAGTATACCTCAGATTTGACTGGAGTACAGGTACTGTATATATTACCTGTATAGATTTTATAAGACTTCGGGCTCCCCGCAAAGTACCTTAGCCAGCTTCGAAGCTAAGCCCTGCTTTGTGCGGGATGTTATGGGGCAAACCCCTTAGTACGCTAAGGCAGTAATCGGAGGGCCAGCATGTTCAAAATATTCATTATCGAGGATGACCGGGGACTGGTAACCCTGCTTCAGGACTACTTACATAAATTTGGCTACGATACACGGGCAGTGCATGACTTTGATGCGGTACGGGCGGAGTTCGAGGCGTTTGCCCCGCAGCTGGTGCTGCTGGATGTGAACCTGCCCAAATTCGACGGTTACTATTGGTGCCGCCAGATCCGCGCGGTCTCAACCTGCCCGATCTTGTTCATATCCGCCCGCGACGGCAAGATGGATCAGGTGATGGCGCTGGAGAACGGGGCGGATGATTATATCACGAAGCCCTTTGATTATGAGATTGCGATGGCCAAAATCAAAAGCCACCTGCGCCGCGCCTACGGCTCCTACGCCGGAGGCGGTATTGAACGCAGTCTTTCTGTCGCCGGTCTGCAGCTGGATGTGGAGCGCCTGACACTGGTCCGGGGCGGGATGAAAATTGATCTCAGCCATACAGAGGCCAAGATTCTCGATGAGCTGATGCAGAAAGCCGGTACGATTGTCACCCGTGACCGGCTGCTGGAGAAAATCTGGGATACCGAAGCCTTCGTCGATGATAACACGCTGAATGTCTATGTAACACGTGTGCGCAAAAAGCTGGCTGCCCTGGATATTATGGAGGGGCTGCAGACGGTACGCGGCCAAGGCTACAGGCTCTGCGAGAATTGGGAGGAGGCGTAATATGAAGCTGTTCATCCGGGAGCAGTCTCCGATAATCGCGGTCTATTTGGCCCAGCTTGTGATTATTACGCTTGTATACAGGCTTGACGGAGGAAGCAGCGTTACTGTAAGCCTGTATGCGGTGCTGCTTAGCACGATTCTCCTGCTCGGCTATCTGGCTTACCGGTATCTGGCGAACCGCTCGTTCTACGAGCGGCTGATGACCGTTCCCGGAACGCTGGAGGAGTCCGGCGGGCCGCAGCAGAATACTCCGCTCGCTGAGAGCCTGCGGCTGCTCCTGGCCAGGCAGTTCCGGCTATATCAGAATGATCTGCATAACTACCGCCATAAGCTGGAGGAGCATATCCACTTCATTAACCAGTGGGTGCACGGGATGAAGACCCCGCTCTCAGTCATTCATCTCATGATCCAGGACAAAGATGGTCCGCCGTATACAGCGATTGGCGATGAGCTGGACCGGCTGAAGAAAGGGCTGGAAACGGTGCTGTACACGGCCCGCCTGGATACGTTTGAGCATGATTTCTATGTGGAGCGGCTGGAGCTTGCGGCAGTGGTACGGGGAGTGACCTCTGAGCAGAAACGGCTGTTTATCCGCAAACGGGTATTTCCGCAGATTTCGGTAGAGAGCGGCATCATAATAACTACGGATGAGAAGTGGCTGTCCTTTGTGCTGACCCAGCTGATCACGAATGCCCTGCGCTATACGGTGGAGGAGGGCAGATTCGTCCATTTCCGCGGTTGCCTCCAGGAGCAGGGGAGGGTAGTTCTTGAGGTGCGTGATGAGGGGGTAGGCATTCCTCCGGGTGATCTGCCGCGGGTGTTCGACCCTTATTTCACCGGCGTTAACGGCCGCAGCTTCCAGGAATCGACCGGCATGGGGCTGTATCTGGTGAAGCAGATCTGCGGCAAGCTGGAGCATGAGGTGGAGATTCACTCGGAGGTAGGGAAAGGAACGACCGTACGGATTATTTTCTGAAAAAAGCTGCACAAGCCGGTCTGAATAAGCCCTACTGGGCACCGTCCCTTCTACCTGCTGTTTCCGCGGTACCGGAGGATGAGGACGACGACTGTTGTTACGACCGAGAGCGACAGGGAATTGGTGATCAGAAATGCCAGTCCGACCCCCTGGGCAGCCAGATTAACCGCGTAAGCCTCCATAAGTGCGATGCCGAGCAGCATCAGGAGATAAGATTTCAGGCTGAGATCTGCGACTGAGCGCGTCTTCAATATTTGCAGAATTTGTGGAATCCAGCCCAGTGCGAGAATCAATCCGCCGGCCAGCTGCATCACCGTGAACAACATGCGTACACCCCGCTATTCTTCGTTTATTACGTTGTATGCCGGGGACCGGGCAGAGGTTACGATTAGACAGCCGAAGGCGACAAGCTGGCGGTTATATAAAAATAACCCGCAGTCCCCATACGGGACTGCGGGTCCGCCCGGCAGATTTCTGTCCGGGCCTATTGCGGTTTATGCTGTGCAAGCTGCTGCAGGAGCGCCTGCGCATCTGCTACAGGAAAAGCTTCCTGCAGCACTTCATTTACGGTCACCTGAGCGCGGTCCACCTTATTCTGCCCGATGGCCGTCAGGGACGTATAGATGCTTCTGCGGTCATCATCACAGACCTTCCGCTCAAGCGCACCGCAGCCTTTGGCTTCAAACCGGCTGACCAGCCGCGATACAGCACTCTGGCTGAGTCCGACCATGGATTCCAGCTGCTGCAGCTTCAGCTTCTGCTCAGGGGCTTCGGACAGAAACAGCAGCACATAGAATTCCTTCAGCGATAGCTGGTAGTTCTCCATCAGCTTGGCTTCAAGGGCAGCGGCAACATTCATTTGGATATGGGAGAGTGACAGCCAGCTGGCAATCAGGCCACTATCAAGGGTGTTCTTCATGTCTTCATTCCTCCCCGCACGTTACTGTCATCAATCAAATTATAATCCAGTATACCATTTGGAGTCAGAGAAGGACACCACAGGGATAAGTGATTTAGGCTCTCGCACGGGGGAAGCCGAAGGTATACTGCTTCGGAACGCCGGCATCTTTGCCAAGCTGTACGCCTGCCTCCAGGGTCCAGTAAGGATTGCGCAGCATCCCGCGGCCGACCGCGATCAGATCTGCCTCCTCATTGCCGATAACGGCATCCGCCAGAACAGCTTCATCCAGCCGTCCTACAGCAATCACCGGAACATTCAGCTCCTGCTTGATGCTTCTGGCCAGCGGTACCTGATAAGCAGCATGAGTGCCCGGCTTCCCGGCTGCCGCTATCGGACCCTCACCGCCTGCGCTGATATGGAAGATATCGGCCCCGGCTTCCTTATACGCCCGGCTGATCTCCAGGCTCTCGGCAATTCCATATCCGCCTTCTACATACTCCTGTGCGGAAATGCGCATAATCAGCGGCATATCCGCCGGCATCACACTTTTGGCAGCAGCGATAACTTCTTTACCGAACAGATTCAGATCCTGTCCGTATTCATCCGTTCTCTGGTTGGTCAACGGCGAGTGGAACTGGTGAATCAGATAGCCGTGGGCCCCATGCAGCTCAATGACATCAAAGCCGGCCTGAACAGCACGTTCTACTGCCTTCCCGAATTTGCCGACCATCTCCTTCACTTCAGCCGTGGTCAGGGCACGCGGTGTTTTGGAATCAGCATCAAATGGAATCGCGGAAGACGATACAGGCACCGGAGCATCTTCAGCCTTGCGTCCGGCATGGGCAACCTGGATGCCGACTTTGGCACCATGGGCATGAATGGCATCGACAATACGCTTAAGTGCAGGAATCTGCTCATCGGACCAGAGCCCAAGATCATAATCAGTGATGCGGCCGTCCGGTTCAACATCAGCCATCTCAATAATTATCAGCCCGGTACCGCCGACTGCCCGGCTTACATAGTGGTTGTAATGCCAGTCTGTGGCAATACCGTCCTTATTCGTAACAGAGTATTGGCACATAGGCGGCATAACCACCCGGTTTTTCAGTTGCAGGCCTTTAAACTCATAGGGGGTGAACAGGTTCTTCATTGATTGTGCGCTCCTTTGTTATGGCTAATTATTAAATGTATGCTCATGCATATAAATATAGACCGCAAGATGAGCCCTGTCAACTGGAATTTATGGCTTACAATACTGTAAGGTAGTTGTAAGTTTCAGAAATAGCTGGCAAAGTGTACTGTTTGTATAATGAAAACAATCCAGGTGAAAGAGGAGCGGAAGCCCTTGCCCCTATTAGACGTCCACCATTTATCCAGAATTTATGAAGGCAAGGTATCCATACATGCGCTTAATCATATCCGTTTCGCCGTGGAGAAGGGTGAATTCGTTGGCATTATGGGACCATCCGGCAGCGGCAAAACCACACTGCTCAACGTCATCGCCACAATCGATGAGCCGACCTCGGGCCAGGTGCTGATTAACGGCCGGGACCCGAATCTGCTGGGCCGCCAGGAGAAGGCGCTGTTCCGCCGTGAGGAGCTGGGGCTTGTGTTTCAGCATTTCAATCTGCTGGATACGCTCACGGCTGAAGAGAATGTGGTGCTTCCGCTGACCCTTGGCGGCAGAACTGTCCGCGAAATGGAGCTGCGTTTGGCCGAAGTAGCAGCAAGGCTGGATATTACGGCACTGCTGCCTAGGCGCATCCATGAGCTCTCCGGCGGCCAGAAGCAGCGTGTAGCGATTGCCAGAGCGATGATTCACCGTCCCTCGCTGATTCTGGCCGATGAGCCTACGGGCAGCCTCGACTCCAAAACATCCCAGGAAGTCATGGGGCTGCTCGCCGAGGTGAACGAAGCGGAGGGAGCAACCGTGCTGATGGTCACGCATGATGCGGTGGCAGCCAGCTTTTGCCACCGGGTGATTTTTATCAAGGACGGACGGTTTTACAGTGAGATGTACCGGGGCAGCAGCCGGGCGGCTTTCTTCCAGAATATTATTGATATGCTGTCGCTGCTGGGAGGAGACGGCCATGACCTTTCGGCAGTTCGCCTTTAGGAATGTAACCAGAAGCAAACGCAAGTATGCCGCTTACTTCGTGAGCAGTGCATTCTCAGTCATGATTTTCTTTCTGTGTGCGCTGTTTATCTTTCATCCGGCTATTGCAGGAGACTTGATTCTGGATACCGCGGCGAAAACAATGATGATGGCGGAAGGAATCATTTACGTATTCTGCTCTCTGTTCGTGCTTGTATCCGTCGGCTCCTTCCTGCAGTCCCGTAAGCTGGAGTTCGGGATACTCCTGATGCACGGAATGACCAAAGGACAGCTTAACGGGATGGTCTTCCTGGAAAATATGCTGATCGGCGGTTCGGCCATTCTCACAGGGACTACTCTTGGCATGCTGTTAGGCAAGCTGTTCCTGATGATCGGTGCAGCATTTCTCGGCATTCCCCCGCTGGGCTTCTATTTCAGCTGGCAGGCACTGGTGCTGACAATTATCAGCTACGCTGTATTGTTCGTGCTGATTTCATTATCAACCTTCACCTTCATCGGTAATGAATCGCCGGGAGGAATGTTTCAGCGCGGACGCAGCGGGGAGAGGGCACAGCGTGTCCGCAGCCCGCTGGCACTGCTCTCCGGCCTGCTGCTGCTGGGCGGCTATGTGCTGGCTGCACGGACTACTGCATCCACCGTAGAAGTGATGATGTTTCCGGTGGTGGCGATTACGGTCATCGGAACCTACCTGTTCTACACTCAGCTGAGCCTGTATATCGTGGAACGGCTGAGAAGCCTCCGGCGCTTTTACTGGCAGCGGATGCGGATTATCACCTTCTCGGGCTTGTCCTACCGCTGGAAGGATAACGGACGGATGTTCTTTATGGTGACGATTGTCTCGGCAGTCTCCTTCACATCAGTGGGCGTGTTCGCCTCCATCCATACGTTATCCCGGGAGCTGAAGCTGGATTATCCTGCGGCCGTCGGTTACACCGCCAAAGGCGGAGCAGCCGGCTCCTCAGCAGAGCAGGATCTGGCCGGCATTGAACTGGAGCTGATTAACTTAGGTGTGGAGTATAACATACTGAGGATTCCGGTTAAATACGCCGCAGTCGAATCGCAGACCGGCCCGGATCATACAGACCGGCTGCCGCTCATGGCCTACAGCGATTATCTGCTGGCTCTGCAATATGCCGGGTTTGAGTCTTCCGAGCCGCCGCTGGAAGGAAATGACGGGCTGGTGATGATTGGCTCCCAGCGGGACCGCAGCCTGACCGGTGAACGGTTCAAGGCTGATTATAAGCTGGCGCAGGGGCTGGACATCAGCGAGAGCGGCTACACGCAGCATGTGCCGGTTGCTGAATATCTTCTGCCGGAGCTGGATGGCCGGGGCGGCGGCGATTTCAGCGGCCTTGTTATTAGCGACAGCCTCTATAACAGCATTATTCCGGTTCAGCAGGATATATACTACGGCTTCTATATGGAGGATTTCCCGCAGACCGCTGGGATTGGCTCAAGTCTCGCAGACGGCGGGAAGATTGCCTACGAGAGTAAGCGCAGCTACGCCATTGTCGTCAGCGGCACATTATTTGAGATTCAGCGGACCCTGTACAGTACGATGCTGTTTGCTTCCCTGCTCGTCGGGACGGTCTTCTTCATCGCTGCAGGCAGCTTCCTGTATTTCAGGTTATATGTGGACCTGGAGCATGACCGGTTCCAGTATTCGGCCTTGTCGAAGATGGGCTTCACTGACCGGGAGCTTGACCGCAGTGTAACCTCACAGCTGGCCCTGATGTTTTTTGTTCCGGTTCTGCTGGCTATTGCCCATAGTGTCTTTGCCTTTATAGCTCTGCAGCGTCTGTTCTATCTGTCCATCGCGGCTGAGACAGGCGCGGTGCTGGGCGGTTATCTGGCTGCACAGGGAATCTATTTCTTCCTTATCCGCAGCCGCTATTTACGCAATCTCAAGAAAAATCTGCTCTAAACAGGAGGCCGCAAATGCAAACTTGGATTACGGATTTTATGGAGCAGTTCGGATATTTCGGTATTTTTCTAATGCTGACGCTGGAAAATGTGTTCCCGCCTATCCCTTCTGAGGTGATTCTCCCCTTCGGCGGATTCATGACGACAACGACCCATATGACAATAACAGGTGTACTGATCGCCTCAACGGCAGGCTCGCTGCTCGGCGCGGTCATTTTGTACTGGATCGGCCGTCTGCTGGATGTGGACAGACTGGAGCGGATCGTGGAGCGCTGGGGCGGCCTGCTGCGGATCAGCGGGAAGGATATCCGCAAGGCGGATGCCTGGTTTGACAAATACGGGTACTGGACCGTGCTCTTCTGCCGGATGATCCCGCTTGTACGCAGTCTGATCTCAATCCCTGCGGGCATGTCCGGAATGAAATTCGGGGTGTTCATGCTCTTTACGGCGATAGGGACACTAGGCTGGAATTTGCTGCTGGTACTGCTGGGTGCGGCGCTCGGTGAATCCTGGGAAGATATCGCCGGATACATCGGAACCTATTCCAGCTTTGTGTATGCGATTATTGCTGTAGGGCTGCTGGTGCTCGGTGTGCTGTTTTACCGTAAAAGACTGAATGCCGGCAAGGTGCGGGGCTGATTAACCAAAAGGGGGATGACCATGGAGCTGCTGACCATTATCAAAGCAATTATATTAGGAATTGTAGAAGGATTGACTGAATTTGCTCCGGTATCCTCAACGGGCCATATGATTATCGTGGATGACATGTGGCTCAAGTCTCAAGAGTTTCTGGGAAAATATACGGCAAATACGTTCAAAATAGTGATTCAGCTGGGCTCAATCCTTGCGGTAGTCATCATTTTCCGTAAACGGTTCATTGATTTGCTTGGGCTTAAGAGGTTCAGCCGCAAGGAAATGACGGCAGTGCCGGACGGCCAGCCGCAGGTGTCTGCCGGAGGGAAGCTGAAGCTGGGGCAGGTTATTGTAGGCCTGATCCCGGCGGGGATTTTCGGATTCCTGTTCGAGGATTATATTGATGAGCATTTATTCTCCATCTCTACGGTACTGGTCGGGCTTGTGATCGGGGCCATATTTATGATTATCGCCGACCGGTTTGCACCCAAACAGACCCGGACAGAGAGTGTTGACCAGATTACATATAGGCAGGCGCTATCGGTCGGACTGATTCAGTGCATTTCGCTGTGGCCGGGCTTCTCGCGCTCAGGTTCGACGATTTCCGGCGGTGTGCTGCTGGGCATGAGCCACCGTGCGGCTGCGGACTTTACCTTCATCATGGCCGTCCCGATTATGGCCGGAGCCAGCCTGATTTCACTGGTGAAGAACTGGCAGTATTTCACGCTCGATGCCCTGCCGTTCTTCATCGCGGGCTTCATCAGCGCCTTCCTGTTCGCGCTGCTGTCGATGCGTTTCTTCCTGAAGCTGATTAACAGAATCAAGCTGCTCCCTTTCGCCATATACCGGATCATCCTGGCTGCTATAGTCTACCTGGTCTGGTTCTGAACCGGTTTTGCCGGCCGCCGGAAACCGCAGCTCCTGTATAGGAGCATGCGGTTTTTGGTGTGTTACCGCAGCTGATCCGGCACTTTGCTATAAGGAATCTGTATAGCAGAATTAGCCGGAATCTGTTGCGGGCGGCGGGAAGCGTGCAGTAAGATGGCATCAGCTTAAGGGACAGATTGAATATGGATGAGGAGTGGACAGAGATGACGCAAGGAATCAGAACAAGCAGCCTCGGGTACCCGAGAATCGGCAGGAACCGGGAATGGAAGAAGACACTTGAGGCTTACTGGGCCGGAACGACCGATGAGCAGACTTTCCGCGCACAGATGGAGGAGCTGCAGCTGCAGCATCTGCAGGCACAGGCGCAGGCCGGAATCGGGCTGGTACCGGTCGGTGATTTCACCTTTTATGACCATGTGCTGGATACAGCCGTTATGTTCGGCATTGTGCCGCCGCGTTATGCGTACGACGGCGGAGATATACCGCTTGATTTGTACTTCGCTATGGCCCGTGGCAATGCCGGGGCTACAGCCTGTGAGATGACCAAATGGTTCAATACGAACTATCACTATATTGTCCCTGAAATCGGCAGTCTGACGCCGCGGCTGACGGAGAACAAACCGCTGGCTGCATACCGCTTTGCCAAAGAGCGGGCCGGCATAGACGGCAAACCGGTTATAGTCGGGCTTTATACCTTCCTGAAGCTGTCCAAAGGCTTCCAAGCTGACGAGATCGCTGCTGTTGCCGCACGCTTCCTGCCACAGTATGTGCAGCTGCTGCAGGAACTGGAGCAGGAAGGTGTAAGCTGGGTTCAAATCGATGAACCAGCTGTTGTTACCGGCTTGACCGCAGGGGATATCAGCTTGCTTGAAACGATATACGGAGAGATTGCTGCAGCAGTACCGGGCCTGAACATCATGCTGCAGACTTACTTCGAAGCTGCTGAACCGCTTGAAGCACTGCTGGGGCTGCCGGTTCAGGGGATCGGACTTGATTTCATCCATGACGGGGGCAACAATCTGAAGTCGGTTGAACGGCTGGGCTGGCCGGAAGATAAGGTTCTGGGAGCCGGTATCATCGACGGCCGAAATATTTGGCGGGCAGATATTGATGCCAAGCTTGCGCTGGTTGCCCGGCTGCAGCAGAGCGTGCCGGGTGAGCGGCTGATTCTCCAGCCATCATCCAGCCTCCTGCATGTGCCGGTTAGTGTCGAAGGCGAGAACAAGCTGAAGCCGGCGGTGAAGAATGCTTTGGCCTTCGCAAGCGAGAAGCTGGCTGAGCTGGTGCTGGCCGCTGCAGCGGCGAACGAAGGCGCCGGGCTGTATGCCGCTGAGCTGGCCGTAAGCCGCGAAGCACTGGCGGTCTTCCGGGCGCTGCCGGAACGGCAGCGTGAGGATGTGGCGGAGCAGGTTCGCAGCCTTAAGCAGCTGCCGGATTCCCGCAGCCTGCCATTCTCCGAACGTGTGAAGGTCCAGCAGGCGAAGTGGAAGCTGCCGCTGCTGCCGACAACGACCATCGGCAGCTTTCCGCAGACTGCTGAGGTCCGCCAGGCCCGCCTGAAATGGCGCAAGGGAGTCTGGAATCAGGAGCGTTACGACGGGTTCATCCGCCGGCAGATTGCCGAAGCGATTACGCTTCAGGAGGAGCTTGGCCTCGATGTGCTGGTACACGGGGAATTTGAGCGTACGGATATGGTTGAATTCTTCGGGGAAAAGCTGGCGGGTTACCTGTTCACCGGAGGCGGCTGGGTACAGTCCTACGGCTCGCGTTGTGTGAAGCCGCCGGTGATCTATGCCGATGTCGCTTTTGTTGAACCAATGACAGTCAAGGAAAGCCTGTATGCCCAATCGCTGACGAAGCTTCCTGTCAAAGGGATGCTGACCGGGCCGGTCACGATTCTGAACTGGTCGTTTGTCCGGGATGATCTCAGCCGGGAAGAGGTGGCAGGTCAGATAGCGCTTGCACTGCGTCATGAAGTAACCGCGCTGGAGGAGGCGGGCATCGAGATGATTCAGGTCGATGAGCCGGCGATCCGTGAAGGACTGCCGCTGAAGGCAAGGGATCATGAATATTATCTGAACTGGGCTGTGAAGTCGTTCCGTACTGCAACGAATCATGTAAAAGCTACGACTCAGATCCATACGCATATGTGCTACAGTGAATTCAATGACATGATATCTTCGATTTCGGCAATGGATGCGGATGTGATCTCAATTGAAACCTCCCGCAGCCACGGGGAGCTGATTGTCAGCTTTGAAGAGCAGGAATATGACAAGGGCATCGGGCTTGGAGTGTACGACATTCACAGTCCGCGTGTACCGGCCGTAGAAGAGATGACTTCAGCTATTGAGCGTGCGCTGCGTGCGCTGGAGGTCCAGCAGTTCTGGATTAATCCGGATTGCGGGCTGAAGACACGGGGCTGGGAAGAGACAACGGCGGCACTGCGGAATATGGTTAAGGCAGCGGTTATAGTCCGGGAGAAGAGCGGGGCAGTCAGCCGCTGATTGCTAGGCTGTAACAACCGGCCGGACACAGGCAGAGAAAAACCACTATTCCTGGGTATTCCCATCCAGGTATAGTGGTTTATTTTCTTAATTTTACGGAAAACACTTGATAATAATTCTCATTCTTGATAGAATGAGAAAAGAAAAGAAGGAACCGTGGAGGGTCCCTTCGATATTTCTATAAACCGTTATTATTTGCTTTCGAAGGTTTTGCAGTCTGTTTCTTCAGACTTGCTAGGTTCTTTCGAGCTGTGGTAAGCAACAAAGATGGACTCTGCGTTGCATTTGTTTTCTTCAGCCCAATAAGTACAGGAATTAACTGCACACAATACGTCTTTTGCCATGAGGGTTCACCTCCTCTTATAGTAGTTGGCATCATAAATCGGCAATTAGCAATTAATCTGTTCAGCAAGGTGGAGCTTGTCCGAACAGCACCTACCCTCATTCTGAAGAGTGAAGGGTATTTGGTGTTTTTTGTCTTTTTCAGACATTACAATTGTAACAAATAATGAGCGGATACGCAAACAGGATCATCCACCGGCTGGATGGTTCTTTTTGCATACAAGGATAAATTAGGTTGAATTTCAAAGAAAAGAATAGTTTCTTCAGTAGCAGCTGCAACCTTCCAGCTTTTGGAACGTCATAGGTATAAGCGCGGAAGAGATCTATAGATATAACGGCCTTTCGCGGCAGCATTCTGAATATTCAGAAGCGGAATAAATACACTTTTGGAGGAATGAGCATGCGAAAAAGGGGTCTGCAGTACTTGTTATGTTTATTGGCGGTTTCACTGGTTCTGGCAGGCTGCGGGAGCAGCGGTAATAACGATAGTGCCGCAAATACTTCATCCAATGCGTTAATGAGCGACCAGGGTGCGAACTCGGATGGATCTGCCGAGGCTCCGGCAGCAGAGAGCGCAAACAAAAACTCCCTGGCCAATGAGGTTGCAGCTGCCGACACCGCAGCAGCTCCGGTTGAGCAGGGGGGCGGAGGCGCCAGCCCGGCTGTACCGGTTATGGGTTCGGGGCAGGGGGCAGAAGGGCCTGCCGGCTTCGCAGCAGCTGATGTTGCGGCAGGACTGAACAAGAAGCTGATCTACCGGGCCAACCTCAATATGGAGGTAACTGATTACGGGGCAGCACAGACAGAAGTGAGGAATATGATTACCCTGGCAGGGGGATATATTATAGAATTTTCTGAGAATGTATCTGAATATGAACAGGGCGGAACCTTTGTCCTCAAAGTACCGGCAGCTGGTTTCTCTTCGTTTCTGAACAATCTGGAGAAGGTCAAGCATGAGCAGCTGCAGCGCAGCATCCAGGGTCAGGATGTCTCGGAAGAATATGTAGATCTGGAATCCAGGCTCAAAGCCAAACAGCTGATGGAGACCCAATATATTGAATTTATGAAAAAAGCCACTAAATCAGCTGATCTAGTAGCCTTTGCCAACCAGCTGGGCGAAATTCAGGAGCAAATTGAACAAATTAAGGGCAGAATGCGGTATATTGACCAGAACGTCTCCTTCTCGACCGTAGAGCTTCGCCTTTACCAGACAGAGAAGCCTGTTACCGCTACACAGACTAAAGAGCAGGGGCCGCTGGGCGAACGGGCATCCGAAGCGCTGAAGGGCAGTATGAATGCTCTGTCAGCAATGTTCCAGTGGCTGGTAGTCTTTCTAGCAGCTGCGCTTCCGATACTGGTTGTTGCCGCAGTCATTGTGGCGGTCGTCATCTGGCTCCGGAGAGTCTTCAGACGGCAGGATCAGGATCATATTGAGCGGATCCGCCAGGGCAATGCATTAACACGGGCGATCCATAACGCCAAAGAAGAAGCACCTGCAGCACCACCTGCAGCACCAGTAACGGATGAGGCGGAAAGCGATAATAAACCTAAATAAAAAGCCTTCAAACGTTAAACAGCCTCCAGTCCCGGATAATCCGGAAGTGGAGGCTGTTTGCAGTTATGGACTGTAAAAGGTATTGTCCGCTAGTTAAGCATGCTGGAACAGAACACGGTACTCACCGTAGCCTTCCTTCTCCAGATCCTCTTTCGGAACAAACCGCAGAGCCGCTGAATTGATGCAGTAGCGCAGCCCGTTTGCACCGGGACCGTCGTTAAAGACATGGCCGAGATGGGAATCGGCTGTTTTGCTGCGTACCTCGGTGCGGATCATCAGATGGCTGAGGTCACTTTTCTCCTTAACCGCATAATCGCGGATCGGCCGCGTGAAGCTCGGCCAGCCGCAGCCGGAGTCATATTTGTCCTCGGAGCTGAAGAGCGGTTCGCCGGATACAATATCAACATACAGCCCATCGCCGTGATGATCCCAGAATTCGTTGCGGAAGGGTGATTCAGTGGCATTGTTCTGGGTTACCTCATATTGCAGCGGGGTCAGGCGTTCCTTCAGGCTCTTCGGGTCTTCCTTGTGGGTCCAGTGGGCTTCGATAAAAGCCTCCCGTCCCGACCCTTTACGGTAACGTTTGTAATGGCCCGGATTCTTATGATGGTAGCCCTGGTGATATTCTTCGGCCCGGTAGAACGGCTTAGCCGGAAGAATCGGGGTAACAATCGGTGCGGAGAAACGTCCGCTGGCCTGCAGGGCCGCCTTGGAGGCCTCCGCCTGCTGCCGCTGCTCCTCAGTATAGGTAAAGATTGCCGTACCATAAGAGGTACCGCGGTCATGGAATTGTCCGCCGGCGTCCGTAGGATCAATCTGCTGCCAGAACAGCTCAAGGAGCTTGCTATATGGGAAAATATCCGGATTATACGTAATCTGCACAGCTTCTACATGCCCCGTAGTTTCCGAGCACACTTCCTCATAGGTCGGATTTATGGTATGTCCGCCGGTATACCCGGAGATGATCTGGGTAATGCCGGGAAGCTCTTCAAACGGGGATACCATACACCAGAAGCATCCTCCGGCAAATATTGCCTGTTCAGTCTTGAAGCCTTGCGAATCAGCTTGAACTTCACTCATCAATATCCCTCCATTCTTGGAATGCAATTAAATAGATCACAATTTAATTATAAAACAAATAGCAGTTCCCTGCCAGCTTCCGGTAGATTGTCCTCAGTTCAGCGGCGCAGCGAAGGGCGCGGACGCAGGGAATAGCCGGCGACTGCCAGGATCACGGCGTAGAGGATAATTGCTATGGCCGCACTGCGCGGATGCTCGAACAGCTGGCCGCCGAGAAAGGCGTACAGGGCAATCCCGGGAATTTTGCCGATCGCCGAGGCAGCAAGATAACTCCAGAAAGGCAATCCGGCAGCACCCGCGTAAATATTCACAGCCATTTGGGGAATGACCGGAGCCAGCCGGGCCAGAATTACTGAAGCAAACGGCCGCCGCTGCACAGCTGCGGTGAATTTATCCAGCACGGTAATGGATTTCAGATAGGATATGGATCTGTCACGGTACAAATATTTAACAAAACCGTATACAAGGGCTGCCGCCAGATTGGTGGCGAACCAGCAAATTATAGCTCCGGCCAAACTTCCGTAGGCATACCCGAACAGGCTTATAATCAGCTTGTAGGGCAGCACCGGGAATAACGCCAGCACTGTAGCAGCGAGAAGGGACAGCAGCAGGTAATGATCGGCCTTAAGCCAGGCCAGAATATCATACCTGTAGATAAACGCGGGAATAATGCACGAAACATACACAATTACAGTTAACCATTTTCTCATTCTACTATGCCCTTTCTTGACTCCATACATTTCATCATACTGAAAAAAAACTGATTAATGAAGCAAAGATCATTGTCGCCGGGCCGTGTCAAGGTATAATACATCTATAAGGGCTAGAATTTCATCAATATTTAAGGGAGAAACCTCAATGAATATATCTGTTCGCAAAAGAGTGGCAATCATCGGCATCGGCGATATTGCCCGTAAAGTCTATTTGCCGCTGCTCTCCCGTCATGACCAGGCAGAAATTGCCGGAGTGCTCAGCCATTCACCGGTAACGGTACAGAAGGCGGTTCAGGCTTACCGTCTTCCGAAGGGGACTACAGATCTAGATGAGCTGTTATCCTGGAACCTTGATGCTGTATTCGTGCATAGTCCAACACCTTCACATTATGAAATAGTGACCCGTTGCCTTGAGCACGGGGTGTCTGTATATGTGGACAAGCCATTGTCCTATAATCTGGAGGAATCCCGGCAGATGACAGAGCTGGCAGAGCGTAAAGGTCTGCTGCTCGGGGTCGGCTTCAACCGCCGCTATGCTCCTATGTACGTAGCGGCCAAGTCCTGGCTGCATAAGGCGGGAGGCATCAGCCATTGCAGCGCGGTCAAGCACCGGACGAAGCAGCAGGCAGGGAGCAGCCATGAAACAGTGCATGATGATCTGATTCATATGCTGGATCTGCTGCTGTGGTTGTGCGGGGAGAATTACGAGCTGCTGCACAGCAGCCTGAAAGCGGATGCTGAAGGCAGACTATTGCAATCCTCCGGACTGCTGGACTGGAACGGTGGTACAAGCGGGATTTACAGTATGGTCCGGGATGCCGGTGCCGATCTGGAGAAGCTTGAGCTGCACGGAAACGGCCGGTCGGTAGAGGTTGCGGATATGGAGCGGGCAACGCTGTATGAGCAGGGTTCTCTGCCGCGCACACAGAATTTCGGCAGCTGGGACACGGTACTGGAGCGCAGAGGTTTCGCAGGGGCCGTTAATCATTTTTTGAGCAATATCGGGACACCGGAGAAGTGCGGTATTGCCGCTTCAGCGGTTCTGGCCAGCCATGTGCTGGCAGCGAAGCTAAGCCGGTAACAGCATGACAGCAGAGAGGGGATCAACATGGAAGACTACGATAAATCAATGGAAGAAAGAATCATCGAGAGCTACAAGCGGGATGAGGAAATGATGATTCTGGTGTTCGCCCAGTGGTGTGTTAACAACCGGCTGGACCCGCAGGCATTATACATGCAGGCCTATCCGCAGCAGGAGGACAATCTGGCGCTCCGCAACGCGCTTGCGCTGACGGTATCCGAGGAAGAGGCCGGATTCATCTCTGATGATACAGTGCTTGGCGTGCTGTCCCTATACAGCAACGATGATCTGGCGTACGTGGTAACAGAAGCTATCGGGCAGCGGAAGCAGGCGGAGGACACAAGGGATTGACAACAGCGATATAATAGTTATGGCTAATGAACTTTTTTTGTGTAAATGATGTTCATTCTGGATTAAATGTGGTAAAATTATATATACTAACTAATCGTAAGTTTCATAAGTGAGAGGTGACAATAATGGGAGAACATCAGCTGACAATGTGCCCGCGGTTTGAAACGGCCTTTTCTTTTCTGGGCAAACGCTGGAACGGTCTAATCATTCAGACTTTGATGAGCGGTCCTAAGCGCTTCAAGGATATATCCGGACTGATTCCGTCAATGAGCGATAAGATGCTGTCTGAACGTATGAAGGATCTGGAATGTGAAGGCATTCTGGTACGTCACGTGTACCCGGAGACCCCGGTGCGCATCGAATACGAGCTGACCGAGAAAGGCCGTGCGCTGGAGCCGGTTATGCAGCAGATTCAGACCTGGGCCGAAAGCTGGGTCGAGTAACAGCGTTTCATGTGTAATGCCAGCCCCTTGCCGGTCTCCGGTTAAGGGGTTTTTTCAAGAAAGCAGCCAGTCACGTAACCGTTGTACAAGTGACTAGCTAAACGTTACGGACAGGGGAGACGTTAAGCCTGCGGAAAGGCAGCAGAGTGCAGGACCTTAAGGACACCAGCGCCGTTATTTCACCCGAAAAGCGGAGTTAGCCCATGAAAAGCGGCGGACAAGGGCCGTGGAGTCCGTTAAGACTGCCTAAAAGGCCTATTTCGAGCGCATAAGGGCTGTGGTGTCCATAAGGGGCAGAATTGGATTGATTTGACTTGCTTGGCGGGTAATGTACGCGGGCATACTAATATCCTAATTCAACATTTGGCTTTCCAGTTCAAGCTGTATAGTAAGAAAGTATAGAATAGAGTGAAACGGCAGGTGCGGGGCTTTAAACCCTCATACGCGTTGTAATCCGGATCATTTTATTTTGCAATCTGCTAAATAAAACTTGCACTGTGTCCAAACCTGTGTAATATAATAGAACAAAATCATACTCAGAATGTGTGGAAGTTCTAACAAAAGTAGGAAGAGCCTAAGCATCCGATAAATAGTTGAGCGGATAGTATGCTTACGAAGCAAGTTTTGCCGTAGTGGACTCGTAGGAGGCTATGCTAACAAAACTAAGCATATGCTTCCGGTGTAAGTTTTGTACGAAGCAGATTCGTAGGAGGCTATGCTAACAAAACTTTTAGGAGGCGATAATCATGACCATCACCTTGTTTTCCCGGGAAATTACCTATGGAAAAAAAGATGTCGCCGAGCTGGAGAACGCTTCAATCAGAGTGCAGCTGATGTATGACCGGGTGCTCCACATGCTGCACAGCTATCTTCCCGGTTCCCTGTGGAATAGCTGGATCGGTGTACCCTATGAGATTATTTCCTCCCTGTACAAAGGGGATAATGACAGCGGCAGCGTGTTCCAGAAATGGATTCAAAGCCCGTCCGGCTGGAAATGCATCGGCTGTGAACGGCATTGTCTGGAGCCTGCGGAGGCCGGCGGCGGAGAATCGTCTGCACCGCAGCGCCGGTTCACCTTCCATAACGGGAGCAGCCAGAGCATGGTCCTGCAGGCCGTAATCTGGTCGATGTATGAGAATACCCTGCTGTTTCAGCCCTACCTGGGTGATGAGGCTTTTCTGGACGCTGAGGATTTAGAACTGATTTCTGCGTATTTTGTACCCACCTATTTGACGCCCGCCCCGCTGCTTGAAATCAATAAACCCTCCAAAGCTTATAAGGACAAAAATATGCAAATCTATCAGGAATGGATCTCCGCACCGGATCTGGTGCTGCAATGGAACGGCGGACTGACTGAAGGCAGATGGATGACCGGGGTCTACGTGGACCATTCAAGGTTTGCGGGTCTCGGGCCTTATCTGAAGGATGCGCAAGGGAAGCGGACCTATATGCGGGCGACTGTCCAATAAATACTGCCATAACAAAAACTTGAAAGGTGTGTGAGCCCTTCAAGTTTTTTTGTTATGCCAGTTATCTAAATGGTCCAATGGACATGGCTGATGCCAACCAGGTACCATTCATCTTTATAGAATTCAAATATAAGCCTCAGGCTGGAAAACAGCATACCGGTGATATCATTTGATTCTGAGCCGCTGAAGTAATATTCAGAAAAAATGGCATCAGGGTAAACCTCCCTAAGATTATTAGTCGAACTGCTGGAGGCAATGAACTGATTATAGGCGATTTTCTCCGCATTGGCATAATCACGGTCATATACAAACTGGTTCAGGTATTCTTTTAAAGTAAGCTTCATTGGGAAGCCGGTACCGTCGTATGCCCCCCATTCAAATACCGTATCCTTCTGAATCAGAGGTGCCAGCTGTTCTCCCTTGAAGATCAAATCAGCGGTTGGCAGAATTGTAGCATCCGGAGAGAAACGGACTCCCTTAACCGGATGAACCAGAGTCCCGAGTGTCTTCATATCTGAATCTTTAAGTGCTTTGATTACCAGCTGCGACCTTGGGGCAATGATCTTTTCTGCTTCAGCCGGACTGAACTGTGCACCTGAAGACCGGTTCGCGGTAACAATTGTATTCACCGGAATTACCGCCCGGTCAAGTGCTGAAGCATAACTTTCATTCACCCACCCCAGGACTCCAAGACCAGCCAGCAGAGCAATGGCCGTTTTTTTAAGCATTTACTTCGGGCTCCCTCCTTCAAGTTATCACTGTATCTTTGCCCCTCCCGTACTTATTCTATACACTATTTTCTGATTAGAGCAGGGTGATAGCTGCATCTCCTGCCCTATGGAGAAAACCAGTCTGTCCTGTGGTTGTGACCTGCACAAAGTCAAAAACAGCAAGTGCACCCGGACCGGAGATGTCACCAGCAGGACTGGGAATATACCAGCGGTGGACAATGACAGGGGTACCCTTTGTCAACAGCGTAGAGCCAGCATCAAAAGCAGGCGAGCTGTACAGCTCAGTATCTGTAGTGGTGAGATGAATCCGTTTTGTCCAGAGAGGGATTAAATCCATCCGCATAAGGCTGAGTCTGGCACTATCCGCCACATTTGCATCCGGGTCATTCCGTAAGGTCTGTTCCAGGGCTGACCTCACGCCAGCACCTGTTCCAATTCTCCCCAGGCTCTTAACCGCAGAATCACGGATGGTGCTGCAGGAATGGTTCAGCAATTGCGTTAAGTAAGGTACAGCCGTTTGACCCATAGCCTCCCACAGGAATTCCTCCCGGTATAGGGCTTCACCCCAAATGGAGTTAATGGAGTCGCAATCCTCTGGTCTGATATTCCAGCTGTTATAGAGCGCCACAGGATCTACTTGATAGGTACTGACTAACAGCTCGGCTCCGGCAGTGATGAGGTCGGGATTAGTGATTTGATTTGCTTGTATTAAGGTGTGGGGGGTAGTGGAGAATTGCTGAGACAGACACCAGAGCGAGTCACCCGGCATGACTACATAATAGGGGGAACCGCCGGCTTTGGGCAGCGGGGTGTTAGGATCGGGAATGATAAGGGGAATACCGGTGACAATGTAATCGGGATTACAGATAACATTCGCTGCCAGAATGGCGGGCACAGTGGTTTGGAAGCGCTTGGCGATTGCCGATAAATGATCCCCGTGTTGCACAATATACAGCATGAATACAGCCCTCTTTCATAAAAAAATGCGGGCATTAAAAGCATTATCCGCCCAGGCTACAGTCTATGCGTTCCTTTGCAGGATGGGCACATGCAAATTAATTCATGAAAATTGCTATAATTTTGAATATGCCCAATATACATGAGAGGTCAAGAATATTTTGGTGGAGGGATGAACATGTCTTCTGCATCAACGCTTGTATATAGGATGTCAAATGCTGAGAATCTTAGTGCTATTGCTGTAAAGTTTAATGTGAATATTGATGAGCTTGCCCGGAGTAACGCGCTTCCGGCTAATTATTCTCCAGAAGAGAGTCCGGTTATGCTCACCATTCCCGGCCTGAGCCTTGAGATTCCCGGTGTCTACTATAATGTGAATTCCAATGAACATCTGTACAGCATAGGTTTTCGTTTCTTGGCTTCCCCGAACCTGATTGCAGGGATTAATCCGTCTATTCTTAACGCGAACCGGGTTTATATCGGCCAGAAGCTCCGGGTTCCAGCTTTCATTCATACTGCCGGCATTAACGATACATTAACGGACATTGCTAATCTCCGGGGCATCCCCTTTACCTATCTGGCCCGGATTAATGAGGATAGACCCGGCTTTACCTACGAACAATTGCCTGAAGGCTTCGATGTGTTGATTCCGCTCCCCTCCTCCAAAGGGACACTTATCACCCAGCCTGTTCCGGGTACGCGAATCGGGGATGATGTTAGTTTAACGCGGATTCAAGGTGTGGCCTCAGAATTTGAAGGCAACTTTCTGTACCGTGTGCTTGACGAAGATAACCATGTGCTGATGGAAGGGGCCGGAACGGCACCCTGGACAGGAAATACAACTTTTGGCGCATTCGATTTTCCGCTTGATCTCACCTCGCCTCCAACTACTCCAAGAGGTAAAATACTCATCTTTGCCTATAACGAAAGCAGCGGCAGCTTAATCGATCTGGCAGAAACGCGGATATACTTTTAGCGATATTGGGTATTTGGAGCAAATCCTCTAAATCGAAGGAGGCTTGTGTATGGCCTGGACCAGCGGCTTAACAGGGCGTATCCTAGAACAAGGTACTCCAGGTTATGAAGAAGCCCGGCGCAATTATAATTCCCGGTTCTCTAAGTTTCCTAAGCTTATCGTGTATTGCCTGGAGCCTGCCGATGCTGCAAATGCGGTCAGCTGGGCCAAAAAACAAAGGATGGATTTCCGGGTACGCTGTGGAGGACATAGTTACGAGGCATACTCAAATATTGACGGGGGACTTGTCATAGATGTGAGTGAGCTGACACATCTGAAAGTGGATAAAGCTGCAGGTACAGCGCGGGTTGGAGCAGGGTTTCGTCTAAAAATGCTCTATGAAGCTTTATGGAAGTTCGGCTTTACGCTGCCCGGAGGCTCCTGCCCGTCAGTAGGGGTTGCCGGGTTAACGCTTGGAGGCGGATACGGCTTTTTATCAAGGGCATTCGGCATGCTCTGTGATGCAGTTCAGGAAATCGAACTTGTTGATGCCAATGGCGTGCTGATTCGTGCGAATGAAACGCTAAGAAGTGATTTATTCTGGGCATGCTGCGGCGGAAGCGGCGGGAACTTCGGCATTGTGACCACTTTTACCTTTCGTTTGTATCCCATCGGTGATGTTGCCCAGTTCAGTGCATCCTGGGATCATACTGAACTGGAGAAAGTGATCCGTTTCTGGCAGGACTGGGCTCCCCATGCAGATTCCCGTCTGACTTCCGGTCTTGAGCTTCCCGCCAAAGGTCTCGGTGATGTAACAGCCAAAGGGATATTTACCGGACTGGAAAAGGATTTGCGGAAAACCGTGCGGCCGCTCCAGGAGGCTGTTCCGCCCAAGCAGCTGACTTTCCGGTCATCCACCTGGATTGAAGCCATCCGCAAGCTCGGCGGTAATGAGATCAGGCAGGCCAGGTTCAAGAACAGTTCGGCCTACATCTATAAACCTTTTACAGAGCATGCGCTTCAAATATTATCTGATAACCTGCAGGCTGCCCCTGGTAACGGCAACCTTGCCAGTCTTGTTGCCTACAGAGGTGCAATCAGTGAAGTATCTCCGGAGGCTACAGCCTTTCCCCACCGCGAAGCCCTGTTTGTGATTCAGTATCAGTCTTATTGGCGGAGCAGTGATGATGCCTCAGCCCGTATCGGGTGGATTGAGCATTTCAGGGAATCCATGCTGCCCTTTACCCAAGGAGCATACTCCAATTACTGCGACAGCCTGATTTCTGACTGGCCGGTTTTATATTTCGGCAGTAATCTGGCCAGGCTTAAACGTGTTAAACAAGCGTATGATCCTGACAATCTCTTCCGGTACGAACAAAGTATCCCCCTGCCGTAGGCTTACAACCGGAAGATTTTGATCCGTTCATTAAAATTAAATATATTTAGTGCGTACAATCACTAATCCGGCCTGCAGCCAGTGTTAAGGTGTAAAGGTGATCAAGAGCAACAACCTATACCAACAACACGAGGGAGGGGCCATCATGGCGTCCAATCAATTAAACGATATAACTGTTCAACCGGGATTTTCCTCTGAAACCATGGTTAGAGACATCGTTCTGCAGTTCCCGAAAGCTGCGGATTATTTCAAAGGACAACGCATTGATTTCTGCTGCGGAGGCGCGAAGCCGCTCACTGAAGCAGCTGCCGAGAAGGGGCTGGATGCAGACGTAATGATCCAGGAACTGAATAAGCTGCGGGAAGAGCATCCGGTGCTTGAAGAAGATACAGCCTGGAACGAGGCTTCTTCCGAAGATCTGGTACATTATATCGTAAACAAGCATCACCGCTACCTGCGTGAGGAGCTTCCTTTAATCAGCCAGAACGTAACCAAAGTATTCCGCGTACATGGTGAAGATTCCCCGCATTTAGGTGAAATGCACCGTCTGTTCAACCTGCTGCGTGAGGATCTGCTTCAGCATACCGCTAAGGAAGAGGAAACCGAATTCCCGAAAATGCTGGCTTATACACAGAATCCGAGCGAAGAAGGACTTGCTGAGCTCCGCGGACTGCTGGCTAATCTGGAAGCAGAGCATGACGGTGCCGGTGAGATTCTGCGTGAGCTGCGCAGAGTAACCAATGACTACACACCGCCAGCACATGCCTGCACAACTTACCGTTTGACCTATGCCCGGCTTGAAGAGCTGGAAGGTATGACCTTCGAGCATGTGCATCTGGAGAACAATATCCTGTTTCTGCGTTACCAATAAGCTGTTATGGTTGCAAAAGCTCCTACGGGGGCTTTTTTGTCATTCACATAGTGCAGAAATAATTTGAGAACAGCCCTCTGATGCGTTATCCTTAAAGAGTCATGGATACTACAGAAGAAGGCGGTGCCGTGGAATGTCCACCCACTCGATATGGCGCTTGCTGCTGGGCTTGATCGTTGTTATGACATTAGGCGGCTGCAGCTCGGCTCTGGGATCAGGAAATGCCGGCAGCGGTGCCGGAAATGCAAATAATCAGATTACATTGTCTGTCCTGGTCGGCGAGCTTAATCTGGCCGGTACCGCCGGAAGACTGCTTACCGAAGCGTATACGGACGGCAATACAATGATAGATTTGTTACGCAAGAGCGGGGTAGCCGCATTTGCTGCAGATGGCTATAGCATTACGGAGGTTAACCGGATAACGCTAAGTTCCGGGCTGATGTGGGAGATCCAGGTGAACGGCAAAAAGCTCACAGACTGGAACAGTAAAGTGGAACGCGGTTCAGCTATTGCCTTGACAGTAAAAGCTGCGGATGCCGGGGCTCAGCTCCAGCCAATAATTATTACGGTGAACGGAGGGAGCGAGCAGCCGGAGCTGACACATTCACATGTACTCCCTTATACCGAAGAACTGACGGTGAGAGGACTCATGAAGAAGAGCGGGATGATCACCCTGGCCGAAGATAACAAAACGATCCTAACCGTTATGGATTATGCGCGGCTGAGCAATGAAGAATGGAAGCTGAAGGTGAACGACAAGGGCCTGCTTGGCAATGGCATGGATATGAAGCTCAGGCCGCAGGATAAGCTGGAAATCGCATTGATTCTGAAATAGTGCTGAGTCTATCACCTGCGTTCAGTTAATAGTAAAAGGGTTTCTGTGCGGAACGCATGGAGATCCTTTTTTATATGAATTATTTGTGAAAAGATTCACATCTAATGTGATTGCAATCACAAAGGTGCCTTAATTTTAAAAAGTATAATTTCTGTATCAAGCAGGCTTGTGAGGATATCCGAGTCTCTAAGGAGGGTCTTACCAGTGACAACGGAGAGAAAAAAATTAGTTCTGATAGGTAACGGTATGGCTGGTGTGGGCACCATTGAGCAGATTTTGAAACTGGGCGGAGCTTATGATATTACGATCTTCGGAAGCGAGCCGCATCCCAACTATAACCGGATCATGCTGTCTTATGTTCTGGAAGGCAGTAAAACAATTGAAGATATTATCTTGAACGACCGAAAGTGGTATGAGGATAACCATATTACACTCCATACAGGAACAACAGTTGTGCGGATTGATGAAGCCGGCAAACAGATCATTACAGATAATGGGCTTACAGTTCCGTATGACAAAGCGATTATTGCCACAGGCTCGAATTCATTTATTCTTCCTGTACCGGGCAGTACGAAAGAGGGCGTAGTCGGCTTCCGGGATATTGCCGATTGTGATGCCATGCTGGAAGCAGCGAAGCAGTACCGTACGGCTGCAGTTATCGGCGGAGGCCTGCTGGGTCTTGAAGCTGCCAAGGGACTTGTTAATCTAGGCATGGATGTTACCGTTGTGCACTTGCTGGAGGATCTGATGGAGCGGCAGCTGGACCACACAGCATCCTCGATGCTGCAAGCTGAGCTTAAGCGGCAGGGTGTGAAGTTTGCCATGGGCAAGCAGACGGTGGAGCTGACAGGAGAAGAACGGGTTAACGGGCTGCGCTTTAGCGACGGCAGTGAGCTGCAGGCAGATTTTGTAGTGATGGCTGTCGGCATTAAGCCGAATGTGCAGCTTGCCAAGGACAGCGGAATCAATGTTAACCGCGGGATTGTTGTCGATGATTATCTGCAAACCTCGATGGCTGATGTGTATTCTGTCGGCGAATGTACAGAGCATCGGGGAACCTGTTACGGTCTGGTAGCACCGCTCTTTGAGCAGGGTATGGTACTGGCCAAGCATTTATCGGGGGCACCTACGGCCGGGTATGAAGGCTCTGTTGTTGCCACCAAGCTTAAGATATCCGGTGTGGATGTATTCTCAGCCGGAGAGTTCACGGAATCGGCAGAGCATACCGTAATTTCCGCCAAAGATGAGTGGAAGAGAACCTATAAGAAGATTTTGCTTAAGGACAATAAGATTGTCGGTGCAGTTCTGTTCGGCGATGTTACAGAGTCGGCCAATCTGCAGAAGCTGGTGAAGCAGTCAACAGAAATGACCGATGAAATCTACGGGGA
The DNA here is from genome assembly GCF_032302195.1 of Paenibacillus sp. MMS20-IR301. NCBI lineage: Bacteria > Bacillati > Bacillota > Bacilli > Caryophanales > Paenibacillaceae > Paenibacillus > Paenibacillus sp. MMS20-IR301. The sequence continues at coordinate 786,351 of NZ_CP135275.1, forward strand.
AGTTATGGGTACAGGCTGCTGCGGCGGAGGCGGAGCCAAAAAGGGCTTGTCTGTTGAAACCATGGCCGATGAAGAAATCGTCTGCGGCTGTAACGGAGTAACGAAGAAGGCGATTGTTGATGCGGTTACGGAGAACGGTTTTACGACAGTGGATGAAATCAAAGCCTGCACCGGAGCGACCCGCTCCTGCGGCGGCTGTAAACCGGTCGTTGAGCAGATCCTGCAGTTCGTTCTCGGAGACAGCTTCCAGCAAAGCGCCAAGCAGGGCATCTGCAGCTGTACACCTATGAGCCGGGATGAGATTGTGGCCGAGATTACGGCTAAAGGTCTTAAAACTACTAAAGAGGTAATGCATGTGCTGGATTGGAAGCAGCCGGAGGGCTGTTCGAAATGCCGCCCGGCCGTGAACTATTACCTTGGAATGATCTATCCGGATACCCATGAGGATGAAAAAGAATCCCGGTTCGTGAACGAACGGATGAGCGCCAACATTCAGAAGGACGGGACTTATACGGTCGTTCCGCGGATGTACGGCGGGGTAACTACACCGGAGGATCTGAAACGGATTGCCGATGTATCCCTGAAGTATGATGTGAAGGTCGTGAAGGTCACCGGCGGACAGCGTCTGGATCTGATCGGCGTGAAGAAAGAGGATGTGCCGAAGGTCTGGGAAGAGCTGGATATGCCTTCCGGCTATGCCTATGCGAAATCCCTGCGTACTGTCAAGACTTGCGTAGGTTCGCAGTTCTGCCGGTTCGGTACGCAGGATTCCATGGGGATGGGGGCCATGCTTGAACGCAAGTATGAACGGCTGGATATGCCGGCCAAATTCAAAATGGCAGTGAACGGCTGCCCGCGCAACTGTGCTGAATCCTGCACCAAGGACATCGGCATCGTCGGCAACGACGGCGGCTGGGAAGTATTTATCGGCGGTAACGGCGGAATCAAGCCGCGGATCGCGGATGCCTTCTGTAAGGTGAGAACCGATGAAGAGCTGACCCAGGTCTGCTCGGCCGTGATACAGTACTACCGTGAAACCGGCAACTACCTGGAAAGAACTTCGGAATGGGTTGAGCGTATGGGCCTGGAGCATATCCAGACTGTAATTATGGGCAGTGACGACAACCGTAAGGAACTGGCGGCGCGGATCGAGTTTGCCCTCGCACAAGTCAGTGATCCATGGAAAAAAATGCTGGGTGACGAGGGGACCCGCACAGCGCTGTTCGAGCAGACACGGGTATAGCCAAAAGGGAGAGGTGAGAGAAATATGAAACTGGGTAAACGTGAGTATGCAGTAGGTGCTGTAGAAGATTTCATGCCTCAGATTGGACGGGTAGTCACTGCTGGGGAAGTAGAACTGGCGGTATTCCGCACATCAGACGGTGCTGTCTATGCTGTGGAGAATCACAGCCCCCACCCGAAAGGCGGTCCGCTGGCTGAAGGAATTGTATCCGGTTATTATCTGTATGATCCGCTGCACGACTGGAAAATCGATCTGCGCACCGGTGAAGTCCAGGCGCCGGACCGGGGTCTGGCGGCAGTTCATCCGGTGGCCGTTGAAGACGGGATTGTTAAAGTCAGCCTGGCATCAGCAGTGGCAAGCCTATAAATTATAAGAAGAGCAGGTGCGGATATGTTTACGCAAAGCGTAGAGAATATCGTAGAGACAGCCGTGGGCAAACGTGACAAAATGAATGAGAGTCTGCCGAAATATTTTTTGGCAGCCTTGCTCGCCGGAGCATATGTCGGGATTGGTATTATTCTGATCTTCTCGCTCGGCGCACCGCTGGCGGCGATTAAATCTCCTTTTCAGCCGCTGATTATGGGGGGCTCCTTCGGAATTGCCCTGACTCTGGTGGTCTTCGCAGGCTCAGAGCTGTTTACAGGCAATAATATGTTCTTTACCGTAAGCACACTGGCCGGAAGAACGACGATATGGGATACAGTGAAGAACTGGGTCCTCGTGTTCCTCGGTAATGTGGCCGGTGCAGTAATTCTGGCACTGCTGATTCAGGGTACAGGGTTGTTCAAAGCAGCCCCGGTGGATCACCTGATCTTCACCGCCGCGGCCAAAAAGATGAGCCTGCCGTTCTCGGAGCTGTTCTTCCGCGGTATTCTCTGTAACTGGCTGGTCTGTCTGGCACTTTGGATGTCCTCGCGTGCGAAGAGTGAATCCGCCAAGCTGGTGCTGATCTGGTGGTGCCTGTTCGCCTTCATCGCGAGCGGCTATGAGCACAGTGTAGCGAATATGACTCTGCTCAGTGTAGCAGTGCTGCTGCCGAATCATCCGGAGACTGTAAGCATTGCCGGCTGGCTGCATAATATGATCCCGGTTACGCTGGGAAATATCATCGGCGGCGGTGTGTTTGTCGGGATGGCCTACTGGCTGATCTCACCTGTTCGTACGCCGCGTACCTCATCTGCTCCAAGCAAGACAAAGAAAGCAAGTTAATCTGAAAATCCCTGCGGCTGAATATGCTGCGGGGATTTTTTGTCACTGAAAGGGTCCGCGCTTATGTGTTATGCTGTTTAGGACTCAGTTGCGGGCGGGCAAGAAAAAAAGACGCCGGACAGGGCGCCTTCGACCACTCTATTAAAATGATTGGGTCATATATGTTTCAATGAGGTGAATAGAGGGTATTATTGATAGGGATTAAATGCGGCAGATTTCGTTAGGGCATAATTCACAATGGCAGATCTCCTGAAGCATCCCCAGATCCTTAATGACAATCATACCATTCTCATACTCAACAGCATCTTTTTTACGCAGATCGCTCAGCATGCGGTTAACACTCTCACGGGTAGCACCGATCATGTTGGACAGATCTGTATGTGTAATTTTTTTATTGATCAGAATGCTGTCGCCGGTCTTCTCACCATAGGTGTTGCCCAGGCGGATCAGTGTGGAGCAGAGTGCACCCGGCTTGCCGTACATCATCAGATCGCGGAATTTCGTCTGTGTAAGACGGTGATGAATCCCCATCCATTTCATGAAATCAATGGCGAAGTCGCAATGCTGGCAGATTAGAATCTCCAGATCCTTCTGCTCAATCACGCCAACTTCACTTTCTTCAATCACTTCGGCAGTGAAGCTGTGCTTCGTACTGAAGAACGGGTCGGCTTGACCCACCATGTCGCCTGCCTGATACATATAAAGAATCAGTTCTTTGCCTTCATCGGTAGATTTGGTTAACTTCACACGTCCACGTTTGATATAAAACAATTTATCCGAATAGTCGCCTTCCCAGAACAAGTGTGAGCCTTCAGGGACAATGCGCTCTTTCATTGTAACCAGTAACCGGTTAAAGTTCTGTTCGGAGAAACAGTTTGTATTGCCGCGGGCTTCGATAACATTATAATGTTCCTTTATCATAATCGACATCCCCTTTATTCCCTCAGTTTTTCAGTAAATTTTAAATTAATTATACATGGAAATTCCTCTTTATGGGTAGAAATTTTCGCGAAAAAGTGTCGAATTTTTTACATTGTGATAATTTTCACTTCATTTGTGTGAGAAATGATATGTTTTCGGGCCTTAAGAGGGATCAACAACCTGTATTACAGGATATTATAGCAGCTGTCTCCTATTCTGGATAGATCCTGGGAGCTTGCGGCTTTTTTTGCTGTGCACTGAATAAATCTGAAATGGTTTAGATAATTATAACGCAAAATGCAGGATTCTGTAAGTTCCGTAAAAATGCACATAACTTTATTACAGGCTGACCTTGGCTCTGCAGATGCTTAGCGATACGCTGATACTTAAGACTCCGTACCCCCGTGATAGTGTATGCTGCGGGCCGGTCGGAACATTCTTCGGAGAAGGAGAAATCAGCTATGGCAAAAGTGGCAGACAAATATCTTAAGGTCGATCCTTGGGCAATCCTGGAGGAGGGCTTTGATCCGGAGCGCAACCGGACCTCGGAATCGATTTTTTCACTTGGAAATGAGTATATGGGTGTGCGGGGATATGCAGATGAAGGCTACAGCGGGGATACGCTGCCCGGCAGCTATTTGAGCGGCCTCAATGAGCAGATGGAAGTCGGCAACCACTATAAGGGGATTATCCGCTCGCTGCGTTACATGGTGAATGCAGTGGACTGGCTGTATACCCGGATAGCGGTGGATGATGAGCAGCTTGATCTGGCGCACAGCCAAATAACGGAATACAGCCGCAGGCTGGATATGCGCACCGGCACCTACCGAAGGGCATTCATCTGGCATCTGGCAGACGGCAGACAGCTTAAGATTGCTTTTACACGCCTGGTCAGCATGACGATGTCTCAGCTGGGCCTGCAGCAGGTCGAATTTGAGCCGCTCAATTTCTCGGGCTGTGTAAACATTGTAACCGGGCTTGATTTCGGCATGATTCATGAAGAGCGCGGCCAGAGCATGTGGCAGGAGCTGCGCAGCGGTGAAGAAGGAACTGTAACCGCTATTCTGGGCAGTACGCTGACAACCGGAAACAAGCTGTTCTCCGGGTTCGCGCTGAAATCCGCCCAGACTTTGGATACGGAGCTTGTTGCCAAGAGCCGGTTCATCGGCCGGAAGTTCTCGCTGCAGCTGGTTCAAGGGGAGACTGCCGCGTACAGCAAGCTCGCCGTTAATGTTACAGGCAGCAAGGCTTCGCTTAACGGGGATGAGCTCTGGGCAGAAGGAATGACGCTTGCTGCACAAGCCGGCGGGCTTGATGTAGAGGAAATATTCGCTGAACAGGCCGCCTACTGGGACGGGATCTGGGCCACCAGTGATATTGTGATTGAAGGCGATCCTGAGAATCAGCAGGGGATCCGCTTCTGTATTTTCCAGCTGTATCAGACCTACCATGGCGATCATCCCGGCTATAATATCGGCGCCAAAGGGCTGACCGGTGAAGCGTACCGCGGCCTTGCCTTCTGGGATACCGAGTCCTACTGCCTGCCGTTCTATATGTTCAACAATCCGAAGGCGGCCCGCAGCCTGCTGGAGTTCCGCTATAAAACCCTGCCGGAAGCGATGCAGCGGGCTAAGGATGTGGATTGTGCGGGAGCCTTTTATCCCATTGCGACCATTGACGGGACTGAAAGCTGTGACCTGTGGCAGCATTCCAATCTGCAGCTTCATGTCGGGACAGCCGTTTCCTACGGCATCTGGCATTATGTGAAGAATACAGGTGACCGGGAGTTCCTGTACAGCAAGGGAGCCGAGATGCTGATTCAGATCAGCCGTTTCTATGCAACCCGGGGACAATGGGGGCAGCGCAGCGGGCAATACGGTTATTTCGGCGTCATGGGACCGGACGAATTCCAGCTCATGGTGAATAATAACTGTTACATCAATCTGATGGCGCAGAAATTGTTCGAATACACGCTGGAGACGCTGGCCGGAATGAAAGCGGGTATGCCGGATGCCTATGCTGCTGTGGCTGCCGCAACGGGTCTCCGGGAAGAGGAACTGGCCGATTGGGATCATAAGCGTGAGCACATGAAAATTCCGCTCGACCAGGGCAGCGGCGTGTATGAGGAGCATGACGGTTATTTCGATATGCCGCATATCGACATCCATTCCATTCCGGTGACGGATTTCCCGCTCTATTCCAATTGGTCTTATGACCGTCTGTACCGTTACGACATGATCAAGCAGCCGGATGTGCTGATGTTCATGTTCTTGTATAACGGGCAATTCTCCAAAGAAGCCAAGCTTGCGAATTACGAATATTATGAAACCAGATGTATTCATGAGTCTTCACTCTCACCGTCGATTCATTCCATCCTGGCAAGTGAAATCGGCAAACATGAGGAAGCCTATAATTTCTTTGAGTTTGCCACCCGGCTTGATCTGGATAACTATAACCGTAATACAAGAGAAGGACTCCATACCACCTCTATCGCAGCAGCCTGGATGAATATTGTCTACGGCTTTGGAGGTATGCGTTCCGATGGTCCGCAGCTCAGCTTCCGGCCGTCACTGCCGCAGAAATGGGACTCTTACAGCTTCCAGGTCATGTATGCAGGGGTGCTGCTCGGCATCAATGTAAATAAGAATCACGTCAGCTTCAAGGCAATAAACGGCGGAAGTACTGAAGTTATAGTATACGGCCAGCAGGTAAAGGTAGATGCGGCGGGGATTACGCTTCCGCTGGGTGAAGGGATGATGGCCTCATGAGCTGGACTGTAAGCGAGCACAGCTTCGAGCCGGAGCGTATTACGACGAACGGGAATAAATATATGACCGGGAACGGTTATATGGGCTGCCGCGGCACACTGGAGGAATTCGGCAAGGAGCAGCTTGCCGCCGTTACATTAGCCGGACTGTATGACAAAGCAGGGGACAAGTGGCGTGAGCCGGTGAATGCGCCGAACGCGCTGTTCACGGTAATTAACTGCGACGGGCAGGATTTAAGTGTGCTGGCAGCCGAACCGGCAGCTCATACACAGAGTCTTGAACTCCGCCAGGCCGTTCACCGGCGGGAGACGGTGTTTGGTATTCGTGACGGCGGACAGCTGACTTACACAGCGGAGCGTTTCGTCAGCATGGATCAGCTTCATGTGCTGGCGGGCAGGTTCACGCTCCACAGCACAGTGGATTGCCGGATCGTCATCCGGACCGGCATTGACAGTGAGGTCTGGGATATTAACGGCCCGCATTTGTCCGGGCAGCAGAGCCGGATGCGTGAGGAGGTGCTGCTGGCAACTGCGGTTACCGGTGAACTGCAGCTTCCGGTGGCGGTGGCCGAGCAGGCGGATTTCGGATTTGGCAGGCAGGAGATCGATGCAGAGCGGGCACTGCGGACGGTTTCTTTTGACGCCAAGGCTGGTGAGACATACGAATGGTATAAATATGCTGCTGTATTCACCGGACTGGACTCCGGAGAAGAACCGGAGGAATGTGCACTCCGGGCGGTCCGGGCGGCGGCGGATGCCGGTTACAGTGAGCTGCTGGAAGCCCATAGCCGTATCTGGGAGGAGCGCTGGCTGCGCAGCGATGTCCGGATTGAAGGAGATGATAAGGCGCAGTCCGCCCTCCGGTACAGCATCTATCAGCTGCTGATCATTGCGCCTACGGAGTCCGAGAAGGTATCCATTCCGGCCCGCGGGTTATCCGGCCAGGTCTATAAGGGCGCTGTATTCTGGGACACGGAAATGTTCATGCTGCCGTTTTTCCTGCACAGTGATCCCGCGACCGCACGCAATCTGATGATGTACCGGATTCATACACTGGACGGTGCCCGCAGAAAGGCGGCTGAATACGGGTACCTCGGGGCATTTTATGCCTGGGAGAGCCAGGATTCGGGGGATGATGCCTGCACCCTGTTCAACGTAAATGATGTGTTCACAGGACGGCCTATGCGGACCTATTTCCGCGATAAGCAGGTGCATATCAGTGCGGATGTGGTACATGGCATCTGGCAGTATCTGCAGTTTACCGGAGATGACGCTATTCTTGCAGAAGGCGGAGCCGAAGTAATCTATGAGTGTGCCCGTTTCTTCTATTCATATGCCTATTATAATCCGGTGAAGCAGCGGTATGAGATTCTGGATGTGACCGGCCCGGATGAATATCATGAGCGGGTGAATAATAATGCCTTTACCAATGCCCTTGTACACGAAACGCTGGAAATTGCCCTGAAGGCAGCAGCTTTGCTGGAGGACAAATATCCGGCAGTGTATGCGGAGCTGGCTTCGCAGTTCAGCGGCGGACCGTTCCTGGCGGAGTTCAAGGAGATGCTGGAGCATTTCTATGTTCCTCAGCCGGACCCGGACACGCTGATTATTGAACAATTTGACCGGTATTATCAGCTGGAGGAGGTTACGCTGGCAGAGCTTAAGTCGCGGATTATCAACAAGCATGAATATTTGGGCGGCGGCAGCGGTCTGGCCACAACGACCAGAATACTCAAGCAGGCTGATGTTGTACTGATGCTGAATCTATTCAAGGGCAAATTCAGCAAAGAGGTGAAGCAGGCCAACTGGGAATTCTACGAGCCGCGCACCGAGCACGGATCGAGCCTAAGCCCGTGCATCTACGCGCTAGTTGCTGCTGATATCGGCTCCCCGGATTGGGGGTATCCGTATTTCATGCGTACCGCTACGGTTGATCTTACCGGAGAAGCGAAGCAATATGTCGGTGACCTCTATATCGGCGGAACGCATCCGGCTGCGAATGGCGGTGCCTGGATGGCTGCGGTACTGGGCTTCGCGGGGCTGCACTTTGACGGAGGAATTGCTGCGCTGAATCCGGCGCTGCCGGAGTCCTGGCAGTCCGTAGAGCTGCCGGTCAGGCTGCGAGGCAGCAGCTTCCGGCTGCAGATCAGCCGGGGCAGAGTCACGGTCACAGCTGCGGAAGACAACAGCGGGGCGGTCCTGTTTGCCGGCTTCGGCGGTGAGCCGGAGCTGTGCCGGCCGGGAGCGCAGCTGCAGTTTACCGCTCCGGCCCGGGAAGCAGCAGAACAGATGCTGAACAATATGAAGGGTGCGATCTTTGACCTTGACGGTGTAATTGTAGATACAGCCAAATATCATTATTTGGCCTGGCGTGCGCTTGCCGCAGAGCTGGGCTTTGAATTCACGGAAGCCCATAATGAACGGCTGAAAGGAGTCAGCCGGATGAGATCCCTGGACATTCTGCTGGAGATCGGAGGCAGGGAATTCAGTGATGAGGAGAAGCATGCCATGGCGGAGAAGAAAAACCGCCTCTATGTGGAGTATATCTCCCGGCTTGATCAATCGGAGCTGCTGCCCGGTGTTAAGGACTACCTGCATAGGCTAAGAGGGCGGGGAGTAGCCATTGCTCTTGGTTCAGCCAGTAAAAATGCCGAATTCATTCTGGATAAGCTGAACATCGCCGGATTATTCGACGCTGTTATCGACGGCAACAAGGTATCCCGGGCCAAGCCCGATCCGGAGGTCTTCCTGGCGGCTGGCGCGGCGCTGGGCCTGCAGCCGCAGGATTGCATTGTCTTTGAGGATGCTGAAGCCGGAGTGGCTGCCGGTAAAGCGGCGGGAATGCCGGTTGTCGGCATCGGCAAGCCGGAAATCCTGCAGGAAGCGGATCTGGTCATCGCCGGATTGCATGAGCTGTAATACCTTGGTAGAATGGCCTGGAGGAAGTATTTTCCTCCGCCTATTATACTATTGAAGGAAAGCATGAGGGATGAGGATGGAAACATTGCTGCTATGGCCTGAGGGTGCGCCTCACGCACTGGGGACCGGTGATGAGGACCGGCCGGCGGTTACTCCGTATTTGGTGGACGGCAAGCATAATGCCGCTATTGTGATTTGCCCGGGAGGCGGGTACGGCATGCGCGCCGAGCATGAAGGGGCTCCGGTCGCCCGGTGGCTGAATACACTTGGGATTTCCGCCTTTGTGCTGCGCTACCGTGTTGCGCCTTACAGATACCCGGCTGCGCTACAGGATGCACAAAGAGCACTGAAGACGATCCGCCACCGCGCGGAAGAATTCGGCATTGATCCCGGCCGTCTGGGCATCCTGGGCTTCTCTGCCGGAGGACATCTGGCTTCAACCGCCGGTGTCCTGTACGATCAGGGCAATCCGGATCACCGGGATCCGGTGGAGCATCAGTCCAGCCGGCCGGATTGTCTGATTCTGTGTTACCCGGTCATATCCATGAGGGACGGGGTAACGCATGAGGGCTCGAAGACCAATCTGCTGGGAGAGGCACCTGATGAGCAGCTGGTCAAGCGCCTGAGCAGCGAGCTTCAGGTGACAGCCGAAACACCGCCGGTCTTTCTCTGGCATACTGCGGATGATGCATCTGTTCCAGTGGAGAACAGCCTGCAGTTCGCCGCAGCTCTGGGCCGGCATAATGTTCCTTATGATCTGCATGTCTATGCTCACGGCATACACGGGCTGGGGCTGGCGGAAGAAGAGCCGCACACCAAATCGTGGAGTGAAGCCTGCGCCTCCTGGCTGCAGCTGAACAGGTTCGCGAACAATATCTAACCGGATGCGCACAAGGCAGCCGGCCCTTTTACAGGGGCTGGCTGTTTTGCTGTGCAGCGTGCATTAACAGGCAGAGGGTTCATAAGCTGGGGGAGGCTGTTTCAACAAATGATAGTGAAAAGAGTTATATAGATATCTGCACGGTTATTGGTATAATTACCCTGTTTTACAAGTATAAACAGTGCGGAGTTGATTTTGTTGCGGCGAAAGCGTTTGAAATTATTATTCATTTGTGCACTGCTTCTGCCCTGGCCGCTGGCCGGAACACGTGGAGCAGAGGCGGCTGCCGGCCCGGTCCAGTGGTACAAAACCGCCCAGTCTCTGGAATCAAGTGATCTGTACGATGTTGCTGTCAACAGCAGGAGCACTTATGTGGCGGTCGGGCAGGAAGGGACGATTCTGACATCGGCAGATGCCAGAACATGGCAGGCAACACACACGCAAGGAACAGAGAGTTACCATTCTGTGGCTACCAGCGGAGCCGGCTTCGTTGCTGCCGGGAATAAAGGGGCGCTCAAAGTCTCGAAGGACGGCTACAGCTGGACAAACGGGAAGCTGAACCGTGCTTATACCCTTAGCGAGCTGGTTCCGGCAGAGGATAGGAAGCTGGAGAATAAGGATTACACAATTAACTGGACAAGCACACTTCCGCTTACGGCTCTGGCTGTCGACAGTGTAATCTATGACGGCAAGAAGTATGTGGCTGTCGGTAACTGGTCAGTGAGCACCGGTACCCGCAAGGCCGGAAGCAAGAGCACGGAGCCTTCAGCCACGCTGCGTGAAAGGGTGATTATGACCTCGCCGGACGGCAATACGTGGAGCCTGCGCCTTGCGGAGGTCTCCCTCGGCAAGAAGATTATTTATGACGGCGCGAAATATCTCATTATGGCTGACCGCACCCTCTATCAGTCAGCGGACCTTAATACCTGGAAGGAGATTGTTCCGGCTGCGGTGCGCAAGCATTCCGGGGCCGGGCTGGATGATATCATCTATGCCAACGGCACCTATACAGCCATCGGCTGGGACGGCAACATCAGTCTCTATACCGGCCGGATCTACACGTCCAAAGACGGTGTGAACTGGACAGAGATTATGAACAATAAGGAGCTTGGATATACGGTAAGTGCCGAAATTCAGGCGCAGTACGGCAAATCTCCCGGCTTTGCGGGTCTTGCAATGAACAGCATTATGTGGGACGGCAAGCAGTACTGGATTGCCGGTTACCGCGGACTGGTGCTGCGCTCGGATGACGGCAGGCAATGGGAGCGGTGGTCTGATTCTACAGAATTCCTGCAGCCGCTGGGAAATCAGAATTCGGCCGGGAAGAAGGCGAATATCAATAAAATTATGTTTGACGGCAAGCGGTATATTGAAGTCGGCAACCGCGGCACGGTCATCGTCTCGGACACCATGAAGAATGCCGATGTGGTCCGGAAGCGGCTGGGCATCGATGTAGATATTCTTGTTCATGACGGAAATTCGCGTTATCTGGCTGCAGGCAGCGAAGGTGATCTTCTGGAATCTCCGGACGGCTATAACTGGACAAGCGTAGCAATGGGTTATGACGGGATAGCATATACATGGGAAGGTGCGGCTGCCGGCAAAGGAACGGTTCTGCTGCTCGCTGCACAAAAGACAGGATCGGTATTCTCCGGGGAGCATGACTACTTCTACTCATCAAGTCCCGGTGTTTGGGAGAAGAAAAAGTTTCCGGTGAAGGCAGATATCGCATACGGCATTTCATATCAGGCCGGCAAATTTTATGTCAATACATATGACGGGTATATGACCTCAACGGACGGGCTTACCTGGAGCAAGCTGACTGCATACAAACCGCGGTTGACCAAAATCATCAGCAACGGCAAGATTATGATCGGCCTTGCAGCGAATGGCGAGACACCAAGCGGAGCCAAGGAACAGATCAGCTGGCATCAGGTTTATACCTCGGCCGATGGAGTTACCTGGAAGAAAGCTGTGATTGAAGAAGGCAATGTGAAGTACCGCTTTACCGCTGAGGACATCCTATGGGACGGCAAGCAGTTCAGTCTGGTAGCGGGATATGCCTATTCGACCAATGTAACCCCGGGGAAGAGTAAAGAGATCTTCGCCGCCTCTGTGAACGGAATCCAGTGGAAGCTGACCGGCAGCCGTAATGAATACATGTCCAGTGTGGCTTCGGACGGCAAGCAGTTTGTGGCAAAAGGTCCAAAGGGGTTGTATCTGTCCAGTGACGGGGTGAACTTCAAGTTGACCGGCAATGCCAGTGTCAGCGGTAAAGGAACCAATGTGGTGTTATGGGACGGGGAGAAATTCATCGCCGGAGGCCAGGGCGGGCTGATTCTGGTCTCGAAGAAGCCGCCTGCTGCCGGGGGGCAGAGCTGGCAGGATGAGGTCACCACGTTTGCTATTCAATATGACCCCGAGCATCCGATCGATGAGAAAGCAAGTCCTGCCCAGGCTGCAGTGCAGCAGGCTGCCCAGCAGGCCGCCGAGGCATTTAAGAAGGAAGCTGCTGTGCGGATTGACGCAGTGAAAGAAGTCGGCCGGCAATTCGGGTTCGATGTGTCCGATGAAGAACGGAAGGACGGCTGGTATTGTTTCCTGATGCACACGGAAGATATTGATTATGCCACCTTCCCGTCAGGGGATTTCCGCAATCAGCTGGAAATTCAAGTCTATTTCAACGGGATCGATACGAAGCAGATGAAGGCGGCAAGCCAGATTATTGCCCGGCATACCGGGGCCTCTGCGGACGAGATGAATGTGCTGCTGCAATCCGTTCTGGACGGGAAGCAGGATGTTACACAGACGACCAGTGCAGGCGGTACTGCCCTGAAGGTTTCACTTGTCCTCAAGCAGAAGAGTACGGATGAGAGTCCGGAAATGTATGGAGAGTTAACGATCCAGTACTAAAGAGGCTCTCCCGTGAAGACAGACAGTCCTGCTCCGTGATTAACGGACAGGGCTGTTTTTCATATTCCGTATAAATAAGCATAATTAACTTTGAAAAAGACCTATGTAAGCGTTTGTAGGTTTGTTATATTATTGAAACTGGAGGTGTTCCAGATGTTATCTGTGCTTATCAAGCCGATTGTGAAGCTGAACGTCAAGCAGCAGCTAATCCTGCTGTTTCTGATTATGATCTCGCCCATCCTGATTCTTAACAGCTACGGCAACTACAAGGCGGAGGAGATTCTCAAACGCCATGTAACCAATGCCTACGTTGAGCTGAATAAGCAGAATTTCGCCATTATTAACAGGGATATTGATACAGTCAACAAAATAACAACGACCGTTATCCAGAATCCGGTTTTGCAGCAGCTGAATATGAGCGGGGATGATCAGGTGCTGGAACGCGTCAAACGCTATGAGACGATTGAAAAGCTGCTGGGCAGCTACTCGCAGGGAGCCGAACGGGGCGACGGGATTTACTACTCGCTGTATGTGTACGATCCGGACAATTATTACTTTTTTGCACCGAATTTTCCGCAGGTGAAGAAGGCGGGGGTGTATTTTTTCTCCAAAGGCGAAATGCCCTACTGGTTCGAACAGGTGGTACAGCAGAAAGGCCACGGCTATCTGATGTTCACGGAGAAGCTGAGCCCGCAGGCCGAGGATCTCAAGACGCTGACTTATGTCAGGGCAGTTAATAATATTTACCGGGGCGCGGGAACGATCGGCGTGCTGGTTGTCACCAAGATGGAATCCAAGATCGGTGAATCCCTGAAGTCCATCTCCCTGCCTGACGGGGAAATCTTTTTGACGGATATGAATAACCGTGTGCTGGCCTCCACCACGAATTCAACGGGGGACGTAATCGTGCTGCCGGAGGGCTCAGAAGGCGGAGATCCTGAGGGGACTGAGGATATCATTACCGATGATTTCATCTATGTCGTGAACAACAATCATGCCTTTGAGCAAAAGCTGGTCTATAAGGTTCCCGTCAAGGCGCTGCTGCAGCAGCAGAACGAAATGAAACGGGTCATTCAATACATAACGGTTGCCTACGCGCTGTTCGGGCTGATTATTATCACCTATTTCTGGCGTTCACTGATGACTCCCCTGCAGAAACTGGCTTTCTTTGTGCGCAAGTATGAGCCCGGCAACCGTGTGCCTGAGACGCCCCGGAGAGGAAGCAACGACGAGGTCAGCGTATTGATTGCATCAACCTATGATATGGCCCGCCGGCTGAACAGCCTGATTATGTACAAATACCAGATGGAGCTGAAGCAGAAGGAGTCACAGCTGCAGCTGCTTTATCAGCAGATCAACCCGCATTTGCTGTACAACACCCTGGAGAGTATTTATTGGAAAAGCTCGCTGGAAGGCAATGTGGAATCCGCGGAAATGATCAAGGAATTATCCAAGCTGATGAAGATCAGCTTAAGCCGGGGGCGCGAGCTGATTACGCTCGAAGAGGAGCTGGAGCATGCCAGTGCCTACATCAAGCTGCAGCAGCACCGGTATGATTATGTGTTCAGCGTGATCTGGAATATAGCGCCTGAAACCAAAAACAATCTGATTCCCAAGATCACCCTGCAGCCGTTAATCGAAAATGCCATTATTCACGGGGTTAAAAACATGGATGAGGACGGGGAAATCATCATTACTTCGGTTCTGGAAGGGGAGATGATCCTGATTACCATTGAGGATAACGGCTATAAGCAGGTGGATTATACAGCCATTGATCAGGTGCTGAATGATGAGAGCCCCAATCCGGTCAGCGGCTACGGCATCCGGAATATCAATCAGCGGGTGCATTTGCATTTCGGGCCGGACTACGGAATCCGATACGGGCCGCGGACAGGCGGGGGAACAGTGGTAACAGTGACACTGCCGAAATCAGAGACTATAGAGTAGAGGAGAGATCCTGATGTTCAACATACTGGTTGTTGATGATGAGCCGCTGATCTGCAAGGGGCTAAGCAGCCTGCTGGCAGCCTCGGGACTGGACATTGACCATATTTATACCGCCAGCAGCGGGTTTGAGGCGCTGGACTGCATCCGAATGGAGGAGATTGATCTGCTCGTCACGGACATCCAAATGGGCGCAATGAGCGGAATCGAGCTGATGCAGCATGCCAAAATGACCAAACCATGGGTTCAGACCATCGTCATCTCGGCGCATGAGACCTTCCAGTATGCGCAGATGGCGGTCCGGCTGGGGGCCAAGGATTATCTGATCAAACCGCTGAACAGCGAGCAGTTCCTTGATTCAGTAAGGAGTGTAGTCCTTAAGCTGGATAAGCCGTCACCTGAGCTGTCAACTTACATGGCCGGGAGCCCTGAAAGCTTCCGCCTGGAGGAGCCGCTGCCGGAGTACAGCCAGCTGCTGAACAAGCTGCTAACCGAGACGGCGGCAGTGCTGGGGACAGAAGAGGGGCTGCATAAGCTGCAGGAGCTGAGCCTGCAGGGGCCGTTCTTTGCCATACTCAAAATCAAGCTGCCCTTCCCGGAAGGATACCGCGAGCAGAAGTATACTCACCGTGACCACGGCCTGCTGCGCTATGCGGCATTGAATATTGCCAAGGAGCTGCTGGACCAGGAGTGGAACTCAACCGCATTCTATTCACCGGACGGCGAGATTACAGTGATTATCCAGTGGGATGAACGCAGCTATGAGGAATCGGCTACAGGCCAGGTAGGCAGGCTGGATGTACTGGGCCGCAGCCTGCACTTCAATATCCACCGTTATCTGCAGCTTAATGCGGTTATCGGCATCAGCCAGATTCTGAAAGGCCTCAGCTTCATCGATGTGCTGAACCGCCAGGCCTCGAAGGCCATTCTCTGGAACAAGGAGCATGTGGATCATTATGTATTCTACTACGGGGATTTCAACTGGAATAATTATGCTGCCGAGCCTTCCGCTGAAGAGCTGCATACGCACAGTAATCTGATTGTGCAGAAGGCGAAGGAATATATTGACGAGAATTACGCCCAGAAGGGCCTGACTATTCATGAGGTCGCGAAGAAAAATCACGTCAGCCCTAATTATTTAAGTTATCTGTTTAAGAAAAATACAGGCCATAACCTGTGGGAATATGTCATTAAGCTGCGGATGGAGGACAGCCGGGAGATGATCCTGAATACCGATCTGCGCCGGTATGAGATTGCCGAGCGGGTCGGGTATGAATCGCCGGAGCATTTCAGCAAGATTTTCAAAAAATATTACGGGATCAGCCCCAGCGAGCTGAAGAAGTAAGAATGCTTACGATTGGCATAGAACTAGACATGTTCGGCCTCTCCGTCTTTTCCTACAATTAAGGTAGGAGGCACTTTGCGAAAGTGCTGAAAGACGAAAGAAATGAGGGAGCAAGCATGAACCAGTCTGCTGCGTTACACGATCACCCGCCGGCGGAGCTTGAGCGCAAGCCGTACAAGCAAAACCGCTGGAAAAAGAATTTATGGGGCTTTCTGTTCCTCGTCCCCGCGATTGTCATCTTCATTATGTTCATGTGGGTCCCTATCTTCAAAGGGTTCCTGTATAGCTTCTACACGGTGGATTTCGTCAAAGGAAATACCTTCGTCGGCATGGACAACTATGCCAGAGCCCTTACTGACCCGGATGTACTGATTGCGGTGAAAAACACCCTGTACTACATGCTGCTCTGCCTTGTAATCGGCTTCTGGGTTCCGATAGCCTTCGCCATCGCGATCTCCGAGCTGCGGAAATTCGGCGGATTCGTCCGGGTGGCTGCATATCTGCCGTATGTTATGCCCGCTGTTGTGCTCTACGGGTTATGGAGATGGCTCTACGATCCGGTCGGACCGATCAATGCCCTGATTGGCAGCACAGGGGCGGAACAGATCGCCTTCCTCACGGATACGAGGTGGTCGATGATCTCACTGGTCTTCATGGAGACCTGGCAGCAGTTCGGGTCGGGGATGCTGATCTACCTGGCTGCCGTGCTCAGTATTCCGCGGGACTGGTATGAAGCCGCCGAAATTGACGGCGCCGGCGTCTGGGCGCGCATCCGCCATATTACGCTGCCGTCGCTGCGCAATCTGATTCTGCTGATGCTGATTCTGCAGGTGATTGCCACCTCGCAGGGATATCAGTCGCAGATGGCGCTCCTGGACGGCGGTCCGAACAATGCGACGCTGACCTATGCGCTGCTCATTGTGAAGTATGCTTTTACAAGACTGGATTATGGTACGGCTACTGCGCTGGGGATGCTGATGTTCGTTGTTCTGGGCGGTTTGGGCATTTTACAGTTCAAGCTTAACAAGGAGGACAACTAGGATGAAGAGCGCAGAAAGAGGCATTCTGTCGGAGCATGATCTTAAGAAAACCGGCAACAAAATCGTATACGGAATCATGATATTTTTCATTCTTCTGATGGTCTTCAGCATGCTGTACCCGATCCTCATGACGATGTTCAACGGGCTGAAATCCAATGTCGAGGTCAATTCCTTCCCGCCGCATTTCTTCCCGCAGGAATGGCATTTCGGCAATCTTAAGGATGCGCTGAATTATATTGATCTGCTGATGTTCCTGAGAAACACATTATATATCTTTGTAGGAAATATGGCGGCGACCCTGATCGTGCTGGGACTGGCTTCTTTCAGCATCTCGCGGATGAATGTGCCGTTCCGGCGGGGCTTCTACTTCTTCTTCCTGATGACATTGTTTATTCCCGCTACAAGCTACATGATCCCGAACTTTGTCAACCTTAAGGAGCTGGGGCTGCTGAACCAGTATGCGGCCTTCTGGCTGCCGGCGGGGGCGAATACGTTCTTCTTCCTGCTGCTTAAGAACTTCTTCGACGGAATTCATCCGGAGATCCTGGAAGCCGCGCGGATTGACGGGGCCTCTGAACCAAGAAGCTTCTTCACCATCGCTGTTCCGCTGTCTATTCCGATTTTTGCGACGCTGGCAATCTTTATCTTTTCCACTGCCTGGAACGACTGGTTCTGGCCGTCGCTTGTCATGCACAGTGAGGAGAAATATACGCTTGCAACAGCTATCTATAAGTATGTCATTAATGTAAAAGCGCTGAACACGAACATCAAATTTGCCATTCTGTTCCTTGTGTCGCTGCCGCCGATTCTGGTGTTCCTGGTCTTCCAGAAGTTTATTATGCGCGGAGTATCGTTGTCGGCGGTTAAGGGATGAGCAGGAATATGTCTTAAGCTGCTACGGATCGTAAACCTGCACATGAAAGTAATATAAATACACCTCGTTTGTAAACGGTTTCTCTTTTATGATGAATTTGTAAGCTAATTATGAATTGAAAAGGGGAGTTTCAATGCGTAAATATTCCAGCGTACTAGCATGTCTCCTGGTGGCGGGATCGTTATTGTCCGCATGCGGCGGCAATAATAACGGGAACAAGCCGGCGGCAAACGGAGGAGAGGCGACTAATGCACCTGCGGCTACCACTGCGGCAGAAGAGACCACGGCTCCTACAGAGGCACCGGCAGATGATATCACCCAGAGAAAAGTAACGATCAAAATTCACTATCCTACCCCTGACCTTACCGAGGTAAGAGCGCAGGAGGATGACAGAATCAAACGCTTCCAGGAAGTCTATCCGAATGTAGAGATTGTCAAGGATGACTGGCAGTACAACGTAAGTGAAATCGGAGTGAAAATGGCTGCCAACGAAGCGCCAACCTTCTTCAATACGTATGCGACTGAAGCGAAATTCCTGGTGGAGAAGGGCTGGGTCGCTGATATTACCGATCTGTGGAACAATTATGAATTCAAGGATCAGATCAACCCTGTACTGCAGAACCAGTTCATTATTGACGGCAAGGTGTACGGCGTAACGCAAAAGGGTTATGTCACCACAACTATGATCAATAAGAAGATGCTCGATGAAAAAGGTGTAGCTGTCCCTCCAATGGACTGGACCTGGGATGATATGCTGAACACGGCTAAAGGTGTAGCAGATGCCAAGAAAGGCATCTCCGGTATTGCCCCGATGGGTAAAGGAAATGAAGCCGGCTGGAACTGGACCAACTTCCTGTTTGAGGCGGGCGGGGAAATCCAGAAGATTGAAGGCGGCAAGGTTGTAGCTACATTCAATTCGGAGGCCGGCGTGAAGGCGCTCGACTTCTACAAGAAGCTGAGATGGGAAGCGAAGGCTGTCCCTCAGGACTGGGCACTCGGCTGGGGTGACGCTGTAGGCGCCTTCCAGCAAGGACGTACTGCGATGGTAATGGCCGGATCTGACGGCGTTATCGAGCAGGCGCTCAACCAGGGCGGACTCAAGCCTGCGGACGTACTGACCTATCCAATGCCGGCTGCTGAAAAAGGCGGCAAGCATACCGGCGTCCTCGGCGGCGATTATCTCGTCATCAACCCGAACGCTTCCAAGGATGAGCAGGAAATGGCGTTCCGTTATATTACTTTCGATTATTTCTCTGATAAAGGCCTGGATGCGCTTGATGCGATTCTGCAGCAGCGCAAAGCGGACGGCAAGTATTTCATCCCGCCGCTTCTCGACTACTATGCTGCTGATTCTGATTTCGGCAAGAAGACCAAAGCCGTGTATGACAAGTTCTCCGACATTGTATATCAGTACAATCCGGACATCATGGCTCTCCTGGACGGCAAGCCTGAAGCGCAGTACAACACTCAGGACTACTATGCAACCATGTCCAACGTAATCCAGGAGCTGTTCTCCAAGGATGGTACGGATTCCAAGGCCCAGCTCGATGCTGCAGCCAAAACCGTACAGGAGAAGTTCTTCGACACGATCAAGGTAGAGTAGGGGAGCTGAAAGATCAGCTCCGTCCGGCGGCAAGCTGATTAATGAATAGTTCCGGTGCCTGGCACACGGGTAACGGCTGAGGTTAAGGCAGGAGACAGAGTCTCCTGCCTTCTTTTTGTTGGTGGGAACTGTTGCAAAGTATAGAATCAGCCAGCTTTGCGCAAATAGCGGATTCCCAGTCCTCAGCTTCATTCTCTAACTCAACCTAATTCCCAGCCGGCAGTGGGCGGATGCATTACTTTTCTCTATGAGGCAGATTTATATTTATATTTCAGAAGAGGAGAATGTGAGGAGCAGAAATCAAGATTCAAAAAAATATCTGGTATTATTTACCTGTAAATATGGCTGTAAGAGCGTATTGCGGAAAGAGTAGCTCACATTGGAGGTTGATTTGAAGCGGAGTAGTTCGCAATTCAGACAAATATCAATAAATAATCACATATAAAATGGAAATAATGCTAGGATATGATCGAATGAAAGCGCTTTGAAAACAAATCAAAAAAAACTTTATACTTTGTGAAAGATTTCACTATGCAAAGCGGAAAGGATGTGTTAAGATAAATGTGTAGAGAAAAACAACCTAAAAATTGACAGGAGGACGAGGGAGATGGCAGTTAAAAACGAAGTCGCCGCCCAAGTGAAACAAACCACCGCTGAAGAATATATTCAGACTTTGGTGGATAAAGCAAAGAAAGCGCATGAAGCGTTCATGGCGCTGGATCAAGAGCAGACGAACACAATTGTTCACGCAATGGCGCTCGCCGGACTCGACAAACATATGTACCTCGCTAAGCTGGCTGTTGAAGAAACAGGCCGCGGCGTATACGAAGACAAAATTACGAAGAACATCTTCTCAACTGAATATATCTGGCACGGAATTAAGTACGACAAGACAGTAGGCGTTATTGAGGATAACGCTTATGACAACTTCCAGAAGATCGCTGAACCAGTCGGAATTATCATGGGTATCACACCGGTAACCAACCCAACATCCACCACGATGTTTAAAGCGTTGATTTCGGCAAAGACACGTAATCCTATTATATTCGGTTTCCACCCGTCAGCGCAAGAGTGTAGTGCGGCAGCAGCCAAAATTCTTCACGATGCAGGCGTAAAAGCTGGTGCACCTGAGAACTTCATCCAGTGGATTGAGCTTCCTACAATGGACAAAACAAATGCACTGATGAACAATCCTGACGTTGCACTGATTCTGGCAACCGGCGGATCGGCAATGGTTAAGGCAGCTTACAGCTGCGGCAAGCCGGCACTCGGCGTAGGCCCTGGTAACGTACCTGCTTTCATCGAGAAGAGTGCTGATATCGATCAGGCTGTAACGGATATCATCCTTTCCAAAACCT
This sequence comes from Paenibacillus sp. MMS20-IR301, assembly GCF_032302195.1. Taxonomy (NCBI): domain Bacteria; kingdom Bacillati; phylum Bacillota; class Bacilli; order Caryophanales; family Paenibacillaceae; genus Paenibacillus; species Paenibacillus sp. MMS20-IR301. Next base: position 807,367 of record NZ_CP135275.1, read on the forward strand.
TCGATAACGGTATGATCTGTGCTTCTGAGCAGGCGGTTATTATTGAAGAAGCTATCTTTGACCAAGTGAAGAAGAAAATGATTGCGAACGGCTGTTACTTCGTAAACAAAGAAGAAGCTGCCAAGCTGACAAGCGGCGCAATGAACGTAGAGAAATGTGCAGTTAACCCTGCAATTGTCGGCCAATCTGCTGTGAAGATTGCTGAAATGTGCGGAATCCAGGTTCCTGCCGGAACGAAGATTCTGGTAGCTGAGCTTGAAGGCGTAGGTACTAAATATCCGCTGTCCGCTGAGAAGCTGAGCCCGGTTCTGGCCTGCTACAAAGTGAAGAACGCTGATCAGGGTATCGAACGTGCAGCTGAAATTGTTGAATTCGGCGGTATGGGCCACAGCTCGGCGATCCACTCGAACAACGAAGAAGTGATCATGAAGTTCTCTAACCGTCTGCAAACCGGACGTATTCTCGTCAACTCGCCTTCTACTCATGGCGCAATCGGCGATATCTATAACACTAATATCCCTTCATTGACACTGGGCTGCGGATCTTACGGACGTAACTCGGTATCGCAGAACGTGACTGCCATCAATCTGATCAACGTGAAAAGGGTGAATCGTCGTACAGTGAATATGCAATGGTTTAAAGTACCTGACAAGATTTATTTCGAAAAGGGATCCACTCAGTACCTGGCCAAAATGCCTGATATCACTCGCGTAGCGATTATCACTGACCCTATGATGGTTAAACTGGGCTATGTTGAAAGAGTTGAGCACTATCTGCGTCAACGCCAGACTCCTGTAGCGATCGAAGTGTTCTCGGAAGTTGAACCGGATCCTTCGACTACTACAGTAGAAAAAGGTACAGCCATGATGAACAGATTCCAGCCGGACTGCATCATCGCACTGGGCGGCGGTTCCCCGATGGACGCTGCAAAAGGAATGTGGTTGTTCTATGAACATCCGGATGCTGACTTCAATGGTCTGAAACAGAAATTCATGGATATCCGCAAACGCGTATACAAATTCCCTAAGCTCGGCAATAAAGCCAAATTCGTTGCGATTCCGACAACTTCCGGTACAGGTTCCGAAGTAACTTCATTCGCAGTAATTACTGATAAGACAACAGGGAACAATACTAAGTATCCGCTGGCTGATTATGAGCTGACTCCGGATGTTGCAATCATCGATCCTGAGTTTGTATACAGCTTGCCAAGAACTGCAGTTGCCGATACAGGTATGGACGTATTGACTCACGCGATTGAAGCTTATGTTTCGGTTATGGCTAGTGACTACTCCGATGGTCTGGCAATCAAAGCCATTCAGCTGGTATTCCAGTGGCTGGAGAAATCCGCACTGACCGGCGACAAGCTGGCACGCGAGAAAATGCACAATGCTTCGACACTGGCTGGTATGGCTTTCGCTAACGCCTTCCTGGGTATCAACCACAGCTTGGCGCACAAGTGGGGCGGCCAGTACCACACCGCACACGGCCGTACCAACGCCATCCTGATGCCGCATGTCATCCGTTACAATGCCAAGAAACCTACGAAGTTCGCTTCGTTCCCTAAATACTCGCACTTCGTAGCTGACGAGCGTTATGCCGAAATCGCCCGCATTCTGGGACTGCCGGCCCGCACTACAGAAGAAGGCGTAACAAGCCTGATCAATGCGATCCGTGAAATGAACAAAAAGCTCGGTATCGAAGAATCGTTCTCGGCGCTTGGTTTCGATCCTAAGGACTTCGAATCCCGTGTTGATTACCTGGCTGACCGTGCATTTGAAGACCAATGTACAACTGCCAACCCTAAATTGCCGCTGGTATCCGAGCTTGCTGATGTATACCGCAATGCATTCTACGGCAAATTCGACAACTAACATCTGATTGTTTGGCAAAGAATGAGTTTATAGGTTAATATGGAACTGGATGGAAGTGACAAATATCACCGAAAGAGTGATATTTGTCACAGTCCTTTTTCAGAAAATAAACTAAAATGTTTATATAAAGAACGATCCCAGTTATGAAATCGCGATTGTGAATTTTATAACAACCAATATAACAATGGGATCACGAGACACGGGATCAACCTTCAAGCCCGCGATCTCTACAAATATGATAAATATAAATGGAGGGATTTAGCATGTCGGTGATTGAAAAAGATGTACAAGAAGTAAAGTCGGGTTGGAGAAGTTTTGTTAAAGGCAAATGGTCCAAAAAAGTTGACGTTAACGAGTTTATCGGTAAGAACATTAAGCCTTATGAAGGAAACGAAGATTTCCTCGTAGGTCCAACAAGCAATACAACTGAACTTTGGAAGATTATTTCCCAGCTCAGCAAGGAAGAAAGAGAAAAAGGCGGCGTATGGGATGTTTCCCTGGATACTGTCTCTACTATTACTTCCCACAAACCAGGTTACATTGACAAGGACAAGGAACAAATTGTCGGCGTTCAGACTGACGCGCCTTTCAGACGTTCCATTCAACCTTTCGGCGGTATTAAGATGATGATCGATGCTACTAAGGCTTATGGCTTCGAGCTTCCGCAAAACATCGTCGACATGTTCACGAACATCCGCAAAACGCATAACCAAGGCGTATTTGATGCATATACACCAGACATGAGAGCTGTGCGTAAATCCGGCGTAATTACAGGTCTTCCTGATGCTTACGGCCGCGGACGCATCATCGGCGACTATCGCCGTGTTGCTCTGTACGGTATTGATTTCCTGATCAAAGATAAGAAACAGCAACTGACCGAGCTTGAAGTGGATTCCATGACAGAAGATGTAATCCGTTTGCGTGAAGAGCTGTCCGAGCAGATCCGTGCCCTGGGCGAACTGAAGCAAATGGCTGCTGAACATGGTATGGATATTTCCAAACCGGCCAATAACTTCAAAGAAGCTACCCAATGGGTATACTTCGGTTATCTGGCAGCAGTTAAAGAACAGAACGGTGCGGCAATGTCCCTGGGCCGCGTATCCTCCTTCCTTGACATCTATGCACAACGTGACTTTGAAGAAGGTACCCTGACTGAAGAGCAAGCACAAGAAATTGTTGACCATTTCGTAATGAAACTGCGTATCGTGAAATTTCTGCGTACGCCTGACTATAACGATCTGTTCTCCGGCGACCCTACTTGGGTTACTGAATCCATCGGCGGTATGGCTGAAGACGGAACAACCCGGGTAACTAAGAACAGCTTCCGGTTCCTGCACACCCTGTACAACCTGGGACCTGCACCAGAACCAAACTTGACTGTACTTTGGTCTGAGAAGCTTCCTGAAGGCTTCAAGAAATTTTGTGCCAAAGTTTCTATCGAAACCAGCGCTATCCAATATGAGAACGATGATGTAATGCGTCCATACTGGGGTGAAGATTACGCGATTGCCTGCTGCGTATCCCCAATGCGTATCGGTAAACAAATGCAGTTCTTTGGCGCTCGTGCCAACCTGGCAAAAGCTCTGCTCTATGCAATCAACGGTGGTAAAGATGAGAAATCCGGCGCTCAGGTAGGTCCTGAATATCCGGCGATCACTTCCGAATATCTTGATTACAACGAAGTAATGAAACGCTTCAAACCAATGATGGAATGGCTGGCTAAGACTTACGTTAACACGCTGAACATCATTCACTATATGCATGACAAGTATTCTTATGAACGTATCGAAATGGCGCTGCATGACCGCGACATTCTGCGCACGATGGCTTGCGGTATCGCTGGTCTGTCCGTTGCAGCTGACTCGCTGAGCGCAATTAAATACGCTAAGGTTAAACCGATCCGCAACGAAGAAGGAATTGCGATTGACTTCGAAACCGAAGGTGAATTCCCTTGCTACGGTAACAACGACGACGCTGTCGACAGCATCGCGGTTGAATTGGTTGAAACCTTCATGACAATGATCCGCAAGAACAAAACTTACCGTGATGCGGTTCCGACTCAATCGGTACTGACTATCACTTCTAACGTGGTATACGGTAAGAAAACTGGTACTACTCCAGATGGACGTAAAAAAGGCGAACCGTTCGCACCAGGTGCTAACCCAATGCACGGACGCGACAAGAAGGGTGCACTTGCTTCTCTGAACTCTGTAGCGAAACTGCCGTACTCCGATGCACAGGATGGTATCTCCAATACATTCTCAATCGTGCCTAAGGCTCTGGGTAAAGACGAAGAATCCCGCAAGTCCAACCTGGTATTCATGATGGACGGATACTTCCACAACAACGCTCAGCACTTGAACGTTAACGTATTTAACCGCGAACAGCTGATCGATGCTATGGATCATCCTGAGAACTATCCGCAACTGACAGTTCGTGTATCCGGTTATGCTGTTAACTTCATCAAGCTGACCCGCGAACAACAGCTGGATGTAATTAACCGGACATTCCACGATTCCATGTAAGATCTGTTCTTGCTAAGTGAGAACTGAAATAGCTAGAAGAGCTGCCGCCCTTGAAAGAGGGCGGTACACTCTTGTTATAAATTAATTAAAATTTAAAGTTTTCTCGGAAGGATGACCTCTTATGCTTAAAGGACATATCCACTCTTTAGAAACCTTTGGAACGGTGGATGGCCCGGGTATCCGCTTCGTGCTTTTTATGCAGGGCTGCCTGCTGAAATGCCAATATTGCCACAACCCGGATACATGGGGACTGAATGAAGGCAAGGAAATGACCGTCGAGGCTGTTCTGGCGGAAATCGAACCTTACCTGAATTATTATAAAACTTCCGGCGGCGGACTTACTGTATCTGGAGGCGAACCAACGCTGCAGGCTCATTTCGTTAAACAGCTGTTTACGGAAGTGAAGAAACGCTGGAATCTGCATACGACGCTGGACACCAATGGATACAATGACGGTTCGAAGATCAGCGATTTGCTCGATGTGACTGATCTCGTGCTGCTTGATCTGAAGCACATTGATGATGAAGCGCACATCAAGCTGACTGGTAAATCTAACGACCGCACATTAAAGCTGGCCCGCTGGTTATCTGACAATAACCGTAAAATGTGGATTCGCCACGTATACGTGCCCGGCATTCATAATAAAGAAGAGGATCTGCTGAGTCTCGGCCGGTTCATCGGTACACTGAGCGGCGTAGAGAAATTTGAAATTCTGCCTTACCATGTCATGGGGATTTATAAGTGGCAGGAGCTGGGCCGCCCTTATGAGCTTGAAGGTGTAGAACCGCCGTCCGACGAAGAAGTGAAGCGTGCATACCGCCTGATTGAAGAAGGCCGCATGCAGACTGCTTTGGTCTAATATCATAGCATTATTAACGAAAGCGAAGCTTCCAGTCTGCGAAGTTTCGCTTTTTTGGTGCTGTAAAACAGCAGTTCAAACAGTGATTGCGCTGGAGTTGTCCGGGCATGTTCCGCAAGCTGTTCTGGTAACGCTCGCGCAAAGTTAGCTTGGGGGTTAGCCGGACTCAATCGAATGTATAGGAAGTGTGACATGAGATTGCAGATTTATGAACTGGATTGAATGAAACATGAATAATTCTGGTATGGTCATGTCAGTAAAACTTACTGAATTCGCTTACATTAGAGGTTTTTATCCCTATTGTAGATGAATCTTAACCTTACGATTACAATTGTGATTTTCTATAATAAGAGTTGTAAGGGAAATCATTAAATAGGGAGGGTCACCCGTAATGAGAAAAAGTATAACACTGTTGTTGTCCCTGATGCTGGTAAGCTCAGCGCTGCTGGCAGGTTGTGGAGGCAATAACAACAACACTGCAGCCAGCACTAATGAGCCTGCAGCAACAAATGAAACCGCTGCAACAAATGCACCAGCTACCGAGGAACCCGTTAGTGCCGAACCTTTTGAAATGACAATCCGTCATACCCAGGTAGGGGCCGACAAACAGAAACGTCTGGCGATCCTGGAGGATGTCGTTGGCAAAGTTCAGGCAGATGTGCCAGGCCTCACCTTCAAGCTGGATGGTGTAGATTCTGATGTGAACCGTAAAGAGAAGCTGCGCGGTGAAATGGCCGCAGGCAACCCGCCTGAAATCTTCGACCTGTTCGGCAGCCCGGATTCCAAAATCTATGCCAAGGAAGGTAAGCTGCTCGACCTGACTCCTATTCTCGAAGAGCTGGGCATTAAAGATAAGTTCTCCAACCTGGATCCGTTTACTTATGAAGGCAAAATATACGGTCTGCCGATCGGCGGCTCCGGTGAAGGTTTCTTCTACAATAAAGAATACTATACAAGCAAGGGCTGGAAAGCACCGACAACCTTTGCTGAGCTGGAACAGCAGCTGGCAGATATTAAGGCTGACGGCAAAGTGCCGCTGGCAGGTGCCTCCAAGGCTGGCTGGGTACCATTAATGCTTGCCAACCACCTCTGGTCACGGTATGCCGGACCGGATGTAACTGCCAAGTTCGCTACGGGCGAAGCCAAGTGGAATGATGCGAATGTAGTGAAGGGATTCGCGAAATACAAGGAATGGGTAGACAAAGGATACTTCAAGAAAGGCGAGCTCGGCTTCGAGTATGCTGAATATACAACCCAGTTCACCAGTGGGGAAGCCATCCTCATGTATGACGGAACCTGGAAATCCTCCGTATTCAAAGCCGGTCAATCCGGTGAAGGCCTGATCGGCAAGGTCGGATTCTTCAATATTCCTCCGGTTGACGGCGGTGTAGGCGATCAGACTGCACTGATGCGCGATGTGAACAACGGCTACGGCTTCTCTGCTACTGCGGGTGATGATGAGCGCCAGCTGGCAGCAGTGAAATCATTCATTAAGAATATGTTTAATGAAGAAATGCAGCTGCGCGGTCTGGTAGAGGATGGAGTATTGCCGGCGATGAAGATTGATCAGGCGGTACTAAACGAGAACATTACCGATGATCTCATGAGTGAGATCGTAGCCGTACTGAACGGCTCGCAATCTTCATTCCCTGCCTTTGACTCCCTGGTGCAGGCGGATGTGACTACAGAAATCAGTAACATTCAGATCCAGAGTCTGATTGGCGGACAGACCACACCTGAGAAGATGGGCGATGCGCTGCAGAAGATTCAGGAAGAAGCGAATGCAGCAGTAGAATAAGAAGCGGTAAACTGAATGTACCCTGGTGCCTGCTTTTGCTCCAGGGTACTTTTTTAAAAACAAGACTTTTAGTTTTTCGGGGCCCCCGCAAAGTACCTGAATAAGCCCCGAAGCCAAAGCCCCACTATGTGGGGGAGAGTGATGTCTAAGCAATGTGGAGGTTGTTATGAATAAAGCACTAAGAAATCCTCTGGTGTTCGTCCTGTTTGTTATTCCGGCACTGGTCCTGTTCATCATGTTCTTCATCTATCCGATCTTCAGCTCCATCTACTACAGCTTCACCAGCTGGAACGGCGTATCCGATACTGTGAAATATGCCGGTCTGGATAATTTCAAAAAAGCCCTGGGAGATGAACGCTTCTGGGTTTCAGTTAAAAATAACGGCTGGTTCATTCTGTTCTCCGTATGTATCCAGGTGCCGCTGATTGTCTTTTTCTCCTTACTGATCGCTAATGTAAAGAAGCTGAAAGGGCTCTACAAAACAGCCGTATTCATGCCTTCCATTATGTCAACAGCGGTAATCGGGATCCTGTGGGGCTTCATTTACGAGCCGAATATCGGACTGTTCAATAAGGTGCTCGGCCTGGTCGGGATTGAGCCGATCTACTGGCTGTCGGATGAACGCTTTGCCATGCTGTCCATTCTGATTACGAATGCCTGGCAGTGGACCGGATTCTACATTGTAATGGTACTGGCGGCTATTCTGTCCATACCGGGGGAACTGGATGAGGCGGCAGCCATTGACGGTGCCACGGGCTTCCAGCGTGCCACGCGCATCACCCTGCCGCTGATCGTGCCGATTATCTCCGTTGTCATCATGCTGTCCATTGCCGGTGCAATGAAAGCTGCTGATATCGTCATCGTTATGACTAAAGGCGGTCCGGCCGGTTCGACCGAGGTCATGGCCACTTATATGATCAAGTATGCAATCACCAACTTCAAATATGGGTACGGGAATACCATCGCAGTTCTGATCTTTATGTTCACGCTCGTGGTTACAGCTCTTTACCAGCTGCTGTTTGCCCGTCGTACAGAAAGGATTGAATACTGATGCCGCGCACCTTGAAGAAAAGTCTGCCGCATATCGCTTTGCTGGGGTATCTGGTGGTTGTGCTTTTTCCGTTTCTCTTTGTATTGTTCTCTTCTGTTAAAAAAGACAATAACGCCATTGCCCTGAATCCGTTCGGCATCCCGAAAAGCTTTGAATTCTCGAACTATGTAGAAGCCTGGGTGAATGCCAAGATCAGCACATACTTTTTTAACAGCTTATATATTTCTATCCTGTCGTCAGTGGTATCAATTCTGCTGGCCTCGATGTTTGCCTTTGCGGTTACACGGATGCGCCAGGGGCAATGGAACAAAATTCTCTTCTCGCTGGTCCTGATCGGTATGCTGATTCCGAACAATGCGCTGATGCTGCCGATCTACACGATTGTCCGCAAGCTGCACATCCTGAATACACACTGGGCATTAATCATTCCCTATATTGCCAATGCGATTCCGTTCACAATTATTATTCTGGCGGCGTTCATGCGCTCATTACCGAGTGAAATTGAAGAAGCGGCTGTCATGGATGGCTTGAAGGCTCCGGGTATCTTTGCTAGAATTATTGTACCTTTAACAGTTCCGGCTATGGTTACAGTCTTCATTGTTAATTTCCTGGGAAATTGGAACGAGTTCCTGCTGGCGAACTATTTTCTCTCCAATGACGAGCTGCGCACACTCCCGGTCGGGATGGTGCAATTCCGTGACCAATATCAGATGAACTACGCCCAAATGTCGGCGGGGATTGTCTATAGCGTGGTTCCGGTCATCATTATTTATGCTATTTTGCAGGAGAAGATTATAGAAGGCGTTACTGCAGGCAGCGTCAAAGGATAACCTTATTCATGTCAGGAGCATGGGCCGATGAACTTGCGCTATAAATTATTTACGGCATTCCTAGGCCTGATTATCATTCCGTTATTCATCCTTGGCATGATTATGTTCTTCGTCACTTATAATTCAATTGAGAAGAAGTACAGCCAGCAGTCCGAATATTCGCTTAAGGCGATCAGTTACAGTATTTCAAATGTGTTCAAGGATATGGACAATGTGACAGACAACGGAATTGCCACCTCGGTGTTTCATATGGCGCTCAGCGCAGATGATCCTTCGAAACAGGATTTGACCGATGCCGAGCAGCTCAGCCTGAATGCCAGCCAGCGCAATTTCCGTAGTCTGCTTTACAATCATCCGTCGATCAGCTACGCCTTTCTGTATAATTTTAATGGGAAAGGCAGCTCGGAGATCGTCTCGGTGTTCACTAAAGAAAATTTCCGTACACTCCCCTATGAAAAATTCAAGGGCAGTGATCTTTATCAGGAGGTTATGAAGCTTAACGGGGTTCCAAAATGGCTGGCGCCGCATGAGTATCCCGAGCTGACGGGAACAGAGGCTGTATTTACACAGATCCGGCTGATTAAGGAGTTAAGTTTCTTTCAGAATATCGGGATTCTGGTCGTCCAGATCAAGAATTGGGAGTTCGAGTCGATTTTCCGCAATCTGAAGATCGGGGACAGCAACCAGAAGGTATCCTTCATGCTAGTCAATGATGACGGGATGATTCTGCTTGACCCTGACCGCCAGCTGGACGGACAGGACTTCCGCTCTTTCACTACGAAGGATATTACCTTTAAGCCCGGCTTTCAAAGCTTCAGGACGCAATTTGATGGTGAAAAGAGTATTTTGTCCGTTTATCATCTGAAGGATTATCCGTGGAGCCTCGTTTCGGTCACCTCCTGGGGATCCTTATCCCATGAGGTTACGGTATTCGCCCGCTGGTTCGTCGTTGTAATGTTCCTGTGCCTGCTGGGTGCAGTCATCTTCAATCTCTTCTTCATGAACCGGATAACCGGCGGAATCGCCGTGATTGTCCGCTTCATGCGCCGGGTAGAGGGCGGAGATCTGACCACCAGGGTCGAGGAGAAGGGTGACGATGAAATGACGCTGCTGGCCAGGGGCTTCAATGATTTGATGGACAAAATTAATTCCCTGTTCAACAGAGTCCACGAAGAGCAGCGGCGCAAAAATCAGGCCGAGATGCGGGTGCTGCAGGCGCAGATCAAACCGCATTTTTTGTTCAATACGCTTGAATCGATCAATGTTCTGGCCGTTCAGAATGAAGGGCGCAAGGTGAGCGAGATGGTGTACCGGCTGGCCAGCATTCTGCGGATCAGCATTCAGGACAGGGATGAAATCACGCTGGAGGAAGAGGTTAAGCATCTGCGCAACTATCTCGATATCCAGAAATTCCGTTTCGAGGACCTGTTTGATTATGAGCTGGATATTCCTGAAGAGCTGCTGGGCTGTGGGATTCTGAAGCTTACACTGCAGCCGCTGGTGGAGAACAGTATTCAGCATGGTTTTGAAGGCATCAGCTATAAAGGGCTTGTAAGCGTTAAGGTCTGGGAAGACCGGGGTAACCTGATTCTGCGGATTGAGGATAACGGAATCGGCATGACCTCGTCCCAGCTGTCGATGTTCCAGTATATGGTGAGCGAACCCGCAGAGCAGATGACGGAAGGCAAGCCGGAGCATGGCATCCATCTGGAGCGGCGGGGGCTGGGTGTCCGCAGCGTAGCAGACCGTATCCGGATAGAATACGGTGAGCGGTACGGGATTTTCATCTGCGCGAGTCCGGGAACCGGCACAATCATCCAGTGCATCATACCTAAATACGGCCAGGGGGAGGATCATTATGCTAAAAGTATTATTGGTTGATGATGAGGCGCCTATCCTGAACAATCTGAATAAAGTACTGCCGTGGCAGGACATGGGAATGGAGGTTGCGGGGATGGCCCGCAGCGGAATGGAGGCTCTGCGGATAGCTGAAGCGGACGCGCCGGATCTGGTGCTCTGCGATATCCGCATGCCGGTAATGGATGGGCTTACCTTCATCGGCAGGCTGCGCGAGATGGGCCTGGAGAGCGAAGTGCTGCTGCTCAGCGGCTATCAGGAATTCGATTATGCCCGGGAAGCAATCCGCCTGGGTGTGAAGGAATATATCTGCAAGCCGATTCATTATGAGGAGCTGGGCAATAAAGTCCGGGAGATCGGTGCACGAATTCGCAGTAAGCAGTATAAAGAGAAGTTGTACAACAGCATTCCGCTGTTCCAGGAGCTTCCGGCAGCAGAGGATACCGCTAAAAAAACACCGGACCAGCTGATGAATCTGGCTGCGCAGTATATTACGGAGCGGCTGAATTATGATCTGGGGATTGAAGAGGTAGCGCAGAAAATCGGTATCAGCAGCAGCTATTTCTGTCTGCTCTTCAAAAACCGCTTCGGGGTGACCTTTGTGGAATATGTAACGCAGCAGCGGATTGAAGCTGCCAAATTTATGCTGGCCAGCAGCGACAAAAGCATTACCGCCATCAGCTCCGGGGTAGGCTATCAGGAACGGCGCTATTTCACCAAGGTGTTCCAGAAGCAGACGGGCATGTCTCCCAAGGAATATCGTGACAAGCATAAGACAGCAGAAGCCGGGCAGCATTAATGTTGTTCGCAGCAAGGAAGGCAGAACAATAGTAAATGCAGGCACACGATTGTTCCGAATGGGGCAATCGTTTTTTTGTTGAAGAAATGGACGAACTATGGTAAAAAATAGATATTAATAGATCTTTCTTTACACTTTGTGAAACTTTTCGGTTTAGCCTGCGTCTAATACTATGGTTTGTAAAACGAACGTGGCAAAATATTCAGCCGTCCTGAAGAGGGCGGTTGCGTTTTTGCGGGGACTATAAGAAGTAGAAACAGACAAATACTTCTTATCACACAATAAATGGGAGCAGAAGGAGTCGTACAATGAATTTGAAAAAACTGATTTTAGTGACAGCGCTTGCTGTGACACAAACTGCAGCAGCCGTTCCGGCGATTGCAGCACCTGCCGGTGCACAGGTGGCAACAGATACTGTTGCCGCAGCAGTCAACAACACACAGGCAGAAGCGGCTCAGCCTGAGCCTACAGATCCGCTGCCGCCGCTAACCAGCCAGACCCCTGCAGGGACAACACTGGCAACACCTACGCCGACACCTGCACCAGCGGCTACACCGGTTCCGGCAGCAACAGATGCAGCAGTACCTGCAGTTACGCCTGTACCAACAGATGCGGCAATACCGTCAGTTACTCCTGACCCTGCTTCAGCCCAGACCATCACGACGCAATCCCTGCCTTCATCCGGCCAGTCTGTGAATGCAACCGGTGCAGGCCAGCTCATTCTGATGATGAACAGCAACAAAATGTTCCGGAATGGAGTTCCGTATACGGCTAATCAGCCGATGGCAGTCAAGAACGGTGTCTCTTATGTATCCATCCGGGCCATGGTGGAAATGGTGGGTGTAAGTTACACTTACGATGCCAAGACCAAAGAAGTTATTGTGACCAAGGGCGGCAGCATTATGCGCTTTAAGACTGACAGTAAGATCTATACCGTTAACGGAAGCCCGGTTACAATGAAAGGCCCTGCCTACCAGTTCAAAGGCACCTTCATGGTTCCGTTAACCTCCATTACGTATGCACTGAGCATTCCTTACACGGTGGACAATGTGCAGAAGCGTGTAATTCTGTCGTTGAACACCAAGCCAACGGCATCCTTCTCGGTCCAGCCGACTGAAATCTATGCCGGTCAAACGGTGGTAAACTATGTGACCAGCAGCTCTTCTCCAAACGGCACTGCCATTGTGGATGAAATCTGGGGCGGCAACAAGCTCGACATGTACGACCAGCCGGGATTCTACACCGTTACTTATGCAGTACGCGATGCCAATGGTCTCGTAAGTGATACGGTCTCCAAAACGATTCAAGTCCTGCAGCCCAACCAGCCGCCTGTAGCACAGTTTACAACGGACAAAGATGAATATAAGATGGGTGAGCCGGTAGTGCTTACAGATACCAGCTATGACCCTGAATATGAAGAGCTGACAGCCACCTGGAGCAACCGTGCGCTTGCCTACTTCAACCCGGGTCCTACGTCGATTCAGCTGACTGTTACCGATAAGCACGGACTCAGCAGCACGTTCGAGAAGACCATTAACATTACAAGCGAAACGCTATATACCCAGGATGAAGTTGCGAAGCTGTTTACCGTTCCGGGGGATGTCCTCACCTTCGACGGAGGCTTGATTCCTGGACTGCCTAACCTGAACTACAATCTTTCGTCAGATAGCTACACGCTGATCCGCAGTAACAGCCCCGAAACCGTGAATACGGAAGGTGTACTGTACCGCGAAACGGCTTTCGGTAAAACACGCTTCCTTGTGCACCATATGAACAATATGAGCACACGGCAGAAGCTGTATGTTATTGCGACGAACAATGGTATATATCCTGCAACAATTACGACCGATTATGTAGGGATTGCCGGTCCGGTTACATCTCCGGAATACACAGGCAGAATTTCAATTCAGAAATACTACCAGTCCATGATTACAGGTCTGAGTAAAACCTCAATCATCCTGCAGCCGGGCCAGAGTATTCCGATTATGACGGATTTGAACAAAATTGCCATGAAGCCGAAGGAAGTTCTCTCGCTTAGTGCGGACCTGACCAGCGACTATCCTATTCAATACAATGTAGTGATGGTTGAAGAAACTAAAGATCCGGTAGCGCTGCTGCCGACACTGCCAGTTCTTGACCGTGACGGTGTGCACAACCGGGGAACTTACCCGGATTCAACCCGCATTATCAATGTGACCGATGTAGTCGGAACAACACAATCCAAACTGATCCTCGGGGACAATAGAAACGACCTCAATCTGGTCGGTATTGATCCGATGACGGGAACAGAGGCATCCAATTCCGGCAACTTCGGAGTGCTTTACAAAATTGTCCTTGACCGCGTTGCTGCGAACACGCTGATTACCTTCAATCCGCGCGGAGGCAATTATCTCGGGTCTGTTCTAGTGAACGGAACGATTGTTAACCTGCCGAATAAGGGCAGCCTGTCCAGCTCGGATATGAATGCTGTCGTCTTCCGTACCGGTGAATATGAAGGTCCGGTTGAGATCACCTTCTCGGTAGCTTCCGGCAGTAATCTGCCTGTAAACTTTGTCTTCACGCCGCTTCCGGCGAAGAAATAAAGGCATCTTAGCAACAGCCGTTCCTCAGGGAGCGGCTTTTTTTTTGGCATAATAGGGCGCTGCAGGCACGCTTCATTGACGGGGCAGTGCTTTTCGGGCATTATTAAGGGAGTGATATTCAATCGAATTATGTTATGGGAGATGGGCAAATGCTGTCGACAGATCAAATACTGGAAGCTATGTCGGGGCAGGGGCTGCGGATTACCGATCAGCGCAAGACGCTTGCCAGATTATTTGGCGAGAATACGGGATATTTGTCGGCGAAGGATGTATATGAGCATATGGGCCGCAAATACAGCGGGCTCAGCTTTGATACAGTTTACCGCAACCTGCGTGTTATGGAGGAGCTCGGTGTGCTTGAGCAGGTGGTCTTTGAAGAGGGTGTCAAATTCAAAGCAAGCTGCAGCCAGGATCATCATCATCACCATATGATTTGCCTGCAGTGCATGAAGACTTACCCGATTCATTTCTGCCCGATGAACTTAACGGATACGCCGGACCAGTTCCGGGTGGTCAAGCATAAATTTGAGGTATTCGGGTACTGCAAGGACTGTGAACAGACCCGCGAGGAAGAAGCGGCGGCTGCCTCACACGGCAAGGAAGGCCGCTGATTATGGCCGGTTTACGCAGAACAGTACAAGCGCCAATCCGGGTGTACCGACGGTTTATTTCACCGCTGAAGCCGGCCACCTGCCGCTTCTATCCAACCTGTTCAGCTTATGCTCTGGAAGCGATCGAGGTTCACGGGGCGCTGAAGGGCTCATGGCTGGCTGCCCGGCGGATTGCCCGGTGTCACCCGTTCCATCCGGGCGGACTTGACCCGGTGCCGCCGCCTAAAGCCCGTGATACAGGGGATGAGCCGGCGCATACAACTTGACAGGTGCGGCTGTGATGGGTATATTTTGAATAATAAGTGTAATTCCGAGGAACGGATAAGTAAATGTGGACAACCATTACAGAGAGCCGGGAACTGCTGTGAGCCGGTATGGGACGCCAGATTGAATATGGTCCGGGAGGAACTGTGTTCGAGCGGAAGCCGGAGATAGCGGCAGATGTAAGAGTACAGCGTGTTCCAGCGTTAATGGACAGTTCCGCAAGGGACTGGCGAAGCCTGTGCTCTGTGAGGAGCCGGGGAACTTTGGGTGGTATCGCGTGAGTTTACTCTCGCCCCATATAGGGGCGGGAGTTTTTTGCAATTTCAAGAGTTTATAAGTTTTGAACCCCTGCAAAGGACCTGAGGAAGCATCGAAGTTAAAGCATCACTTTGCGGGGCTATTTTGAAAGATAAGCATTTATATGTGTTACGCTATAAATGTTCCTTATCTTTCCACTGAACCGGATACCGTCCTCTGGAGGACGGCGCAGCCGTTTCCACTTGTGTCAAGATTATCAGGTATAGACGAAGGGATGACAATGTAATGAGTGAGAACAAAACCTTTTACTTAACAACACCAATCTATTATCCGAGTGATAAGCTGCATATCGGCCATGCGTATTCGACCGTGGCCGGTGATGCGATGGCCCGCTACAAGCGCTTGCGCGGTTATGAGGTCCGTTATCTGACCGGCACCGACGAGCATGGCCAGAAGATTGAAGAGAAGGCCGGCAAAGCCGGCAAGACACCGCAGGAGTTCGTTGACGGGATTGTGGTCGGCATCAAGGACCTGTGGCGGAAGCTGGATATCTCCAATGATGATTTCATCCGTACAACGGAGGAGCGTCATAAGAAGGTAGTGGCGGATATTTTTGACCGGCTGCTGAAGCAGGGGGATATCTACAAAGGAGAATACGAGGGCTGGTACTGTATTTCGGATGAGACCTTCTACACCGAGACTCAGCTGGTCGACATTGAACGGGATGCGGACGGCAATATTACCGGCGGGAAAAGCCCGGACAGCGGCCATCCCGTAGAGCTGGTGAAGGAGGAAAGCTATTTCTTCCGGATGAGCAAATATGCTGACCGCCTGCTGAAGTTCTACGAGGAGAACCCGGAATTCATCCTGCCGGAATCGCGCAAGAATGAGATGATCAACAACTTCATTAAGCCGGGTCTGGAGGATCTTGCCGTATCGCGAACGACCTTCGACTGGGGCGTTAAGGTAAAAGGCGACGAGAAGCATGTAGTGTATGTCTGGATTGATGCGCTGACCAACTACATTACCGCACTCGGCTATGGCTCGGAGGACCGCAGCCTGTATGATAAGTTCTGGCCTGCGGATGTGCATATCGTCGGCAAGGAGATTGTCCGTTTCCATACGATCTATTGGCCGATCATTCTGATGGCGCTGGGTGAGCCGCTGCCGAAGAAGGTCTTCGCGCATGGCTGGCTGCTGATGAAGGACGGCAAAATGTCCAAGTCCAAAGGCAATGTAGTGGATCCTGTAACGCTGATTGACCGCTACGGCCTGGATGCCCTGCGTTATTATCTGCTGCGCGAGGTGCCATTCGGCTCGGACGGCACGTTCACACCGGAGAGCTTCGTGGACCGTGTCAACTATGACCTGGCTAACGACCTCGGCAATCTGCTCAACCGGACCGGGGCCATGGTAGAGAAATATTTCGGCGGCGATCTGCCGGCTTATGCTGGTAAAGTGACTGCATTCGACGGCGAGCTGGAGTCTGCTGTTGAGAGCACCTACGCCAAGGTAGAGGAAGCGATGGAGAAAATGGAGTTCTCCGTTGCACTGACCGCCATCGGCGCCCTGATCAGCCGGACGAACAAATATATTGACGAGACCCAGCCATGGGTGCTCGCGAAGGATGAGAGCCGGGCCGGTGAGCTGGCTTCGGTGATGCGACATCTGGTAGAAGGGCTGCGTACCGCGTCCATTCTGCTGCAGCCGTTCCTGACCGGCGCTCCGGCGAAGATCTGGGAGCAGCTGGGCATTCAGCCGGGCGAGCTCACTACTTGGGAGAGCGGCAAGTCCTTCGGCCTGATTCCAGCGGGCACCAAGCTTGCGAAGGGCGACCCGATCTTCCCGCGCCTCGATGTGGCGCAGGAGGTAGCGTACATCGCCGAAGCGATGGGAGCCGGTAAGCCGGCCGCAGCAGAGGCTGCGCCAGCTGCGGCGGCAGTGGCTCCGGAAGCGGCGGCTGCCGCTGATCCGGAGGAAGAGGAGCATAAGGAAGAAATCGGCATCGACGATTTCGCCAAAGCGGAGCTGCGCGTAGCCCAGGTCATCGCTGCCGAGCCGGTGAAGAAGGCCGACAAGCTGCTGAAGCTGCAGCTCGATCTTGGATACGAGCAGCGCCAGGTCGTATCCGGCATTGCCAAGTTCTACACGCCGGAGGAGCTGGTGGGGCGCAAGGTGATCTGCATCGTGAACCTGAAGCCGGTGAAGCTGCGCGGTGAGCTGTCGCAGGGGATGATTCTGGCAGCGTCTAAGGGCGAGCAGCTGACTATCGCTACGGTGCCGGACAGCATGCCGAATGGAGCCATTGTGAAATAAGCTGAGTCAAACAGCTTGAACAAATAGCAGAACAGACCAACCCCGTATGCTTAGGCAGCGGGGTTTGCTCTGTCCGGGCGGGAGCAGACGCAAAGATCAGAGTTGACTTATCGTAACGATTACTATTATAATTCTCATAGTAAATTTTACGATTTAAGGAGCCGATAGAGAATATGTTTCAGAACCGTATGAATAAAGGGCTGCTGCTTGCAGCTGCCATGATAATGCTGCTGATGCTTACGGCATGCGGACCGAAGAGCAGCGGAAGTATTGTAGAGGACAAGGTTAATGTTATTACTACTTTTTATCCGATATATGAATTCACCAGTGAAATCGGCGGGGAAGATATCAACGCAATTAATCTGCTTCCGGTTGGCGTAGAGCCCCATGACTGGACGCCGCGCAGCCAGGACATCGTCAATACATCCAAAGCGCAGCTGTTCCTCTATAATGGCGCCGGACTGGAAGGCTGGGTTCCTAATTTCCTGAAGAGCCTCGACAGTGACAGCAAAGTGAAGTCGGTGGAAGTCAGCCATGGGGTTGATTTGATTATGACGGACGAAGAGGACGGGCATAATCATGGCGGTGAAGACGAACATGCCCATGAAGACGAAGCGGCAGCCGACAGTCTGCATACAGATCCCCATACCTGGGTAAGCCCGAAATCGGCGCTCGTGATGGCGAAGAATATTAAGGAAAGCCTGCAGTCTGTTGATCCTGAGCATTCAGCTGGCTATGAAGAGCGTTACCAGAAGCTTGCTGACCGTCTGACAGAGCTGGACAGCAAGTTTACCGCAGAACTGGGCAAGCTGCCTAATAAGGAGATTGTCGTGTCTCATCAGGCTTTCTCTTATCTGGCGCGTGATTATGGCTTGTCCCAGCATGCGATTATGGGCTTATCCCCGGATGCCGAGCCGCGCGGGCAGGATCTGCTCGACCTGGCGGCACTAGTGAAGGAAGAGAAGATCCGGTATATATTCTTCGAGGAGCTCGTATCGGATAAGCTGGCCAAAACCTTAGCCGGTGAAGCCGGTGTGGAGACGATGGTCCTGAATCCTGTAGAGGGGCTGACCGAAGCCCAGGAGAAGAACGGGGACAATTATTTCACGCTGATGGAGAAAAATTTGCAAAATCTGATTCTGGCCTTACAATAAAAAGGAAAGTATAAGTGAAAGGCGGTACTTCACATGCAACCGGTATCCCTGGACTGCCATCAGCATATGATCGAAATACAGGATTTGTCCTTCTCTTACGGAGAGCAGAAGGTTATATCCAATCTGAATTACACGGTAAAAGAACGTGATTTCCTTGGCATCATCGGCTCGAATGGCGCCGGCAAGACCACGCTGCTGAAGATGATTGTCGGTCTGCTGCCTGCTTCAAGCGGCGAGATCAGACTATTCGGCCAGCCGGTCCGGAAATTCAAGGACTGGGAACGGATCGGCTATGTTCCGCAGAAAAATGCCTTCAACCCCCTGTTCCCGGCCACTGTGCGTGAAGTGGTGCTGTCGGGCCTGTATAACAACAAGAACCTGATCCGCCGCGTGTCGAAGGCCCAGCACCAGAAGTGTGAGGATGCGCTTGAGGTCATGCGGATTCAGGATATTGCGGAGAAAAGAGTCGGCCAGCTGTCCGGCGGCCAGCAGCAGCGTGTTTTCCTGGCCCGCGCCTTGATCAACCATCCGGATCTGCTGATTCTGGATGAGCCTACTGTCGGTATCGACGCCGAGACCCAGGCCGGATTCTTCGACCTGATTATGCATATGCACGCCCACCACCACATGACCTTCCTGATGGTCTCGCATGATATTGATATGATCAAAAACTACCTGGGCAGCGAGCCGGTTCAAAAGAACGGCAAGATCAATTTCTACTGCCGCCACTCTCACGAGGCTCAGGATTGCGTTGCTGAGGATCTGCAGCACACGCTCTCTTAAACTAACTAATCTTTAGTCTTTAAAAGCCGGTTTGCGCTCAGCCATACTGCCTCCGTTGGCCTGGACGTTCAACCTCTTAGTTCTTTTTGTTGTGATTTCGCTCTTGTCATTGCTCTTGCACTAACTCGCTTGCTTTTACATTCTTGTTTTTTGCTCTTTTGCTTTGGATGTTCAGCCGCGTGTAACGGACACAGAAGCCCTTATTTCTTCTGAAAAGCAAGGTTTCGCAAGCTAACGGACACCAGAGCCTTTATTTGCTTCTTTTTACCTCATTTTTGCCCGCAGAAGAGGAAATAAGCGCGCTACTGGGATTAGAATGGAAAGTGGACGACTGTTAACGGACGGAGGGATAATAAGAGCAACGGAGGTGCGTCCCTATGGGAGAAAAACGACAACGGTACAACGAAGAATATAAGAAGCAAACGGTGAAGTTCATTCAAGAACAGACGAAGAGCTTAGGGGACATCGCGCAAGAGCTGGACATTCCGAAAAGTACGCTGCACCAGTGGATGGGGCAATACCGGGAGCTAAAGAATGAACCGGTCGCAAGTATGGATCGGGTACGGGAACTCGAAGCCGAGCTCCAAGAGATGCGCCGTCAGCTTCAGGAGAAAGACACTCAACTTGCTGACACGGAGGAAGAACTAGCGATCGTAAAAAAAGCAGTGCACATCTTCAGCAAACCAAGGAACTAAGATTCCAGTTCATGAAGGACCATCGCTCCGAGTTTCGCTTGGAGAAGATGTGCAATACCCTACAGGTATCCAGGAGCGGATATTACAAGTGGCTCAATGCCAAAGCCAGTTTGCAGGCACTCCGCAAGGCAGCCGTTATGGAGCGAATCCGGTACCATTTTGACGATCATAAAAAACGGTATGGAAGTCCGAAGATCACCCGCCTGCTGCATCAGGAAGGCTATACGGTCACGAAACGCACAGTGAGTGTGTACATGCGAGAAATGAAGCTCCGCTCTATTGTATCTAAGCCATACCGTGTGCAGACGACCGATTCCAAGCATAGCAATCCCGTTGCACCAAACACACTGAACCAAGAGTTTAAGGTGCTTAAGCCCAATACCGTATGGGTCACGGACATCACGTATATCCCTTGTCGTGGAGGTCGCTTATACCTAGCTAGCGTCATGGATCTATGCACGCGAGAAATCGTAGGGTGGCGGCTGTATAACCATATGGAGACGAGCCTGGTCTTAGACGCACTGCAGGCGGCTTACACGGCGAAGCGGCCCGGCGAGGGCCTACTGCATCACTCTGACCGAGGGTCTCAATATACCTCAAAAGAATATGTCGACCAACTAAAGACATACCACATGAAATCCAGCATGAGCCGTAAAGGAAACTGCTACGATAACGCCTGCATTGAGTCTTGGCACAGTATTTTAAAGAAAGAGCTCATCTACTGTAATCCGCGCTTCAAAAACCCGGAACAGGCATATGATGCTATTTTCCAATACATTGAGTTCTATTACAATCGCAAGCGAATGCACAGCTCGCTGGGGTATCTTTCCCCCGCCCGCTTTGCTAAGCAATTCACTAAAAAATCCGTTGCGTGACAGTCTACTTTCTTGACAGAAGTCCATACGGTCCGTTAGCCTGCAAAAAGTAGCCTTTTTGTTAAAATAACGGCTCTCGTGTCCGTAAGAATCCGAAGTGGAATCAAGCATAATAGGTTTTGGGTCTCCAGGCTTCGTGTTTGCAGGGTTAGTGTTTTAATTTCCTATGAATATGCAATTCATAAGGTTTATGTAAGTATTTCATTGGTCGTCCATTGTGCAACATAGGACGGCCTTCGCTCTTGTTTTTGTTATTGTTTCTGCTCTTATCTTTTCTTTATCTTTTAGCTTTTATCTTTTGACCTTAGGACGTATCTAGATCCCTCAATCATTAAGCGTATCCCGTCAGGGAGGAAAAGCGCTCTTTAACCAACGCCTCTAAGCAGCGGAATTCTGAACTCTCACGCCAGTTGCCCTTAACGGGTGTCCAGAGGGCGGAGCCCTTGGGGCCCTCCCTTGGAAGGGAGGGTTTGGGAGGGATCGAAAAGGGTTTACAGAAAAGGGTTTACAGAAAAGGGTTTACAGAAAAGGGTTTACAGAAAAGGGTTTACAGAAAAGGGTTTACAGAAAAGGGTTTACAGAAAAGGGTTTACAGAAAGGTTTGCAGTAAAGGTCTTAAATGAGCTCTAGATTAGTTCGAAATGGTCTGTTTGAAAAAGGAGAATAATATCTTGGATATCCTATTTAGTGATTTTTTCCAGCGGGCACTGGCCGGCGGCCTGATGATCGGCATCACCGCACCGCTGATCGGCGTGTTTCTGGTGCTGCGGCGCCTGTCGATGATCGGGGATACGCTGGCACATGTAACGATTGCCGGGGTGGCGCTGGGCTTCCTGACCGGTTTTTATCCGCTGGGTGCGGGGCTGATCTTTGCCGTAATCGCCTCATTTGCGATTGAAAAGCTGCGTAAGGCGTATAAAAGCTACGCTGAGCTGTCGATTGCGATCATCATGTCGGGCGGGGTGGCGCTGGCCTCACTGTTCTTCACGCTGGGCAAAGGGTATAATGCAGATGTGATGAGCTACCTGTTCGGCAGCATCTATACGCTGAATAATACAGACTTGATTGTAGTGGGGATTGTAACGATTGCAGTGGTCCTTGTGGTAACCCTGTTCTTCAAAGAGTTCTTCCTGCTCAGCTTCGAGGAGGATGCGGCCAGTGTCAGCGGACTGCCGGTGAAGCTGCTGAATATGCTGATTACTGTACTTACAGCGCTTGTGATCAGCACGGCGATCAAGATTGTCGGCTCGCTGCTGGTGTCAGCGCTACTGACCATTCCGGTAGCGGTCAGCCTGCTGCTGTCCCGCAGCTTCAAATCCTCGGTGATGCTCTCGGTAATCATAGCTGAAATTGCAGTTGTGGGCGGTCTGGTGATTGCCGGAGTATGGAACCTCGCACCAGGGGCAACGATTGTGCTGCTGCTGATTGCCCTGTTAACCTTGACGCTAATCGGCAAAAAGGGCCTGCCCGCCTAATAGCCGGAACTACATAAGAAGCTTGAATACTGCAAATGCGGAAGTGACCCGGTCCGGGTACTTGGAAGGAGAGATGCGCAAGTGTCCAGCCTTAATGCAGGAATTGCTTTTGCCGCCGGAGTGGCCTCGTTCATATCACCTTGCTGTCTGCCGCTTTATCCTTCTTATCTCTCCTATATTACGGGCCTGTCCGTACAGGAGCTGAAGAGCGGGGGAAACAGCAAAGAGGTCCGTTTCCGGACCCTTTCGCATACGCTGGCCTTTATTTTGGGCTTCTCCGCCGTCTTCTATACCTTAGGCTTCGGAGCTGGGCTGTTCGGTCAATTCTTCAACGGCCAGCGGGATCTGATCCGCCAGCTGTCGGCCCTGCTGATCATTATAATGGGCTTATTTCTGCTTGGCATATTCCAGCCGCAGTTTCTGCTGCGGGAGCGGAAGCTGGAGCTGAAATGGAGGCCGGCGGGCTACCTTGGCTCATTTATCTTCGGCATCGGCTTCTCCGCAGGCTGGTCACCGTGCATCGGGCCGATTTTAACTGCAATTATTGCCCTTTCCGCCAGTGATCCCGGCACCTGGTTTCCGCTGATAACTGCTTACAGCGCCGGATTTGCACTGCCGTTCTTCGGACTTGCTTTTTTCCTGGGCGGGGCGCGGAAGATTCTGAAATACTCCAGTCTGCTGATGAAGCTTGGCGGCGGACTGATGGTGTTCATGGGCATTCTGCTGTTCACCGACCAGATGTTCCGGATTACAGTCTGGCTGCAGGGAATCACGCCGGAGTGGCTGATTTTTTAAGTGAAGTAATCAATACCCGCTTCCGGGAAATGTTCGAAGATCCGCTCTGTGATGAACTCGCGCAGGGCGGTTTGCTGTTCGTCGGGATAGACATACTTGTTCTGGCCCCACTTGCCCCATTTCTTCTTGCGTTTCTCCATATCCATCTCCAGCTTCGATTTCGGATAACGCTTCTCGATGACCGTCTTGGCTGTCTTGGTGAAGCGGTGCTGTATCATTTCAAAGGTTAAGCCTTTGCCGGTTCCCGGAGGAAGCGACCGGGCCAGCTTCTCCAGCAGCTCCGCATAGCCCTGCTCCCAGCCGTCATGCCATATGATCGGCGCGATGATGAAGCCCAGCGGATAACCGGCCCGGGCAATCTGGCCAGCGGCCTCGATCCGCTCCTCAAAGCGTGAGGTGGCGGGCTCGAAATTTTTGATCACATAATCGGCATTTACGCTGAAGCGTACGCGGGTGTGGCCGTTATGCTTCAGCTGAAGCAGAGGCTCGACATGCTGGTATTTGGTCACGAAACGCAGGCGCCCGAGCGGCTCTTCAGCCATGAACTCAATTAGTTCGGCCAGTGATCCGGTAATATGCTCAAGACCCAGCGGATCTGAGGTACAGGCTGCCTCGAAGGTAGTAATTTCCGGTGCGCGTTCCGTGATATATTTTTTGGCAGCATCGATGATGTCCCCTGTATTGACATATACCCGGATATAGGGCTTGGAACCGAGTGTGGTCTGCAGATAGCAATAATGGCAATGGCCCATACAGCCGGTGGCAATCGGAATCGCATAATCGGCGGACGGCTTGGACTGGTCAAAATTCAATGTTTTGCGGAGTCCGACGACAAGTGTCCGCTTGGCGATTTTGTATTGCTGGGCCTCGGTCTCACCGGGCAGGTTGGTAATCCGGTTATGCGAGGTCGTCATGCGGAACGGGATATTCCGGGCTTTAACCCACTCCATAATCCGCTCCCCTTTGGGGTATTTCAGGGCATCCGGCTCAAAGAACACAAGCTCCGGAATGAACAGCCCTGTAGGTTTCCGCGGTCTTGAGGCAGGAGGGCGTTCAGGGGTTATTAAGGTCATGAATTCACACTCCTTAGCTATGAGGATACCGTTATTGTGCCGGTTTGCACGGCATTGAAATCATGGTAAACATCGCTAGGCGGAGATGCGGCTGTTCGGTTGGACTTGCCAAGGGGCGGCAGAAACATGTATCATTGTTAGAGCAAGGTTCGGCCCTGGCGCCACGCTCATTATAGAAAAGAGGTAAAGTTAATGCCAACACCCAGCATGGAGGATTATTTGGAGCGCATATACAAGCTCATCGATGAGAAGGGTTATGCGCGGGTCTCGGATATTGCCGAGGGTCTGGAAGTACACCCCTCCTCCGTGACCAAGATGATCCAAAAACTGGATAAGGACGAATATCTCATCTATGAGAAATATCGTGGGCTTGTCCTAACAAGCAAAGGGAAAAAAGTGGGAAAACGTCTTGTGGACCGCCATCAGCTGCTGGAGGAATTCCTCGGACTTATCGGGGTTCAACAAGAGCATATTTATAAGGATGTTGAAGGCATTGAGCATCATTTGAGCTGGGATTCCATCACCCGGATCGAAACGCTGGTGGAGTATTTCCGCCGCGATGAAGCCCGTCTTCAAACCTTATACGATATTCACCATGAAATGGCCGGCGACTCATAATCGGGGCTGTTTTTGTTTGATTAGCGCAACCTTTCCAGTTTTATTACGTCAAAACGGGTACGTTCCTTTTTTATACCAGGAAGGACTCCGTTTACCCAAGAAGACGGCCCTCTCTCCCTGATCAGGACGAGAGGGCCGTCTTTTTGCGGCAAAAACCAGAACGAAGACAACAGGGGAGGAATTATGAATTACCGTAAATGGATGTTAGGGCTGCTGGTAGTCATGTTATGTCTGCCGGTATGGTCCACAGGCGCACGTGCAGCAGCAGCGCAGATTACAATTGAGCTGGACGGAGTAAGTCTGAGCAGTGATGTTCCCCCGTATATTACACGCACCAATGTTACCATGGTGCCAGCAGGGGTGATCAGCAAGGGGCTAGGCGCCGGGGTAATCTGGGACCAGGCCAGCAAGACTGCTACTATCAGCAAAGGTAATGATGTGCTGAAGCTGACCAGCGGCAGTAAGACGGCCGTAGTTAATGATGCCCGGGTCAGCCTGGACACCTCTGTACAGATTACACAAGGACGGGTAATGGTGCCTTTGCGGTTCGTCAGTGAGCAGCTTGGGCTGCAGGTTGTCTGGAATCAGGCAACCAAGCATGTAGCCCTGTATTCTAATGCAGAGATTGGCGGTCCGTCTGCACCGGCAGTGCCAACCGTACCGACGGTTCCTGCACCAACTGTACCCACACCTGATGTGACGGCCCCGGCGGTGCCTGTACCAACCGTACCGTCTATTCCCGGGGTGAAGGCCGGCAAGGCGATGAAAGGCGCCTGGGTGTCCACAGTGTACAACCTGGACTGGCCTTCCACTGCCTCTGCGGGAAATGCAGATAAGCAGAAGAAGGAGTTTGACAGCCTGCTGGACAAGCTTCAGGCAGCCGGATTCAACAGCGTGTTCGTACAGGTAAGACCTTCAGCAGATGCCTTGTATCCCTCGCAGCTAGTACCTTGGTCTAAGGTACTGACAGGTACAGAAGGGAAGCAGCCCGGATATGATCCGCTGGACTATATGGTCAGCGCAGCCCATAGCCGGGGCATGCAGTTCCACGCCTGGTTCAATCCGTTCCGTGCAGCAACTGCAGCGGACACCAAAGGCCTTGCTGAGAATCATGTAGCTAAGCTGCACCCGGAGTGGATTGTCAAAGCTGACAACAAGCTGTATATCAATCCGGGGATTCCCGAGGCTCGGCAGCATATTATCGACACGGTGATGGAAGTTGTAAGAGGTTATGATATTGACGGCGTACATCTGGATGATTATTTCTATCCTTCAGGCGTAACGTTTGCTGATGATGCTGCATTTAAAACCTATAATGCTACAGCTATTACCTCTAAAGGGGACTGGCGGCGTGATAATATCAATCAGTTCATCTCCAGGCTGGGTAATGAGATCCATGCAGTGAAGCCGGCTGTATCCTACGGCGTGAGCCCGTTCGGGGTATGGCGCAACAAGAAAGCGGACAGTACCGGCTCGGATACTACTGCGGGTGTGTCGGCGTATGACGACATGTATGCGGATGTCCGGGCCTGGATCCAGAATGGCTGGGTGGATTATGTTGCCCCGCAAATTTACTGGAGTCTCTCATTCAGTGCTGCACGGTACGACAAGCTGGTAGACTGGTGGGTGAATGAAGTCTCGGGCACAGGTGTCAAGCTGTATACCGGACTGGCCTCCTACAAGGTGGGGGATACAAAGCAGACCGCAGAATGGCAGAGTGCTGAGCAGATTATCAATCAGCTGAAATATAATGAGCAATATGATGCCGTGTCCGGCAGCATCCTGTTCCGGGCAAATGATATCGTAGCAAGGGACCCGTTCGGGCTGGCAGGCCTGCTAAGCTTTTATTTCAAATCATAACTTCATAAGGAGTCATGAATATTCCCCCGTGGTCATAGATAAGCAATAAGATCTATGGAACGGGGGAATTGCCGTTATGGAGATTAACGCGGTGTTTGAGGGAGGCGGGGTTAAAGGAATTGCTCTGGCCGGTGCAGTAGAGGCGACCGAGCAGGCAGGGCGGACCTTCCGCAGAGTAGCCGGAACCTCTTCAGGCTCCATCATCGCTTCGCTGCTGGCTGCCGGCTATGACGGGGAGGCGCTGAGCCGGATTATCAGGGCAACGCCTTTCACTTCCTTCCTGAAGCGCGGAGCGCTGTATAATACAGCAGTAATCGGACCGGCAGTGCGTGTGCTGATCAAAAAAGGGCTGTATTCCGGCCAGGCACTGGAAGCGTGGATTAAAGGGCTTCTGCATGAGAAAGGCGTGAATACTTTCAGTGATCTGCCGCAGGGGAAGCTGTCGGTTATTGCATCGGATATTACCAATGGCAGAATTGTTGTGCTGCCGGATGATCTGGCATTATACGGGATTTCAGCAGATTCCTTTGAGGTGGCCAAAGCTGTGCGGATGAGCTGCAGCATTCCTTATTTCTTCGATCCGGTGATGCTGCGGCTGTCCGGGGCTGCCGCCAAAGGCAGAGCCTTCACCGAGCAGTTTGTCTATATGGTGGACGGCGGGATGCTGAGCAACTTTCCGTTATGGCTGTTTGACGAGAAGAAGAACGGCTTCGCGTCACCTGAGCGGAGGACACCTACGGTGGGCTACCAGCTGATCGGGAAGGCGCAGCCGCAGCCGCACCGCATCACGGGGCCGTTCAGTATGCTGCAGGCGATGGTAGGAACGATGCTCTCCGCGCATGACGAGCGTTATATTGAGACGGATAAATTCGTGCGGACGGTCAAAATTCCCACACTTGGTATTTCTACCACCCAGTTTCACATTTCCCCTGAGCAGAGTGAAGCCGTCTATAATGCAGGGCTGCAGGCCGGAGCCGAATTTTTCAAGAACTGGCGGCCCTACCAGATGAGGTTTCCGGCTTCGCCGGGGAAGAAACAATAGCCCAAACTGTATTGATGACTGGTTCCACAAAGTAATATAAAAAGGCATCCCGCACATTGTATAACAACGCGGGATGCCTTTTGCTGCTTTGAACCGGGGTTCAATGATATTTGGGAAGCTGATCGTCGTTTTTACCCTTGCTGCCTTCGATCACCTGGAACGGATAGCTCTTGCGCTTGCCGGGTGAGGCCTGGGTTTTGCGGATGCCCGCGACCTTGGACATCGTCTTCGCCGACGGTTTGACTTTGGTGCGGGAACGCCCGCCTGAGGTTCTGCCCGGCATTGACCGGAAAGCGTAGTACAGCAGGGCAACCAGGATCAGCGGGAGAATGAACACGGATAGTGCAGACAGTCCGCGAATCATAAAATCAGTTACCAGCCCCCAGACTGCAAGAACTATAGAAATCCAAAAAACCAAAGCATGTCTGATCAATGGCCACTCATCCTTTCGCAGGATCTAAAATGCCGCCGGACACACTTGCCTCAGAATATCCTCTTGCTTCAATTGCGGCATCGAGCTCCCGCATCCGGTTGAACGAGGCGATGGACACCTCAACCATATCGTCCTTAGGTTCCTTAGTAGTCAGCAGCTGAAGCCACAGGCCCGGATACCCCAAATACTTAAGGAAAGCCCTGTCTCTTACCGCATTGGTACCCTTCAGCACCTCAAATGAGATCCCGATGACTACCGGCAGCAGAATAATGCGCTGCAGCACCCGTTCCACCAGATTATCCCATGGTACGACAGAGTAGATGATAACACCGAGGATAATGGTCAGCATCATGAAGCTGCTTCCGCAGCGGTAATGCAGACGGCTGTATTTCTGTACGTTCTCTACGGTCAGTTCTTCACCGGCTTCAAAAGCACTGATAACCTTATGCTCGGCACCGTGATACTGGAAAAGCCGTTTGATGACCGGAGTCTGCGAGATCCCCCAGAGATAGACGAGCAGGAGAACCAGCTTAATCCCGCCTTCAACCAGGTTGTGCAGAACATAGTTGTCAAATGCATCGCGGAATAAAAAATCTTCCACGAATACCGGAACCAGTGTGAATATAAGCTTACCGAAAAGGAACGATAGAATACCCATGACAGCTACGCCGAAAATCATACCCAGGCTCCAGCCTTCATCCTTCTTCTTGTCTTTGTTCTTCTCTTGCTGCTTAGCAAGCTCTTCCGGTTCCGTCTCATCCTCGGCATAGGATTCAGCCGAATAGTTCAGATGCTTCGAGCCTTTGGCGCTGGAATCTATAATACTGACAATGCCGCGAAGCAATGGAATCTTGCGCAGCTTGATAACCCAGCTCTTATCGCTCTTCGGCACCTCCAAAAATGTGATTTCCTGATTCTTCCTTCTTACGGCTGTTACGTTGATATGCTTGCCGCCGAACATTACGCCTTCAATGACGGCTTGGCCGCCGTAACTGGGAGTTTCCTGGGACAACCAATTCACCTTCCCGTGTATTAATGTAGTTTATTTATTACATTGTAACTAATTTTTAAGCACATTACTAGTTGGATTGCCTTTTGCTGTACATACTAGTCAAGAGAGAGGAAGCGGAAGCCGGAATAACCCAATACTGAAAGCGAGGCAGTTCTATGAGTTCTTCCAGCAAGCAAAAGTCGGTCCATACGAACCCGTGGTATTTTGCCATGGAGCTTGGTTTTTTCGCCGGATTAATCTGGGGAGGGGTACGCTGGCTGATGTATGTCTTCCATTTCACCAAGGTCATCCCGGGTTTTTTGCTCGAGCCTTTTTTCAAGCATGATTTCCTGTTAACGCCCGCCGGGCATCTGCTCGGATATCTATCCTTTATTGCCTTCTCCGTCATAGTATCCCTGCTCTATGTGCTCATCTTCCGCAGGCTGAAGGGACCTTGGCCGGGTATGATTTATGGCGTGCTCTGGTGGTCAGCGCTGTTCCTGGCCGGTTCATGGATGTTCCTGATGCAGCCCCCCTTTAGGCTTCCCTGGAATTCGGTAATCAGTGAATTTTGCCTCTTCCTGATCTGGGGATTATTCATCGGATATACAGCGGCAATTGAGTACACGGATGAGCGGAAACGCGAACAGCAGACAAAGCTTGCCTGAGCGCCCGAAAAAACTTCTCAGGTGGCATGCCACTATGTTAAAATACAATGTGGCTATTTCGAGAGGAGAATGAAAATGGGCAACAAGCGCGTCTCCAAGCTGCGTACGGTTTTGCAGGAACAGGGATTGGATGCGATGTTAATTACCAGCGGCTATAACCGCCGTTATTTGAGCGGATTCACCGGCTCTTCCGGCTATGTTCTGGTTACCGGTGATGACAGTTATCTGCTGACTGACTTCAGGTATATGACACAGGCCTCGGAACAGGTCACCGGAATGAAGGTCGTTCAGCATGGAGCGAAGTTCATTGATACCGTGCGTGAGCTGCTGCCGCAGAGCGGACAAGTCCGTCTCGGCTTTGAGCAGGATGAGGTATCCTTCAGCGCGTATACTGCCTATGCAGCGGCTCTGCAGCCGGTTGTTCTGGTTCCGGTATCCAAGGCTGTAGAGAACCTGCGTATGTTCAAGGATGAGGAAGAGCTGGCTGTAATGCAGCGGGCAGCCGATCTGGCCGACGCCACCTTCAGTCATATTCTGAATGTAATCAAGCCCGGCATGACCGAACGTGATGTGGATCTGGAAATGGAATTCTACATGCGTACCCATGGAGCAACCTCATCCTCGTTCGATACCATTGTCGCTTCCGGCGAGCGCTCGGCGATGCCGCATGGTGTTGCAAGCAGCAAGGTTATCGGAAACAACGAATTCGTTACCTTCGATTTCGGTGCACTGCTGGACGGCTACTGCTCGGATGTAACACGTACGATTGCTTTGGGATCACCTGATCCCAAGCTGAAGGAAATCTATGATATCGTGCTGGAGGCACAGATGCATGCACTGGCGCATATCAAACCCGGTATGACCGGGCGTGAATGTGACGCTCTGGCGCGGGACATTATTGCCCGCTACGGTTACGGGGAGTACTTCGGCCACAGCACAGGCCACGGCCTGGGTATGGAGGTTCATGAGAACCCGCGCCTGTCCATGCTGGCTGATGAGATTATCCAGCCGGGCATGGTGGTCACCGTGGAGCCGGGGATTTATCTCTCAGGGCTTGGCGGCGTGCGGATTGAAGATGATATTGTCATTACCGAAAGCGGCATAACGCTGCTGACACATTCGTCTAAGGCTTATACGGTATTGTAAGACACACTTATTCAGTTATTTCATCGATTTCAGGAGGGATTTTTAGTGATTTCAGTTAATGATTTCAAGACAGGCTTGACAGTAGAAGTAGAAGGGGATATCTTCACCGTCCTCGATTTCCAGCACGTAAAACCAGGTAAAGGTGCGGCATTCGTCCGCTCCAAGCTGAAGAACCTGCGCAACGGCAACACCGTTGAACGCACCTTCCGCGCCGGCGAAACCATCGGACGTGCAATCATCGAAAACCGCGGTGTGCAGTATCTGTATGCCAGCGGTGCTGAGCATGTATTCATGGATAACGAAACCTACGACCAGTTTGAATTGACTGCCAAGCAGCTGGAGTGGGAGCTTAACTTCCTGAGAGAGAACATGACTGTTAATATCGTAAGCTACCAGGGTGAAATCCTCGGGATCAACCTGCCTACAAGCGTTGAGCTGAAGGTAACAGAAACCGAGCCGGGCGTTAAAGGCAACACTGCCCAGGGTGCAACCAAAGCAGCTACGCTGGAAACCGGTCACACTGTACAGGTGCCGCTCTTCATCAACGAAGGTGACGTCCTGCTGATCGATACCCGTGAAGGCAAATACATCTCCCGCGCATAGGAGCTGTTCTGTCCCGGATTAACTGTTATATTCATCGGCCTCCCCGCAGCTTGCGGCGGAGGCTTTTTTCAAATATAACCATAGACATTCGGACAGCTTCGAGAAAAATGGGCGTTTTTTTTGTGAAACCATTAACGCATGTTATGATTTTCGTATTATACTGTGTTAAAGCGGGAAACCAAATATAAGCTACTACTCAGAGCGAAATAGGGAGTGAATGGAACTTTGTCACTTTATGTTATGAAATTCGGAGGCAGCTCCGTCGGCGACATTGAACGCATGCAGCGTGTCGCTAAGCGCATCGCAGACAAGCAGGATGAGGGCCACCGCTGCGTTGTGGTTGTATCCGCCATGGGGGATACGACAGATGACCTGATCGATCAGGCCAAGCAGCTGAACGCTGAGCCGCCTGCACGCGAAATGGATATGCTGATGACTACCGGGGAACAGATCTCCGTAGCCTTGTTGTCCATCGCCCTGCACGGGATTGGCCGGAATGCAGTGTCCTATACAGGCTGGCAGGCCGGATTCCGTACCGATGATACGCATGGCCGGGCACGGATTAATGAAATTGTTCCGCGCCGTGTGCTGGAGTCGCTGGAGCGTGAGCAGATTGTAATCGTAGCCGGATTCCAGGGAATGACGCTGGATGGCGAGATTACAACACTGGGCCGCGGCGGTTCGGATACGACGGCTGTAGCGCTGGCCGCTGCCATTAAAGCCGATGTATGCGAGATTTACACGGATGTGGACGGGATTTACTCCACAGACCCGCGAATCGTGAAGACTGCGCGCAAGCTGAAGGAAATATCGTATGACGAAATGCTGGAGCTGGCCAATCTGGGCGCAGCTGTCCTGCATCCGCGTGCGGTGGAGTATGCCAAACGGTATCAAGTGAAGCTGGTCGTCAGATCAAGCTTTAATCATAATGAAGGAACTGTTGTGAAGGAGGAAGCAAGCATGGAGCAGGGTGTAGTAGTTAGCGGAATCGCATATGATAAGAACGTGGCCCGGATCAGTATTCTGGGGGTACCGGATGTTCCAGGCGTACTGGCCCAGGTATTCGGCAAGCTGGCCGGAGAAGGCGTTGACGTTGATATTATTGTCCAGAGCGGCGTGCTGGACGGAACCGCTGATTTCTCCTTTACCGTAGGACTCGGCGATCTGGTGAAAGCCAAGCAGGTGATCGAGGGACTGCACAGTGAATTGCCTTACCGTGAAGTGACTTCCGAGGATAACCTGGTCAAGGTGTCTATCGTGGGTGCAGGCATGGTCAGTCATCCGGGGGTAGCAGCCCAGATGTTCGAAGTCATCTCGAGCCAGGGCGTGAGCATCAAGATGGTCAGCACCTCAGAGATCAAGGTATCTTGCGTTGTTGAATCCGGTAATCTGCAGCAGATCATTCAGGCGCTTCATACTGCCTACAACCTGGATACCGCTGAGCAGGCCTTCGTCGGAGGTCCTCAGGACCGCCGGTAAGCCCTAAACTGATGTGGGGGTTGAGCGAAAAACCGAATACAATGCGCGAACGTCAATGTAAAGCGGACAATATATAAGACATAGATACAAAGATCAATTAGTAACCAATAATCGTCAGTCAAAAAGAGTGCTATTCCCCGAGCGAGCGGAGAATAGCACTCTTTTGCATAGCATAGTAAATGTGGCTGGCAACGGTATCGGCGATATGCTTAATTGTACTTTGTACAACTATATTGTCTGATTTACTAGCGATTATCCATATAGTTGTATTTCGTACAACTAAACTGACTTTGTACCTTGGTTCCCGCCCATTTGGGCAAATTTAGTTGTACGGAATACAGTTATACGATGTTCGCATCCATTTTCTCTGTTTTTAATTGCACATTATACAACTATCCTCGTTTAACCCAGACGCCGGAACCGGCCCATGATCTCAACTGTCTCCAGCACGTTAACAAAGGATTTCGGATCGGTCTCCAGAATCGTCTTGCGCAGATCGGCCAGCTCGTAACGGGTTGTGACCGTCATCAGCATCGTGTTCCCTTCGTGGCTGTATCCGCCCTCAGCATTCACTACGGTGACACCGTGGGGCAGGCAGGTCAGGCGGCTCAGCATCTTCTCCCGCTCCTTCGTGACAATGAAGCAGGTCAGCTTGACGTGGCGGATATGGATCATATCAACAACCCGGCTTTTGACGAAGATACACAGCATCGCATAGAGCGCGGAATCCCAGCTTTTGAAGAAGCCCAGGCTTAAGATGACCAGTCCGTCCAGCACGAACAGCACAGTGCCCATCGGAATATCCCGTTTGCGGGTAATAATCGAGCCGAGAATATCGAATCCCCCGGAAGATCCGCCTGCACGCAGCGAGAAGCCAACCCCTCCGGCAATAATAACCCCGCCGAAAATACTGGCCAGAATCGGGTCCTTGGTCAGCTTCACCACAGGAATAATAGTGAGGAACCAGGTGGTGGAAATAACGGACAGCATGCTATAGCAGATATATTTTTTGCCTACCGCGATAAATCCCCAAATCAGGATCGGCAGATTGATGGCGAAATAATACAGCGAAATGTACTTTGGATTCGTTAAGTAGCCGATAATCGAGGCCGTTCCCGCTACACCGCCGCTGAGCAGCTGATGCGGAATCAGGAACAGCCGGAGCCCGCATGCCACCAGAAAAGCAGAGAAAATAATGATGGCTACTTCCTTGACTTGTCTGGCTACTGTTCCTGATACGAGCGGTACTACGAAATTACGAACTTGCATGACTGTGATCCCCTCTTTTTCCGATGTCTTATCTGGCTTCCGGCGGTGCGCAGCACCTCTTTTGGGAAGTGAAATGGAAGGTGCCAGTAGTTTCTCCAGCGACCCGCCCTTCTATTTAATTATGCTCCTGCCGGAACGCGCAAAAATAATTTTATCATACCGATGATATTTTTTTATATAGGTCTGCACTATGATTTCTTTCACACTTGCCAAATTCTCCGCGGGTCTCCTTCATTTCTTTTTGTCTAAAGTGGCGGTCTGCCGCATATCCATGGATAACAGCTTGTTTAATCTGCAATGTATTGCTTGTAATTCATAGATTCGGACAAGGGGGTAGAACGGTTTGGACAAGTATGTGGGCTGGATGGCGGGGCTGCGGCTGCTGTCGGGCAGTGTGGAGATTGCCGCTGCGCTGATCATGCTCCGGCTTAATCAGGTGGACAAGGCGCTTGCCGTCAATTCCGGGCTGGCGCTGGTCGGACCGACAATTCTGATTCTGACAACAGCAGTAGGACTGACCGGGATGGCGGAGCAGCTCTCCTGGGGGAAGCTGGGCTGGATCGGATGCGGCGTGGCTTTTCTCTTAATCGGTATCTTAAAGAAATGATAGATGATAGTCATAAAGCTCAGGTACAAGCATAAATATGGAGTAAAGCTAGTAAGTAGAGGACAGCTTGGGGGTACTTTGTATGGCTAAGGATTGGCTTCTATTATTTCCTGAAAAAGTAAGAGCGCTGCTCAGCGGACTTCCCCTAGCGCTCCTGGACAAAGTGGAGGAAGTCCGCGTCCGTGAAGGACGGCCGCTTGAGATCAACTACTCCGGCAAATATCATTTTGTCGGTGCCGGCGGCGCTCTGACACAGCTTCCCGGTGAAGCCTACAGGCCGGACCGGGAGGATACGCACCGGCTGCTGGACCTGATCAGCAATCATTCGCTGTATACGATGGAAGAGGAGCTGCGCAAGGGCTTCATCACCATCCCCGGCGGACACCGGATCGGCCTCTCCGGCCGGACCGTCCTAAGCGGCGGAGGGGTAGAGCATCTGCGCGACATTACCGGCTTCAATGTGCGCATCGCCCGTGAGGTGCACGGCATTGCCGACGGTGTGCTGCCCTATCTGCTGGACCGGGGGCGGCAGCGGATTATGCATACACTGATCCTCTCGCCGCCGCAGCACGGCAAGACGACGCTGCTGCGCGATCTGGCGCGGCAGATTTCGGCAGGCGGAAGGGACGGACGCGAAGGAAGCCGCCCGGCGCTGAAGGTCGGCATCGTCGATGAACGCTCAGAGATTGCCGGGAGCCGGCGCGGCGTCCCGGCCTTCGATGTCGGCCCGCGGACGGACATTCTTGACGGCTGTCCCAAAGCGGAAGGCATGATGATGATGATCCGCTCGCTGTCGCCGGATGTGCTGATCGCAGACGAGATCGGCCGGCTGGAGGACGCGGAGGCGGTAACGGAAGCACTGCATGCCGGCATTACAGTGGTCGCCTCCGCGCACGGCAAGGAAGTGGCCGAGCTGGCCAGGCGGCCGGGGCTGGGCGGGCTGCTGGAGCACCGGATGTTTGAGCGGTATGTCATTCTGCACCGCTCAGAGTCCGGCCTCGCCTTCCGCATTCTCGACGCCCAGAAGCGCGGGCTGCTGCTGATCTCGCCGGAAGAGCGGCAGGCGGGTGACCGCCATGCTTAAGCTAGCAGGTGCGGTGCTGATCGTCCTGGCAGGCACTCTGGCAGGCTTCAGGATAGCCGCCCAGTACGCTGAGCGGCCCCGGAACATCCGGGCGCTGATTGCAGCGCTGCAGCGGCTGGAGACAGAGATCCAGTACGGCTACACTCCGCTGCCGGAGGCGCTGCGGCGGATCGGTCAGCAGATGAAGGAGCCGCTGCGGGCCTTCTTCATCACGGCGGCTGAAGAAATGAGTGAGCCGTATAACTGCAGCGCCGAGGAAGCGGTACGGCGGTCCATGGAGGCCCACTGGAGCAGGGCTGCCCTGAAGCCGGCGGAGCAGGAAATTATCCGGCAGCTCAGCTGCACACTGGGCACCAGTGACAGAGTGAATCAGAGCACGCATATTGCGCTGGCTCTGCAGCAATTGAAGCAGGAGGAGACAGCGGCCAGAGAAGATCAGGGCAAGTATGAGAAAGTGAGCAAAAGCCTGGGTCTGCTGCTTGGAGCATTGATCGTCATTTTGATCTTTTAGCGAGGTGCCAGGAATGAATATTGAAGTCAACGCGATCTTTCAGATTGCCGGCATCGGCATCATTATCGCCATGATCCACACGGTGCTTAAGCAGATGGGTAAAGAGGATATCGCCCACTGGGTAACGATTGTCGGCTTTATCATCGTGCTGTTCATGGTGATCCGCATGCTGGACGGACTGCTCCAGGAAATCAAAACGATTTTTCTTTTTCAATAGGCTGAGGTTATGGAAATCATTCAGGTAGTGGGAATCGGGCTCTTGTCGACTGTCCTCATCCTTGTATTGAAGGAGCAAAAACCGGTGTTCGCCTTTCTGCTGACAACTGCAGCCGGCATTCTGATCTTCCTGTTCCTGATCGGCAAGATCGGAACGATTCTCGGGACGCTGGAGCGGGTCGCGGAATCCTCCGGAATGGAAATGATCTATATCAAAACCGTGTTCAAAATCATCGGCATTTCGTATATCGCAGAGTTCGGGGCGCAGATAGTGCGGGATGCCGGGCAGGAGTCGATCGCCTCCAAAATCGAGCTGGCCGGCAAGGTGCTGATTATGGTACTGGCTGTGCCGATCATCAGCATAATTATCGAGACAGTGATGAAGCTGCTGCCGGCGTAAAACTGCAGGAGCGCAGCGGGGATAACTGTTACAGGAAAGCGGGGTGACGGGATGCAGGCGCATAGTATTTTTCGTCCGCCAAAAGGTTATAAACTGCTCTTGCTGCTCCCTTGTCTGCTGCTGTTACTGTGTACAGGCACCCTCTATGCCGCTCCGGCCGGGCAAGCACAACAGACACAGACACAGGCTGCTGGCGGAAGCGGGGGCTCGTCCTCTCCGGTTGACCAGTGGGTGAAGGGGCAGGTTCAGAGCCTGCCTACGGACGGGGTAGAGTCGTACTGGAATCAGCTGATGAAGGAGTACGGGGGATTTTTTCCTGACGGTAAAACCCCTTCGCTGATGGATATGCTGTTGCCAGGCGAAGACGGCTTAAGCTTCAAAAGTGTCCTGTCCGGCCTGACCTCCTACATGTGGCATGAGGTGCTTTATAACGGCAAGCTGCTCGTTACGATTGTAATGATCAGTGTGCTGAGCATGATTCTGGAGACGCTGCAGACCGCTTTTGAACGGAAATCAGTCAGTAAAATCGCTTATATGCTCTGTTACATGGTTGTGCTAGTAATCGCAGTCAACAGCTTCAATATCGCTATCGGCTATGCCAAGGATGCCATTGACCGGATGAGCGATTTCATGATGGCCATGATCCCGCTGCTGTTCGCGCTGCTGGCTTCCATGGGCAATATCGTTACAGTCTCGGTAACCCATCCGCTGATTGTGTTTATGATTCATACGGTCAGCACGCTGATTCATACAGTGGTCTTCCCGCTGCTGTTCTTCTCGGCGGTGCTGCATCTGGTCAGTGCCATGTCGGAGAAATACAAGCTGACCCAGCTGGCGAATCTGTTGCGCAATATAGGGGCCGGACTGCTGGGCGTGCTGCTCACCGTCTTCCTCGGTGTGATTTCGGTCCGGGGGATTACCAGCTCGGTTACGGACGGGGTTACCATCCGCGCTGCTAAATACATTACAGGTAATTTCGTTCCAGTTATCGGCAAAATGTTCGCGGATGCCACCGATACGGTGATCTCGGCCTCGCTGCTGGTGAAGAACGCCATCGGGCTGTCGGGAGTCATCATCATCCTTTTCCTGTGTGCCTTCCCGGCGATCAAAATTCTGATCCTTGCCCTGATCTATAACGTGGCCGCCGCAGTAATGCAGCCGCTAGGGGATACGCCGATTGTGAGCTGCCTGCAGACGATCGGCAAAAGCATGATTTATGTCTTC
Organism: Paenibacillus sp. MMS20-IR301; assembly: GCF_032302195.1. Classification (NCBI taxonomy): domain Bacteria; kingdom Bacillati; phylum Bacillota; class Bacilli; order Caryophanales; family Paenibacillaceae; genus Paenibacillus; species Paenibacillus sp. MMS20-IR301. The sequence goes on from NZ_CP135275.1 coordinate 845,989, forward strand.
GCGGCACTTGCAGCCGTCTCGCTGATGTTCTTCCTCGCAGTAACGATTATGCTGACAGCGGGCAATGTCACGGTGATGATGCGGTGAGGTATGGGGAGGATAACCGGAGCAGGCAGCAGGTATTAACATATTCAGGACTTTCAGGAGGTGCTCCATGACCTGGTTAGGCGGATGGCTGCATGAGCTGATTCTGGTGGTGCTGCTGGCTGCATTTGTAGAGATGCTGCTCCCCAGCAAATCCATGGAACGCTACGCGAGGCTGGTGCTCAGCCTGCTCGTGCTGCTGACAATGCTCAGCCCGATTGTCTCCCTGTTGAAGGGGGATGCCGGTGCTGAGCTGAGTCAGGCAATGGAGCGGCAGGACCGCAGCGGCGGGCTGCTGTCAGGTACAGGCGGAGGTGACCATTCGCTGGAGCAGATTCTGGCTGACGGCAGGATGCTGGCTTCGGGTACCCGGGAGCAGAGCCTGAAGCTGGCCGCAGCTGAGGTTGCCGGACAAATGCGGGAGCAGATTGCCGCAGGCACCGGAATCCGCGGCGTGAATGTTACAGTTGCGCTGGGTATGGGTCCGGATACAAGCACACTCAGCGGTGAGAATGTGCCGGTGATCTCCGCTGTAACAGTGGCTCTGCCTGAAGCCGCAGCTGCCGCCGGCAGCCCTGATTCAGCTGCAGGTTCAGCTGCCGTCGGCAATCCGATCCGGATTACTCCGGTACAGCCGGTTCAGGTCAGTCTGGACGGCGGCAATCCGGCAGGGGAAGCCAGCGCTGAAGCTTCGGTGCCGGGCGGTTTAGCGGGTTCAGCCGGTTCAGGCGCCGGCCCGTCAAACGGCGGGAGTACAGGCCCGGAGGAACAGGCGGCGGCGGCAAGCGAAGCAGAAGCCATTATCCGGCTGCTGGAGCAGAACTGGAGCCTGGACCCTGAGCTGATTCATATCCAAAGCGGCAGCTCCGCTGCTGTGAAATCATAAGTCAGAAGAGGCCATAACCAGAAGGAGGGAAATCAATGGGCAATTGGCTGAAAAAGCTGGAGCAGTGGGCCGGCGGCGGGAGCGGCAGCCCGAAGCGGAGCCATACGTTCCGCTGGCTGATCATTCTCGGGCTGCTGGGAGTCGCGATTATGCTGTTTAACTCCTTCGTGAATGTGAAGAAGCTCGACAACGAGAATACGGGGCGCGAACCGCCGGTAAGCGGGGCCGCACAGACTGTTCTGCAGGAGACGGTGTCATCAAGTTCCTTCGACAGCATTGAACTGGCGATGGAGAACCGGACGAAGGAAATACTGGAGAAAATCGTCGGGGTCGGCACCGTAGATATCATGGTTACTGTAGAATCCACCGAGGAAATCGTGGTCGTGCGCAATATGAATGATACGCAGGCGCAGAGCGAGGAAACGGACGCCAGCGGCGGTAAACGGCATACCACACAGTACACCAGGGACGGGGAAATTGTTACCTACAGCCAGTCCGGCGACGAGACCCCGATTGTAACCAAACGGATCAAACCCCAGGTACGGGGCGTGCTGGTTGTCGCCAAGGGTGCGGAGAATAAAACGGTACGGAGCCTGATTGAGCAGGCGGTTGAAAAAGGGCTGAACGTACCGAGCTACCGCATCTCCGTTGTTCCGCGCAAGCAGGAATAGATATTCAGCAAAGACTGCCTGCGGCAGACAAAAATCAGGCATATGTGGGCCAAACCACGCGTATGCTTTCATAAACGGGTTGTCCAAGCGGACAAACCGAGCGGATTCACTGAAGCAGATGCTAACAAAACTTTAAGCGTAGGCTTCCGAAGTGAGTTTTGTACGAAGCAGACTCACCGGAGTAAATGCTAACAAAACTTTAGGAGGAATAAAAATGAAGGGCAAAAGACAAACGATTTGGCTCGTATCCATGCTTAGCCTGATGGTGGTGCTCTCGGCATACTACTTGTTCACAGAAGATACAGGATCTTCGATTCCTAAGGAAACAGCAGGCAGCATCCAGGTGGATACAGTGAAGGATGGAACCGGCGGGGGAACGGCAACAGCCCTTGACAGCGGGCTCGTAATCAACGAAGTGAGCACAGACGGCACTGTAGCGGCTGATACCGGAATCACGGCTGATGACAGCAGCACTGCTGCAGTTACTGATGAGACCGGCAAGGCAGCAACAGACGAAACAGCAGCTGCAGTATCCGAAGACAGCACAGACGCGGCCGTAACGGCTGACAGCGGTGATACAGCCAAAGACACAGCGGCAGCAGGCAATTCAGGCAAAGAGGCTTCTGCAGATAAGGGCAAAGAGACCAAGGCGGCAGCTGCCTCCACGGACAAGACTCCGGTCAAGGATGATGCGGCCATTCTGGACGAGGTTGCTTCCCAGAGCGTCTCGGCAACCAGCATGTTCACCAATTATCTGTATGAGCGGGAACAGAAGAACCTGAAGGACCACAACGATCTGCTGGCGCTGATTAATGATATGGATAAGTCGCCTTCGGAGAGTGCGGTTGCCCAGGAGCAGCTCAGCAAGCTGGAGGAGAAGGAGTCCAAAATCACCGGAATCGAAGAGCAGCTGCAGCAGAAATACGGTGAGGCCATCGTGAAGGAAGAAGCAGGGGATGCTTACACAATCGTAGTGCTCAGCGATAAGCTGGATGTCAAACAGGCCGTGGGCATTGTGGACCTCGTCATGAAGGAACTGAGCGTAACGCAGGACAAGATTAAGGTCCAATATGTATCTGAGCAGTAAGCTTGGCTGAATAAAAAATAAGAAAATAGCATAAAATGCCGAAAGAGCCCGGGCTGGTCCAGGGCTCTTTCCATTTCTAGCGTTTGTGATATAATACATAAAGTTATCTTGAAGTATAAAAAAGAATACGCTGGCAGAGTTACCCCTTGCCCTGCATATCTGTATCCAAAATGGCTTTGAGAGAAAGCTGAAGGAGTGAACTATTAAATGTTCAAGTTAAGCGAGATTAAGGAATTGATTAAATTGCTGGACCAGACCTCCTCCGTACATGAGCTGGAGATTGAAAGCGAAGGTATGAAGCTGGCTATCCGCAAACCGGATCGTCCAGAAGCTGATGGAACAGTAATACATCAGGCGGCTCCTTATGCCTATCCCTTTACGCCAGCCCCGCAGCCGCAAAGCCTGCAGCATGTTGCCCCTCCGGTTGTCAGTGAAGCTCCTGCTGCAGCGCAGCAGTCGCAATCGTCCGCTGAAGGCGCATTACATAAAATCGTCTCACCGATGGTCGGGACCTTCTATAGTGCCGCTTCACCGGAAACCCCGTCTTTTGTCAATGTAGGGGACCGGGTCAACGAGAAATCAACGGTCTGCATCATCGAAGCGATGAAGCTGATGAATGAACTGGAAGCAGAAGTGAAAGGCGAAATTGTCTCCGTCCTGGCCGAGAACGGCCAACTGGTAGAATACGGCCAGCCGCTGTTCCTGGTGAGAGCGGAATAGTTGCCGCTACAATCATGAGGAGCTTGAAGCTTCGCTAAACTTTGGGAGGAAACGCATGAACATTCAAAAAGTGTTGATTGCCAACCGCGGTGAGATTGCGGTCCGCATTATCAGGGCTTGCCGTGAACTGGGCATTTCCACCGTTGCAGTCTATTCGGAGCCGGACCGGGACTCCCTGCATGTCCGTCTGGCTGATGAGGCTTACTGTATCGGTCCGGTGCTGTCCAAGGACAGCTACCTGAACTTTACAAATATTATGAGCGTAGCTACGCTCACTGACTGCGATGCGATTCATCCGGGCTACGGATTCCTGGCTGAGAATGCGGATTTCGCAGAAATCTGCGAGTCCTGCAATATCACCTTTATCGGCCCTTCCCCGGATGCCATCACGCGGATGGGTGACAAGGCCGTAGCGAAAGAAACGATGAAGCTGGCCGGTGTTCCGATTATTCCCGGGTCTGACGGTCTGGTCGGTGATATAGAGGAAGCAGTGATGTTGGGCCGTGATATCGGCTATCCGATCATCGTCAAGGCTACGGCAGGCGGCGGGGGAAAGGGCATCCGCATCGCCGAGGATGAAGAGTCGCTGGTGAAGCAGATTACCGCTGCGCAGCAGGAGGCGCAGAAGGCTTTTGGCAATGCCGGGGTATACTTAGAGAAATTCCTCACCGGCATGAAGCATGTGGAAATTCAGATTATCGCTGATAACCACGGCAATGTCGTCCATCTGGGCGAACGGGACTGCTCTGTGCAGCGCCGCCGCCAGAAGCTGATTGAAGAAGCGCCTTGTTCTGTGCTGACATCTGAGATCCGCGAGGCCATGGGCCAGGCGGCAGTACGGGCTGCACAGGCGGTTAATTATTCCGGGGCAGGCACGCTGGAATTCCTGCTGGGACCTGACGGGCAGTTCTACTTCATGGAGATGAACACCCGTATCCAGGTAGAGCATCCGGTAACGGAAATGGTTACCGGCGTGGATCTGATCAAGGAAATGATCTCCGTGGCTGAAGGCAACCCGTTATCCTTCACGCAGGAGGATGTAGTGATTAACGGCTGGTCAATTGAATGCCGGATCAACGCCGAAGACCCTGAACGCAATTTCATGCCGTCTCCGGGCAAAATCGGCTTCTACCTGCCGCCGGGCGGACTGGGTGTGCGGGTGGACAGCGCTGCTTATCCGGGCTATTCGATTTCACCGTTTTATGACTCGATGATCGCCAAGCTGATTGTCTGGGCGCCGACACGGCTAGAGGCGGTTGCCAAGATGAAGCGGGCACTGGCCGAATTCGCCGTGGAAGGTATACATACAACGATTCCTTTCCATCAGAAACTGCTTACGCATCCGGTGTTTCTGGACGGTAATTTCGATATCAAGTTCCTGGAAGAGTATGAAATTTAGGACGGCCTTGCATTGTTTGTCATAAAGTTCGCCAAATGATATAGTATGTTTAATAAGAGACAGAGACTAGCTGCCCTCTTGAAAGGCCAGAATAATTTTTTGCTGGAAAGGTGTGAAGTCTAAGATGAGTACATTGCCGACAGAATTCGAACGTACGGAAATCGGTGAAATCCAGATCGCTCCTGAAGTGATCGAGGTTATTGCAGGTTTGGCAACCGTAGAGGTTAAGGGCGTAGCGGGAATGAGCGGCGGTTTCGCCGGTGGAATTGTGGAGCTTCTCGGACGCAAGAACCTGTCTAAGGGAGTCAAGGTTGAGGTAGGCCAGCGTGAAGCCGCTGTGGATGTATCCGTAATCATTGAATACGGCAACCGGCTTCCGGAAGTGGCTGCTGAGATTCAGCGCAACGTGAAGCGTTCTATTGAGACCATGACCGGTCTGACTGTTGTGGAAGTGAACGTGCACATTCATGATGTGCAGTTCAGAAACAACGCAAGCGTTGACAAGAGCGAAGATACGGAAGCGGTTCTCCGCGTGAAGTAAGGGTCTTATGTTTGCCATGAACCCCCGGGCCGTACGCCGAGGGTTTACCAAATATGTTAATAATTCATATGTTTTGAGGCCCCCGCAAAGTACCTGAGTAGCCATCGAAGCTAAGGCACCACTTTGTGGGGATTTTTATAAAGATAAGAATTTATATGCTTCGCGCAATAAATATTCCTTATCTTTCCCGCTGAAACGGATACCGTCCTCTTTAGGACGGTGTAGCCGTTTCTACTTGTTAAGGAGGTAATGAGACTCGTGGCCAAAATTCTGGACAGGCTTTTGCTGTTACTATACAGCTTAAGTGTTGGAATTCTATCTGTAATTGCCATCCTCCTCTTAAGCGGTGCGGTTCCTGATTCCTTTGAGATTCAGGAGGGGCCTGCGGCCTATATCGCTGCAATCACCGTAGCGGTAATACTGTTCCTGCTGAGTATCCGTTTCTTCTACATTTCCCTGCGCCGTGACCGGGCTTCCCTGCCGTCTGTTGATCAGCGTACGGAATACGGGGATATTCAAATCTCTATGGAGACGATTGAGAACCTGAGTCTGAAGGCAGCCGGCAAGGTGAAAGGGATCCGTGATCTGAAGTCGCGCATCCGCGTTTCGCAGGCCGGTCTTGAGATCATGATCCGCGCAGTAGTGGACGGCGAGCATTCCCTGCCTCTGCTGACTACGGAAATCCAGCGCCAGGTGCATGATTTCGTGCAGGAAACCACCGGAATTCCGGTGGCGGATGTATCCGTATATGTTGCTAACCTCACACAGTCACCAAGCTTCAAAAGTCGAGTGGAATAGAGGTGGGTTTCCCTTATGCCTTGGAGAGAAGTATGGGGAAGTCACGGGGGGAGAATTGCCGGAGTTGCCTTCGGCGCTGTTCTCGGATTGATTTATTTGTTTAGCGGTTTTTGGGATATGCTGTTCTTTGCACTGGTAGTGTTCATCGGATATACGCTCGGCAAAAGAAAGGATACCGCGCAGGGCCCCCTGTTTCAGTGGCAGGAGCTTGCAGCGTGGCTGTCCGGTGTCTGGCGTCCTTTCAAATGAACCGCGATAGTCTTTCTCCCGGAAGCCTGGAACCCGTTATTTTGAGTTGCTGACCTGCGGAAGAACGGCTGCGCGGTTTTTTTCTGGGCTTGGGAAGAATTAAGCAGTAAGCTTTATGAAATAACAATACAAGTATGCTAGTTAAGTTAAGATCGTAGGAGGAACACATGAAAAGACGTTTAGCGAGAGAGATTATTGTCCAGAGTCTGTACCAGATGGAAATGAATGATGTGGAGGTTGCCGAGGCAGTAGAGATGCTGCTGGAGGAAGCGGCGGATGAGAATGAAACAGAGCGCGTCATCACAGACGAGAACGAGCTGAAGGCTTATGTTGTCGCGCATGTTAACGGGGTATGGGAGCACAAAATGGCTATTGATGATATGCTGGAGCATTATCTCAAGGGCTGGCAGATGAGCCGCCTGTCCCGGGTAGACCGGCAGATTCTGCGTCTGGCTACCTTTGAAATGGTCTTCGCTGACGATGTGCCGGGCAAGGTTGCGGTCAATGAGGCCATTGATCTGGCCAAGCATTTCGGTACTGAAGATTCCGGTAAATTCGTAAACGGCGTGCTCGGCAAAATGATCCAGGAGCTGGATACACTTAGAGCTGATTTGTAATGGACTAAGCTTAAATAGACAAAAGGGGAGAGACTTACATGACAGCAGCGATTATCAGCGGTAAACAGGTATCAGACGAAATTCGGATCAGCATTGCCCGGGAGGTTGCAGCATTAGTGGAGCATGGCGTAAAGCCAGGTCTTGCTGTCGTTCTGGTCGGTGAAGATCCGGCCTCTCAGGTCTATGTACGCAATAAAGAGAAGTCTTGTATCGAGCTGGGCTTCCATTCCGAGGTTCACCGGCTGGATGCAGCAACCAGCCAGGAAGAGCTGCTTGCCCTGGTGGCGGAGCTGAACAGCCGTAATGATATTGACGGCATCCTGGTGCAATTGCCGCTTCCGAAGCATATTGAAGAGAAGGCTGTAATTGATGCCATCTCTGTAGAGAAGGATGTAGACGGCTTCCATCCGGTCAATGTCGGGAACCTGGTGATCGGGGACGACAGTCTGCTTCCTTGCACGCCTGCCGGTGTAATTGAACTGATCAAACGGACCGGTATTGAGATTTCCGGCAAGCATGCCGTGGTAATCGGCCGCAGCAACATTGTCGGCAAGCCTGTATCCCTGCTGCTGCAGCGTGAGAATGCTACCGTGACTATGTGCCATTCCCGCACGGCCAACATGGCTGAACTCAGCCGTCAGGCGGATATTCTTGTTGTGGCTATCGGACGGGCCAATTTCATAGACGCTTCCTTTGTGAAGCCGGGCGCGGTTGTTATTGATGTCGGGATGAACCGGCTCGATACCGGCAAGCTGGCCGGGGACGTGGATTATGAGAGCGCCCGTGAAGTTGCCGGGTTCATTACACCGGTTCCGGGCGGTGTAGGACCGATGACAATCACCATGCTGATGAGCAATACGCTCATTGCGGCCAAACGCCGCCATGGCGTGAAGTAGGCCGGCTGATGGCGGCGGAGCGGCAGATTTATTCCATTAAGGATCTTAACAAATACATCCGCATGAAGCTGGATTCGGATAGCGTGCTCGCCGATGTCTGGATCCGCGGTGAAATTTCGAATTTCACCCATCACGGCAGCGGGCATATGTATTTCACGCTGAAGGATGAGAGCAGCCGGATCAAGGCAATCATGTTTGCTTCGCATAACTCGCGGCTGCCCTTTGTGCCGAAGGAAGGCACAAAGGTCATTGCAAGAGGGAATGTGACTGTCTATGAACGGGACGGGCAGTACCAGTTCTATGCCACCCATATGCAGCCTGACGGCATCGGCAGCCTGTATCTGGCTTATGAGCAGCTGAAGAGCAAGCTTGCGCAGCAGGGGCTGTTTGCAGCGGAGCGTAAGCGTCCGCTGCCGCGGTTTCCGCGCTGTATCGGCGTGGTGACCTCGCCGACCGGCGCAGCGGTGCGGGATATTATCATTACCCTGCAGCGCCGCTACCCGCAGGTGGCGATTGTCCTCTACCCTGTGCTTGTGCAGGGGAAAGGCGCAGCGCCATCCATTGTGCAGGCGATCGAGAATCTGAACGCCATGGGCGAAGCGGATGTGCTGATCGTCGGGCGCGGCGGCGGCTCGCTGGAGGAGCTGTGGGCCTTCAATGAGGAGGCCGTCGCCCGGGCGATTGCGGCCTCGGACATTCCGGTCATCTCGGCCGTCGGCCACGAGACCGACTTCACGATCGCCGACTTTGCCGCCGATCTCCGGGCGGCAACCCCCACGGCCGCAGCCGAGCTGGCCGTGCCTAGCGCAGCCGAGCTCGCCGGGCAGCTGCGCACTGCCCGGCAGCGGCTGCGCCAAGGGCTGCTGCGCCGCTCGCAGCGCGGCGGCGAACGCCTCGCGGCGCTGCAGCGCTCGCTGGCGCTGGCCGGCCCGCGCCGGCAGCTGTCCCAGCATGCGCAGCGGCTGGACATGCTGCGCGCGGCCCTGCTCCGCGCCGCCGGCGCAAGGCACAGCCGCGCTGCCGGGCGCAGCGCGCTGCTGCACCAGAGCCTGCAGCGCTTCCACCCGCTGGCGAGCGTCAGCGCAGCCCGGCGGCGCCAGGACAGCGCGGCACGCGGGCTGTCAGCGGCAATGCAGGCGCGCCTCTCGGAGAAGCGCGCACGCTTTACTGCGGAGCTGCGCCATCTGGACGCGCTCAGTCCGCTCAAGGTCATGTCACGCGGCTACAGCCTCGTCTATGACGAGAAGGAAGAGAAGCTAATCAAATCGCTGAAGGAAGTTGAGCCCGGCGATAAGGTCAATATAAAACTGAATGACGGAATGCTGCACTGCCAGGTACAGGGCATGAAGGAGGAGGGCAAAGACAATGGCGAAGGAAGCTGAACTGGATTTTGAGGGAGCCATGGAGCGCCTGGAGGAAATCGTACGTGAGCTTGAACACGGCGACGTTCCCCTGGAGAAGTCGATTGATTTATTCCAGCAGGGGATGAAGCTGTCGCAGCTCTGCGGCAGCAAGCTGGAGCAGGTCGAGCGCAAGATCGAGATGATTACGGTGGAAGATGGCGAGCTGCGCAAGAAGCCCTTCGGCACCCGGCTGGAAGGCGATAGCGATGACTCATTCTGAACATGAGACTGGCAGAGCGGCGGGGGAAGCAGGCCGCCGCGAACCGCTTGAACAGTACATAGCAGAGGTAGGCCAGTGGGTAGCCGATGCTTTGGGGGCAATCCTGCCGGCAGAGTGGACAGTACCGCAAGCACTCAGGGAAGCCATGGAATATTCACTTCAGGCCGGAGGCAAACGCCTGCGCCCGCTGCTGGTCATTGCCGCCTGTGAGGCGCTTGGAGGCAGCCGTGACGCGGCGCTGCCGGTGGCGGCAGCGATTGAAATGGTCCATACCTATTCCCTGATTCACGATGATCTGCCTGCCATGGATAATGATGATTACCGGCGCGGCAAGCTGACGAATCATAAGGTCTTTGGGGAAGCTGCAGCCATCTTAGCCGGAGACGCCCTGCTGACACATGCCTTCTACAGTGTGGTACAGGCTTCCCGCAAATATGGGGTTCCGGCTGAGCAGGTGCTGTCCATCGTTGAGGATCTGGCCGAAATGGCCGGTCCGCGCGGAATGGTCGGCGGCCAGGTCGCTGATATGGAAGGCGAGCAGGGACTGACCGATCTGGAGCAGCTTCGGTACATTCATCTGCATAAGACGGGAGATCTGATGATCTTCTCGCTGCTGGCCGGCGGCAGAATCGCCGGGGCCGGAGAGGCTCAGCTGGAAGCGCTGCGGAGGTTCGGAACAGGCATCGGCCTGGCATTCCAGGTGCAGGATGATATTCTCGATCTGATCGGCGATGAGAGCAAGCTGGGCAAAAAAACCGGCAGTGACATCAAGCAGCAGAAGGTGACGTACCCGTACTTCATCGGCCTTGAAGCCTCGCGGGCCGAGGTGAAGACGCTCACGGATGCAGCGCGCAGCGCAATTCTCGAAGGCGGCTTCCAGGACCCTTCCCGGCTGCTGGAAATTGCCGATTATTTAGTGTCCCGTGATCATTAAGTGAATTTCGGAAACGGCTGTGTTTCGGCAGCCGTTTCGTTTGTGTTATAATGGGGTTTATATTTTACAACATCTAGGAAAGCGGGGAATACTCGTGCTGCTTCCACAAATAAATGATCCTCAGCAACTTAAATCTTTATCGGTCGAGCAACTGGCTGTCCTTGCGGAGGAAATCCGCCGGTTTCTTATTGAGAAGCTGTCTGTGACTGGCGGGCATCTCGCATCTAATCTGGGAGTAGTGGAGCTCACGCTGGCCCTGCATTACTGTTATGACAGTCCCCGGGACAAAATGATTTATGACGTAGGGCATCAGGCGTACGTCCACAAAATACTGACCGGCCGCCAGGACCGGTTCGATTCGCTGCGTAAGCAGAACGGACTATGCGGTTTCGTCAAGCGTTCAGAGAGTGAGCATGATGTCTGGGAAGCCGGACACAGCAGCACCTCCCTGTCAGCAGCGATGGGAATGGCGATGGCCCGTGACTTGAAGGGTGAGGACAATAAGGTCATTGCCGTGATCGGAGACGGTGCCCTGACCGGCGGTATGGCTTTCGAAGCGCTCAATCATATCGGGCATGAACGCCGCAAGCTGATGGTCATTCTGAATGACAACGAAATGTCCATTGCACCGAATGTCGGGGCGATGCACAATTATCTCAGCAAAATCCGCTCGGACCGCCACTATCTGCGGGCCAAGGATGAAGTTGAAGGCCTGCTGAAGCGGATTCCGGCAATCGGCGGACGGCTGGCGAAGACGGCACAGAATGTGAAGGACGGCTTGAAGAACATGCTGGTACCTGGCGTGCTCTTTGAAGAGCTTGGCTTCACTTATCTGGGACCTGTGGACGGCCATGATCTGGAGAAGATGATTGACACCTTCCATCAGGCGGATAACGTACAGGGCCCGGTACTGGTACATGTGCTGACTACTAAGGGCAAGGGCTACAAACCGGCGGAAGCCGATTCTTATAAATGGCATGGTATTTCTCCTTACAAAATCGAATCCGGACAGGTGCTCCAGGCGGTGGGCCATCCGATGTACACGGAAGTCTTCGGGCAGACGCTGATTGAGCTGGGGCATGAGGACAAACGTCTGATTGCCGTTACGCCGGCTATGCCGGGCGGCTCCGGGCTGTTCCCGTTCGCCAAGGAGTTTCCTGACCGGATGATTGATGTCGGAATTGCTGAGCAGCATGCGGCTACGCTGTGCGCTGCGCTGGCAATGGAAGGGATGAAGCCGGTATTCGCCGTCTACTCCACCTTCATGCAGCGGGCCTACGATCAGATTGTCCACGATATCTGCCGTCATAATGCCAATGTCATGTTCGCCATCGACCGGGCCGGCTTCGTCGGTGCAGACGGTGAGACGCATCAGGGTGTGTACGATATTGCCTTCATGCGCCATATCCCGAATATCGTGCTGATGATGCCGAAGGATGAGAATGAGCTGCGCCATATGATGAAGACGGCGCTGGAGTATAACGACGGCCCGATAGCCTACCGCTATCCGCGCATTAACGGCACCGGTGTCGCGCTTGATACAGAGCTGCGTGCCCTGCCTATCGGCACCTGGGAGCGCCTGCGCCCCGGAGATGACTATGCAGTGGTAGCTTGCGGACCTATGGTCCAGGTGGCGGAGGAAGCAGCGGAATTGCTTAAGCGCGAGGGCATACAGGTTGGTGTGGTGAACGCCCGCTTCCTGAAGCCGCTGGATAACGGAATGCTGCTGGATCTGGCACATGCCGGAACGGGCATGATTGTGCTGGAGGAAGCCAGCCAGGCTGGCAGCCTTGGCAGTGCGGTGCTTGAATTCTATGCAGAGCAAGAAATTTATGATGCGCGCGTCCATTTAATGGGCGTCCCGGATATTTTCATTGAGCATGGCTCCATTAAGGAGCAGCGCCAGGATACGGGACTTACTGTAGAAGCGGTGTGCTCGCGTGTTAGATCGATGAAGGCGTTAAGCGCCTATACCTATAAGTCGACTTCCAACTCCTGAATTCAAGCTGGAAGCCGGACCCAACCTACCGGGAGATGAACATGGAACACCCTAAGGAACGAATTGATGTACTGTTAGTTGAACAAGGCTTCTATGACAGCCGCGAGAAGGCTAAGGCTGCTATTATGGCCGGACTGGTGCTTGCCAATGAAGAGCGGATTGAGAAGCCGGGAATGAAGGTGCTGCGCAGCTCTGTCCTGAGAGTCAAGGGAGCGCTGCACCCTTACGTAAGCCGCGGCGGTCTGAAGCTGGAGAAGGCCTTGCGGCAGTTCGGCATAGATATGAACGGGCGGACCATGCTGGATATCGGCTCCTCTACAGGGGGCTTCACCGATTGTGCCCTCCAGCATGGTGCAAGCCATGTGTATGCGGTTGATGTGGGTCATAACCAGCTGGACTGGAGCCTGCGCAACGATAACCGGGTGACGGTGATGGAGCAGACTAATTTCCGTTATATGACCCCGCCGGATCTTCAGGGCCCGGTGCCGGATTTTGCCAGCATTGATGTATCCTTTATCTCGCTCAAAATCATTCTGCCGCCCCTCCTTGCCCTGCTGAACCGGCCGGGTGATATTGCTGCGCTGATTAAGCCGCAATTTGAAGCCGGCCGCGAGAAGGTAGGCAAATCCGGTGTCGTACGTGAACCTGCAGTCCACAAAGAGGTGCTGGTGAATGTGCTGTCTATGGCGTCTGAGCTGGGTTACAGGCTCGAAGGCCTGACCTTCTCTCCGATTACAGGGGGAGAAGGCAACATCGAATTCCTCGCACACTGGAGGCTGCTGCCCGAAACCGGTGATCAGACTTCAGCGGAAGAGCTGCAGACTCCGGCAGGCCATCAGCGGGATCATTTCGCTGCACTTGCCGACACTGTGATTAAGGAAGCAAATGCAACATTTACCGCAACAAACAATGGGAACTCATCTAAGCGATGAGTTTCTTTTGCTGCAAATATAAGATTTTATATGTTATACACGATAACGTATCCTTCTATTTCTCGCTGAAACGGATACCGTCCTTTGAAGGACAGCGTAGCCGTTCTACTTGCGAAATATGGGTCTGATTGGACCCGGAAGCAGGATTTCGCCGCCCCGCGCACGAATAGTTGTACCGAGGTGATGGGAGTGGCGAGCTCTGACAAGGCCGTTGTGGTACTCATTATACTAGCGGCAGCAATATTTATGGTTTACCGGATCTATCTCTGGCTGCAAGGCTCTCCAAGGTCTTTTATGCGGGATAAGGTGCCGATTAATAAAATGATTCAGCCGCATCCGTCCACCGCTCTGCTGGAGGATGCCGGATACGAGATCATCGGCGGCAAGCTGAAGATTCCGTTATCCTTTCAGCTGGATGGTTCACCGGTGTACAGCCGGATGTTTATTGATTATGTTGCCAGCAAAGATGATGAGCATTACTATCTGGTCATCCTGTCACGGCCGCGTAAGAGCCTTGAGTTCACGGGCAGCGGACTTCGTGACGCATTACTTCCATATCTGCTTATTTATCCTTATTGCAGCGGTGTACTGTATGTCGATACAGTGCATTCCGCTGTTCATGTAATCAAGCTGGGCAAGGACGATGGAGAATCGGGTTGAGATCAACTTATAAATACGGGAGGCAACAATGAAGGGACACAGGCATATCAAAATTAGAGAAATTATTACGCAAAAGGAGATCGAAACCCAGGATGATCTGGTGGAGGCGCTGCGTGAAGCCGGATTTCAGGTAACCCAGGCTACCGTATCCCGCGATATCAAAGAGCTGCTGCTGATAAAGGTGCCAATGGATGACGGGCGGTACAAATACTCCCTGCCTACCGATCAGCGCTACAATCCGACACAGAAGCTGAAGAGAGTGCTGGTGGATAACTTTGTGCAGATTGATTTCTCCGGTAATCTTGTGGTGATGAAGTGCCTGCCGGGAACGGCCAACTCTGTCGCTGCGCTGATTGACAATATTGACTGGCCGCAGATTATGGGCACCATCTCAGGTGACGATACCATCCTGATTATTTGCCGTCAGCCGGAGGACAGCAAGAACGTGATTTCACAAATTATGGGTTATATTTCATAATTATCATTTTTCATCAGCGATCATCTTTTCGGAGGTGCATTATTCGTGCTAGAAACATTGTCGATTCGCAATCTTGCCGTCGTTGAGGCGGTGGATGTGCATTTTTATCCCGGCTTTCATGTGCTGACAGGGGAGACCGGGGCGGGGAAGTCCATTATTATTGATGCACTTGCCCTGATTGCCGGGGGCCGCGGCTCGGCTGACTCCATTCGTTACGGCTGTGAGAAAACGGAAATGGAAGCGCTGTTCAGCCTGCCCGCAAACCATCCCGTTTGGGATACGCTGGAGCGGCTGGGTATTGCCGGCGAGCGGGAAGAGCATTTGGTGATCCGCCGTGAAATTACTTCACAGGGGAAGAGCATCTCGCGTGTAAACGGCCAGATGGTCAACCTCAGCATGCTGCGTGAAATCGGCGAGCAGCTCGTTAACATTCACGGACAGCATGAGCATCAGAACCTGCTGAAGGCAGAGCGCCATCTGGGACTGCTCGATACTTACGGCGATGCTGTTATCGGGACGCTGAAAGCAGACTACCAGGAGAAATATACGGCCTTTGCCAAAGTGGAAAAAGAACTCCGGGAATTACAGGATTCCAGCCAAAAAGCGTATCAAATGCTTGATTTATACCGTTTTCAGCTTGAGGAAATTTCTTCGGCCCGATTAAAACCGGGAGAAGATGAATTACTTGCCGAAGAAAGGGTCAAACTATCCCACAGCGAGAAAATGATGGATTCAGTATCCGGTGCATACGAGCTGCTGTATGACAGGCAAGGGCTGGAATCCATCGGGAATGTCATCTCGAAGCTGGAGGATGTAGTCTCTTATGACGAAAAAGGTCTGCGGGCGGTGTTTGAGCAGCTGCAGTCGTCGTATTATCAGCTGGAGGATGTAGCCTTCCAGCTGCGTGATTACCGGGAAGAGATTGAATTCAATCCTGTGCGGCTGGAGGAAATCGAGAACCGGCTGGATCTGATTACCGGGCTGAAGCGCAAATACGGGGACAGCGTCGAGCAGATCTTGGCCTATTATGACCAGATTCAGCGCGAGACTGATCTGCTGGAGAATAAAGACGAGTATATTGAGAAGCTGACAGTGAAACGCGATAGCCTGCTCAGCAGCTTAATGGCCGCAGCCGGTGAGCTCAGCGAGGCACGGCGGCAGTGTGCAACAGATCTTGCTTCACAGGTGGAGAGCGAGCTGAAGGATCTGCAGATGGGACGGACTTCGCTTCAGGTCAAGCTGGATCTCCTTGAAGACCCGCGCGGTATTGAGTATCAGGGCCGGCGTTACCGTCTGACCCGGCAGGGCATCGACAGCGCGGAATTCATGATCTCCCCGAACCCGGGTGAGCCGCTGCGTCCGCTCGGCAAGATCGCCTCCGGCGGCGAGCTGTCACGGATTATGCTGGCGATGAAGAGCATTTTTGCCCGGCATGATGCCATTCCGGTTCTGATCTTCGATGAAGTGGATACCGGGGTCAGCGGACGTGCGGCCCAGTCTATAGCAGATAAGCTGTACAAGCTGTCCTCCACCTGTCAGGTGTTCTCCATTACCCACCTTCCGCAGGTGGCCTGTATGGCGGACCATCAATATCTGATTGCCAAGAAAGTCGAAGACGGACGTACGATGACCGAAGTGGACTCCCTCTCGGCCGAAGGCCGGGTGATGGAGCTGGCCCGGATGCTGGGCGGTGTGGAAATTACCGAAAAAACATTGCATCACGCACAGGAGATGCTCGGTCTGGCCGAGGCCAGCAAGGCAGCTGCAAGTTAAGCGGGACAATGATTGACAGTAATAAAAGCCTGGGGGCAAGGTTATCTTATAGGTACGCAATTGGCGACCACCTTTTTCGTCAAGCGAAAGAAGCAAAAGGGAGCGTGACAGCCATTGAAGCCGAACCTCAGGAAGTTAATACCCGGCCTTTTATTTGCCTTCTTTCTCAGCTTAACAGGCATAACGGGACCCGTTCAGACCTATGCAGCACCGCTGGAGCATCAGCCGCCTAGTGCGGTCAAGGCTAAGGGGAATGACAAAGAGCTTAAGGTGATCCCCGGAGGCCAGACGATTGGTGTGAAGGTGAAGTCTGCAGGCGTGCTGGTTGTTGGTCATCATCTGGTCGAAGTATCGGAGCAGTCCAAGCTTTCTCCTGGTGAGAACAGCGGACTGATGCCCGGTGATCTGATGATTTCCATTAATGGCGTGAAGCTGGACGAGGTATCCAAAGTAGCTAAGCTGGTGGAGCATGCCGGAAAAAGCAATGATTCATTAAGCATCGTGTACAAACGTGCAGGCAAAGAGCATACAGCACAGCTTAAGCCTGCCTATGACCGTCATGACAAGGTATGGAGGCTCGGGCTCTACATCCGCGATTCAGCCGCAGGGGTGGGGACTCTGACGTTCTATGCGCCTAAAGAGGGTGTATATGGGGCACTGGGGCATGTCATTACTGATATGAACACCGGTACGCCCATCGTTGTCGGCAGCGGGCATATCGTGCAGTCCAGCGTAACCTCCATCTCGAAAAGCCAGGACGGTGATCCCGGGGAGAAGCGTGCTCATTTCCTTAAGGAAAGCCAGGTGCTCGGGAATGTGGAGAGTAATACGGATTTCGGAATTTTCGGCAAAATGACACGCAACCCGGAGCATAGCCTGTACCAGGAGCCGATACCGGTGGCGATGAGCAGTGAGGTTAAGGAAGGCCCGGCCCAGATTCTGACGGTAGTTGACGGCCAGCAGGTGGAGCGTTTCAATGTGGAGATCATTCATGTGGCCCGGCAGGAGACTCCGGCGACCAAGGGGATGGTTCTGCGCATTACGGATTCAAGGCTGATTGATAAAACCGGCGGCATTGTCCAGGGAATGAGCGGCAGTCCAATCGTCCAGGACGGGCGTCTCATCGGTGCAGTTACCCATGTATTCGTCAACGATCCCAAGTCCGGATACGGGTGTTTCATTGAATGGATGCTCAAGGATTCCGGTGTAGTCTGGCAAAATGATTTGCTTCCATATAATCTTAAGGCGGTCTAGCCTTAAGATTTTTTTGTCGAAGCCCAGCGATTTACATCGAAACTTGAAGCAAAATATTTAATTATAAATCAACGTTCAAAAAAAATAAAGAAAAATAATTTTCGACAGAAGGATATTTAACTCTCATGTCGAAAGCTTAAGGGAGGGAAGATGAATGCTATTACTTTAGCGGTTTAAATAAGGAGGAAGCAGCCAGTGCAGAATATTGAAGTGTTGTTGGCCGATGATAACAGGGAGTTCACTAATTTGCTTGCCGAGTACATTACCGAACAGGAAGATATGACCGTAACGGGCATCGCCTATAATGGTGAAGAAGTGCTTCAAATGCTGAGCGGGGCACGTAAAATTCCCGATGTGCTGATCCTGGATATCATTATGCCGCATCTGGACGGTCTCGGCGTCCTGGAACGTCTGCGGGATATGGATCTGAATCCGCAGCCGAAGATCATTATGCTGACCGCTTTCGGCCAGGAGAACATTACGCAGCGGGCTGTTCAGCTGGGAGCATCTTATTATATATTGAAGCCGTTCGATATGGAGGTTCTGGCCAGCCGCGTGCGTCAGCTGGTAGGTACTCAGGGCAGCATGAGCACATCGTCCGGTATGTCCGGGATGTCCGGCTATTCGTCTGCCAGATCATCCAGCAATGTGGTGCCGCTCTCCAAAGGCAAGAACCTGGATGCCAATATTACTTCCATCATTCATGAAATCGGTGTACCTGCACATATTAAAGGGTATCAGTACCTGCGTGAAGCGATCACGATGGTCTATAACAATATTGAGATCCTTGGCGCGATCACGAAGACTCTTTACCCGGCAATCGCCGAGAAATTCAAAACCACGCCTTCCCGAGTGGAGCGGGCAATCCGCCATGCCATCGAAGTTGCCTGGACCCGTGGTAACATCGACAGCATCTCCCACCTGTTCGGCTATACAATTAATATCTCCAAATCCAAGCCAACGAATTCGGAATTCATTGCCATGGTAGCCGACAAGCTGCGGATTGAGCATAAGGTGTCTTGAAAGGGTTAGGATCAGGATACGTGAAGGGGTAAGCTTAAATTTCATAAAAGTGTATAAACGGCACTCCCTTTCCAGATTATCTTATCCGGGAAGGGAGTGTTTTGCTGCAACTGAATGCTGGGGATACTCACTAATCTTTATGCTATACTAGTGGATGAGAATTATTCTCACAATAAGCAGTGATAGCAGGTGAAGCAATGGGAAACCAGCATATTAAGCAGGCGATTGCACATATTAAAGAGCACTTGAATCAGACCCTTAGCCGTTCGGAACTGGCAGCTGTTGCAGGGATTGACCCGGATCATTTCTCCCGTATGTTCAAGAAATACACCGGACTCAGTCCAACTGACTATATCACTCAGCTGCGTATGGAAAGAGCCAAAGCTTTGCTAATTGCAAATTCGCTTTCCATTAAGGAAGTGGCCCGCCATGCAGGGTATGAGGACCCTTATCATTTCAGCCGCCGGTTCAAACAGGTTGTAGGTGTGGCTCCTTCAGTATATATGCGTTCTCCTGAGCTCAGAATAGTTGCTCTTGACGGATACGGACATTGTCTGGCACTGGGCGTTGTTCCGGTGGCAGCAGATTCTGCGGTAGTTGGACAAATGGTGCCCTGGAACAGCGAACTGGTGGAGGATTTGTCCCTCCCTGGGCAGTCCGGCATTGATATGAAGCATCTGGCCGCATTGAAGCCCGATGTTATTATTGCCATGAACCGTGACAATCACCAGGAGCTGGCTTCGATTGCCCCTGTCCTGAATATAAATGTGCTGGATGATCCTATTTATGTTCAATTAAGGCAAATTGCTGCTTTTCTCGGAAAAGAGAAGGGGGCCGAGGATTGGATTAAGGAATATGAGGATACCTGCCGTACATTAAGAGCCCGATTAGCCGGAATAGGCAAAAGCAGGGTCGCGGTATTAAGGGTAAGAGAGCAGCTGCTTCAAATTTATGGTATGCAAAACATGGGGTACCCGCTCTACCACTCCCTCCAGCTGATTCCCCCTGAGCGTATTGAGCTGCAGTCCGTGTGTAATATTCACTTTCATTCCAGCGCTATTTGCATGGAAGAAATACCTTATTACGAAGCAGATTATTTATTTGTTGTGACACAGCCTGATGAAGGGGGGCGGCAGAGATGGACAGAATGCTGCGCCTCTCCTCATTTTCAATCCTTCTCAGCAATGCTTACCGGCCAGGTCTATGAACTTGATGTCAATTGCTGGCTTGCTTATGATCCTATATCAATCCGTAATCAGATGGAGGAGGCGGCCGGTTTGCTGCTGCAGGGATTAAAGCGCCGGAATCATCCATCCCTTGCGCAACAATCAGCCATGGAGTAATCCCAGTGGAATGATTAGAATATTAAATGATATTAATAATCATTATCACAAATTGGGGAGGATCATATGTATTTGCGGAATTCAATACGAAAACATGGTTTTATCGTTATTATGCTGTTAGGACTGGCGCTGGTGACGTCTGCATGCGGGGGGAATAAACCAAAGGAATCAGCTAATCAGCCGCCTCAGACCAACCCGCAGCAGGAACTCAAAGCGGAGGTGCAGGTTCAGACCAAAATCGTTGTAGACGATTTGAACAGAGAAATGGAGATACCTCTTACTCCCCAGAGGATTGTGGCAGGTGAGTTTGCTGCCGAGCTTCTCAGGCTGGGAATCAAGCCGGTTGCCTCAGGCGATAACGGATTTAAGGTTATATATACACTTGATGAGATGGAAGGCGTGGAACAGATCGGAGATCCGCCAAATCCGGAAAAGATATTGGAGCTTAATCCCGATCTTGTGGTCGCTCCGACCATTTTTCAGGAGATTTACCCGGAACAAATGGAGCAGATCACTCAGATTGCACCCGTATTTTACCTCTCATTTGACCAGGATCCCATTTATGGGATCTTCACTAAACTAGGGAAGCTGGTCGGCCAAACGGAGAAAGCGGAGGCATGGATTGCCGGATACGAACAAGAGGCCGAGCTTGCGCGTGAGCAGTTGAAATCAGTCATTGGTGATGAAACCGTATCTATCTTCCGTGTTGAGAAGGGCCGCCTGCGGATTTATTTAAACCGGAATTTTGCCGGATATATGCTGCGCACCAGTCTGCAACTGCCTGCACCTAAGGCTGTTGCTGCTGAAATTGAGAAGAATCCCAACAGCTCGGCCGTAGAGATATCCTTGGAAAAGCTTCCTGAATATGCGGGTGATCATCTGTTTGTGATTGTGCGGGAGGAAGGCGATGACCGGAAGGCCTTTGAGGAGATTGAGAAATCAGGTTTATGGAACAGCCTGGAAGCGGTCAAGAATGGGAAAGTGCATTTCCTGGAAACCAATAAATATTACGGATCGGACATCGTTACCATTCAGGAAACAATGAAGGAAGCGGTAGAACTGCTTACTTCCGCTGAAACTGTAAAATGAAATTAAATCATACGGGTGATACAAACACTGATTTGGTTTCCGTAATCCGGGAGAGAAGAACGATCAGAGATTTTAATGGACAGCCCTTAGAGCGGGAGGTGCTGTTGGATATTTTAGAGAACGCAGTGTGGGCTCCGTTTCACGGCAGAAGGGAGCCTTGGCGTTTCATTCTCTTTACTGCAGGCGGCAGGGCACGTTTTGCCGATGCTGTAATGGATACCTATTCGCCGGAACTGGCTGACAAGTGGAGCAGATGGGCGCGCAAGCAATATTGCGAACTAATCCAAGCACACCTGTTAGTAGTCATAGAGGCGGATCCACGCCAAAAATATTGGGAAGACGCATTTTCCGCCGCCTCGGCATTAATCCAGAACATTCAACTGCTTGCCTGGGAAAAACATGTGGGAACCGTCTGGAAAACGAATGAATGGAACCTGGACCCGGCCTTCTACATGAAAGCAGGAATACAGTCTCATGAGCGGATTGTCGGGACACTTCATCTGGGCTACTTTGACAAGACTCCGAAACCGAAAGCCAGAACACCAGTTAAAGATTTATTGACGGAGTTTACTGAATAATTAAACAAATACAAAAAGCGCTCAGCCCTGATAGGTGGAGTGCTTTTTGTTCTCCTAATGAGATTCTTACCTACACTAAAATATCTATCGACGGTGAAGCAGAGGGAGAGCCGGATGCTGAAGCAGAGGGAGAGCCGGATGCTGAAGCAGATGTGTTTTCTGTAGCAGCTGTTTCGCCGGAGCCGCTTTGATCTTTATTTTTTGATGATTTATGTATTTCCCCAGTTTTTTCCTCAGCAGGAGATAGTGAACCTGGAACATTCTTGGTCTTAACTGATGTTTCGCTGCTCTCATTCAGTTCCGATACTAAGTCTCCAATCTTGCTGTCGATCCCGCGGACAGTGGACTTAATATCCAGAATTTGCTCCCGTTTGCCTTGCAATACAACACGCTCTGCGTTCTCCAGCATCATTGGCCTGCCAACGTCATTTGTAGGGTTAAAGGCCAAACGGTCCCGCTCTGTCTTGATCTCGCTTTGGATAGGGTTAATTTCACGTTCAAGCCGCTTGCCTAGTTGTACAAGTTTCCCTAACTGGTCGTACGTGGTGCTGTTTTTGATTAACGCTCCCATCGACTCAGCGCTGATGTCTGTAGTAGGAACTGCATTTGCCTGCTTTTTTGGAGCTTCCTTCTGTTCGATTTTGCTGTTCTCGATTTTTTCCTGCATTACCTCGGCTCTAATCTGTGCGATTTGGGCATCAATTTCCTGAATCGATGACTTTAAAGATTGAACCCGCTCCTGCTTCAGCTTTTTATCCATATTCTCATTGGATCTGACGGTCTCTATCTGTTCATTCAGCCTGGACTTCTGGTCGAGCAGACCCTGAATTTCTTTGTCCCGGGAATTGGTCTTGAACTGGTGACTGGCAGAGGAAATGGGACTAATGAATTGAGACGAAGTTGAAGAAATGGATGACACAAGAATACCTCCTAAGAAAGATATAAATTACCATATATAAGTTATATCGGTTGCTGTCAGAATGGAGATAAGCGGCTATCTTCTTTTCATGCTATAAAAAAAGATCCCAGGCCAGTTACGGCCGGGGATCGCAGCGTTGCAATTGATCTTAGTTAAGTGACTGCTTAGACAAGTTAGTCAGGTAGGCATCTGCTTCTTCATAGGTTGGGTAATGTACAGCAAATTTACCAAACAACCGTTTCATTTGCATTTTCCAGACCGGGGAATCGGCAACGTACACCCAGCCGCCAACACCTGCAGCAACGGCAAGATCGCCGGTAGGAGCAAGCATAGCTGCTACGTTCGGGGAGAGCACGGTCGGTGAGCCTGTAACATCAGTCACGCCGGTGAAACCCGGCTGCAGTTTTTTTAGTGCATTTTCGAAATCAGCTATGTATCCAGGTACATCACCTTCGGTGAGACCGTAAGCTCTAACAATGACCTGATTTTTAGCTACGTTTACTTCCATGGTGTAAGACATGATAATTTCCTCCAGATAGGGTTTTATTAGTACACGGATTATTATCGGATAATAATGTATAGGAATTGAGAGAATAAGGTAAAGAGTTCGGCTGCGTTCTCAGTTATGGGAATTAACGACATTAGCTGGCTTAGAGTCCCAAAAATATGCTTGTTTGTATGAAAAATATTAATGAATCTTGCTGCAACATCTAAAGAATTTACACAAATAATTGTTATTATGAAACACAAATTGTTATCCTGTGTTATGATAGATGTAGAGGTGGCTCCTATGTACGATTTCGATAACTATCCCGACGAGCTGGGGAATTTCATCCGGCACTTCAGAAAAGCCCGTGGTCTAACCTTAAGAGGGCTTGAAGAGAAGAGCGGCATCAGCTATTCACAGCTCAGCAAGATTGAACGGGGAGAGAGTATTCCGCTTAAGGATAACCTGGACAAGATTATTGAAGCCCTTGGTGGAGATCTTAAGAACCGGATGTATCATTTGGCGGACTATATGCCTGACATTGAATACATTAATTCGCTGAAGCAGGGTTATAAGCTGCCGCAGCATAATCAGTCTCAGGATTACATCTATGAAACGGCATTTAACAAGCTGAAGGAATTCAGGGCCGGGGAAGACAAAGAAACGTCATATGTTTCCTTTAATTCTGACGAAGTGATCGTTTATGAAACGGAATATGGGGCAGGAATGGTAACAGAGAAGATTGAGAAATATAACCTGACCGATGTTTTGAACGACAAATTTGAAGGAAGTCTGGACAGCCTCCGCAAACAGCCGCATAAAGACCGTCAAGCCTACCTGTTTGGTGAATGGCTGCGTGAGTACATTAATGAGCTGAACGAGGAAGGCCAGGATCAGGTGATTCAAGCGTTGAAGGAATTCACCCAGTTCAAGGTGCAGCAGATCAAGGGCGTCTATAAGTGAAGAGGGGACCGGCTAAGCCTGTTGTCAAAAATGAATAATGTTGCCCTTTCTTGCAGCCATCTATTCATCTTGATCCATAAACAAACTACAAATGGTTAGACAGAAAAGGGGATAGGAAACATGAGAGTCAATATGAAGTTTACCAGCAAGGGAAAAGCAGCCATTGAGAATTTTAACAACGAAGAGCTGATGGAGATCTTTACGAGATACATCAGAACACTTACCAAGAAGTATGATATTGAAGTGGAAGTGCCGCTTGAGGTGAACCAGAACATTGTGGGCGACGGAATTATTATTGCCATGGCACAAAATGTGAAATGTGACGCGGACACCTTCTTCAAGGAGCTGGGCCGCGATATTAAGGTTCCGCTGAAGAAACGGCTTGGCGGCAAGCTGGAGAATGTATTCAAAACGGAGTTTATCGAGTAGCACCTATGGATGCACATTATGCATGAACAAACAGGAAGCCATCCCCGCATGGATTGTGGAGGATGGCTTCTTAACGTCCGGAAATGGATATCTTTTTCACTGTAGCGAAATCGTTCTTCATGAAATATAATCAGGCATCATAATGATCTGAACCTAATAGCTTGCGATCAGCGAGTACAGACCGGATAATTTCAATAAAATCAGGTGAAGCTTCGGCTTCCAGCGCCACTTCATAGATGTTTATTAATTGTTCGTCAGACAATAGCTCAAGAGATGAGGGGCGCGGAGAAGGATGAAATAAATATTCCATTGGATTCCTCCATCAGTTGTCGGGTATGCTAGCGGATAATCAGAAACGTATCTATTAAAATGAATATATACAAATGGTACCATTTGGAAGCTAATCCGTCTGCTGTCATTCGCCCTCTGAATTCTTCTTTACAAAAGCTGGGTAATATGGGATGATAATTCGTTGGTGTTTATCGATAATACTACTACAAATGAGTGTTATTAAACAAAAACAATCCCGCACCTCAGAGGTCCGGGATTGTTTTGATAATGTGGTAGTTAATTATTCAGGCATGTTCTTTTTTCGATTGGCCAGGAACTTTTTTATCCGTGGCTCATTCGATTCCGAGACATGAGCAAATTGAGCTCCATGTTGAAATGAAACAATCTTACGATCTGAATCATAGTGTTCGATGTTGCTCAGACTAACTACATTACTGCGGTCCAGGCGTTCAAATCCGTTATCCTTATAAGCTAATAACAGATCGGAAAGAGTGGTGGGGAGAACAAACTCGCCTTCTTTTGTATGGACGAATATTGTATTCTTAAAGTTGGAAAAATACAATATTTCATCTTCCTGAATATTCCGGGAAGAGCCGTCGTTTAGCAGAACACGCATGTAGTCCCCATCCTTGTATATTTACTTACGCAATTCTTTTGGAGCTTCTGGACTGTGAAATCCTAATTTCATGACAGCTGAGAAAAAGCGGGCAGAGACATTGAGGGCAGAAGAAGCATGTTTCGCTAACTGTTTTTTCATTATTAGCACCTCCTTTTCCAGGGTATAATTGTAACGGACTGGACTAGAAAAGCCAGCCCGATGACAGAGGAACCAATAAAAAAGTTTAGGCCAACTAGAATGAGAGAGATCGATTTCAGCAAGGGGTACCATTTTTTCGGTATCTGCGTATTCTTATCCGGATTTGGGGCAAATAGAAGCATTAGAATGATGCAAAGAATTGTTCCGTATAATAGCTGATTATCTGAAAGTTGAAATAAATAAGGGGTCATGCAGCAAATAAGGATCGTAACGATATTGCAAGCTGCCGCAGTCTTCAGATGTATGCCTCCTGAAAATACCCGCAACAGTGAAAGGCTTATATAAAAGATTAGCGTATCGAAGAAATTGCCTAATATGAATCCAATGCTCAGTGAAACTATAAAAGTTAAAAGGGTATTTAAGATTATGCCTAAGGAATACTTCATAATCTCGATGGAAACGGTTTCCTCTGGATTGATTCTCTTAATGGCAATTGAAATCTTAAGGGCCAAACTGTTCAAATTCGTCACCACGATTCTTTTTGTCTGATTGATACAGGTATCCGAACAAAATTAATGCATAGACTAGAGGAATGATGAAGAAAAATTTAAATAGATGTTCTGCAAAAAAAAGCATTAGCATGACAAAAATGATTGAAGGAAATGTTAGAATGAACATAAAACGCTCCCGTTTACCAATCATTATTTTTGCGTCAGGCTTATCCGGGATAAAGTCAAACCCTTTTCTTTTTTTGCTGATATAATTACTAATGATGAATGTGGCAGTGGCAGTAAGGATCTGCAATAAATAGATTCCTGTATTAATGGTAGGGTAATTAAGCTTATAAATACCTGAATAGTCAATGACTAAGTAGAGCATTGATTGGACTAACAGATAGGCCTGATAGGAAATCACTGTCATTATGAATGCATAAAAAATATGTATACGGAAAAGTAACCACAAAAAGCAAATAATAAGAATGTATTGTATTAGAATGTCTACCTCTGGTAACTGGTAAATGTTGCGAAGAGTATAGGAAAAAAAAGCCATAATAATACCTGCAAAAATAATTTCTTTAGAGTAAATATCAATCTTGAAAAGCTTAAATCCTAGGTAGAACAATGCGGAGCTTTCAATAATGGATAGAACTATAAAGAGTATAAAATCAAGCATATCTACACTCCCAAATACCAAAATATCTAATCTTGGTGGTATTATACATAATAGGATAAAATTCAACAACGGGTTTTGACACTTTCCGGCAAATAATTCTTAAAAAATGTATATTGAGAGGAGTTTTTCCATGGATCAGCGTCCAGCGCAAGACGAATACACCGAATTTCAATCGAGATACATTTCACTGGTACCGCCCGAGGGGGATTTGCGGGTCATTCTAAGAGAGCAGACTGAGCGAATTCTGGGATTACTAGGCGGGCTTACGGAAGAGCAGGGCAGCTTCCGTTATGCGCCTGAGAAGTGGAGTATCAAAGAGGTGATAGGCCATCTCATTGATAACGACCGGATTATGTCTTACCGTCTGCTATGTTTTGCGAGAGGCGAACAGGCCCAGCTGCCCGGATATGAGGAGAGCGATTACGCTGCTGCCGCAGAATATGACCGGTTCACGCTGCAGGAAGTGCTTACGCATTACCGGATTGTCCGCGAATCCACCTTGGATCTGCTCGACAGCCTGCCGGAAAATTCCTATACACGTACCGGAATGTTTAATGGAGTAGCGATGTCAGTCAGGGCACAGGCCTGCCTTATTACCGGCCATGAACTGCATCATCTGCGGATTCTTCAGGAACGGTATTTGCATTAACAGCCGCGCTGCTGAAGCGGTGGGGAAGGAGGGGATGCATATGAAAATGCTCAGAGGTATCTGGCATTTTTTCATTCCGCGGGAACGGATATTAGTGTACACCACCTTTGATCAAGGACAATACGCACGTGTTAAGGGACGCCTGGCGGCAGCGGGAGTTCCGCATCGTTCCCGGATTAACGGCGGAATGAAAGCATTGAATCAGCGTGCCCGTTATGGCGGGAAAGCCACGATTCAGTATGACCTGTACGTCAGTAAGGAAGATGAGCACCGGGCAATTCAGGCCATTCAATGAATAACGGACATCAGCAAAGAAGCATCCGGCCCGTTCAGGGCGGATGCTTCTTTGCGTTCAGGCGAAATTTATTTCGTTTACAACGGAGGATTCTTGTGGCATTTGCGGCAGACCGGGTAATAGGCTTCATTGCCCCCGATCTGGATCTGTTTGCCGCTGTAGACCGGCTTGCCGTTCTCCACCCGCAGGGCCATGGTCGCTTTCCGCTCACAGAACCAGCAGATGGTTTTCATTTCCTCAATCTTGTCAGCGTAGATCAGCATGTATTTGCTGCCTTCGAACAGATTGTTCTGGAAGTCGTTCTTCAGGCCGAAGGCCATGACCGGGATGCCCAGCTCATCCACAATCCGCACAAGCTGAAGAATGCAATCCTTCGTCAGGAACTGGCACTCGTCGATCAGAACACAGTGGGGCTTCGGCAGATTGCTGCTGACAATATTGAAGATATCCGTATTCTCATCAATAGCGATGGCCTGCTTGCGCAGTCCGATCCGGGAGGAAATATAACCGACTTCGTCACGGTCGTCCAGAGACGGGGTGAAGATGAGTACTGATTTCCCCTGCTCCTCGTAATTATGTGCAACCTTGAGAATCTCAATCGATTTCCCGCTGTTCATTGCCCCATACTTGAAAAACAACTGTGCCACGTCCATCTATCCTTTCGCTGCTAAGCTTGTATAGTATTCATTCCGAAAAATGCGACCTTCTTAGAGTATCATATTCGGGGCCGGGGTAGCCAGTGAAAACATTGCCATGCAGCTGCTTGGCTTTCTTCACTAACTATTTCCAGGTCCGGTTGTGATATAATGAACCCAATTGTGATTTTCAGCAGGAGAAACTTTGGAGCAGAAGGGAAGGCAGTCAGATGACAGACAAATTGGAGCAATATAAGGAACGGCTGGGCGTATTACAGGCGGAGGGAGGGCTTAGCCCGGATTCAGAAGCGCTGCTGGTGGAGCTGCTGGCTGAGCTGACTGAGCTTAACCGCAGCAATAAGGCACTGCGCCGGGTCATCCTGAGAACAGGACAAGGCTCAGCGATGTCAACCCGCCTGCGTGATGCGCTCTACGAATAAATAAATGGGGTATTTTCTATGAAGCTGACATTTTCTTATCTAAAAAAATATCGTGTAGCAGCCATAGCCGCGCTGGTAATGATGCTGATCGAGCTGGCAGTAGAGCTGTCCCAGCCGCTGCTGATTGCCAGGATTATCGATAACGGCATCCGGGTAAAAGATACGGGCGTGGTCTGGCTGTGGGGCGGAGTGCTGGTGGGGAGCGCGGCTGTTGCGTTTCTTGCCGGAGTGCTCAGCTCCTTTTTTGCATCGCATACCAGCCAGGGATTTGCCTTCGATCTGCGGGATAAGCTGTATGAGAAGGTGCAGTCCTTCACTTATGATATGTTTAGCCGGTTCCCTACTTCGTCTCTTATTACACGGCTGACCGGCGATGTGTCCCAGCTTCAGGATACGATCTTCATGGGGCTGCGGTTTATGACCCGCATTCCGCTGGTGGTGGTAGGCAGTGTCATTATGGCGCTGGTGGTGCATGTCAAGCTGGGTCTGCTGCTGACGGTGACGCTTCCATTTCTGGTTATTTTCATGATTTGGCTGATGCGCCGTGCCTCGGAGCTGTTCCGCAATGTGCAGAACCGTCTCGACGGGGTCAACGGTGTCATTCAGGAGAATCTGACGGGTATCCGGCTGATTCGTGTATTCGTGCGTATGAGCCATGAGATAGGCCGGTTTGCTGCCATCAGCGGGGACCTGATGAAATCAACGGTTACTGCGCTGCGGCTGACGGAGACCTCCACACCGTTCATTATGATCATCGTAAATGCGGGAATCTTGGCTGTATTATGGTTCGGCCGGATCGAGATTTCCGCTGGGGATGCAACGCTGGGGCAGACGGTTGCGGTCATTAATTACTCGCTGCGCACCATGGGAGCGTTATCAGCGCTGTCCTGGATTATGGTGAGCTTCTCGCGCGCCCGGGCTTCTTCGGTACGTATTACTGAAGTGATGTCGGCAAGCGAAGGCCCGGGAGAGCTGGGCAGAGTGACCGCGAACGGTAATCCGCCAGCACAGGCTGTTCAGGGAAAGATAGAATTCCAGCAGGTCAGCTTCAGCTATCCCGGCAGTGAGCTTAAGGTACTGGAGGATATCTCCTTCACCGTGCAGACGGGTGAACGGGTGGCTATTATGGGAGCAACCGGCTCAGGCAAATCCTCGCTGGTCGCCCTGATTCCGCGCTTATACGAATGCGGCAGCGGTATTATCCGCGTGGACGGGGTAAATCATGCGGAGATGAATATACAGGCTCTGCGGGGGGCTATTGGATATGTGCCGCAGGAGGTGCTGCTATTCACCGGCTCAATCCGTGAGAATATCGCCTGGGGGAACGTGCAGGCGAGTCAGGCGGACATTGAGCAGGCGGCAGCCGCCGCCCAGATTCATACGACGGTGACTGCACTGCCGCAGGGTTACGATACCCAGCTCGGGCAACGCGGAGTTAACCTGTCGGGCGGACAGAAGCAGCGCCTGACCATTGCCCGGGCACTGGTGCGCAGGCCGGCGGTTCTGATTCTGGATGACAGTACCAGTGCGCTTGATGCGGTGACTGAGGGGCTTTTGCTGGCGGAACTGAAGTCCATGTCCTGCACCACTTTCATGATTACTCAGAAGATTAGCTCCACCGCCTCGGCGGATCTTATTCTGCTGCTGGACGAAGGCCGGCTGATTGCCCGGGGGACCCATGCCGAACTGATGGACCATTCCCTGCTGTACCGCAAAATTTATCAATCGCAGACAGAGGAGGCGCAGCATGTTCAAAGCACTGATTGAGCCGTTCCGCTATCCGAAGCTGGATGTAGGTCACGGGAAAGCCAAAATCTTCGGTGCCATGGGCAGCCGCAAGCCCAAGGCACAGGCCAAGAACTGGTCAGGCACACTGGGCCGGATCTGGAGTTACCTCGCCGAACGCAGGGCTAAGCTGGTACTGGTGCTGTTCATGGTTCTGCTAAGCTCAGGCTTGTCGCTCCTTGGACCTTACCTGATCAGCCGCGCAGTGGACGATTACCTGGGAGGCGCCGGGGGTAGAACATGGGGCATTTTCCTGCTGGTGCTGGCTTGTGTCTACCTGCTGAATTCTCTGGTCTCCTGGCTGCAGAATATCTGGATGATCGGAATCGCCCAGGAGACGGTTTACCGGATGCGTACAGATCTGTTCGCACATCTGCACCGCCTGCCGATCTCGTTCTTCAACCGCAGGCAGCAGGGTGAGATTATGAGCCGGCTGACCAATGATATTGAGAATATCAGCTCGACGCTGAACAGCTCGGCGATTCAGATTTTCTCCAGTGTCCTGACGCTGCTGGGGACAGTCGGTGTAATGCTGTGGCTCAGTCCGCTGCTGACACTGCTGACCTTCATTGTCGTGCCGCTGATGATGCTGGGCATGCGCTGGATTACCCGGCGGACCGGCCCGCTGTTTAAGGAGCGGCAGCGCAATATGGGGGAGCTGAACGGCTACATTGAAGAAACCTTGTCCGGTCAGCGGATTATCAAGGCTTTCTCACAGGAGGAGCGGGTGATTGCCGGCTTCAGAGAACGCAATAGACGCATCATGCTGTCGGGATATTGGGCACAATCGATTTCGGGCTTCATTCCTAAGCTGATGAACGGTCTGAACAATCTGAGCTTTGCCATCGTGGCCGGAGTAGGAGGGCTGCTTGCAATCCGTGGACTCGTAACGGTAGGGGTGATTATCGCCTTCGCCGAATATGCCCGGCAATTCACCCGTCCGCTGAATGATCTGGCGAACCAGTGGAACACGCTGCTGTCGGCTATCGCCGGTGCGGAACGGGTCTTCGAGGTGCTGGACGAAGAGACGGAAGCCCGTGACGAGGGGGAAGCGGTTGCCTTGCAGCAGGTGGACGGTGCGGTGAAATTCTCGGGAGTGTCGTTCTCTTATGACGGAGGCGAAGAGACACTTCAGAATATCTCGTTTGAAGCGAAGCCTGGAGAGATGATTGCGCTGGTAGGACCGACGGGTGCGGGCAAAACTACGCTGATCGGCCTGCTCTCCCGCTTCTATGATCCGGGCAAGGGAAGCATTACACTGGACGGCAGAGAGCTCTCCACAGTCACCCGCGAAAGCCTGCGCAGTCATATGGCGTTCGTGCTGCAGGATTCCTTTCTGTTTAAAGGAACGATCCGTGACAATATCCGCTACGGGCGGCTGGATGCTACTGACGAAGAGGTGGAGGAGGCTGCCAAGCTGGCTAATGCCCATGCCTTCATCATGAGGCTGCAGGGCGGTTATGACCGGATGCTGTCTGTAGACGGCAGCGGTATCAGCCAGGGGCAGAAGCAGCTGCTTGCCATTGCCCGGGCCATTCTGGCAAACCCGTCTATGCTGGTGCTGGATGAAGCGACGAGCAGTATTGACACTGTGACCGAGATCAAGATTCAGGAGGGGCTGCAGGCGCTGATGCGCGGGCGGACAAGCTTCGTGATTGCCCACCGGCTCGGCACAATCCGTGCTGCCGACCGCATCCTGGTGCTTGAAGGCGGCCGGCTGATCCAGCAGGGCTCGCATGAGGAGCTGCTCCGGGCAGGCGGCTTGTATCGTGAACTGGTGCAGGGCGGCCGGGGGGCTGCGCAGTAGGGCTGAAGATAATGGAAGCTGTGCGGCATGAATTATAATAAATAGGGGTGTCTCAGCAGCCGTAACACTATGGCCTGAGGCACCCCTGTTAATTGTCAGACACTGTAGTTTAAGGCAATGCCTCGGCTTCGGTTGCGGGAGGCTGCTGGGCCTGCTGCTTCTCCTTGAAGCGCGGTCCTACATAGTTCTTCTTGCGGTCGCGGGTCAGAATCCAGCCGCCGAGGAAGCTCATGCCTGCCAGGAACAGCAATAAGCCGCCGCCGAAATGCAGCCAGGCGAAATCCGGCACAGCGGAGTCATCCCCATGCATTGCGAAATAGCTGAAGAGCTCATCCTTCATCATCAGGAAGCCTTTCATGGCGAGCAGGCCGGGAATCACCAGGATAAGGATGGCAATAAACCGTGAAATGAGCAGTTTCATCATCGTCGCTCCTCTCCGCAGCACTTTGAATTCATTCATATGATAACGCTTTAACTGGCAAAAGTCCATGGATACATGACGTTTGTAAGTTTTGTATTAGGTGCGAAAGAGAGTACAATGTAATAGGTTATAAGGAACTTATGAGTAATGACTGGAGGATACATATCATGACAATTAACTGTGACGTGGCAATACTTGGCGGCGGGACCGGCGGTTATGTCGCCGCGATCCGCGCTGCGCAGCTGGGTAAATCCGTCGTAATCATAGAAATGGACAAGCTGGGCGGAACCTGCCTGCACCGCGGCTGCATCCCGAGCAAATCGCTCCTGCGCAGCGCCGAGGTATATGCTGAAATCAAGGAAAGCGAAAGCTACGGTATAGAGACTGCCGGCGTACAGCTGGTTTTTCCCAAAGTACAGGGACGCAAGGAAGCGGTCGTAGAGCAGCTGCACCAGGGTGTGCAGTATCTGATGAAGAAGAATAAAATTCAGGTTGTAAAGGGCAAAGGACGGATCATCGGTCCTTCGATCTTCTCTCCGCGCAGCGGGGCAGTGGCTGTGGAGCTGGAGGACGGCGAGATGGAGACTGTGGTTTCGGGCAATCTGATCGTCGCAACCGGATCACGCCCGCGTGTTCTGCCGGGTCTCGTACCGGACGGGAAATCCATTCTGAGCAGTGAAGAGGCACTGGCGCTTGAAGAGCTTCCGGCATCGATCATTATTGTCGGCGGCGGAGTCATCGGAGTAGAGTGGGCCTCGATGCTGGCTGATTTTGGCGTGGAGGTAACGGTTGTAGAGGCTGCTGGCCAGCTGCTGCCGCAGGAGGATGAAGAGATTGCCCGTGAACTGCTGCGCCTGCTCAAGAAACGCGGAGTAAAAGTGTTAACTGGAGCAACAGTTGACGCTGAGACCTGTGTGATTACGGATTCTGGCGTCACCATCGAAGCCCGTAAGGGCGGGCAGAGCGAGAGCCTGGCGGCGGATAAGCTGCTTGTTTCTGTAGGACGTGTGGCGAATATAGAGAATATTGGACTGGAAAATACCGATATCCGCTTCGATAAAGGGATTATCGAAGTGAATGCCAACATGCAGACCGGAGAGCCGCATATTTATGCCATTGGCGACTGCATCGGCGGATTGCAGCTGGCCCATGCCGCCAGCCACGAGGGGATCCGGGCGGTCAATCATCTGGCAGGTGAAGCGCTTCATCCGTACCATACCCATCTTGTTCCCCGCTGTGTCTATACACGGCCGGAGGTAGCCAGTACAGGGTATACCGAAAGAGAAGCGAAGGCGCTCGGACATGAGACGGTGACCGGGAAGTTCCCGTTCTCCGCTATCGGCAAAGCGATCGTCTATGGTATGAAGGACGGTTTCGTTAAAGTGGTCGCAGATGCCAAGAGCGGAGATATTCTCGGCGTGCAGATGATTGGTCCGCATGTGACAGACCTGATTGGTGAAGCTGCGCTGGCACAGGTGCTGGATGCTACACCGTGGGAGGTCAGCGAGTCCATTCATGCCCATCCTACGCTGTCGGAGATCATCGGCGAGGCGATGCTGGCGGTTGATGGAAGAGCAATCGGATTCTAATTAAAGGATGCAGGGCCCTTAATATATGCCGGACGGAGCTGAAGATGCGTGATGCGCGTAATCAGCTTCATACCGGCTGTATTAGTTTGTACGGGGAACCTGCACAGAGTCCGGGTCAGCTCCCATGTTAATTCACCGCTTTACAGGGATGTTTGGGCGTTTCTTTTTGGCAGGAAAGGGATTATAATGAACTGGAAGAGGATTTAGTACCTGGTTTTAAGATCAGGGCATATATTGTTATAAAACTATGCTTACAAAACTTTTAGGAGGTACCTCTTATATGGAATCCCAAGGTACTGTAGAAACCGTTAACAGACATAAGCAGCTTGGACTCAGTGACGGCCAGGTTATCGATATGTACAGATTGATGCAGCTTGGCCGGAAGTATGATGAGCGCAGTCTGCTGCTGCAGCGCGCAGGCAAGATCAACTTCCATGTCTCCGGTATCGGCCAGGAGGCGGCACAGGTTGCTGCGGCATTTGCGCTTGACCGCGAGAACGATTATTTCCTGCCGTATTACCGCGACTATGCATTTGTACTGTCAGTAGGAATGACTACCCGTGAGCTGATGCTGTCCGTGTTCGCCAAGGCGGAAGACCCTAACAGCGGCGGCCGGCAGATGCCGGGCCACTTCGGCAGCAAACGGCTGCGTATCGTCACCGGCTCCAGTCCGGTAACCACCCAGGTCCCGCATGCTGTAGGCATCGCCCTGGCAGCCAAGATGCAGCAGAAAAAGTTCGTTTCCTTTGTCACGTTCGGTGAAGGCTCCAGTAACCAGGGGGATTTCCATGAGGCGTGTAATTTTGCCGGAGTGAATAAGCTGCCTGTAATCATTTTTTGCCAGAACAATCAGTACGCCATCTCTGTTCCTGTTC
This sequence comes from Paenibacillus sp. MMS20-IR301, assembly GCF_032302195.1. Classification (NCBI taxonomy): domain Bacteria; kingdom Bacillati; phylum Bacillota; class Bacilli; order Caryophanales; family Paenibacillaceae; genus Paenibacillus; species Paenibacillus sp. MMS20-IR301. The sequence continues at coordinate 881,138 of NZ_CP135275.1, forward strand.
ATAAGCAGCTTGGCGGCAAGGTCAGTGACCGTGCGCTTGGCTACGGCTTCCCGGGCTACCGGGTAGACGGCAATGATCCGCTTGAGGTCTACCGCGTGGTGAAGGAAGCACGGGAGCGCGCGCTTGCCGGAGAAGGGCCTACACTGATCGAAGCGATGATGTACCGCCTGTCGCCGCATTCCACTTCAGATAATGATATGGCGTACCGGACCAAGGAAGAAGTTGAGGAGAATTGGAAAAAAGACGGCATCGCCGCCTTCCGTACCTACCTGACCGGGCTGGGCCTGTGGAGCGACGAGCAGGAAAGTGACTTGGCTGCTGAGTATAATCTCGAATTGAAAGAGGCAATCAGCTACGCCGAAAATGCACCGTACCCGAAACCGGAAGATACGCTGCTGCATGTATACGATGAATCCGGCGTCAAGGGAGGAGCATGAGTCATGGCGATGATGGAATATATTGATGCGATCCGGCTGGCAATGAAAGAAGAGATGGAGCGCGATGAGTCGGTATTCGTGCTGGGTGAGGATGTCGGCGTCAAGGGAGGCGTCTTCACGACCACTAAAGGGCTGCAGGAGCAGTTCGGGGCAGACCGTGTACTTGACACACCGCTGGCGGAGTCGGCGATTGCCGGTGTTGCCATCGGTGCGGCGATGTACGGCATGAAGCCGATTGCTGAAATGCAGTACTCCGATTTCATGCTGCCGGCCACGAACCAGATTATCAGCGAGGCGGCCAAAATCCGCTACCGTTCCAATAATGACTGGAGCTGTCCGGTTGTGATCCGCGCGCCGATCGGCGGAGGGATTTTCGGCGGACTGTATCATTCCCAGTGCCCGGAATCGATTTTCTTCGGCACTCCGGGGCTGAAGATTGTTGCGCCTTATTCGGCGGCGGATGCGAAGGGACTGCTGAAGGCCGCGGTGCGCGACCCTGATCCGGTGCTGTTCTTCGAGAACAAAAAATGCTATAAGCTGATCAAGGAAGATGTGCCGGAAGGTGACTATATTGTGCCGATCGGGGAAGCAAATCTGCTGCGTGAAGGCAGCGATATTACGGTGATCGGGTATAGCCTGCCGCTGCATTTTGCGATGCAGGCGGCGGAAGAGCTGGAGCGCGAGCAGGGAATCAGCGCGCATATCCTCGATCTGCGCACCCTGCAGCCGCTTGACCGTGAAGCGATTATTGCCGCTGCCCGCCAGACCGGCAAGGTGCTGATCGTCCACGAGGACAACAAGACCGGCGGGATTGGCGGCGAGGTGGCTGCGATCATCGCGGAGCATTGTCTGTTCGAGCTGGATGCGCCAATCTTCCGCCTGTGCGGACCCGACGTTCCGGCGATGCCGATTTCTCCGCCGATGGAGAAATTCTTCATGCTGAGCAAGGAAAAGGTCAAGGCTGAGATGCTGCGGCTTGCGCAGTACTAGGCCCGAACTGCGGAGCGGAGGCTTCTGTAGCAGGAGTAATATAAGCTCGTATAGAAATGAAACCGATAGGCGGATATTCGAACAATAGGCTGCCGGAGTAAAATGGGGCGGACGTGTGTAGTGGCTGCTCAATGCAGAATCAACATCTGATTCGTGTCTCCGGTGCAAATAACCACGGGACTTCGGGCAGCTAACTAAATTAGTTGGATTTATGACACTTATTCAATGGATATTACCGATTGTACCGTGATTAGTTGGATTTATGACACTTAATTCTGCCCGTTTTCCAAAATTCATTCATTTGAGCAGATTTAAGTGTTGTTTATCCAACTAATCCGGCAGATGCAGCGGTTTGCCAGCAAATTAGATGTCATTTTTCCACTTAAATAATTGGGCACGAGTTATAGCTTAACTTTAGTGCTTCCGGAGCCAGTTTTGTACGAAGCGGATACAGGAAGCCTATGCTTACAAAACTAAGCGGATGCTTACGAAGCCAGTTTTGTCCGAAGCTGCTGCAAGAAGCCTGTGCTTACAAAACTTTAAGGAGTGACATTATGTCTGACAATACAAAGCTGACGGATGTAATCATGCCGCAGCTGGCAGAATCGCTGGTATCGGCGACCATCGGGAAATGGCTGAAGCAGCCGGGCGACCAGATCGAGCAATATGAGCCGCTCTGCGAGCTGATCACGGATAAGGTCAACGCCGAGCTGCCGGCAACGGTAGACGGCATGCTGGTCGAGCTGCTGGCCGAGGAAGGCCAGACGGTCAGCGTGGGCGAGATCATCGCCCGCATCGCTGTAGCTGATCCTGCCGGATCAGCACCGTCCCCGGCTGCCCCGCCAGCGGCAGCCACAGCCCCTGCCGCCCCGTCAGCGGCGGCATCAACCCCGGCTGCCCCGCATGCGGCAGCCAGCAGGCCGCCGGTGCCGGCGGCTGTGGACGCGGACGCTCCGATGCGTTCGCGTTACTCTCCGGCCGTGCAGACGCTGGCCGCCGAGCACGGCATCAACCTCGCGGCCGTGCCGGGCACCGGCCTGGGCGGACGCATCACACGCAAGGATGTGCTCGCGTTCCTGGAGAGCGGCGCAGCCGGCTCTGCAGCATCCGCACCAGCACATCCAAGCTCTGCCGCCAGCTCTGCAGCATCCGCGCCAGCACATCCCGGCTCCGCAGCCAACTCTGTATCATCCGTGCCAGCACATCCCGGCTCCGCAGCCAGCTCTGCAGCATCCGCGCCAGCTGGCTCCGCCGCCTACGCGTCAGCAGCTCCCGAGCCGCTGCAGCAGCCTGTGGTGCAGGCCATCCAGGCAGAGGTCCGCGACGAGCTGCAGCCGGTGCGCCAATCCGGCCTGCATCTCAGCGAATCGCCGAAGATTCCGACGATCGAGGTGGAAGGCGGCCGGGGCAGCAGCTCGGAATATCTGATTGACGTGACGCCGATCCGTAATACGATCGCTACCCGAATGCGCCAGAGCGTCTCCGAAATTCCGCATGCCTGGACGATGATTGAGGTCGATGTAACCAATCTTGTCGTGCTGCGCAACAAGCTGAAGGATGAGTTCAAGCGCAAGGAAGGGATTAATCTGACTTACCTGGCCTTCCTGATGAAGGCGGTCGTCAGCGCAATCAAGGATTACCCGATCATGAACTCGGTCTGGGCCGTTGACAAAATCATCGTCAAACGCGACATCAACATCTCGCTTGCCGTCGGCACCGAGGATTCCGTAATGACGCCGGTGATCAAAAAAGCCGATCAGAAAAACGTCGCCGGACTGGCCCGCGAGATCGACGAGCTGGCGCAGAAGACACGCGAAGGCAAGCTGCGTCTGGACGACATGCAGGGCGGTACGTTTACCGTCAACAATACCGGCTCATTCGGCTCAATTCTGTCCTATCCGATCATCAACTATCCGCAGGCGGCGATTCTGACCTTCGAATCCATTGTCAAAAAGCCGGTCGTCATCAATGATATGATTGCTGTCCGTTCGATGGCCAATATCTGCCTGTCACTGGATCACCGCATTCTCGACGGCGTCATCAGCGGACGGTTCCTGCAGCGCGTGAAGGATAATATTGAAGGATATACGCCGGATACGAAGCTGTACTGATGAGCTGAGCCCGGCACAAATTAATCCCGCGAAGCGGGGCTTTGACTTCGAATCTTTCAAGACAAACAGCGCCCGGGGGAACCCGGACGCTGTTATTCAAGTACCGGCCGGATTAACCGGCCAGGAACGGCTCGATTACAACCAGCAGAGTAGAGCCAATTATGGCGATCAGCATAACGTAGATAAAGATGCGGAACCATTTTTTCTGTTGCATGAGTGACTCCTTTAGATTAGTTTAAGTTAGAAACGTATTCGTTAACGAACCCACTTACAACCATTGTAACTTATCCGCGAAAGAGAGGGAAGTCCAAGTGATTTCACGAGACAGATTGATCAATGAATTCATGGAGCTTGTCCGGATTGACAGCGAAACGAGAAATGAGCGGCAGATAGCCGATGTACTCAAGGACAAGTTCAGCGCACTGGGCCTGACTGCAACCGAAGATGATTCAGAGGAGCGTACAGGACACGGGGCGGGTAATTTGTTCGTGACCTGGCCTGCGGACAGCGGTACTGCCGCTCCGAAGCTGCTCTTCACCTGCCATATGGACACCGTAGTTCCCGGCCAGAGCATCAAGCCTTCCCTGGGCGAAGACGGCTGGATTACGAGCGACGGCACCACCATTCTCGGAGCAGACGACAAAGCAGGGCTTGCCGCCTTGTTCGAAGCCATCCGGGTGATCCAGGAGCAGAAGCTGCCGCACGGGCAGATCCAGTTTGTCATTACGGCAGGCGAGGAATCCGGGCTGATGGGCGCGCGCGCCATGGACCCGTCTCATCTGGATGCAGACTTTGGCTTCGCGCTGGATTCCAACGGTGAGGTAGGAGCCATTGCAATTGCTGCACCGGCACAGGCACGGGTTACCATGCAGATCTTTGGCAAATCTGCACATGCCGGAGTTAATCCGGAGGATGGCATCAGTGCGATTCAAGTGGCGAGCAAAGCAATTTCCGCGATGAAGCTGGGCCGGATCGACAATGAAACGACAGCCAACATCGGCAAATTCGCCGGCGGCGGCCCGACTAATGTAGTCTGTGACCATGTGCAGCTGGATGCGGAAGCGCGCAGTATTGTGCAGGAGAAAGTAGAATTGCAGATTGCCTCCATGCGTGAAGCGCTGGAAACGACTGCCCGTGAGCATGGCGCGCAAAGCGAGTTCCGCAGCGAAATTATTTATCCGGCGTTCAGCTTTAATGAGCATGATCCGGTGGTTCAGCTGGCAGACCGGGCCATTACCTCCCTTGGGCTGGCTACACGGCTGTTCGCCTCCGGCGGCGGCAGTGATGCCAATGTGTTCAACGGCCTGAAGGTGCCTACAGTCAATCTGGCGGTTGGGTACGAGCATATCCACACTACTAAGGAACGGATCCAAGCAGACGATATTGTCAAGGTGGCCAGTCTGGTGGTAGCTATTGTAGCTGAGAGCCAAAAGGGCTGATCCGTCAAGAAGCTGCACTGCGCCTAGGAGTCCGGGCATGCAAATGCTTGTCCACCTGCTGCGTTTAACGATAATAAGAAGGAGCTGAACCCGGGCTGGCCTGCCGGAAGACAGCTCCTTCTTATTATATTGGAACTCGAATGTTTAGGAAGAACGATGCGGCTTTATCCGGCCTTGGAAGCTTTCATCCGCGTTTCAGCCTTCAGGAGCAGGATGTAGGAGAGCGGCATGTCACGCCCATACTGCTTCATCCATCCCTCCAGTACGCCTTTAATCTGCTCCGGTTTACCTACAATAGTTACAGCGGATGAGCTTACACGGACAGGAGTCTCTTGCATGCCGGCATTCCTTCTTTCCTCTTAAGTTTGCTATAATACACCTTATGCAACCTCAAGCCAAAGGAGACCATAAATCTATGAAAAAAGATGAAATTAACCGCAACCCCGCATTGGATGAAGAAACTATTTCAACACAGCCGATATTTAGCGGGAATATTATCTCGCTGCAGGTGGATACGGTGAAGCTGCCGGATGGCAATACAGCAACCCGCGAGGTTGTGAAGCACCCTGGAGCCGTAGCAGTTCTTGCCCTGAATAACGGGAAAATGCTGGTCGTTGAGCAGTACCGCCAGCCGATGCACCGGACAGAGGTCGAGATTCCTGCAGGCAAGCTGGATAAGGGCGAAGATCCGCTGGCCGCTGCGGGCCGGGAGCTGCAGGAGGAGACCGGATTCCACAGCGGCAGCCTGAAGCTGCTGAAGTCATTTTATACCTCGCCCGGTTTCGCCGATGAAATCATTCACCTCTATGTGACAGAGGATGCGGAGGCGGGAGAGATGGCGCTGGACGAGGATGAGTTCCTGGAAGTTTCCGAGCTGACACTGGAAGAAGCCTATCAGTATATTGCAGATGGACGGATTGCCGATGCCAAAACGATGATGGCTGTCTATGCCTGGCATCTCTATACGCTGACCGGACAATGGCACTAGAGCGTAAGCTGCGCAGCTATTACTGCGATCTGCATGTGCATATCGGGCGGACCTCAGAGGGACAAGCGGTCAAAATCAGCGGCAGCCGTGATCTCACCTTCGCCGGGATTGCCAAGGAGGCAGCGGAGCGCAAGGGGATTGAGCTGATCGGCATCATTGACAGCCATTCTCCGGGCGTGCTGCGTGATATCCGCGGAGCGCTTGAGTCCGGTGAGATGACAGTTGCGGAAGGCGGCGGCATTACCTACCGGGGGACAACCATTATTCTGGGAACCGAGATTGAGATCCGCGAGCCCGGGCGCCGGGAGTGCCATGTGCTCGCCTTCATGCCGGATCTTCAGGCGATGGAGGCGTTCAGCGGCTGGATGAGCGCCCATATGCGCAATGTCAATCTCAGCTCACAGCGCCTCTATGCACCGTCCCGGACGCTCCAGGAGGAGATAACGGGCCGGGGCGGACTGCTGATTCCGGCGCATATTTTCACGCCGCACAAAGGACTGTACGGCTGTGCGGCGGAGCGGATGGCGGAATTGTTTGATCTGGAGGGCATTGCTGCAGTGGAACTGGGTCTCAGCGCCGACTCGGAGATGGCCGGGTATATTCCGGAGCTTGATCCGTACAGCTTCCTGACCAATTCCGATGCCCATTCCCTCGGTAAAATCGGCCGCGAGTATAATGTGATTGAGCTGCAGCAGCCGTCCTTCGCTGAGCTGAAGCTCGCGCTGGAACGCTCGCAAGGGCGCCGGGTCAGCGCCAACTTCGGGCTGAATCCGCGGCTCGGGAAATACCACCGCACCTATTGCGGCTGCTGCGGCAGCATTATTGACGAGGCTTACGCCACAACGGGTCGCTGTCCGTATTGCGGCAGCACGAAGCTGGTCAAAGGCGTGCTGGACCGGATCCTGGATATTGCCGGCCGGGAGCAGCCGCTCATTCCGGATCACCGTCCGCCGTACCATTACCAGGTGCCGCTGGAGTTTAATCCCGGGCTCGGCAAGCGTAAGCTGGACATGCTGCTGCAGGCTTTTGGCACAGAGATGAATATTCTGCACAAGGCGGATGAGGCGTCGCTTGCTGCAGTAGCCGGAACAGAGCTGGCGGCGCAGATTGTGCTGGCCCGGACGGGGCAGCTGATGCTCTCGGCCGGAGGCGGAGGGACATACGGCAAGGTGGTTAAGCCGCAGTCTTAGACACCTGGACGCAGCGTATGACAGTGCTTAACTTCCAAGGACAAGTCATAGTATGGGACATTCCTTCATATGGTGTAACATGTGACCGGAAAGGAGCATGTCCCATGCGCAGTTTAAGGCTGATGATGAAGGAGCAGACGCCTCTTTATATTTTTGTCGCGGTATTATTTCTGGTGGGGGTCGTCTTCGGCGCGCTTATTGTCAGTGCACTGACGCTGGATCAGCAGCAGGAGCTGGGGGATTATCTGGGCAATTTCTTCATGACCATCGACCAGCAGGGGCTGCCGGCAGCTGAGGACTCCTACTGGAGCATCGCCGCCTTCAATCTGAAATGGATCGGGTTGATCTGGATTCTGGGCCTGTCTGTAATCGGCCTCCCGGGAATTCTGATCCTGGATTTCCTCAAAGGCGTGCTGATCGGCTTCACCGTCGGCTGTCTTGTCAGCCAGTATTCCTGGCACGGGATGCTGTTTGCCCTGGTGTCCGTTGCCCCGCATAATCTGGTGCTGATTCCGGTGCTGCTCGTCTGCAGCGCAGCTGCGATAGCCTTCTCTCTCCTGATGATCCGCAGCCGGGTGCTGAGCCAGCAGCGGCGGACTACGGTGACCCGGCCTTTTCTCATGTATACGTTACTGTCTTTCGGGATGGCGCTGCTGGTTATGGGAATCTCCGGGTTTGAAGCTTGGGTGACGCCGGCGATGATGCGGTGGGTGACGCCTTTGCTGGTAGGAAATGCTTGACTGGCAAGAATTCAGACCTTCAAATACTATAAACCGATCGTAAAACTGGCTATTCGGCCTTTTGGATTCACTTTGTACAGCCCGCTAAAACCGTTTGACTTCTCAAACTATATCCCCCTATAATGGAAGAAGTGGCTTGAAGCCCGGTGCGGTAATTTTCCAAGGGGGAGGGAGACAATGGAAGCCCGGATAGACAAGATTAAGCAACAACTACAATCCCAAGGATACAAGCTTACACCTCAACGGGAAGCGACCTTAAGAGTTCTCCTGGAGAACGAGGATGATCACTTAAGCGCTGAAGATGTATTCATGCTGGTGAAAGAAAAGGCTCCCGAGATCGGTCTCGCTACCGTATATCGTACCCTGGAATTGCTCAGTGAGCTTCATGTTGTAGAGAAGATCAATTTCGGCGACGGTGTTGCCCGCTACGACCTGCGTACGGATACTGCGAAGCATCATCATCATCATCTGATTTGTGTACAATGCGGAACCATGGATGAGATTCGCGAGGATTGGCTGGGCCCGCTGGAAGAGCGGCTGGAGAAGGATTATAATTTTACGGTGCTTGATCATAGACTTGATTTTCACGGAATATGCCACCGCTGCAAGGAGAAGAATCCTCCGGAAGGCAATACTCCCGAATAAGCTTATATATGAAGAATTACCGCACAAGCTCTCCCCGGCTGAATGGCTGGAGGGGGCTTTTTAATAAGATAAGAATTTATATGTTTTGGGGTCCCCGCAAAGTACCTGAGTAATCCTCGAAGCCAAAGCCCCACTTTGTGGGGTTATTTTAATCTTCCGTATAGTACATAACCTCCCCCTCCGGCGCATAAAGTGAAGGACATGCCAAGAGAACTTTTAGGAGGGGTTCAGATGATTGTTTCTTTGCCCAAAACCGTGCGGAGGCTGTATTTCATGGCTTTGCTGGTTACGCTGAGCTGTGTGCTGTATTATGTTATGAGCTGGGTCAGTGTGTGGATTAGTCCGGCGCAGCAGGAGGATATACCGGAAGGCACAGCCGTCCGGGCGTTTTATGATGCCGGGGGTACGGATGAGGGTCTCAGTGCAGGGCAGCGTCTGCGTTTATATTATTGGTACGGGGAGTAAGCCCTCCTCCTTGCAGGAACAAACCGGAAGTCTGTCGAATCAATCTATAGCATATCAGGCAGAATTCACCGCTTTGATTGCTGCTGTATCTACTGCCGGGACTGCTTGAGGCAGCCTCCGGCATGACAGGAGCGTGAGCCCATGGAATCACACTTGGAGCCGTTTATACAGTATTTGTCCGGAGACAAAGGGTTGTCTTCCAGCACGCTTGAATCCTACGGAAGGGATGTCACGCAGTTTCTGGAGTTTATGGAGGAGCGCGGCACTGCCGGGCTGGAAGAGATGAACAGAACGCATATTATGCTCTATCTCGGGTCTTTGCGCGGAGCAGGCAAGGCTGCGGCAACGGTAAACCGGAATACGGTTTCGCTGCGGGCCTATTTTCATTTTTTGCTGAAGGAACGGCTGATCGGGCAAGACCCGACACTGGATATGGAGTCTATCAAGCCAAGCAAGAAACCGCCGATGATTCTTAGCATTGAAGAAATCGAGCGTCTGCTGGCTGTTCCGGATGAAGCTGCCCCCCAAGGAATGCGCGATAAAACGATGCTGGAGCTGCTCTATGCAACCGGCATCCGTGTAACCGAGCTGATCTCGCTGGACGTGCACGATGTGAATACAGAGCTGAGATTTGCCCGCTGCAGCGCAGCCTCCGGCAAGGAGCGGGTGGTGCCGATCGGGATGCTTGCGGCAGAATGTGTAGTCCGTTATATCTCCGGTATGAGGGACAAGCTGCTGCGGGGGAACCGGGAGGAGAAGGCGCTGTTCCTCAACAGTCTGGGCGGACGTCTGACCCGCCAGGGCTTTTGGAAGATTATTAAGAAGCATGCCCGGGAAGCCGGTATAGAGCAGGACATCACACCGCATACTTTAAGGCATTCCTTCGCTGCGCATCTGCTGGAAGGCGGGGCAGACCTGCGCTCGGTGCAGCAGATGCTGGGCCATTCCGATATTTCAACAACGCAGATCTATAGCGGGATTGCCCGCAGGAACATGAAGGAAGTCTATGAAAGCCATCATCCCCGGGCCAAATAAATGAAGCCTTCTCCGCCGAAAAGATGCTTTTTGTGAGTAAGAAAGTTATGATGGAATCATACTGTATGGATAGCTTCCGGGAGCGGGTCTCCCGGAGTTTCTTCCTGTTTAGGCAAGACCTTAAGAATATGCAAACTATTGAAGGAGTGAAGACGGCAATGTCCTCATTTAAACGCATCGGATTTATTGTTCTGGATAGTGTAGGTATCGGCGAAGCGCCGGATGCCGCTAATTTTGGAGATACGGGTTCCCATACACTGGGCCACATTCTGGAGCGGGTTCCCGGACTTAAGCTGCCTAATCTGCAGAAGCTGGGGCTGGCCAATATCGCTCCGCTGCCGCCGCTTGAACCGGTAGACGCACCAGCAGGCTATTACGGAAAAATGCAGGAGGTCTCTGTAGGCAAAGATACCATGACCGGCCACTGGGAGCTGATGGGGCTGAAGATCGAGGTGCCTTTTAATACTTATTTTGACGGATTCCCTGCAGAATTGATCGAGAAATTTGAAGCAGCCACCGGCCGCAAGGTCATCGGCAACAAGCCGGCATCCGGCACGGAGATTCTTGTAGAATACGGCGAAGAGCAGATGAAGACCGGGGCATGGATCGTGTATACTTCGGCAGACAGCGTATTCCAGCTGGCCGCACACGAAGATATCATTCCGCTGGACGAGCTGTATGCGGCCTGTGCAATTGCACGTGAGCTGACGATGGCTCCGGAATTCTCCGTAGGCCGTGTTATTGCCCGCCCTTATGTCGGGGAGCCTGGAAAATTCGTGCGTACGCCGAACCGTCATGACTATGCGGTGAAGCCGCCGGAGCCGACGGTGATGAATGCGCTTGAGGATATCGGTAAAGATGTGATTGCTGTAGGTAAAATCAATGATATTTTCACCGGTGAAGGGGTTACCGCTTCCTATCCGACGAAGAGCAACGAGCACGGCATCCAGATTACAATTGATGAGCTGCGCAAGCCGTTTGACGGCTTCCTGTTCACGAACCTCGTAGACTTTGATTCCCTTTACGGCCACCGCCGTGATCCTGAAGGCTATGGACGTGCGCTGGAAGTGTTCGATGAGGCGCTGCCGGAGCTGCTCTCCACGCTGGGTGAGGATGATCTGCTGATTATCTCTGCCGACCATGGTAACGACCCGATTCATGCCGGAACGGATCATACCCGCGAGTATGTGCCGCTGCTGGTCTACAGCCCAAGATTCAAGAATCCGGGCAGCCTCGGCATCCGCCAGACCTTCTCTGATGTAGCGGCGACAATCGCTGATAACTTTGGTGCGAAGGCTCCGCAGTACGGGACAAGCTTTTTGTCTGAATTAATATAAATAACTAGCTTTTTCATATTATTAAGATCAATCTGTACACACCCACCTCAAGGAGGAAACAACCATGACCGCCGTAACCCAAAACCATATTCAAGAAGCAGCAGTTTACATTAAAGATAAATGTACCGTAGCCCCTGAGATCGGGCTGATCCTCGGCTCCGGCCTCGGCGTACTGGCCGATCTGATTACGGATGAAGTAGTAATTCCTTACAACGAAATCCCGCATTTCCCGGTGTCCACGGTAGAAGGGCATGAAGGAGAGCTGCTGATCGGTATGATCGAAGGCCGCCGCGTGGTGATGATGAAGGGCCGCTTCCACATGTATGAAGGGTATGGCCCGGAGACGACCGCCTTCCCGGTACGTGTAATGAAGGAGCTTGGCGTAACCAGCCTGCTCGTAACCAATGCTGCCGGAGGGGTCAATACAGACTTTACTCCAGGCGATCTGATGCTGATTACCGATCATCTGAACCTGACCGGCCGCAACCCGCTGATCGGCCCGAATGATAACGCGCTGGGTGTACGGTTCCCGGATATGTCCACAGCTTACAGCCCGCGTCTGATTGCAGCCGCCAAAGAAGCTGCCGCAGCACTGAACTTCGAGTTCAAGGAAGGCGTATACGCCGGCCTGCTGGGACCGAACTATGAGACTCCGGCTGAAATCGTCATGCTGCGCCGCCAGGGAGCAGATGCTGTAGGGATGTCCACGGTCTCTGAGACGATTGTGGCCCGTCATGCCGGAATTGAAGTGCTGGGCATCTCCTGTATTACCAATATGGCCGCGGGCATTCTTGAACAGCCGCTGAACCATGCTGAGGTTATGGAAACAGCGGAGCGTGTGCGTGAGCACTTCCTGAAGCTGGTACTGGCTTTTATTCCGAAAATGTAGGATAAGCTCCAGGCACACGAATATTACATTATCTATAATTCCGGGAGGAACAACACATGACTCAAGCAACTGTCCCGTATGGCGCGCAGGTCAAAGAAGCCGCTGCATATATTCAGTCCCGATTAGGCTCTTATAAGCCGGGCATCGGGCTCATTCTCGGCTCCGGCCTTGGTGATCTGGGTGACCAGATCGAGGATGCTATCTACCTGCCCTACGAAGAAATCCCCCATTTCCCTCGATCCACAGTAGAAGGACATGCCGGACGGTTCGTCATCGGCAAGCTGGAAGGCAAGGATGTTATCATCATGCAGGGCCGTTTCCACTATTACGAAGGCTACGAGATGCGTAAGGTGGTGCTGCCGGTATACGCAATGGCTAAGCTGGGTGTAGGGACACTGGTGATCACCAATGCAGGCGGAGGGATGAACAAAGCCTTCAGCGCCGGCGATCTTATGCTGATTACCGACCATCTCAATTTGACCGGTGATAACCCGCTGATCGGACCGAATGATCCGGAGCTCGGAGTACGATTCCCGGATATGTCTAAGGCTTATGATCCTGAATATATTGCCCTGGCCAAGAAGCTGGCGTCTGGAATTAAGGGCGTGGACGGCAAAGCCCTTGTACTGCAAGAGGGGATCTATGCCGGTATCAGCGGTCCAACTTATGAAACTCCGGCTGAGCTGAATATGCTGGCGTACTATGGCGGCGATGCCGTCGGGATGTCTACGGTGCCTGAAGTAATCGTAGCCAGCCACAGCAGGCTGCGCGTACTCGGCATTACCTGTATCACCGATATGGCGGTCGGGGATGAGCTCGAGCCGCTGACCCATGAGCAGGTAGTCAAAGTGGCTAACCTGACCAAACCGAAATTTATCGGCCTGATCCGGGCCTTTGTCCGTGAGGTGGGGCTATAATGCGCGCTGTAGATCTGATTCAGAAGAAAAGAGACGGTGGAGAGCTGAGCCGTGAGGAAATTGCTTTCCTGATCCAAGGCTACAGCAGAGGCGAGATTCCGGATTACCAGATTTCTGCCTGGGCAATGGCCGTGTATTTCCGGGGCATGAATGCGCGGGAAACCGGCGATCTGACGATGGAAATGGCGATGTCCGGTGATCAGGTAGATCTTAGCCCGATTGCCGGGATTAAAGTAGACAAACATTCCACCGGCGGTGTAGGTGATAAGACAACCGTTGTCCTCGCACCGCTCGTCGCCGCAGCCGGAGTTCCGGTTGCCAAAATGTCCGGCCGCGGCCTCGGCCACACCGGCGGCACACTCGACAAGCTGGAGTCGATCACCGGGTTCTCCGTGGAGATGGACCGTGAACGCTTCTTCACGCAGGTGGGGGAGATCGGTGCAGCTGTTATCGGCCAGTCCGGCAACATCACGCCTGCTGACAAGAAGCTGTATGCGCTGCGCGACGTAACCGCCACCGTTGAATCGATTCCGCTGATTGCCAGCTCCGTGATGAGCAAGAAGATTGCTGCAGGGGCTGACGCTATCGTACTTGATGTGAAGACAGGCAGCGGCGCGTTCATGAAGACGCTGGAAGATTCCATTGCGCTGGCTCAGGCGATGGTCGATATCGGTACGCATCTTGGCCGTAACACAGTCGCTGTAATCAGCGACATGGACCAGCCGCTGGGCTTCGGCATCGGCAATGCGCTGGAGATCAAGGAAGGCATCGAGACGCTGCAGGGCCGCGGGCCGAAGGATCTGCAGGAGGTCTGCCTCATTCTGGGCAGCCAGATGCTGGTGCTCGGCGGCAAAGCGAAGGACGAGACGCAAGCCCGCGAGATGCTGCTGGCTCACATTGAGGACGGCAGCGCGCTGGAGAAGTTCAAGCAGATGGTATCCGCGCAAGGCGGCGACGCCACGCAGGTTGAGTCTCCGGATACCCTGCCGGCGGCGCAGAAATTCATCGAAGTGAAGGCTGCATCAGCGGGGTATGTCGAGAGCATTCAGGCAGAAGAGATCGGCGTAGCCGCGATGCTGCTTGGCGCCGGACGGGAGACGAAGGAATCCGTCATTGATCTGGCTGTCGGCATCCAGCTGGCGCTGAAGGTCGGCGATGCTGTCGCCGCAGGCGATACGCTGGCCGTACTGCATGTGAACGGTGCCAGCGAGAGCAAGGTGCAGGAAGCGGAAGCCAAAGTGCTGGAAGCTTACCGCATCTCCACGCAGCCGGTTCCGCCGCAGCCGCTCGTATTTGCACTGGTGACTAAAGATGGCGTGACCCGCTACTAAGCCATATCATGAACTGCCAAAAGCCGTACGGATCAGCAATCGCTGGCGTACGGTTTTTTTTTGTAAATATAGAATTTATTCTAGCCCTTCGAAATTGCAGCGCCAATCGGACACCCAGGCGGGAAAATACCCCAGCCGGTGCGCCACCCGCTGTGAAGCAATGTTACTGGCGATAACGTCATAGCTTGGTATTCCGCCGCACTCCAGTATTTCATAAGTCAGCCTGTTCACCAGATAACCGGCTAATCCCATGTTACGATATTGCGGCAGTACTTCTATACCAATCTGCCACAGCTTTGCACAGGTTTGGCTTGCTCCGGCCACACCGGCAATTTCCCCGTCCTGCATTGCAAGCATTGCGAGATCGGTCTGCCAGGGAAGCTCCGGATCATAAATAACAGCTTCATTGAATCTTGCGGCATCAAACAACCGGACTACCTCTTCACGCCGAATCAGTTCAAAAGTGAAAGAACCGGGCGGTGTAACTGGCTGCATTCTTATGATATCGGGCAGGAAGTGCAGGTAAAGTCCCCGGATAAACGGTAAGGAGAAAATAGCATCCCTGCTGTTGCCCTGCATCATAATTCTGGCAATCTGCAAACGTTCTGGTGTAGCTGAAACGATAATCGATTGTCCCATAGACAGGATTTCGAAATAACGTTCCTTCCTTGGAAAAGGTCTGCATCCCGGATTTTCTTTGGCTTCAACAAAAACAAGGCTGTCCCTGCCGCTGTTCAGGTCATCCACTGAGCAATTCAGGTCAAGTGCAAGCTGTGATTGCACATTGGCCAGCATTTCTTCATTTGTCATCCTCAAGGGTGATCATCCTCCTGCTGAAGCGGCAGATTCGCCTCAAGGACCTGCATCATCCTATAAGCCCCCCTGCTCCGGTTGCAGAGAGCGGTGAAGGTTACTCCGCTTGCCGGATAGACGGCCGACCGGAAGGAGACGCCGGGATCGGAACCCATGACATGATATTTTATCACCTTGCCATTACGGACCTGAATCCATACTCCATAGCCGTAGTAGCTGTCTTCATCCTCGCGGATATGAGGAGTCAGCAGCAGTTCTGTAGTCGCTGGCAGCAGCAGCGTATGCCAAAATAGCCCTATCCACAGCCGCTGCATATCTGCTGCCGTAACGAATGCGCCGCCGTCTGGACCGCCTACCACGGGAAGCGAATAGACATTGTTGATGGTTTCACCATGCTCATTCTCCGTGTAGCCAAGTGCGGTATTGGCCGGAAGGGCATCCTGGGCGAAATAACCGGAGTCCGTCATCCCGCACGGCCGGAAAATCTGCTGCTCCACATAATCCGTGAACTTCATTCCGCTTACTGCTTCGACAAGCAGACCGAGCATAATATACCCTGCGTTGTTATAGTGGAACCGCTCACCAGGCGTGAATTTCATCGGCAGTGCTGCAAACAGCGGGAGGAAATCGGCGGGCCGCCTCAGCGTATACATCGGAGTCTCCTTCCAGAGTGCCGCGAAATCATCCATAACCTCTTCGTCAAAATAATCCGGAATTCCCGAGCTGTGCGTGAGCAGCTGATGCACTGTAATCTCCGGACTGAATCTTGGAAACTCGTAATCTTGTAATACGGTAAGCACCTTGCTGTCAAAAGAAAGCTTACCCTGCTCCACCAGCTGGCAGACGGCTACCGCAGTGAACAATTTGCAGCCGGAAGCGATTCCGAAGCGGGTATTGAACTGGTTTAACCTTTCTTCTGCGAGGTTGGCATATCCGTAGGCTCTAGCCGTCAGCGCCTGTTCCTTCCGTGTTACTGATACTG
The DNA here is from genome assembly GCF_032302195.1 of Paenibacillus sp. MMS20-IR301. Classification (NCBI taxonomy): domain Bacteria; kingdom Bacillati; phylum Bacillota; class Bacilli; order Caryophanales; family Paenibacillaceae; genus Paenibacillus; species Paenibacillus sp. MMS20-IR301. The sequence goes on from NZ_CP135275.1 coordinate 897,447, forward strand.
CCCCGGAGAATCCCGTGCTCCGTGCTTCATTGTCGATGGCCTGATTGAGCTGCTCTTGCGCAGCTTGAGGCTCACGTTGTTCTGATTTCATATCTTCCCCTCATTTCAATTCTTGAATTGAATTTCTTCTGACTATCCGCCAATTTGGTAATTATAACCTATATTCAGCATTTTGAAAGGGAAAGAACGTACCTCCTGCGTAAGGTTTATCTGCGAAGGACAAGAAATAGAGCTCAGGTTTGGCAGAGCGGCACATTGTGGACGTTTTGATATTTAAGATAGTATAAATGCAAACATAACAATCATGAGCACACATCCGGGGAGGAATTATAATGGCACTACAGCAGACAATTACAGTCTTGAACGCACTGGACAGCGCTTATGTGAACGGTGAGCAGGTCAGGCAGCTTTTCGCAGAGTACTCTGCAGTTAACGTCGAGGTTCGAAAAGTAGAAGGCGAGAAAGGCAGCACAGAATTCGTTAAAATCACCATTCCGGGCAGTAAGGGCAAGCTTGGAGGCGGCAGTGCACCCACCTTCGGGATTGTCGGCCGGCTTGGCGGCATCGGGGCACGGCCCAGCCGGACCGGCATTGTGTCCGATGCGGACGGCGCAGTAGCGGCCATTGCATCAGCACTGAAGCTGGCTGACATGCAGACTAAGGGGGATGTGCTGACAGGGGATGTGCTGGTCACGACGCATATTTGCCCGGATGCTCCGACGCTGCCGCATGAGCCGGTTGATTTCATGGATTCCCCGGTTGATATTCTGCAGATGAATGAGCAGGAGGTGCTGCCGGAGATGGAGGCGATTCTGTCCATTGATACGACCAAAGGCAACCGTGTGGTGAATCATAAAGGCATTGCGATCTCGCCTACCGTCAAAGAAGGGTATATTCTGCGGGTCAGTGAAGATCTGCTGCGTATCAAGGAAATGACTACCGGACAGTTTCCCGTTACTTTTCCTGTGACGACTCAGGATATTACACCTTACGGCAACGGGCTGTATCATATCAACTCGATCCTTCAGCCTGCAGTTGCTACGGCTGCTCCGGTTGTAGGCCTGGCGATTACAGCCCAGTCTATGGTACCGGGGTGCGGAACGGGCGCAAGCCATGAGGTGGATATCGCTCAAGCGGTCCGGTTCGCTATTGAGACAGCCAAGGAAGTCACTCAAGGCACCTGCTCCTTCTATAACGAGGAGGAGTTCGCCCTGATCTCCGGATTGTACGGCTCCATGAAGGTGCTGCAGACCATGGGCAACCTGGCCTCAGTCGCCGGCTCATAATAGTACGGATACAAGACAGGCGCTGAGCTTCACTTCAGCGCCTGCTTATGATTAGAGGCGTGTATGCCTTTGTTTGGATGCAGCGCTGTAAACTGAGAGGAGGGCCTATGATGAGCCAGATTGGTTTGATTACCATTGGTCAAACCCCGAGAACCGATGTTGCACCGATTATCGAGCAGTACCTGGACGGCAAGGCTGAACTGGTACAGGCCGGCGTGCTGGACGGCTTCACGGCTGCTGAGATCATTGAACGTTTCAGTCCGGGTACTGGTGAGTATGTACTGACTACCCGTATGGCGGACGGTTCAGCGGCAGTAATCTCCCGGGAACGGATAAAGCCTGTTCTGCAGGAGAAAGTAGAGCTAATGGAAGCAGCCGGAATAAAGGTCATTTTACTGGCCTGTACCGGCGTATTTCCGGGGCTGCATGCAACTGCTGCCCATCTCATTGAGCCGGACCGGATTATTCCTCCGGTGGTACAGGCGATGCTGGGCGGGCGGCGTCTGGGGCTGATTGGTCCACTGCCTGAGCAGGAGAACAGCATGAATGAGAAATTTGCTGAAGCCGGTACCAGGCTGCCGTTTGCCGCTGCATCGCCGTACACCGGGACCGAAGCGGATTTCCGCGCGGCAGCCGGACGGCTGAGGGGGCAGGCGGATGTGATTGTACTTGACTGTATGGGCTATGTGGAGCAGCATAGACAATGGGCGGCATCCGCAGGGATTCCGGCTGTGCTCTCTAATGCCCTGATGGGCAAGCTGATAGCGGAAATGGTGTAATCAGGAGGAAGATGAACAATGAGTGAGCAAAGAATAGGAATCAGCATGAATGTTCTTAAGGACTGCCTGGGGCTTGGCAGCGGTGAGCTGCTGGCTGTAGTAGCCGACGACGACAAACGTGAGCTGGCCGAATCGGTCTATGAAGCAGGCAAGCGGCTGGGCGCGGAATCCATGCTGCTGATTATGCAGGCCCGGAGCAGGTCCGGTGAGGAGCCGCCGGCTCCAATTGCCGAAGCTATGGCAAAAGCGGATGTGGCGGTATGTATCACGACACATTCGATGACACATACGGCGGCGCGTAAGGGGGCAGCCGCTGCGGGAACCCGGGTGGCAACCATGCCGGGCATGACAGATGATATGTTCAGCCAAGGAGCGATTACTGCGGACTACCCGCAGGTCAAGGCGCTGACAGAGCAGGTGGCTGAGCTGTTGACTGCCGGACAGCAGGTGCGTATCGAGAAGGACGGATTAGCCTTGAGCTTCTCGATTGCCGGCCGGGATGGTGTACTGAGCACGGGATTATACCTGAATCCGGGTGAATCCGGTAACCTGCCGTCTGGTGAAGCGTATATCGCACCGCTGGAAGGTACAGCTGCCGGGCAGATTAAGGTGGACGGCTCCATCGCGGGCATCGGAGCACTGGGCAGCCCGCTGGTGCTGACAGTAGAGCAGGGACGCTTAACCGGTGCCGAGGGGGAAGGCGGAGAGAAGCTGCTGGACATGCTTGGCAGCGGTGACGGCAGGCTGCTGGGTGAGTTCGGCATCGGGACGAACAACAAGGCGAGAATTACAGGCGTGGTGCTGGAGGATGAGAAGGTATACGGGACGATCCATGTTGCATTTGGCAGCAATAATACCTTCGGCGGCGTAGTTGCAGCCGGTGTGCATATTGATGCCGTGGTCATGAAGCCGGATGTGTATATTGATGATAAGCTGATTATGCGTGCCGGTGAGCTGCTGTGAGCAGGACTGCCGAGCCGGATTAAGGCGGGGATCAGAAGAGAGTATGCTGGAGCAGGATATACAGACGCAGTTAGTCTGGGAAGAGAGTGAAGTAGGCTGAAGCGGGAGTTCTGCTGTTTGATCACAGCCTGAATCGGAGGAGATTAGAATGCTTGGAATCATACGGGTAATTACACTGCAGGACGAGCCTGCCGTCCATATGCACGGGGCACTGGTTGAACGCCGGTTCGGCCTGCCGGTCATCAGCCGCTGCATTCCGGATCAGCCCCGGGGCGTATTCAATGACGAGACCGAAGCGGAGTCGGTTCCGAAGATTATTGCACTTGCCCGGGAGCTGGAGCAGCAGGGCTGCACAGCCATTGGCATCAGCTGCGCCGCCGATCCGGCACTCAGGGAAGTAAGAGCTGCGGTGAAGGTTCCGGTGCTGGGAGCCGGCTCTTGTGCCGCCCATATGTCACTGGCTTACAGCGACAAAATCGGTGTACTCACGATTCTGACCGAGGTGCCGCTGCTGATCCGCAGCATTCTGGGAGAGGCTTATCTGGGTATGGATCGGCCGGACGGTGTCACAACTACGCTGGATCTGAATACGCCTGCCGGCCGGGCAGGCGCGCTTGCCGGTGCAGCCCGGCTGGTGGAGCGCGGTGCAGAGGCGATTGTACTGGCCTGTACCGGCTTTGCTACCATTGGCCTGGCTGCAGAGCTGGAGGAGAAGCTCGGCATCCGCGCGTTCGATCCGATCCTCTGCCTCGGGGCAGCAGCCGCTTCGGCGGCTTCCGTTCCGGTACAGCCACAGGGAGGGCCTGCCGCACGGCCCATATTGGAAGCTTAAGCAAGGTTAAAGCGTTCCTCGGACTTCGGGTCCGGGGGCGTTTTTTTGTGCAGCAAGCGGAAAGAGGGCAAATACGGGGAGGAGCGGAGTACGAGGCAGGAGAGCTGGAAAGGCGGGATGGGAAAAGAGTAAGGAGAGCTGGAATTGTGGGGTCGGAGAAGGAGAGGGAGAAGGAGAAGAATTAGATTGAAAGAAGGGAATTCCGGCGGGAAGAAGCGTAATAGGGCGATGAGTGCACAGGTGCACAAGTGCCCCTAATTCCGCCGAAATGAGGCGGGAGCGTGAAAATAGGAGCAGAAGTGCCCCTAATTCCGCCGAAACGGGGCGGAAGCGCCAAGATAGGAACAGAAGTGCCCCTCAGTGAACCTCTGCCAACAAAGTAGACAGCCGCGCACTAGTTTTCAAGTACATAGCTTAACGTTACGGACAGGAGAGGCGTTAAGATTTAGAAAAGCGCCAGAATGCGGAGGCTTATGGACACCAGCGACGTTATTACATTAGAAAAGTGAAGATTGTACCCAAAAAGTGGTGGATAAGGGCTGTGATGTCCGCACCCCCGTAAAACGGAACGATTATGGGCTGATAAGGGCTGTGGTGTCCGTAACAACCGAAGTGTCCGCCAGATGGTATTCGTATGTGACGCAGGTAGGCAGGCAGTTTTTCTTCCTCTTATAGCCCACTCACCCCGAAGGCACCTTCCGGCGTACTTTGATATAGTTTTTGAATCGCCACAATAAACATCTGCAATTTGATATATTTTCCTGCGGCTGACGGGGAATGTCTGATACACTAGCGGAACGCGATAATGCCGCAACTATGTTTTGAGAATACATTAGTGTTTGTGAACACAACAGCATCTGTGCGCAGTGGCATATTTGCGGAAAAATCAAGAAATACTGTAGACAGCAGAGGGAGGCCGAAGGATGAACACAAGAGGAATTACACTGCGGGAGCTGATGGAGCTGCCTGAGCTTAAGAAGGCGAAAGTAATCAGCGGTGAACAGGGGCTGGAGCGGATCGTCCGGTTCGTGGATATTATGGAAGTTCCGGATCTGAAGGGCTGGGTCAGCGAAGGCGTGATGCTGCTGACAACAGCCTATTCGATCCGGCACGACCCTTCGCTGCTGACTGACCTGATCTATACGCTGAATAATGTGGGAGCAGCTGCGCTTGCGATCAAGCCGGCCCGCTTCCTGAAGGAAATCCCGCAGGGAGCCATCGAGGCCAGCAATGCCTGCGGCCTGCCGATTGTGGAGATCCCGCCGGAGATTCCGTATACAGACATCACCCAGCCCGTAATGGAACTGCTGCTAGGGCGCCAGGCGATGCTGCTGCGTCGCGCCGAGGAGGTGTACCGTACCTTAACCACAATGGTGCTGGAGAATAGCGGCATACAGGCAGTTACCGATAATGTGGCTGAGTTCCTGAAAGCGCCGGTAGCACTGGTCGATACTGAACAGCAGATTATCGTATCTTCACCGTCCGACTTTGACTGGGAACACCGTCCTGCACCGCTCAGCTGGAATATCCATGTGGACCGGCGCACAGTCGCGCGGCTTCAGGTGGATAAGGAGCGGCTTGATGATATGGAGGAGGTCGGGATCGAACAGGCCCGGCTTGTATTTGCCCTGGAGCTGATGCGGCGGAAGGTTGCTGAGGATACCGAGTTCCGGCTGCGCGGTAATTTTATCGACGAATTGCTGACGCCGCCGCTGCCTTCACGCCATGAGGTGCAGCGGCGGGCGCGCCAGCTGAAGATGAATCCGGAGCATAAGTGGGAGGTAGCTGTCATTGAAGGGGAGACCGCGCCGGATGAGGAGACAGTGAACCGTCTGCTGGACCGTGAAGCACGCAGGCGCGGCGTTATCCCTCATGTCGAGTACAGGTCCAGCCGGGCTGTATTGTTCCTGCCGACACCGGAAGGGCGGAAATCTGCCAGTACAGATGATGATGAAGATTCCTGGGCCAGGACACTGGAAGGCTGGCTGCAGGATAAAAGCACAGGGCTCGGCAGCTACCGGAGCGGGATTGGCACTCCGGAATATTTATGGGATATCTACACCAGTTATAACGAAGCACGCAAAGCCCTGTCGGTGTCCCGGCGGCTGGGCCAAGGGGGCGGCAGTGTAACCCGTTACGAACAGATGGAGGTATACCATTTGCTGGAGGGTCTGGACAGCCAGCGCTTCGAGCGCCTGTTCGAGCGTAAGCTGGGCAAGCTGCTCCGCTATGACAAAGAGCATGACAGCAACATGCTGCTGACCTTTTATCACTATCTGGAGTGCCGGGGCAGCCTGATTGAGACAGCGAACAGCCTATACATACACCGTAACTCCGTCAAATACCGGCTGGAGCGGATCCGCGATATTACCGGTTTTGACCTGAATGATCCCCGCGAGCAGTTTGTCTGTCATTTGTGCCTGATCTACTATTATTTGCAGGAAAAATAGGCGTTATTGGAATATTTACGGAATCTAATGTCAGTAAAGGTGACATATAAAGCCTCTGGTAGTGCACAACCAACAAACGGTTGTGCATTTTTTTAGCTGAACGGGACGTAGAGCGGGTTAGAAAATCTATGTAGAATAAGCACAACTACTAAAGAGAACAACCAGACAGTACAGTACCTGACATGGGACCGTCAGTCCCGCCACAAAGAGCAGGCTCGCCGCAAGAGACGGGCAGAAGCCGTAAGGGGGTTGATTCATTGTTTGCCTACACACTAAAAAGACTTGTGCAAATGATTCCGGCCTTGCTCGGGATCATCGTCATCACCTTCATTCTTTCCAGAGTGCTGCCAGGCGACCCCGCCATTATGCTGGCAGGCGAGCAGGCGCCGGAGGACATCGTGAACAAGATCCGCCAGGATATGGGGCTGGACAAGCCGCTGTACATTCAGTTTTTTGCTTACATCGGCCAGCTGCTGCAAGGAGATATCGGCTATGCCTATCACACCGGGCATTCTGTTGCCAGTGATCTCGCCTCCCGTTTTCCGGCCACTATTGAACTTACACTGGCCAGCATCCTGATCGCGGTACTCGTAGCCATTCCGGTCGGTATTATCGCCGCTACCCGCAAAGAATCAATCCTGGATCACATCTCCCGGGTGTTCTCGCTGATCGGTGCCTGTGTTCCGATTTTCTGGCTGGGCCTTATGTTTATCTACATCTTTTATTCTATACTCGGCTGGGCTCCGGCGCCTATGGGACGAATCAGCGGTGACCTTAACCCGCCCGTACATCTTACAGGATTGTATGTGCTGGACAGCATTCTCTCCGGAGATACGGCCGCCCTCCGAAGCAGCCTGGCGCATCTTCTGCTCCCGGCCATCTGCCTCAGCACAGGGACGATGGCAATCATTGCCCGGATGACCCGCTCCAGCATGCTGGAGGTGGTGGATCAGGACTTCGTCCGTACCGCCCGGGCCAAGGGGCTGCGGGAATCAGCCGTTATCTGCAAGCATGCGCTTGTTAATGCACTTATTCCAACGCTGACTGTCCTCGGCCTTCAATTTGGATTTCTGATGGGCGGAGCGGTCATTACGGAGACGATTTTTTCCTGGCCGGGAATCGGCGGATATGTCACCGACTCCATTCTGGCTGCAGATTACGCTCCGATTCAAGCTTTTACCCTTGTCAGCGCCGTACTTTACTGCGGTATTAACCTGGCAGTCGATTTAATCTACGGCTTCATTGACCCGCGGATCAGATATGAATAAAACGGCTTACATGAGAGGAGGAGAATGCTTGTGAGCACTGCAGCACACTCAGCACAGGGCAGTCCGGCTAAGCCTGCGGCTCCGGCCAAGCCCAGAACTCTACTATCCCTGCTGCTGCATAACCGCCTGGCCGCCCTGGGGTTAACTTTCATCTTAATCTGGACAATTATCGCGGTAATCGCCCCCTGGATCGCCCCGCATGATCCTTATGTTACAGACATGGCGAACAAGCTGCAGGGGCCGTCGGCCAGCCACTGGTTCGGAACCGACAATTTCGGCCGCGATATTCACAGCCGGGTACTCTACGGGGCGCGGATCAGCATCTGGACCGGCTTGATCGCCGTGGGCATCTCTTTCGTAATCGGTGTGCCGCTCGGCGGCATCGCCGCTTACTACGGCGGACGAACCGGAACGGTCATTATGCGGCTGATGGACATATTGCTGTCCTTCCCGTCGCTCGTTCTGTCCATGGCCATTGCCGCCTCCATCGGCGCAGGCCTGACCAGTGCAATGATCGCTGTCGGGATTGTCGGCATTCCTGAATTCGCCCGGCTGATGTTCGGGCAGACCGTCTCGCTGCGCGAGAAGGAGTATATTGAGGCCAGCCGGGCGATCGGTGTGAAGAATACGGTCATTCTATACCAGCATATTCTGCCCAATGCCCTGGCACCGCTGATGGTACAGGCTACCCTGGGAATGGGATTTGCTATCCTGACCGCATCCAGTCTCAGCTTCCTGGGCCTTGGGGTCAAGCCTCCCGTTGCCGAATGGGGCGCGATGATCTCCGAAGGCCGGGAATACATCATTTCCGGGCAATGGTGGCTGGTTACTTTTCCGGGATTGTCCATTGCCACATCCATCTTAGGCTTCAATCTGCTCGGTGACGGTTTCCGAGATGTACTTGATCCACGGTTGCGCTCGGGCAAATAAGCGGAGCAGCAGGGGGCAAGAAGCACCCGCAGCTTTGCAATATCCCGGTAGATATAGATCAGGGTCTGCCTAACGGCGCATGATCACAAGCAGCATCAGAATGCAGGCAGGATAGAGAAAAGGGAGGAATTATTGATGAAAAGAATTAAACTGTTGTCCACATTTGTTGCGTTCTCCATCATGCTGGCCGGATGCGCAAGCAGCGCCAATCCGCAGACACCAGCTGCCACAACATCCGCGGCGGGGAATACCGGGACGGCCGCAGCTGTAAAGTCTAACCTGACGGTTGCGTATTCCGAGGGCGGTACCACGCTTGATCCGGCTGAAGCCAATGACCTCACCTCCGATACACTCGTGCTTGCCGCTTATGATCAGCTGGTCACCTACGGCATCAAAACTGAAGACGGCGCAAATATCGCTAACACAGAAGACATTCAGCCGATGCTGGCCGAGAGCTGGGAAGTAAATGCCGATAACACCGTCTATACATTCAAGCTGAAACCGGGCGTGACCTTCCAGAGCGGAAATCCGGTGGATGCCGAGGCGGTTGCGTACTCTTTTGACCGGGTGGCGAAATCCAGTTCCGGCAGTTTCCTCTACGGGATGACAGCGATCAAGTCTGTAGCAGTCAAAGATGCTTCTACAGTAGAGATCACACTGACTAATGCCAATCATAATTTCCTGCAGATTATTGCGATGTATACCTTCTCCATTGTTGATCAAAAGACGGTGGAAGCGCAGGGAGCGGACTATCTCAAGACGAACGCCGCCGGCTCCGGCCCGTTCACGCTGGAGAAATGGGACCCGGCTACCGAAGCTGTTTTCACAGCTAATGCGAGCTACTGGCAAGGTGCGCCTAACCTGAGCAAGGTAACCATGAAGTTCACGAAGGAAGCCTCTAACCGCGTGCTGCTGCTGGATAAAGGCGATGTAGATATGGCGATTGAGATTCCTCCGAAGGATGTTGAGTCACTGAAGAGCAACACTGACCTGACTGTCGCTTCGAACGCGAGTAACCGCATCCTCTTCTTCGCAATGAATAACAACGTGAAACCTTTTGATAATGTAAAAGTCCGCCAGGCGATCAATTATGCGATTCCTTACGAGGAGCTGCTGAGCGGTGTAATGTACGGCCAGGCCAAGCAGATGAAGAGCGCTGTAGCAAGCAACACGCCGGGCTTCACGGATGCAGGCTTTGTATATGAGCATAACCTGGATAAAGCCAAGGAACTGCTGGCCGAAGCAGGCTATCCGGACGGATTCACCTTTGACTTCACGCTCGGTTCCGGGTTCGATGACTGGGAAGATGATGCGGTCCTGATTCAGGCTGAGCTGGCCAAAATCGGTGTAACCATGAACATCAATAAGCTGGCCCGTGCCCAGTTCCTGGAGCAGCAGAAGACCAATAACCTGACCTCTTACATCTCCAAATGGACATCTTTCGTCAATGATCCGGGCTATCACCTCGGCTTCCTGCTGTACGGCAAAGGCTCCTCCAACTACATCAACTACTCGAACGCTGAAGTAGACAAGCTGTGGGAAGAGGCGAACACAGAGACGGATACAGACAAACGTAACGCGCTTTATGCACAGGCACAGGAAATCATTACAACGGAAGCACCTTGGGCTTATCTGTACGAGTACAACCGCATTGTCGGCATGAGCAATAAGATCAGCGGCTATGCCTTCTATCCGGATGAAGTGATCCGTTTCTATCCGCTTTCGTTCACAGAATAATAAGCAGGCCTCTCTAAAAGAGAGCGGGGCGCACAGGTACCGTACGGTAACTTAGCCTGCTAATTTCCGCTGAAACGGTACCGTCCTGCAACAGGACGGTACACCCGTTTCTGCTTGCACTTTTCCACCATCATAAGGAGCCCCACGCCAGCCTTACGGCAGCAAACGGGGACATGCAAAGGAGAATTATAACCATGACTGACTGGACAGGCAAAGTGCTGGAGGCAATTGATGCCGGGCAGGATCAGCTGCTGCAGCTGTGCTCAGAGCTCATCCGTTTCCCTTCCGAGAATCCTCCGGGCGATTCGCGCGAGATCAGCGCTTATATCATTGATTATCTGCAGCAGGCAGGGATTGCTACGTCCATCCATCCGGCGACGGACACCATGCTGAATCTGGTATCCACTCTGGGTGCGGGAGCCGGGGAATCCTCCGGCAGAAGCCTGATCTTCTGCGGGCATACTGATGTTGTGCCTGCCGGTGACCGTTCCCGCTGGGATTTCGATCCGTTCTGCGGCGATATCGTTGACGGCTATCTGCTGGGCCGGGGCGCTTCGGATATGAAAGCCGGCCTGGCTGGCCTCATTTATGTAACGGCGCTGCTCTCCAGGCTCGGCGTACCGCTGAAGGGTGATTTGTCGCTTCTGATTGTGCCGGATGAAGAAACCGGCGGCCATCTCGGAGTGCCTTGGGTACTGGAGCGCGGACTTATTACCGGAACAGGGGCAGTCATTGCTGAACCTTCCGGCCCGCTGAATCCGACGATCGGGCAAAAGGGCAGCTGCTGGTTTGAGTTCACCGTTGAAGGCACACCGGGTCACGGAAGTCTGGCTCCGGTTGTCGGTGACAGCGCAATTGTCAAAGCGGCGAAGGGGATCGAGGCCCTCCAGCGGCTGTGGGATATCAAAGCGGATATTCCGGAGGAAGTGAAGGAGATCATCCGCATCTCGCAGGATTATGTGAAGGAGCGCGAAGAGGACGGCTCGGTCGCGTATCAGGTCTTCGACCATGTGACCGTGAACATCGGGACCATCCAGGGCGGGACCAAGGTGAATGTCGTCGCCGACCGCTGCACAATCCAGGTTGATTCCCGCGTGCCGTTCGGCGTAGACTACCGCGATGTGCTGGACCGTGCCCGTTCCCTGCTGCTTGAGGCCGGCATTGAATCTGAAGTGAAGGGCTTCGGCTTCCAGGGCAACGCTAACTGGACCTCGAGTGAGGACCCGGTGGTCAAGGATCTGGTAGAGAGCATCTGCGAAGTCAGCGGGGAAGAAGCCTACGGTGTGCTGCAATGGGCTTCCAGTGATGCCCGCCATTTCCGGACGCATAACATACCTGTGCTGCAATACGGCCCGGCTGAGCTGTCTACTATTCATAACTTTAACGAGAAAGCACCGGTATGGCAGATTATCCAGTGTGCGAAGGTATATGCCCTGACGGCACTTAAATACTTGGGCGTGGAAGATACCGAGAGCTGAACATAAAGCAATTTACTTGGAAAAAAGTCTGAAACATTTGGGGTTCCCGCAAAGTAACTGAGTAATCGCCGAAGCTAAGACTCCACTTTGTGGGGGATGTTTGCGGGGGATTTTAAGGAGGGGTAAATATGACAGCACTGCTGGAAATATCGGATTTACGCACCGAGTTCAAAACAGCGGCGGGCACAATCCGTGCGGTGGACGGCATCAGTCTGTCAGTACGCAAAGGGGAGACGCTGGGCATTGTCGGCGAGTCCGGCTGCGGCAAAAGCATTACCTCACTGTCCATCATGCAGCTTCTGCCCAAGCGGATCAGCCGGATCGCCTCCGGCCATATCCGCTTTGAAGGCAAGGATATGCTGGAAATGCCGCTTAAGGAAGTACGGGATATCCGGGGCAACCGGATTGCGATGATCTTTCAGGAGCCGATGACCTCACTGAATCCGGTCTTCAAGATCGGCCGGCAGATATCGGAATCAGCCCGCTACCATTTGAAGCTCGGCAAGAAGGAAGCGGAGGAGCGGGCGGTTGAGATGCTGCGCAAGGTCGGCATTCCCCGCCCGGAGAAGATTGCCGGGCAGTATGCCCATCAGCTCTCCGGCGGAATGCGCCAGCGGGTGATGATTGCCATGGCGATGGTCTGCAATCCCCAGCTGCTGATTGCCGACGAGCCGACGACCGCGCTGGATGTGACGATCCAGGCGCAGATTCTCGATCTCATGCGCGAGCTGCAGGAGAAGGAGGGCATGTCCATCCTGATGATCACTCACGATCTTGGCGTAGTCGCCGAGATGTGCGACCGGGTCGTCATTATGTATGCCGGGCAGATCGTGGAGGAGACGGATGTCGCTACGCTATATAGCAATCCGCTGCATCCGTACACCCGCGGGCTGCTGGCCTCGCTTCCTCAGCTGGCCGGGGACAGTGACCGCCTGACCTCGATTCCGGGACAGGTGCCGAATCCGGCGGACCTGCCGCCGGGCTGCCGGTTCGCCCCGCGCTGTCCGGTAGCAGTGGAGCGCTGCACGGCCGTACGCCCGGAGCTGCTGGAGATCCAGCCGGGCCATACATGCCGCTGTATCCTGCAGCAGGAGGGAGTCCTATGAGCACAATTCTTGAAGTCCGCAATCTGAAGAAGCATTATCCGGTCCGCAAGGGCTTCTTCTCGAAGCAGGTCGGATCGGTTAAAGCAGTTGACGGTATCACTTTATCTGTGCAGCAGGGAGAGACACTTGCCGTTGTCGGCGAGTCCGGCTGCGGCAAGTCGACCACCGGCCGGGCCATCCTGCGGCTGATCGAGCCGACGGACGGTGAGATCATCTTCGGCGGCACCGATGTGCGCAAGCTGAACACCGAGCAGCTGCGCCGGTTCCGCACCGATATGCAAATGGTGTTCCAGGACCCTTATGCTTCACTCGACCCCCGCTGGAGCGTCCAGCGCATTCTGGAGGAGCCGCTGCGTACGCATGGCTCCGCCTCCGGCAGTGAGCTGACAAGCAGAGTCGAGCAGCTGATGGAGGTGGTGGGCTTGTCCCCCTATCAGGCCCACCGCTTTCCCCATGAATTCTCCGGCGGCCAGCGGCAGCGGATCGGGATTGCCCGTGCGCTTGCGCTGAATCCGAAGTTCATTGTCTGCGATGAGCCGGTATCTGCTCTGGATGTCTCCATCCAGGCCCAGGTACTGAACCTGATGCAGGATCTGCAGGAGCAGTACGGTCTTACTTATATGTTCATTTCCCATGACCTGTCGGTAGTGAAATTCATCAGCGACCGGGTAGCTGTGATGTACCTTGGCCGGATTGTCGAGCTGGCGCCAACTGCATCATTGTTCGCGAAGCCGCTGCATCCGTATACGCAGGCATTGATGTCAGCCGTTCCGGTGCCGGATCCGGGACAGAAGAAGTCGCGGATTGTGCTGACCGGCGACGTGCCGAATCCGGAGACGCCGCCAAGCGGCTGCGCCTTCCATCCGCGCTGTCCCTATGCCATGGACCGCTGCAAAGCGGAAGCGCCTGTACTGAAGGAGCTGGAATCAGGGCACCAGGCGGCCTGCCATTTATATTAGGCAAATCTAGTACTAGAAATGCACAAGCTCTTTTTCATAGCCTTCATATACTGAACTTAGAATATGAAAAGGAGTGATAGAGCATGGTTAAAACGCTTCTGGACTACAACGCTTCCGTAGTTACCCCGATTACGAATGGAGTCTCGATTCCTGTTCCGATTTCCCCCGCAGGTGTGCAGATCGCCGGCACATCAGTATTTATTGATCCTGCAGTACCTGCACATTTCCCCAATAAAGTAGAGCTCAAAGCTACGATTGGTGTAAATGTTCTTCTGGATACCCCTAACGTGCTGGTGCGTATCTGGCGTGCAGGCTTTGAAATTTTTTATGCCCGTGTAGAATACGAGGACCTTTTCAATGATCACGGCATCATCTCGCTGCACATGGTAGATATCAATGCACCCGCCGGCGTGCAAAACTATCAGCTGATTGTAGAGAATCAGGATACCAATTCCGCTGCAACGGTTGTCGGACCTGTAATTTTCAGCGCAATGGCTATCGGAGGCTAACAAGCTAACCAGGCAAGAAGAGGGAGCCTTCTCTCGAAACTCTGTAAAGAGTGCGGGAGGAGCTCCTTTTTTTGTGCGACCGGAGTTTATAGGTTCCGGGGATATTTTCAGCGTGAACTGGAATAATTTCCTGCTCTTTTGACGAAGCTGGAACACAGTACCTGTGAAATGAAGGTTAATGTTCAGGAGGGGAACGATTGTGAGAAAAATTCGTTATGTTACGCTTGCGCTGTGCATCGCTGTTTCGGTTCTGGGGGCAGCTTCCGGTGCGTTTGCCGAGGAAAAAGCCAAAGGCGGTACGGGCTCAGCGAAATCGGGCAATTCTGCGGGCACCGTCACTGCCGATCTTGCACCGGGAGCGCGTTCAGCGATTCTTATGGATGCCGGAACAGGCACAATTATTTATGAGAAGAACAGTCATGATAAGCTTCCGCCGGCCAGTATCACCAAAATTATGACGATGCTGCTGACCGTGGAGGCGCTCGATGAGGGCAAGCTGCAGCTGACCGACAAGGTACGGACCAGTGAGTATGCTGCTTCGATGGGCGGTTCACAGATTTTTCTGGAGCCGGGAGAAGAAATGACTGTTGATGAGATGCTGAAGGGTATCGCTATGGCTTCCGGGAATGATGCGTCAGTAGCCATGGCGGAGAAAATCGCCGGCTCAGAGAGCGCCTTCGTGGATCTGATGAACCAGAAAGCTGAAGCATTAGGCCTGAAGGACACTCATTTCGCTAATTGCAACGGTCTGCCTGCCGAGAATCATTATTCGTCTGCGCATGATATTGCTGTGATCAGCCGGGAGCTGCTGAAGCATGAGCGGATTATTAAATATACCGGCTCTTATCAGGATTACCTGCGGAAGGATTCCGCCAAACCGTTCTGGCTGGTCAATACGAACAAGCTGGTGCGTTTCTATACGGGAGCAGACGGGCTGAAGACAGGCTACACCTCCGAGGCTAAATTCTGTTTATCCGCAACTGCAGCAAGAGACGGGCTGCGCGCTGTGGCTGTTGTGCTGGGTGAGCCGAATACCAAGACCCGCAACAGCGAAGTGTCGGCGATGTTCGATTACCTCTTTTCCCAGTATAAAGTGCATACCATTCACAAAGCAGGAGACACCATCGGTACGCTGAAAATTGCGAAGGGCGTGAAGAGTGAGCTGCCGCTGACCGCGAAGGAAGACTACACAGTGCTGCTCAAAAAAGGCATTACCCAGGAGGGCATCCGCCATGAGCTGGTACTGGAGGAGAATGTGAAAGCGCCGGTGGCCGCGGGTCAGACCGTCGGGAAGCTGATTGTCTACCAGGGTACAGAGGTAATGAAGGAGTACGAGCTGCAGGCAGGCGAGGATATTGCGAAGGCGGGCTGGTGGAAGCTGTTCAAGCGCACAACCGGATCGCTTTTTACCATTGATTAAGCAGTGTACGTAAAATCTTGTATTTTGTAGATTAAGATCAGGCGCGATGTAAGTTCTTAGGGGTTTTCTTCTAGTTTTGTCGCGAGGCAGGAATCAGCATTTGCCGCGTAGAAACCTTGTCCTTGTAGGGGGAAGAAATAGTTACAGGACGGTTGTCAAAGCAACGAAGAGGAGAGTGGCAGGCATGAATTCACATGTGGAGTTGGAGCATCACCGGGGGGTGCTGATTGTCCGGTTGTCGGGCGAGCTGGATCATCACGCAGCCGATTATGTACGGATGGATATGGATGAAGCGATTATGCGGGGCCAGGTGGAGCATCTGATCCTCAGCCTGAAGGAATTGCAGTTCATGGACAGCTCAGGGCTTGGGGTCATTCTCGGAAGGTACAAGCTGATCCGCAGCAAGGGCGGCAAAATGGCAGTCTGCGATGCCACCGCTCCGGTGAAGCGGCTGCTGGAAATGTCGGGCCTGTTCAAAATCATGCCCCTATATGACAACGAGAGCACTGCGCTCTCCGATTTGGAGGTTGCGTTATGACAAATAGTGAAGCTCGTAACTTCATGAGCGTCCAGTTTGCCGCATTGTCGGAGAACGAATCGTTTGCGCGTGTGGTGGTTGCGGCATTTGTCTCCCGGCTTGATCCGACGATGGAGGAGCTGAACGACCTGAAGACCGTTGTATCGGAGGCAGTCACCAACTGCATTATTCACGGCTATGACAGTGATCCCGCAGGGAGGGTCAGCATCTCCGCTTCCATTGACCATGAAACGGTTCATCTGACCATCGAAGATCAGGGCCGGGGCATTGAGGATCTGGAGCTGGCCCAGCAGCCGCTGTACACATCCAAGCCGGAGCTGGAGCGGTCGGGTATGGGGTTTACCATTATGGAGAATTTCATGGATGAGTTTGAAGTAACCAGTGAGCCGGGACGCGGGACCTCCATTACAATGAAGAAAACCATCGTCTCGAAAAAAGCTTTATACAATTAGGGGTTGGAGCCATGGATGCAGAGTCGAAAAAAGCTCCGCCGACCTACTTGGACGATGCGGAGGTCAAACGTCTAATCGCGCTCAGTCAAGCCGGGGATCATACGGCCCGCGACACGCTGGTCAACTGCAATATCCGTCTTGTCTGGTCGGTGGTACAGCGGTTTATGAACCGCGGATATGAACCGGATGATTTGTTCCAGATCGGCTGTATCGGACTGCTGAAGTCCGTTGATAAATTCGACCTCAGCTATGAGGTCAAGTTCTCCACCTATGCGGTACCGATGATTATCGGCGAGATCCAGCGCTTCCTGCGCGACGACGGCACCCTTAAGGTCAGCCGCTCGCTGAAGGAGATGGCCAACAAGGTCCGCAAGATGAAGGATGAGATGTCCAAAACGCTCGACCGCCTCCCGACCATCGGTGAGGTTGCGGAGGCACTTGGTGTAACACCGGAAGAAATCGTGTTTGCGCAGGAGGCGAACAAGCCGCCTACCTCCATCCACGAGACTGTATTCGAGAACGACGGTGATCCGATTACGCTGATTGACCAGATTGCCGACGAATCGCAGGAGCGGTGGTTCGACAAGCTGGCACTGAATGAGGCCATTGGTGCTTTGACCGAACGGGAGCGTCTGATCGTCTATTTGCGCTATTACCGCGACCAGACCCAGTCGGAAGTAGCCAGCCGCCTCGGCATCTCGCAGGTCCAGGTGTCGAGGCTGGAGAAGAAGATTCTTGCGAATATCCGTGAGCAGATTGCACAGTAGGGCCCAGGCGTAAGGAATGAGCATGAACAGGTATGTGATGTACAGTGACGGGTGCATGAACGGGAATACGTTTGAAGCAGCAAGCTCAGGAGCCGCCTCGGGAGAGGCGGTTTTTTGCGGTGCAAATCCGGTTCCGCTTGGCATTTGTAACCTTTCCCCCATCTGATGGCACTTATAATTATAATAAGCTATATATGCAGAAATGAGGGTTGCAGACGAATGCAGCAGTGGGTGGAGGAAGCACAAAAGGGGGATGGCGAGGCATTCCGGCAGCTGACCGAGCGGATGAGCGGAATGGCTTATACAGTATCCTACGATATGCTGGGGGATACGCAGCTGGCGGAGGACGCAGTGCAGGAAGCATTTACGGAGGCATATGTGAAGCTCGCCAGCCTGCAGGAGCCGGCGGCATTTCCGGGATGGTTCAAGACCATTCTGGTCAGGCAGTGCCACAGGCTCCTGCGCCGCAGGCGGGAGGCGCCGCTGCCGCTGGAGGCTGCGCTGCATATCTCCGGGCAAGCTACCGGCGTTGCAGAGATTGCCGAACGCCGGGAGCAGGCGCGGGTGCTGCGCAGCTCTGTGGCTGAGTTATCCGCCAAGCTGCGGGTACCGCTGCAGCTGTTCTATTTCTGCGGCTATTCACTTCAGGAGATTGAGGGGTATCTGGGGGTTCCCGCAGCAACCTTGAAGAAACGGCTGTACGACGGCAGACGCAAGCTGAAGGGCGCTTTTCCCGTGGCCGATCTTGCGGCTGCATTTCATCTGTTACATGAGGGAGGACAGCAAATGCTGCATATTGTGAATGGTGATGTGGTGGGTAATATGCTGAAGCAGGGGATCGTTCAGGGGGATGTGCTGGTGTGGAGGGAGATTTATTCTGCAGGTCCGGTATTTACCGACCCTACAGGGACACGGGAACGGCAGCTGCGGGCTGAGGTGCTTCAGACAACACTGGGAATTCCGTCGGCGGAATATACGGCAGGCTGTGAGGAGCAGGAGCGGTTCATCAGCGGCTTCCACCGCTATGACGAAGTGGTACTGTGGTTTGAGCATGACCTGTTCGACCAGAGTATGCTGGCTTATCTGCTGCACTGGTTTAAGAGCGCGAACCTTGGGCGCACGAAGCTAAGCCTGCTCTGCATCGGGGAATTTCCCGGGGTTGAACGGTTTCACGGTCTGGGCCAGCTGACCTCAGCCCAGCTCAGTACCTTATCCGGTACCTGGCAGAATATCGGACAGAAGGAGCTGGAGCTTGGAAGCAGGCTTTGGCAGGCTTATGCCTCTCCGGATCCGCTGCAGCTGGCGCTGCTGCTCGGAGAGTACAGGCAGGAGCTGGAGGAATCTGCGTTTTCTTTTGCACATACCGCGTTCAAGACCCATCTCTCCCGCCTGCCGTCTGTCTATAACGGCCTTGGCATTGTAGAACAGACAACACTTCAGGCTGCGGCTGACGGGGCGGATACTCCGCTTAAGCTGTTCCAGGAGGTTACGGCTGCTCTGCATCAGCTGGGGATGGGGGATACTGAATTCTGGAAGTATTTGCGTGCACTGTCTGCAGGTGAGCATCCCCTGATCACAATAAATGGTGCCGGCGGATTCTTGAACCGGAAAGTGATACTTACTCCGCTGGGGCAGCAGGTATTAAGCGGAGCAGCGGACAGGGTAAAGGTGCAGGGTATCGATGAGTGGTATGGCGGACTGCATATGCAGGGCTTTGAAGTACCGTGGCGCTGGGACAGTGCAGCAGAATTACCGGTATTTATCCGGCAGTCAACATAAAGCGAATTCTGACAGGCGCGTGCGGAAAGCGGATTTTACACGTATAATTAATGTCCTGAGTTTAAGACACCGCAGAGCAGGGGGAGACAGAGATCAGAACATTAATCATCAGTGATATTCATGGCTGCATTCAGGAATTTAACCTTCTGCTGCGCAGGGCGGCATACAACCCGCAGGAAGACCAGCTGATTCTGCTTGGCGATTATGTGGACCGGGGCAAGGACAGCAGGGCTGTTGTGGAGCGGGTGATGCAGCTTGCAGAGGACTGCGGGGTTATCGTGCTGCGGGGCAATCATGACCAGATGGCTTATGATGCGCTGACAGGCCAGGATGACAAACGGGATACCCACTGGATTACCAATGGGGGCTTTGATACGATGCTGAGCTACTGCGGCGGCACCGCCTCCGTGCTGCTCCGCCATGATTCCAGCTGGAAAGATTATGCGGAGATGAAGGAATATATATGCCGGGAGTATAAGGAGCAGCTCGATTTCCTGGGCAGTCTGCCGTTGTATTATGAGACGGATACTCATTTGTATGTTCATGCAGGCATTGATCCTTCCTTGGCGGACTGGAAAAGCCAGCGGGATTACGACTTCATCTGGATCCGCGAGCCGTTCTATAATCATCCTGTAACTTCTACCGCGAAGACGGTGGTGTTCGGCCATACATCGACTACAGATTTGCAGGACGGGCCTGAAATCTGGTTCAGTCCGCTTGGGGACAAAATCGGAATCGACGGCGGCTGTGTATACGGGGAGCAGCTGAACTGTCTGGAGATCGGGGATGAAGGGTATAAGACTTATGCTGTCCGGTTGGGCGAAGTGGAATAATCTGCAGCCTGATCAGCGGCCGTTCATAAGAGCCATTAATTCATCGCCATGTTCCGACAATATCCGCCAGTAAGCTGTGATACACTGAAGCAAAAAAATGCGCGGAGGAACATCTCATGAGAAAAATATTATCCCGTATAGGTCTCGGCTTGCTGCTGCTGGTTATTGCGTCCATTGTGCTGTGTTTTTATTTCAATCAATTCACCTACGCTTATACGCTGCTTGTTGTGCTGCTGTTCATATTTGGCGGGATGGGGCAGCTGTACAAGCTGAAGAATGATGAGTATATGTATGCAAGGGGCAATCAGCAGCAGCGGAGCGAATACGAGGAATACACAAGATAGGCAGAAATTTCAGCCTCAGCCGTTCACGCATGCAAGAGTTCCCGCTGTCATAGGATGATATAAAGTAAACGCTTTTATCATTCGTTTCCGGCAGGAGGGAATTACATGGATGAGAGGCTGGCCGCACTTATTCTGCGGATTGATGCCATTGCCACAGATATCATTGTACCGCTGCGCCGCAAGATCATTAATGAAGCAGCACTGCTTCAGCTATATGCGGCGCTCGATGAAGCGTACCTGCTGACCAGGCATGAGGAGCAGCTTGACCGGGAGCTTGCGTCAATTCTGTTCCTGATCTACTCACAGCTGGTTACACAAACTAATTATGTATATGACAAAAGCCCCTTTGTACCGCAGATCGGCAAGCTGCAGGGCTACATCCGCAAGCTGTTTGGCGGTACGCTTCAAAAGGTATAACACAGGCATCTGACAATTCTTCAGCTCTATGACCGTGAATACGGCAATCTGCACTACGGAACCATTCTCTGTGGGAATGGAATCCGGTGCATGATTGCCTTTTTTTATTGCCGGCAAAGCCGCGCGGGGCGTGCGATTGGAGATTTATAATAATCGGGTTTACATTTGTCCATTGCCAAACAGTGACAATCTCATTTACAATATTACAATGATAATGAGAATCAATTTCATAGAAAACGGGTGACATGTATGAATTATCAGGCTGTGTCCGGTAGCGGGCGTAATCAGAAGACCGAACCGCTGAAGCTGCGTTCACGCCCTTGGGCGGCAACGCTGATCCTAATCGGCGGTCTGATTCTACTCGCGCTGGGCATCGCTGTTTCCGTATCGTTTGGGGCAGCAGATATTAAGCTTTCTGTCGTATGGACGGCAATCTTTCATTTCAATCCGGATATCACAGAGCACCAGATTATCCGTGAACTCCGGCTGCCGCGTGTGCTTGGCGGAGTGATGGTCGGAGCCAGCTTTGCGGTGGCGGGGGCCATCATGCAGGGAATGACCCGTAATCCGCTCGCGGATTCGGGGCTGATGGGCATTAACTCGGGAGCGGGCTTTGCGCTCGCGGTCTGCTTTGCTTTTTTCCCGAACCTGTCATTTATGTATCTGATCCTGTATTCCTTCATCGGGGCCGGTGCGGGAGCGGGAATCGTCTACGGCATTGGTTCACTGGCGAAGGGCGGGCTTACACCAGCCCGGCTGGTACTCGCCGGAGCCGCCTTCAGTGCGCTGCTCTCAGCGCTTAGTGAAGGAATTGCCTTGTATTACAAAATCGGACAAGACCTCGCCTTCTGGTATGCCGGCGGACTTGCCGGAACGAAATGGTTCCAGCTTCAGGTCATGTCCCCCTGGGTGATTGCCGCCATTATCGGGGCAATGGTTCTGTCCCGCTCGATTACGATGCTCAGCCTGGGTGAGGATATCGCTAAAGGGCTTGGGCAGCGTACAGGGCTGGTGAAGCTGGCCGGAGCCATGATCGTGCTGATTCTGGCCGGGGCATCAGTAGCAGTAGTAGGGGCGGTAGGATTTGTCGGGCTGATTATTCCCCATCTGACCCGCTATCTTGTAGGTGTAGATTACAGATGGATTATTCCTTGCTCAGGCGTGCTGGGGGCGCTGCTGGTAGTCGGGGCGGATCTGACTGCCCGGATGATCAACCCGCCGCATGAAACACCGGTCGGAGCCATTATCGCACTCATCGGGGTGCCGTTCTTCCTGTATCTGGCCCGCAAAGAAAGAAGGGAGCTCTAAGATGCAGAGAACCACAGTTACCTCCTTCGAGGATGCAAGACGCAGACACGGGCTAATTGTACTAACCGTGCTGGCTGTTCTTATTATTGTTATGTTCATCGTCAGTGTAAATACAGGATACATACGCTTAACCCCCCTTCAGCTGCTGGATACCATGCTCGGCAAGGGGACGGACAAACAGGAATTAATCCTGTTCCAGTTCCGCTTGCCGCGGATTGTTATTTCCATTCTGATTGGGGCTGCGCTTGCGGTTTCCGGCGCGGTGATGCAGGGGGTCTTCCGCAATGACCTGGCTGATCCGGGAATTCTCGGCATCAATGCCGGCGCCGGGCTGATGGTGATGCTGCTGGTATCCTTTTATCCGTCCACCTCTGCCGCACCGGTCTATCTTCTGCCGGTAGTCGCCTTTGTTGGTGCGGCCTGCACGGCTGCCCTGATCTACAGCCTGGCCTACAAGCGGCATCAGGGCATCGCGCCGATCCGTCTGCTCCTGACCGGTGTCGCCGTTGCGGCCGGGATGAGCGCAGCGATGATTGTACTGACGTTGCGCCTCGATCCGGACAAATACCAGTTCGTAGCTACCTGGCTGGCGGGCAGCATCTGGGGAACAAGCTGGAAATTTGTATTTTCCCTGCTGCCCTGGATCGTCATCCTGCTGCCTTATGTGATCTATAAGGCACGGGTGATGAATGTGCTTAATCTCGGTGAGCAGACGGCGACCGGACTTGGTGCGGCGGTCGGCAAGGAGCAATTCCGCCTGCTCGCCGCTGCTGTCGGACTCGCCGCTTCAAGCGTTGCCGTAAGCGGAGGAATCGGCTTCGTAGGACTGGTTGGCCCGCATCTGGCCCGGCGGCTGGTCGGTCCGAAGCATCAGCTGATGCTGCCTGCTTCGGCCCTGCTCGGCGCTCTGCTGGTTATTACCGCAGATACAATCGGCCGCCGGATTCTGCAGCCGTCCGAGATTCCGACCGGTATCGTTGTTGCTGTGATCGGCGCACCTTATTTTCTCTATTTGCTTGCCAAGACAAAATCTTAACTACACCTGGACCTTGGAGGGATATTGATGAATGATTCACTCGAATTATATGATGTGACGATTATTGGCGGTGGCCCCGCAGGGATGTATACAGCTTTTTACAGCGGAATGCGGGATTTGAAGACCAAGCTGATTGAAGCGAAGGAAGAGCTGGGCGGCAGAATGTTAATCTATCCGGAGAAAATGATCTGGGATGTCGGCGGTGTAACCCCGATTCTCTGCCGTCAATTAATCGACCAGCTGGCGCAGCAGGCCCGGACCTTCGATCCGGACATTATCTTCGGACAGCAGATTATTAATCTGGCGCGGCAGGAGGATGGAACCTATATTCTGACCTCGGCAACCGGTGAGCAGCACTGGACGCGGACTGTTATTCTTACGATCGGCTACGGGATTCTGCAGATGGCGAAGCTGGAAATTGAAGGTGCCGACCGGTATGAGGTGACCAATCTGCATTATACTGTGCAGGAGCTGGAGCCGTTCCGCGGCAAGCGGGTACTGATCTCCGGCGGCGGTAACTCAGCCGTGGACTGGGCGAATGAGCTGGAGGGGATTGCCGCAAGTGTGGCGATTGTCCACCGCCGTGAGCAGTTCGGCGGCCATGAGAAGAACATCGCGATTATGAAGGCTTCTTCCGTTGAAGTACGTACTTCCTATGCCGTCAGCCAGCTGCACAGCAGTAATGGCGAGCAGATTGACCAGGTTACGATCAGCCATATTGAAACCGGAGAGACAGAGCAGTTCACCGTCGATGCGGTCATTGTAAACCACGGCCTGAAGAGTGACTTCGGCCCGCTGAAGGACTGGGGGCTGGATATGGGCGAATGGTGGGCGAATGTCAGCGGCAGGCTGGAAACGAATCTGCCGGGCGTATTTGCCGCCGGGGATTTCGTGAACTATGACAGCAAGGTCAGACTGATCGCCGGAACGTTCACCGATGCGGTGCTTGCCCTGAACAGTGCGAAGCTGTATATGGACCCGGCTGCAGACAAGGTGGCCTATGTATCCTCACATAATGACCGGTTTAAGGAAAAGAACAAGGCGCTTGGCGTGGCTGATGACCACTAGCCCTGACTGCCTGGCGGCAGGGGCTTCACGCGCGCTTCTATAGATATCAACAAGGAGACTGCCCCGTATACAGCAATTGCTGTATACGGGGCAGTCTCCTTGACGTTCAAAGCTGATTTTACGGCAGCTGAAGGGACCCTCACACATTCCATAAGCTGCATAAAAAAAGGTTAGCAGGCGAATAGTAAAGCCAGGAGGTGCTGATTATGGCTAAGAGAACAACAGAATCAGATCAGGCAGCAAAGCAGCCGGAGCCGTCAGTACAAGCGGACAGCAGCGGTACAGGCCCTGACAACCCGCCCATCTCTCCCGTTCTGGAGGAGAACCTTGACCAGATCAGAACCAGACTGGGAAACAGCCCTGATCTTATTTTTCGTACCTATGAATTAATCAATAGAACCGTCAGGGTAGCTGCAGTATATATGATCGGCATCACCGACAGGGAGATTGTAGACGTATTTATCTCGCATGCCATGTCATTTGAGTCCTTGAATGACGATGAGCGGCTCGCACAAACACCGGAGGCGGTTTTTGCCTACATCAAAGAAAATGCGCTGAGCATCGGCAAGGAGAAGCTGGTTCAGGATATAAACGGATTACTCGAAGCGCTTCTGTCCGGTGATACCATTATCCTCGTAAACGGGCTGAATGAAGCTGTCAGCGGAAGCACCTGCGGCGGTGAGGTAAGGCCGGTATCGGAAGCGGTAACCCAGGTAGCGATCCGCGGCTCGAAGGAGAGCTTCACCGAGACGATCAGCACCAATATTGCGCTGGTACGTAAAATCATCAAGAACCCGGATCTGTGGACAGAAACCATGAAGCTGGGTGATATTACCCACACCGATATTACGATTATGTATATCCGCGGCATTGCCGATGAAGAGACCATTAAAGTGTTCAAACAGAAGCTGAAGGAAATTCAAGTCGATTCCGTCCTGGAATCAGGTTATATTGAGCAAATCATCGAGGATAACAAATATTCGCCGTTTCCGACACTGTATAATACAGAACGCCCGGACAGCGTGGCCGGAAATCTGCTGGACGGGCGGATTGCCATCTTCGTCGACGGAACCCCGTTTGTCCTGATTGCCCCGACGACCTTCTTCATGTTCTTTCATACTGTGGAGGATTATTATCAGCGCTACGACATCTCAACCTTAATCCGGCTGCTCAGATTTCTTTGCCTGCTGATTTCCTTATACGGCCCGGCCATCTTCGTAGCCGCGCTTAATTTCCATCAGGAGATGATTCCGACGCCGCTGCTGATTAATCTGGCTTCCCAGCGGGAAGGGGTGCCCTTCCCGGCGTTTGTCGAAGCGATTCTGATGGAGGTCACCTTCGAGATTATCCGCGAAGCGGGGGTCCGGATGCCTTCGCCGATCGGGCAGACGGTCTCCATTATCGGCGGTCTTGTCCTGGGGACGGCAGCGGTTCAGGCGGGAATTGTCTCTCCGGCCATGGTCATTGTAGTCTCGCTGACCGGGATCTCCAGCTTTGCCACACCGGCCTTCAATATGGCGCTTTCGATCCGGATGCTGCGGTTTGTCATTATGGTCATTGCCGCCTTTATGGGACTATACGGTATTGCGATCTTCACGATTATGCTGATTGCCCATATGTGCAGCCTGCGTTCGCTGGGAGTGCCCTACATGTCGCCGATGGGGCCGTTTGTACCGGAGAACCAGAAGGATACCTTCATCCGTTCCCCGGTGCATTTCATGAAGACGCGTTCCCGTCTGAAGCGTAATAATAAACCCGGTTCAGATTCTGGCAAAAGCGGGACGAAGAGGAAAGCGTATGGACGTTAAGCGGATACTGCAGGCAGCAGCTGTTGCGGGAATAGTCCTGCTGCTGACCGGCTGCTGGAACAGCAGAGAGCTGAACGAGCTGGCGATTGTGAGCGGGATCGGGATCGACCTGGCTCCGGGTGGGGATGAATACAAGGTTACCTTTCAGCTGGTCAATCCGTCATCAACAGCCACCAGCACCGCAGCCAGCACCGGGCAGCCTTCGATTGTAGCCGTCACCGCGACGGACCGGACTTTGTTCGGGGCGCTGCGGCAGGCATCCAAGAAGGCGACGCGCCAGCTTTTTTTTGCCCATACACAGCTTGTTGTGCTGGGGGAGTCACTCTCCCGGAGCGGCATCAACAATGTCTTTGATATCTTCGAACGCTCACATGAGCTAAGGCTGAACTCAGCGGTACTGATTGCCCACAACAGTGATGCTGCCTCCATTCTGAAGATCCTGACCCCGGTAGAGAGCCTGCCTTCCATGGGTATGGTCAAAAAAACGCAAAACACTTCCCGGGTCTGGGGAGAGAACCGGTTGGTGCAGGTGTTTGACATCATAAACGGCATTACCGGAGAAGGGGATTTGACCATCAACGGGGTGTATATTAAGGGAGATCCCGAGGAGGGGATGAATAAATCCAATCTGGACCAGTCTAACACCAAGACTGTAATCAACATGAACGGATTAGGCGTCTTCCGGAAGGGCAAGCTGATCTATTGGATCAAGGATGCAGATGCCAGAGGCACGCAGTGGCTGCTAAATAAAATTGAAGAGACGGTTGTTAATGTCGACGCTGACGATAAGAAAGAATCGGTTGCGGTTAATATTTTTTACTCCAAAACATCGGTGAAGGTTGAGCTCCGGGACGGGCTGCCGGTATTCCATGTTAATATCCGTGAAGAAGGTATCGTTAACGAGACGGACAGCTATATCGATCTCAGCAAGCGGGAAGAAATTATCAAGCTGCAAAAAAACCTCCAGCAGCAGACGGAGAGCGAAGTGAAGCAGGCGTTTAAGACGGCTCAGCAAAGCGAAAGCGATATATTCAACTTTGGCAATGAACTGAAGCGGAACCGGCCTGAAGAATGGGCGTTACTGGATAAGGAATGGGGGCATTTATTCGCCCAAGGGAAGCTGGATCTCCAGGTGGAGGCCTATATCCGCAGCACCGGCATGAGCCTGAAACCCTATATTCCCCCGGATCAATAATCAGCTTGAATGCAGAAATAAGGTGAGCGGCTTATGAGAAAAGAAGTGATCAGCCCGGGGCAGCTTTTTGCCATGATTGTTTTGTATGAGCTGGGAACGGCGCTGGTAGTGCCTGTAGGACTCGAGAGCGGGCATGCAGTCTGGCTGTCGATCCTCTTTGCGCTGCCGGGCGGCATCCTGCTCTATCTGGTGTTTGCCGATTTGTATTTGCAGTTTCCCGATCAGGTTATCAGCGGATATGCACGTAAAATTCTCGGCAAATGGATCGGCTGGCCGGTGGGCCTGCTGTTTCTTCCGGTACTGCTGTACAACGGCTCCAGAAATCTGCGCGAATCGGGCGATCTGTTAATTTCTGCTTCTTATGATAAGACGCCGATTTTTATTATCAATTCCATCATGGTCGTTGCGGTAATGTATATTTTGATCAAAGGCATCGAGGTGTTCTCAAGAACGGCGGAGATTTTCCTCTGGATCATTATTGTGATGGGGTTGATCTGTAATTTTATTGTGCTGGCTTCCGGGCTGGTTGAATATAAGAATCTGTTTCCGCTGCATGGGTCAGACCTGCGAGAAGCACTGAAATCAGCGTACCCCAACATCTGGATATTCCCCTTCGGTGAGCTGGTGTGTTTCACGACCATAATGCCGCAATTCAATAAGGCGCGGAAAATCAAAAAGACGGGCATGCTGGCCATTACGGTCAGTGCCTGTCTGCTCAGCTTTACACATGCTGTTGAGATGGGGGTGCTTGGCGAGAATCTGTACAGCCGGACAACATTTCCGATGTTTACAACGATCACCCTGGTCAATGTGGCGAATTTTATCCAGCGGCTGGATGCCTTTGTGATGCTTACCCTGATTATTGGCGTCTTCTTCAAAATGTCTGTCTACTGTTACGCTGCTGTTACTATCGCGGCTGATCTGTTCAAGGTACGCAATTCGCGTAAGCTGATTATTCCGGCAGGAGTAGTGATGCTGTTCAGCTCAATCATCAGCGCGGAGAATTTCCCGGTGCATATGAATGACGGCAAAGTTTTTCTGGAGAATATCCTGCCGGTATTCTGTGCAGTCATTCCCATTCTGCTATACCTGATTCACCGGATCCGGCGTAAATTCGGCCTTTACCGGTAGACGCAGCTGCTGCTTCAGCGGCTGCGTCTGCGTTTGACGGCGCTGGCGGCAACCTGTACAACGGGGAGCAGCAGGAAGCTGATCATACATACGGTTTCCAGCATAGTGGTTGTTCTGAACACGGAATAAAAAGAATGCAGCGAATCGCTTAAGCGGATGCCGGACAGCACATCCACAACGATAATGATAAACATGGTAAGGGCGGCAAACAGGATATAGATGCTGAGAATCTTCATGGACGGATCTCCTTATACTTGCCTGAGAATTTGCCGGCGGTCGGTGCGGCGGGCGGGCTACTGGTATTATCTCCATTAACGGAAAAGGTAATCGTAAAAAAGCTGCCTGAGGCACCGGGAACGGTGGCTCAGGCAGCTTTTTAAATGGAATAAAACTCTCGTTTATTTCGCGGCCGTCAGCCAATCGGCAAGCTCTTCTGTCTGCGCCAGAACCGCTATCGGATCGTAATACCAGGAGCGCTCCTCTTTCCAGACATACACGTTACCGTTCTTGACAGCCGGCAGGCTGCCCCAGATCGGATCGGCCTGGAAATCCTCCTTCGTCCATGTGTTATCTGTAATGACCAGATAATCACCTGCATAAGCACCCAGCGTCTCGGAGGATAGTTCAGCCCACTGCTTTTCCATCAGCTCAGCAGCAATTGCGGAGGGTGCCTTGCGTCCAAGCGCCTGATAGACAGGCTGTCCGCCGCGCCCGAAATTGTCCCCGTACACCCAGGTGGACTTGTCGGCGTGCTCCAGAATGCTGAACGTGGCATCTGCCGGAATGGCGGCATCAACGCGGGCCTTAGCAGCGGCAATCCGCTTATCATAGTCGGCAAGCCAGGCGGCGGCTTCCTGCTCTTTGCCAAGCAGCTTCCCGAAATAAGTCAGCTCCTCATGGGCATTCTTCAGCTCGCCGTAAGGGACGATAACTGTAGGAGCAATCTTGCTCAGCGTTTCGTAGCTGTCCGCATTACCGGAGATGATCAGGTCGGGGTTCAGCGCGACAATATTCTCCGGCGACATCTTTCCGTATGTGCCGGTATCAGTTACCCCGCTGAGCGATTCCTTGAAATACATGTTCTCCAGAGTCAGTCCCGGAGCACCGACCGGAATCGTATCCAGGGCAATGAGGCTGCCCAGGTATTCTTCAGCCACAATACGTTTGGGTGACGTGGGAACCTCTATCTCTCCGTTAACTGTGGTTACAGTCTTGGTCTCTGGAGCGGCAGTTGCGGCAGCGGCCTCGGACGGTGCGGATGATGCAGGGGCTGCGGTAGCTGATGCATCTGCACTGCTATTGCCAGCAGGTTCATTGCTGCCGCATGCTGACAGAATAAGCATCATGGCGAGCAGAAATACAACCATGAGACGGTGCGTATAACGGGTACGGTTAAAATACGGATGATTCAAGATGTATGCCTCCTTATGTATAACGATTATCATTCTCAATAACACTTTACAGAGTTTATCCTGTGAACACTATGGCTGAATGTGATGTTCTGCCATGTAAATTTATGATGTCAGCGCCTGGAGGAGGACCTTCAGCTGAGCCTGGGAGGACAGCGGGTCAAAGCCGTAGAACATGGCAGGCTGATTCAGGAAATATACCCTTGGAGCGGCAGAAGCGGCAAATCGCTGCTGCTCCGGCGGCTGGAGGATGGAGCGGAGCGGGGCCCGCGATTGAGCTGTTTCCGCACTGCAGGTAATAAATATATGATCGGCTATATAACCTGCCACATCCGGGAGGGCAACCTCAAGGTACCCCTTGCCGGCTAACCCCTCTGTTACAAGACGGTCAGGAGGACTGAAGCCAAGATCATCATACAGAATCTGCGCGCCGTGGCCATAGCTGCTGCTGAAGCAGTAAGCCGCATCCCGGCCCAGCTCCCAGACCATTGCCGTGCCCCGGCGGCCAAGCCGGCGGTCGAGCTGTTCGTTCGCCTGGCGGCAGCGCTCTGCATAACGGCTGAGCCAGATTTCGGCCTGCAGCTTACGGCCGGTCACCTCGGCAATGAGCCGGAACTGCGTCTTCCAGTCCATCTGCATGAACGGCAGTTCAATGACGGGTGCCACAGAAAGCAGCTGTTTGTTCACTTCCGGCAGAGCATAGCTGAGAATGACGTCCGGCCGGGCGGAGGTCAGCCGTTCATAGAAGCCGCTGACACCGGCACCCTCCTGCTTCAGATTGTGGGCTGGAGGTATCGGGGATAGGCTCACCTTCTCTATCCAGTCAGAGAAAACACC
This sequence comes from Paenibacillus sp. MMS20-IR301, assembly GCF_032302195.1. Classification (NCBI taxonomy): domain Bacteria; kingdom Bacillati; phylum Bacillota; class Bacilli; order Caryophanales; family Paenibacillaceae; genus Paenibacillus; species Paenibacillus sp. MMS20-IR301. The sequence goes on from NZ_CP135275.1 coordinate 928,086, forward strand.
GAGCCGGGGCAGCACTTCAAGCGCCTGCAGGCTGGCTGTATGATTGAAGTTCAGCGAGACAATGGCTTTATTCTTCCGGTGATAAGCTGCCGGTGATACACCTACTACCTGCTTGAATTTGCGGCTCAGATAAGTCCCTTCGCTATAACCGACCTCCATTGCCAGTGTACTCAGGTTCGGTGCCCCGGTCAGAATCCGCTGCTGGGCTTTGCGGATGCGCAGCAGGTTCACATGCTCATTGAAGGTCCGGCCGGTTGACTTGCGGAAGACACGGGAGAAATGCTCCGGGGTAACCCCGGCAAGCTCGGCGGCCTGGGTTCTGGTAATATCCTCATTATAACGGGACTCGACATATCGCAGAGTGCGGTCCAGCCAGTGCTGCTGCGGTTCTGCAACTTCTGAAGAGGTGGCGTACAGCTCGGTCAGCAATTCAGTGAAGAGCAGCTGTACGTTCAGCGGCGGCTGCTCCTCCGGCGGAGTGTTCCAGGCAGTAAGCAGGCGTGCGGCCAGCGCAGCAGCCTTCGGATTGGCAGCATTGACCGTTCCTGTGTCATTTGTCAGATAGGAGGCATTATAGCCGTTTGCGGAAACGGAGGTATATTCAATCTTCACCCCCTGCAAATTATCCCCTTGCCCCAGAGCGGTGAATGCAGAGCTGTTACACCACACTGTGCTGCCGCAGGACAGGCTGCTCCATGCTCCGCCGATCTCTATCGATCCGCTGCCGGCAGTGATCATGATCAGCAGGGAAGAAGAGTGCTGCCTGTTGGCTTGCCAATCTGCTGTATCACTGTCCAGCGCCGAAATTTGTATTGGAATATAAAAGCAGTGGGTGCCGGGCAGCAGGTTAGCGGAATGCTGAGTGTGCATGTTCGTAGTCACTCTTTTCATAGTTGATAATCATTCTCACTAATAGTATAACAGTCTTTCCCCCTATTGACGATTGTTTACCGGATAGATAGAGTTTAGAGAGAGGGAACTGCAGGGTATTGATGTACCAGAGAGGGGACAGAGCTCCATGACGACCTGGAATCTGCAAGGAACAGTCAGCCATCTGCTGATCTGTAACGGTAGCGACTGCAAGAAGCATAAAGGTGAAGAGGTCGCAGAGGCGATCGAGGATGAAATCAGCAAGCAGGGGGCGGACAGCCTGATCCATACTACAGTAACCCGCTGCAACGGAAGATGCTCCGACGCCTGTGTGGTAATCTCCTATCCTGAAGGCGTATGGTACCGGGATATTACCCCGAAAGCTGCCAAAAGTCTGGTGCGCAAGGTTCTGAAGGGTGAGCAGCTGGAAGAGAATATCCTTTACACGTACGAAGAAGGCCTGCAGGCTGCTACTCCAAAGGGTGCAAAAGGTAAAAAGAAAAAGTAGAAGCTTATAGCAGAGCAGCCCGCCGCTGGTGAATTTTCAGTGACGGGCTGTTTATTTTATCCCGGCAGAGGATTATGATTGAAGGAAATGGAAATTCAGGAGGTCTGCAGGATGTTGAAGACGTTCGAACCGAGTGATCCTGTGCTGCACAGCACGGGATTCATGGAAGCTGAAGTCCAGTATAATCTGGTTCATTTTATTGCCGGACAACCAAATTCGCATAAGCTCAAAAGCTCCGGCGACGATCTGGTTTATGTCCATTCGGAGGGTTACAACCCCTGGCTGTGGATATCGCCTGAGCTTGGGCTCCTCCAGAAGAAGGCGCTTGTACAGCAATTGGCGGAGAAGGTGAAGGACCAGGAGCTGACCGGGGTAACCGGCGGGCCGGAGCCGGCGAAGCTGTTCGCTGAGGCATACTGCCGATTAACGGGCAAGCTCTATCATCCGCGTATGATGATGGAGGCGTATCATTGCCCGCAGGCGGTGCAGCCGGCCGGTGTCAGCGGATATCTGCTGCAGGCTGGTGAGATCCATATCCCGCTGATCTCGGAATATGTGGCCGCCTTCGTCCGGGATGCCTTCGGTACCGAAACTCCGCCGGAAAGTCATCTGCCCTATGCACGCAGCCTTGCCGAGGCCGGGAGTCTGCATCTGTGGGTTGTAGAAGATACACCGGTATCCATGGCCAATCTGGCACATATGTCGGCCAGACATGTCCGGATTAATGAGGTATTCACTCCGCAGGAGCACCGCAAGCACGGTTATGCCAGTGCGGCGGTAGCTGAATTATGCGCACAAATGCTTGGCAGGGGCATTACGCCTATGCTCTACGCGGATGCGGCCAACCCGGATTCCAATAAGGTCTATCAATCGGTCGGGTTTGTAAATGCAGGTACGGTTGCGGATCTGCGGTTTCAGTAGGAGAGCTTGGAGAGCAGATAAGAGGGGAGGGAGTGTCAGCTGATGCTGAAAGGGATGAAAATCATTGTGACCGGCGCTGCTTCCGGGATCGGCAAGGCGATTGTTATACGTTGTCTGCAGGAAGGGGCTGAAGTGATTGCCTGTGACCTGAACAGCCCGCTTCTTGAGGAACTGAAGACCGCTACGGCTTCCGATAAGCTAAGCTCCTGCCGGCTGGATGTCGGCAGCTATACCGAGGTGGAGCATTTCTTCACATACATACAGCAAGAGCATGCGGATGTTGCCGGACTGGTCAACAATGCGGGGATATATCTGGGCCGCGGTCTGCTGGAGTATACATCTGAGGATATCGACAGGGTACTGGATATCAATATCAAGGGGTATGTCTATTTCTCGCAAGGGTTCGGACGGCTGCTGCTGGATCAGAAGCGTCAAGGCGTCATCGTCAACATGTCCTCTGTATCCGGCCAGGAGGGCAGTTCAGATGCAGTGTATGGCCTGACCAAGGCAGCTGTACTCGGCTTGACCAAAAGCTGTGCCATGAACTTTGCTCCTTATATCCGGGTGAATGCAGTTGCCCCGACAATGACCAATACACCGATGATGGGGCATATTCCCGAGTGGAGGCAGCAGGAATATCTGGAGCATCAATTAACCCCGGAACCGCTGCTGGCGGAGGATATTGCGGAGACAGCGGTTTTTCTGCTGAGCAGCAGAGCGAGGGCCTACACCGGAGCCACATTTGATATTAACAACGGCTGTTACTTACGCTGAATTACCGGCTGGCCGGAAGGCTTACAGGAATTCTGGGGAACTGGACAAATAATAGTGTGGTGCACCGCGATCTGCTGCAGGGATTATGTCAGAATATATTGAGGAAGCTGCCTGCCCCAGCGCGCCGGAAATTTGACTTGCAGCCTCCGTGTTGACTATGCTATTAGGAAGTGCAATTCATCACACACCTATTGAAAGTGTTGCAGCAGGGGGGCGGCGGATATGGAAAGACGTCAGGTCTGGCCGGATAAATTCCGGAAGTTTATTCTGAATAACAAGTTTGTGGTGGCGCTGCTGATCGTGCTGCTGACGGGTCTTACTGTACTCGTATTCTCAAAGATTCCTTTTATATTCAAGCCGTTATCGGTGCTGCTGCATACTGTGGCGGCGCCGCTGCTGCTCTCGGGAGTCGCCTATTATCTGCTGAACCCGCTGGTGGACCGGATGGAGAAGCATAACCGTGTGAAGCGGGCCTATGGTATTGTGATTCTGTATCTTGTCATAGCCGGAATTATCACATTGATTCTGCTGATGGTCATTCCGATTCTCCGCACCCAGCTGCTTGGGCTGATAGATAATTTTCCGCGGTACAGCGAGCAGATTCAGGCGGAATTCATTCATCTGACCGGCAGTGAGCTGTTCGGAAAGATCCAGGATAGTGTAGGGACTGACATCAGTGACCTCACCGGCAAAATCACTACCTGGGGGACCTCATTCCTGAATAATGCGGCTACCGGCGTGGGGAATTTCGTGGGAACCTTAACCGAGATTGTGCTGGCCTTAGTGACTACTCCGTTCATTCTGTTTTATCTGCTGCGTGACGGCCGGAGATTGCCTGATTATCTGATGAGATTCATTCCTACCGCGCTGCAGCCGCAGTCCAGAATGGTTATGAAGGAAATGAACAGCCAGGTAGCGTCCTATATCCGGGGACAGATTATTGTCAGCTGCTGCATCGGCGTGCTGCTCTATATCGGTTATCTGATTATCGGGCTGGAATATTCGCTGGTGCTGGCAATTGTTGCCGCCTGTACGGCAGTTGTGCCTTATCTCGGGCCGGCTATTGCGATTACGCCTGCGCTTGTAGTGGCGCTGGTGACCTCACCGTTTATGCTGCTGAAGATGATATTCGTCTGGACGGCAGTCCAGCTGATTGAAGGCAAATTCATCTCTCCGCAGATTATGGGCAAGACGCTGAAGATTCACCCGATTACGATTATTTTTGTCATTATTTTTGCCGGAAAAATGTTCGGAGTGCTCGGCATCATTCTGGCGGTACCGGGTTATGCCGTGCTTAAAGTGGTTGTCACCCATGCCTTCCAGTGGTTCCGGTTCCGCTCCGGGCTCTATAAAGTGATTGAAGAAACTGAGGAATAACGTGAAAAGGATGAGTGCAATGACAGGACAACTGGTGAATACGGCTTACGGGCAAGTACAAGGGGAACAGAGCGGCGGTGTAAAGGTCTGGCGCGGTATCCCGTTTGCGGCTCCCCCTGTTGGCGAGCTGCGCTTCTGTGCTCCGCAGCCGCCGGAGTCCTGGAGCACTGTGCGGGAGGCCAAGGCATTCGGTCCGGTCAGCCTTCAGCCGGTAAGCACCAGCGGTACGCGGTTCGGCGGACAGAGTCCGGTGTACTCGGAGGACTGTCTGTATCTTAATATCTGGTCTCCGGCTGCTGAAGAGGACGCAGGGCTGCCGGTCATGGTCTGGATCCACGGCGGGACCTTTGTCACCGGGGCAGGCAGCCAGCCGATGTTTGACGGCACAGAGATGGCCAGGAACGGCAACGTTGTGCTGGTTACAATCAATTACCGGCTGGGACCGCTTGGGTTCCTGCATTTGTCGCCGCTCGGCAGCGGACTTGGCTCCAATCTCGGACTGCTGGATCAGATTGCCGCACTGGAATGGGTACAGGGGAATATTGCCGCATTCGGCGGCGATCCGCAGCAGGTTACGGTGTTCGGGGAGTCGGCAGGCAGCATGAGTATAGCTGCGCTGCTGGCGATGCCGGCGGCAAAGGGGTTATTCTCGCAGGCGATACTGGAGAGCGGTGCGGCCCAGAGCCTGAGCGGGCAGCAGGGTGAAGAGATTGCTGCTGCCTTCATGGCGGAGCTGGGTGTGCAGGCCGGCGGCAGCCTTGAGCTGCTGCACAGCCTCCCGGCCCAGAGAATTATGGAAGCAGCCGGGCGGATGGCGTACAAGCTGTCAGGTGATTCCATGAGCATGTATTTCCAGCCGGTCATTGAGCCGTCCACCCTGCCGCAGGAACCGGCGCAGGCGATCCGGGAAGGCGCGGCAAGCGGCATTCCCCTGCTGATCGGGACGAATCTGCATGAAGGCAACCTGTTCTTCCGTGAAGGACAAGGAGGGGACAGCTTCGAGTCCTCGCTCCATTCCCTGGAGCTGTTAATGGGCATTGAAGATCTCTCTGAGCTGACCTCTGATTACAGCAGAACCTGGCAAGGACAGGCGGAGGTGCTGACCGATTTGTTCTTCTGGGCCAGCTCGATTTCACTTGCCGAGAAGCAGTTCAAGCATGCTCCGGTCTGGATGTACCGGTTCGACTGGACAGTTCCCGGTCATCCGCTGCTGGAGAAAGCAATTCATGGAGCTGAGATACTCTATGTGTTTGGTAATCTGCCGCTGCTTAAGCAATACGGCCTGGAGGTTACGGCTGAAATGACGGGCGTTGCGAAAGCGATGCAGAGGGCCTGGACGGCCTTCGCCCGGCATGGCGACCCGGCTGTGCCGGAGCTTGCCTGGCCGCAGTACACGCCGGAGCAGCGGGCTACTCTGTTGTTTGACCGGATATCGAGTGTGGTCAATGATCCGGATAGTGCGAAGCGTGAGCGTATTTTTGCACATTATGCAGGCTAGACCTTTATAATCGGTGTAACACCACAAGCAGCATTCCCTTTGTCCGGGAGCTAATATCTCCGGCAGGGTATGCTGCTTTTTGGTGTATGATTCAGCTTATATGCTGTCAGTATCACGCCCGGCAGCAGTTATTTCACCGGGGTATACCCGGTCTTCTCAACCAGCTCCTGACCTTCTGCAGACTGGATCCATTCCAGAAAGGCGGCGATGTTCGGATTGGTGCTGCCCGCTGTTACAGCATAGAATTCGGATGTGAACGGATAGTCACCGCTGCGGATACTCTCTTTGGAAGGAGCAACTCCGTCAATTTCCAGCAGCTTGATTTCATCGCTGCTATTCATCTGGGAGGCGTAGAAGAGAAAGCTGAATCCAAGCGCATTATTGTAATTGCGGTAACTGGCGGTCAGGCTGATGATGCCGCTCATGACATCGGCCACATTCTCTTTCGGCGGATTCATCAGCTTACGGTCTCCCATAATCTTCTGCAGCATCGTCTGGCTTCCGCTGCCTTCGTCCCGCTGAAATGCTCGGATGGACGTATGCTTGCCGCCAACCTGCTTCCAGCTGGTCAGTGTGCCCCCATAGATATCCTTCACCTGTTCAGCGGTCAGCCCGTTCACCGGATTGTGCTGATTGACAAAGAAGACAAAGGCTTCACGCCCGACCGGCGTCAGCTTCAGCTCTTGGCCGGCAAGCTTTGCCTGCTTCGTCTGGGCCAGAGAGGGGGCTGCCGCAAAGATAATATCGGCATCCCCTTTAATCAGCCGCTTATAGGCCTCGGAGGTTGTCGTGCATAAAGCCAGATCATTACCTGTCTCATGAATATTATAGTTATATGTATCCGGCGGATATACCGCTTGAACGAATGCGGAGTACAGCGGATAAAGGGCGGTCGCGCCGTCCAGGCGGGGCATCTGCTCCGTGATTTGATAGGCTGGTTTATGATCCAGGGCAGCGGCTTTGGTATTTACTTCAAAGGGAGCATACTGCAGCAGATTCACTTCCGGCTCGCTTACTTCAGTGAGGCTGTTTATGTATGCCTGCCGGATCTCATGTCCCGCTGCACTCAGCAGGCAGATGCCGGCAAAAGCCGCCAGCAGGATCAGCCGCAGCCGTCTGCTGAACAGTTCAAAGATGGTAATTACGGTAAACACCGCAAGGCCTGCCGCAGCGGCGAGGATAAGCGGAGCATAGAATAGCATGCCTCCGGTAAAGGTGGCAATTACATAAGCGATAAAACCGGTGATTGTAATGATGGCCAGAGCAAGGATAGAGTAGAGCAGCTTGCTTCCAAGGGATCTTTTCACAGTTACCTCCAAGTATGATTTCAATATTATGGATGTAAAGCGTAATCTTCGTCCATTTTATAACAGACCGGCCATTCTGCCAAACTCTATGCGAAGAAGAGATGATAGCGGTAGTCCGCTTGCCGGAAATGATTGAAGAGTGAAAGGAAAATGGTTATTTTCATAAAAAGGCTGGACGAAATGCCCAAACGGAGTTATCCTGAGATTGTGAAAAAAATAACGGAATACAAGATTCTCGGGGTAAGGTGAAATTCCTGACCGGCGGTGATGTTCAAAGCGAACTAAGCCCGCGACTCGTTACTCTATCACAAGAGGAAGCGACTGATCTGGTGAGAATCCAGAGCCGACGGTAAAGTCCGGATGGGAGAGGATCATAAGATAAAGGCAGACAGGTGTATTCCTGGTGTCTTTATTGATAATGGCCCCCGATTGTTGTCCTGTTTACAGGTGACTCGGGGGTTTTGGTCTCTTATCGAGGGTTTGTATCGACAAGGAGAATGAAAGATGAGTAATGTTACTGCTTCAACCCAAGGTGTCCGCACCGCACCGCTGCGCAGCGGATTCTGGCTGGTCGTTCTGGGGGCGGCGTTATGGGGCGTTGACCCGCTGTTCCGGATTATCCTGCTGAAATCACTGACCTCCTCCCAGATTGTCCTGCTGGAGCATGTGGTACTCTTTCTCGTCGCCGCACCTGTACTCTGGCGTCAACGTGCTGATCTGAAAGGTATCCGCCTCCGTCAGGCTGCAGCACTTCTGGTTGTATCCTGGGGCGGCTCGGCTGTAGCAACGATTCTGTTCACCAAGGCCTTATCCAGCGGAGATTTCAATGCTGTACTGCTGCTGCAAAAGCTTCAGCCGCTGTTCGCCATCGGTCTTGCTGCGGTTATTCTCAAAGAACGCCTGCCGAAGAATTTCGCCCCGCTCATTATTGTTGCGCTGTTCGGCACTTACCTGCTTACGTTTGGCTGGACCATACCTTTCGGACATGTGAACAGCTTTATAGGTGTAGGCAGTCTAATGGCGCTGGGTGCTGCAGCATTATGGGGCGGCTCCACCGTTATGGGCCGTTATCTGCTGGGTTCAATGAAATATGAAACGGTAACTTCCCTGCGCTTCATCCTGGCACTGCCGCTGCTGTTCGTGATTACAAGCATGGAAGGAGCACCATGGCAGATTCAAGGCGGACTCAGCGCTTCCAGTCTTGTGGCGGTCAATCTGCTGCTTCAGGCCCTGCTGCCGGGACTTCTCAGTATGCTGCTCTACTATAAAGGGCTGAATACAACCAAGGCTTCAGTCGCTACCCTGGCTGAGCTCAGCTTCCCTATGACAGGCATCCTGATTAACTGGATTGTCTATAGCCAGCTGGTTACTTTGCCGCAGCTTATCGGCTTCGCACTGATCTGGACTGCACTGTTCTTTATTTCAAGCCAGCAGAACCGCCAGGTGGAACTGGCCAAGCAGAACTAATTCGTAATAAACCGCAGCCTGAGGGGATATGCTCCAGGGCTGCGCCAAATATTAGAGGATGCTTCCTTAGCCTTAACGGCCGGGAGCATCCTCTTTGTTGTACCTGTCAGCAGGCAGTTATTGCTGCAGCTGAGGAGTCAGTACAATGGAATGGTAACCGAGCTGCTTCAGCTGTGCCTGTGTAATGTAGAGCCTGTTTGTGCTGACGAAGCTGTTGGCCGGAGTGCAGATGATCTTTGTGCTGCCGGCCGTAAGCGTATAACGGTAGCCCGCGGCTTTAGCAGCTGCGGTAGTCCGCGCTTCAAGGTCAATGCTCCAGCCGAGTGCTGCGGCCAGCGGCTTCACCGGGATCCAGGCTGCTCCATCCTTGGTGAAAACTGTGGCTACGTCTACGCTTTGTCCATCCAGCAGTACGCTGTACTCATAAGTCAGAGTCACAGGGATCTCCACAACTGGCAGCTGCCCAAGGACGATGTTCTTAGGCGGCTGCACCTCCGCTGTTGAAGAAGCAGGAGAAGGCGGGAACAGCGTCCTCAGCTCGGCATCATCTTTAATCAGGCGCGATGTGCCGTTGTTCAGATTATAGACCCAGGGCCGGCGCAGGGGCTCGTTTTTGGCAAACTGGATGATTCCCGCGGCCGGATTCCAGTTCTGCAGGCTGCCTTGCAGCAGCTCCTGACGTTTACCCGTTAACGGGTTATAGGTGCTGATTACATTCTGTCTGGCGTCTTCGCTATATCTGTTCTCAAGCAGGGTATGCTGATCTATCCAGAAGGCGTAATACCGGCCCTGGCTGGAATAATAGACCGAAGTAGCTCCGGTTGCCATGTTCTTAAGGTAGTAATCCGTGAACTTAGCCGGGTATCCGCTATTTGCAGTTGCTCCTGGCACCCATACGTATCTGGAGCGTCCGATAAACCCGAAGCTGCCATCCGGAGAGAGATCGTAAACGGTTTTGCGCAGGATGGACCGGCTTTGCGTATCATACACATAGCTTAACTCCGGATCATCGCTCCACGATAAGGACAACTCCCCGTTTGTGTTTTCCCATAAATACTGAAAAGGCTCCTGCCACTTGGCGAAGCTTCCGTCCGGCTGCCGGGCAATGACCGCGTGATCATAGCTGCTGCCATTGAACTGTCCTGCTGAATACAGCTCAATTCCTTTCTCCCTGTTGATATACGAATCGGAATAATAAATTTCTTCTGCCGCATGTGCGGCGGGCGCTGCTGCCATGGCCAGAAGTACAGATGCGCTAAGGGCCAATCCTAAGGTTGTCCGGGTCATCTTCTTCATATTTAGGGGCATCTCCTTTTAGTATAAGCTGACTAATTAGACTTCCATAATTTAGAAAGGTTGCGGATGCCGGGGTTTGCGGAGCTGAATTAGCAGCTGCAAGAGTAAAAATAAGCCTTTTCTCCCATACTACCGTTAATCTTACTGCATAACCGCTTTACATTACAGCTTAGGAGGTGCCGCAGATGAGTAACAGGCACTCGGCTCCCGCGATTTACATACAGCTAAAAAACCGGGTGACGGTGCCAAGAGGCAGGGATGTGCTGCTGCGGGATGTAGCCCATCTGATTACTGAGCCGGAGTGGCGGGAGCCGCTGTATTCGCTCTTGCTGCTGCAGCCCAAGAGCAGTGACGGCAATCTGATCCTGATTGATCTCTTGACCGTCATTCCGCGGATCCATGAGCTGCTGCCCGGTGCGGATATTCAGCCGATTGGCGAGGGAAGAACCATTGTCCAAATCGAAGGCCCGGCCGAAGCGCGTAAGCCGTCAATGGCTTTATTCGTTCTGGTGTGGCTGCTGCTGTTCTTCGGCTCGGCGCTGACCATTATGAATTTCCATGCCGATGTAAGCATGCTGGAGGTGCAGATCCGGATTGTAGAGATGCTCACCGGCCGCCGGGATGAACATCCGTATATGTTTCAGATTGCCTATTCGCTGGGAATCGGGTTTGGGATGGTGATTTTTTTCAATCATTTGTTCAAAAAGAAATGGAACGAGGAGCCAACCCCACTGGAGGTGGAGATGTTCCTGTATCAGAAGAATATCGACCACTATGTAGTCAATGAGGAGTACAGCAAAATGAAGACCCGCAGGGATGACCAGACCGGTCCGGAGGAGGAAGGATCATGACGGCGCAAATCTCGCTTGGACTGAATCTGCTGCTTGGCATTGCCGGAGGTATTGCTGTCGGCGGAGGGGTGATTGCGCTGTATATTGTCCTCGACATGGTCCCGAGGCTGGCGCAGCTCACCTCTTCCTACGACAAAGTGCACTGGTATGAAGGTGCGATGATCGGCGGTTCACTGGTGGGTACAATAAGTGATTTCTGGAACTTGACAATAAAGGCGGGGCCGCTGGCTGAGCTTGGGGTCGGGCTGTTCGACGGCGTGTTTATCGGCATGCTGGCTGCTGCCCTTACGGAGGTGCTGAATGTGTTGCCGATTCTCGCGAAACGGCTGCATATGACCCATCTGCTGTTCGGGCTGTTAATGGCCATGGTCTGCGGCAAGGTGGCGGGCTCGTTGTTTGACTGGTTTGTATACCGACAGTAGAAGGAGGTCATGAGGTGGTAAGGTATATTCACAGCGGTGATCAGGTAGAGGCGGAACAGAAGCAGCAAGGCAAGCCGGTTGGGCAAAAAGCGCCGCCGCAGGCCGGGAAGCCCCCCCGGCATGATAGTGCTGGCGGAAGGCAGGACGCCGAGGCAGCAGCGGAGCCGGGCGAAGTGACACGCCCGATTGCGGGCGGGCAGGAGAGCCCGTCCGGGCTGGACGCTGAGCCAGCAGCGGAGCCGGGCGAAGAGACGCGCCCGGTTGCGGGCGGGCAGGAGAGCCCGTCCGGGCTGGACGCCGGGGCAGCAGCGGAGCCGGGCGAAGAGACGCGCCCGGTTGCGGGCGGGCAGGAGAGCCCGCTGGGACAGGACGCAGGCGAGGGCAGTGCGGCGGAGGCGGACAGCGGCGCAGGAGAGGACGGAGCAGCGCGCGGTGAAGAGAGAGGCGCAGTGGAAGCTACAGACGAATCATCGCCCGGGGGCGGGGTATTCGGATTTCTGAGCAGCCTGTTCGGCGATGAACCGGAACCGGGTCAGGGCAATGAAGCTGACGCTGGCTCTGCCGGCGGGCAGAATCAGCAGATGGAAGCTGCGGATGAACTGGGCCAGCCTAATCAGGATCAGAAGCAGGATGGGCGCAATAACGTGGACATCGGGGTGGATTCCGGAGCAACCGGTTATGGAGACCATGATTTACAGGCTTCTGATGGAGCAGGAACACCGGATCAGGAGGGAACAGCGAAAGCGGATCAGGATAGCCCGGATTCCGGCCCGGACACAGCACCGCCGGGGGCAAGTTCAGCAGATCAGGGCACTCAGGGCTTTACTGCAGGGAATAATGAAAATGGCGGACAATTAAGCTCGGGGTCAAACAAGGAATCAGCCCCGGCAGCTGGTGCACAATCTTCTGCAGCTGAGGCCCCAGGAGACCAGGATCAGGATACGGAAACATCAGATGAACTGGGGGCGGAACCCCCTGCTGCGGCCCATAAAGGCTTTTTCGCCCGTTTATTCGGCGATGACGAAGAGACTGAGGATGAGGGTGAAGAAGACTCCTATTCCAATACTTCCGGCAGGAGCGGGGGGCAGCGTGCAGCAGTTGGTCAGGCACAGAGTAAGGCACAGGGGGACGGCGGCCAGGAAAGCCCGGAGCAGTCCGGAGAGAAAACTGGAAAGGCTGCCAAGAAGGCGAAAGCCGAGCCGCAAGCGGAGGCGGCGGAAAAGCCGAAAGATCCGCTTCAGCAGAAACGTGACAATGAACGTTCAGATTCACTGGAGCAGTCCATCCTGTACTGGCAGGGTAATGACAAAATTTCGCCCGAGCTTGAAGCTACCAAAAAAACACTGACAGAGGTCATGGGCCTGGGCTCTTCCTTTGACATCGTGTTCAGGGAAATGTCCTTCGGCGGCCGCCGCACTGCACTGCTCTGTATCAGCGGTTTCGCCAAGGATACGATTATTGACGAGATTCTGAAGCGTCTCACCTACCTGACCCCGGAGAATATTTCTGCCGATGTGTTCTCCAGCTTCATGAGCGAGTACATTCCCCATGTCCAGGTGGAGAAAGGCGAGCTGCTGAGCGAGAGCATCAATAAAGTGCTGTCGGGAATGAGCGTGTTCTTCTTCGAGGGTGAAACTCAGGTAATTGTGATGGATACCCGCGCCTACCCTGCACGCAGCCCCGATGAGCCTTCCATTGAACGGGTTGTCCGCGGAGCACGCGACGGCTTTACGGAGACACTGCTGAGCAATGTGGCGCTGGTCAGACGGCGGGTACGCGATCCCGGGCTTAAATTTGAGATGCATCAGATCGGGCGGCGGACACGGACCGATGTCAGCTTGGCCTATATTGATGACATAGTGGACAAGACCCAGGTCCAGGCGGTTACGGATAAGCTGAAAAGTGTGGATATCGACGGCATTCCTCTGGCTGACAAGCAGCTGGAGGAGGCAATCGTAGGAGGGGGCTGGAATCCCTATCCGCTTGTCCGTTACTCGGAGCGCCCGGATATTGTGGCTTCCCATCTGCTGGAAGGCAGAGTGGTAATTTTTGTGGATACCTCACCGAGCGTAATGGTACTGCCAACGACGTTTTTTGATCTGTGCCAGCATGCGGAAGAGAACCGCCAGACGCCTTTCATGGGCAGTTACCTGCGCTGGGTGCGGTTCATCGGGATTTTTGCCTCAATGTTTCTGCTGCCGCTGTGGATGCTGCTGGTTATTCATCCGGAGCTGAAGCCGGCGGTGCTGGAATTTATCGGGCCGCAAAAAACTGCCAAGATCCCGCTCATCGCCCAGTTCCTTATCGTAGAGCTTGGGGTGGACCTGCTGCGGATGGCCGCAGTGCATACCCCGACACCGCTGGGTTCAGCGATGGGCCTGATTGCCGCCATTCTGGTCGGCGACATTGCCGTACAGACAGGGCTGTTCGTCAACGAAGTCGTGCTCTATATGGCGGTGGCTTCAATCGGGATGTTCGCAACGCCGAGCTATGAGCTGGGGCTGGCCAACCGGATTGTCAGGCTTGTGCTCCTGCTTGCTGTAGCCGCCTTCCAGGTGCCCGGCTTCATGATCGGAACGACGCTGCTGGTGGTGCTGCTGACGACACACCGCTCGTACAATTCGTCGTATTTGTGGCCGTTTATACCATTTAATGCAAAAGCAATGGGTGAAATCATCCTGCGACAGCCGGTGCTCAGCTCGAAAACAAGGCCTTCCTTCAACAAAACCAGAGATAATACCCGGATGCCGCCTGTCCAGAAGAATGAGCGCAAGTCGTAGGAAAATACAAATCAACTGCAAATTAGTCCATTCTATGGCGTTCCCTCTGTCTGTTATACTGAATTTACTAAACAGCTCCGTATAAAGCGGATTTTCCCTCCTAATGACGGATTGCAGGAACCCCGCGGAGCAATATAACATATACTAGACAGGGTGGAACAGATATTCCACAGAAATTGGAGGACTGCGCAATGTTTTTACACGGGACGAGCCGAATTAACGATGCAGGGCATCTGGAAATCGGCGGATGTGATGTGACTGAATTGAAAGCGGAGTACGGAACACCGCTATATATAGTGGACGAGCAACTGGTACGGCAGCGCTGCCGCGAGTACATGGAGGCTTTCAGAGCTTCCGGCCTCGGATTCCAGGTTGCCTATGCCAGCAAGGCGTTCTCGACAATGGCGATGTGTCGCTTGGCGGATGAGGAAGGATTGTCGCTGGATGTTGTGTCTGACGGAGAGCTGTACACTGCACTGCAGGCCGGATTCCCGGCTGCGCGGATTCATTTCCACGGCAACAACAAGACACCGGATGAGATTGAAATGGCAATTGACGCCGGCATCGGCTGTTTTGTAGCCGACAATCTGGTAGAGCTCGGGATGCTGCAGGCCATTGCTGCCCGCAAGGAAGTGACTGTGAATATTCTGCTGCGTGTTACACCGGGGGTTGAGGCGCATGCCCACCATGCCTATGCTTCTACCGGTCAGACCGATTCTAAATTCGGCTTCGATGTCGGAAACGGTTCGGCGGCGGAAGCGGTCCGGCTGGCGGACAGCAAGGCTAACCTCAATCTGCTTGGTATTCATTCCCATATCGGTTCGCAGATTTTTGAAACGGAAGGCTTCCAGCTGGCGATTGAACGGATTGCCGAATTCACCCGCAAAGTGAAGGAAGAACTGGAAATCAGCTTCCCTGTAGTCAATCTTGGCGGCGGCTTCGGCATCCGTTATGTGGACGGGGATACGCCGCTGCAGGTTTCGGAATACGTAGCAGCGATTACAGATGCAGTGAAAACACATTTTGCCGGCATCGGTGAGAGCCTGCCGCAAATCTGGGTAGAGCCGGGCCGCAGTATTGTGGGCGATGCAGGCACGACCCTGTACACTGTGGGCACCAGCAAGGAAATTCCGGGTGTGCGCAAATATGTTGCTGTAGACGGCGGCATGACTGACAACCCGCGTCCGGCCCTGTATGAATCCAAATATGAAGCATTGCTCGCCAGCCGCGCGACAGAGCCGAATGCAGAGACTGTATCCATTGCCGGTAAGTGCTGCGAGAGCGGTGATATGCTGATCTGGGATGTGGAGCTGCCGAAGGTGGAAAGCGGCGATCTGCTTGCTGTTGCCTGCACCGGAGCATACAACTATTCCATGGCCAGCAACTATAACCGCATCCGCCGGCCGGCAGTAGTCTTCGTGCAAGGCGGCCAGAGTGATCTGGTGGTACGCCGCGAGACTCATCAGGATATCGTAGCCAATGATATTGTACCGGCACGGATTGCCAAACAGCCGGTTACGAAATAACAGGTCAAACAAGGCAGGCGGGGGACTTCCCGCTTGCTTTGCTTTGTGCCGGGTTTCATAGTAAACTAATACAAGTGTTCAATATTTGTCATTTCGAAAGGAGTCATTTACATATGGCTAAGCAAGCGAAAATTACACTCGAGAACGGTAATGTCGTACTGATCGATTTGTTCGAACAGGATGCACCTAATACGGTAGCAAACTTTGAGAAACTGGCTAACGACGGATTCTACAACGGTCTGGTCTTCCACCGTGTAATCCCGGGCTTCGTAGCTCAAGGCGGCTGCCCTAACGGTACTGGTACCGGTGGTCCTGGCTACACAATCAACTGTGAGATCAACCCGAACAAGCATGAGCGCGGCTCCCTGGCAATGGCCCATGCCGGTAAGAACACAGGCGGAAGCCAGTTCTATATCGTATACTCCCCGCAGCCGCATCTGGACGGAGTACACACTGTATTCGGTAAAGTGGTTGAAGGTATGGACCAGGTTGATGCCTTCAAAGGCCGCGACAAAATGACTAAGGTTGAAATTGTAGAAGTATAATTTCATTTTAGAAATACTATAACAAAGCCAAAACACCCGGCTGGGATCCCAGCCGGGTGTTTTGGCTTTGTTAAGGGAATTATTCAGTGCGGCGGGTCAAATTCCAGCCTAATTTGATCCTTGCGGACATCACAGACCTTATCCGCCACTTTTGATGTGCTATCTCGACTTTTCCGGTGAAATAACGGCGCTGGTGTCCGGAAGGCCCGCCACCCCGTCGCTTTTTCACAACTTAAGGTCTTCCATGTCCGTAACGCTCTTCTTCCTGAACAGCAGCCCCAATCCCTCTGACTCTGCTGCTAAGGAATAGGCTACTGCCGTAATTTTACCTGATCCTGAGCTTGGTGCGGCTTCGGCGGCTGTGGCGTGCGGCATAGAGCTCCGGCAGCTTGAAGAAGATCAGGAACATCAGCAGGAAGATGATGAAGGCAAAGCCCTCTTCAACGAGCAGGTAATACGGATAAGGCCCGAAATAATCAAGCACAGAGAACGTGCTGGGCTTATGGACCAGGAACATGTAGTTGGAATCCAGCAGCAGGTCAGCGGCATAGACGCAGGCGGCAACGATGTTCAGGCAG
Source organism: Paenibacillus sp. MMS20-IR301 (assembly GCF_032302195.1). NCBI lineage: Bacteria > Bacillati > Bacillota > Bacilli > Caryophanales > Paenibacillaceae > Paenibacillus > Paenibacillus sp. MMS20-IR301. The sequence goes on from NZ_CP135275.1 coordinate 944,806, forward strand.
AGCATCGTGAAGAAGAGAGAACGCCAGCCCGGCCGGTATTGTTCAACCCAGGTCATATACAGGGAAGCGAGAATGATCGAACCGTGGGCGATGAAGAACAGCAGGAAGCGGAAATGCGGAAACGGATAGACGAGATTTGGTGTAAGCAGGGCGATGAATGCGCCGCCGATTCCGGCGAAGTAGAGAAAAGAATAGAGCAGCCTGCTGCGGGTGAGCAGCATGAGCGCGGATAAGAGCAGCGTAATTCCGCATAACTCAAGCGGCAGGGAGGAACTGCGGCTCCAGATATCGTGGGAGAGGTACCAGACATGCAGCCCGGCTTCTGCCGATATCAGCAGCAGGATAAGCAGCAGACGGACGAACAGCCGCGGACCGGTGTGCTGGCGAAGGGAAAAGCGCACTGCATAGAGAATCAGGCAGCAGACGGCGATGACGGCCAGGGCGATTAAGTGCGGGGTTGAGAACATAACGAAATCAATGTCACGTTGGCGGTCCCAAAAATGAATACGGTTCACTCAGCTCTCTCCTTGGATAAAAAAATAATTAAATAAAAATAAAAAATCATAATTTTAATTTAATCTGATTCTAATGAACTTCTCTTAGGTGATATAAGTATATATCGTTGAAGCTGGGCAGAAAAGGCAGGATTCTCAGTTTTTTTAAATAGTAAGAAAGTATAGATGGCTGCACGATGCCCTAATACATAACTTTCCTCCAGACCGGAGGGATGCTTACTGCTGGCTTGTCAGCCATCTTTTCAGCATGTTTGGTCAATCATATCTAACGAACGGGGGATTCTGGTTAATGGTGAGAAAAAGAGCAAGCCTGATTATCGTCATCCTTATGCTTTTCGTGCAGTATGCCTATGGAGTAGGGTTTTTCCCGCAGGTGAAAGCAGCGGCAATTGAGCAAGACAGAGATATTATGACCAGTGTATCTATGGCGGTCTATGGTCCGGATGGAGGGACTGTAACGGGCAGTGTGTATGATCTCGATTCAACCGTCACGCTGGATTACACCTGGGCACTGCCTGACGGGCATAGTTATGTCCTGGGGGACAGCTTCACCTTCCAGCTTCCCGCACAGTTCGAATTGTTCAATGATATTCAGGGCGGACTCGTGTCTGACGAAGGGGATGTAGGCACATTCACAGTCAGTAAGGCTACGCATCAGGTGGTCATGACCTTTAACGACTATATCCAGAATCATGACAATGTCCAGGGAACGCTGCGGATTAATACTAAATTCGATAAACAGGTGATAGGCGGTACTACAGTCCAGCAGATCCTGTTCCCGATCAGCGGCGGTATACAGACAGTGACCGTCGCATTCATGCCTGTGGTCGGATCAACGATTGAGAAGCGCGGGGTCTCAAGCGGCTTCAACGCTGATCATATCCGCTGGACGGTGGATGTGAACAAACGGCTGGAAGCAGTCAGTAATGCAGTTGTGACTGACCCGGTTCCTGCCGGACTCGCCTTGGATAGCACGGTTACCGTAGCGGTATACCAGCTTAACGTCCTGCTTGACGGCACAGTGACCGAAGGCCCGGCAGTGGACAGCAGTAAATATACAGCGGATGTGTCCGGCGGGACGCTGGTGCTCCGGTTCACTGATCCAGTCATTACAGGAGCTTATCGTATTGTCTATACGACACCTGTGGTCAGCGACAGTCTGACCAGCTTCACCAATACTGCGACATTCAGCGGGGACGGGCGGACTCCCGTAAGTGACTCGGATACAGTAGTGATTGAACGCGGTGCGAGTATTAATAAAAAAGCGGTCAGCTATGACTGGGGCAACCAGACGATATCCTGGGCTATTGAGTATAACTATAATAACCGGACGATCTCACCGGGGAATGCAGTACTGACGGATCTGTTCAATGCCTCACAGTCGCTGGTTCCGGGTTCGCTGCGCATTTATCCGGTTACACTGGATTCAGCCGGACAGGTGAGCAAAGGGGCTGCACTGAACGAGGGCACGGATTATACAGTGACTCCGGCTTCAACCGGAGCGGTTGCCGGCTTCAAACTGGAGTTCGCGTCTACCGTGAACGTTCCATACCTGATTGAATATAAGACCAAAGCGGTAGACCGGGTGTTCAGCGATACTACGATTACGAATACGGTATCCGACAGCACTTACAGTGATCAGGCAACCCAGCTGATCCGGCCGGCGATTATCTATAAGAATCTGTCCGGGGTCAATTACACCACCCATATCACGGATTGGAAAATCACCCTGAACGGCGACAATTATCCGATGAGCGGAGTGGTTGTGACAGACGGCTTCCCGGATGGCGGACAGAAGTATATCGAAGGCTCACTGGTCGTGCGCAATGGATCGGGTACCGTGCTTAGTCCTTCAGCTTACTCCCTGGTTGCCGGTTCGCCGGTACAGCCAAATGAAAGCTTCAAGGTTATCTTCAACGGGCCGGTCAGCGGTACACACACGATTAGTTATAAGACTGAATTCAGCAATGACTGGCTGACAGGCAGCACGGATAATTTCATCAACCTGGCACGGATCGACTGGAAGGACAGTGACAACAAACCGCAGACGGCTGAGGCCAGAGGGCTGTTCATACCTAATTCCGCAGTGAAGAATAACGGCTTCAAGGCCGGGACTTATGATGCTTCCGCCAAAAGGGTTACCTGGAACATCGGTGTTAATTATAACAGTAAGATTATTGCCGATCCCGTGGTCACGGATATTCTGAATGCCGGACAGGCGCTGATTCCGGGTACAGTCAAGGTATACCGGATGAACATCGCCTCTGACGGCAGCCGGGTCCGGGGAGCCGAGGTTAGCAGCAGTGCTTACAGCTATAGCGTCGGAAGCGGCAATGAGCTGCGGGTGAATTTCCAGAATGCTATCAGTTCACCGTATTATGTCGTCTTCTCCACCAGCCTGGAAGGCCAGCTAATCGGTAAAACCATTGAGAATACCGCCAAGCTGCTGGATGGGACAAAGCCGGTCTCCAGCGATTTGAAGGCTAGTGTAAACATTCCGCATGGTGATGAATATCTCTACAAGGATGGTGTGCAGGCTGGTGACAGGCTGCAGTGGACCATCACAATCAACCGGACGCAATCCCATGTGAAGGACGCAATGATCACGGATGTGCCCAGCTCGAATCAGATTCTGCTTCCGGAGACATTCCATCTTTACCGTGCAGTAACGGCTGTCCACGGCGACATATCCAAAAGCGGGCCCGAACTGGTGCGCGGCACAGACTACAGCTTGAATATCAGCGCTGATGAGGGCGGGAAGCAGACCTTTGTGCTTAGCTTCTTGCAGGATATCGATTCCGCCTATGTACTGGAATACGATTCATTAATCGTAGCCAACACGGGGGATAAGCTGACTAATACTGTGAATTTCAGCGGTAATAATGTTGTCACCGTCAGTAAGGATACCAGCAAAGAAATCATTGTCGGGGTATCCAGCGGTTCGGGTACAGGCAACGGTGTCAGAGGAACGCTGAATGTCCACAAGCTGGATGCCGGAGATAATACGAAAGTACTCGCCGGAGCAACCTTTGAGCTGTACCGCTTGAACGGCAGCGACCGTGTGCTGGTTAATACACGGACCACAGATGCGTCAGGCAAAGCAGTATTCAATAATATCTGGCTGGGCAGCTACGTGCTGGTCGAAACAGCGGCTCCGGCAGGCTACGTGCTTGACAGGACGGAGTATCCGGTGAACATCGGCTCATCGGCAGCGGTGAATCTGACAGTGCTGAATGCTCTTGCGGAGCAGCCTACAGCTACACCAACACTGGCGCCAACACCAACATCAACATCTACACCGTTGCCATCAGAGACGGCGGCTCCGACGGAAGCACCGGCGGTTACTCCGGGACCGGGGGTTAGCCCTGTTCCGACACCTGCTCCGACAGATGCTCCGGCAGCTACTGCCGGACCCGGGATTACGCCAACTCCTGTAAGCACTGTAGTTCCGGGCATCATTATTGACGATCCGGCAGTGCCTGCGGGCCCTGGATTGCCGGCTAGTGCGGTGCCAACATCAACGTCAACGGTTGCTGTAAACACGCCTGAATCCGAAATTCCTGTTGATGATCAGACCCCGCTTGGCGGTGTCGAGATTGAGGATGATGCTATTCCGGAAGGGACAGCATCCGGACCTGACTCAGGCGGCACGCTGCCACAGACTGGGGAGAGCAGCCCGCTGCCGATCTATCTGGCGGGTATGGCACTAATTCTCGCAGGATTTATACTCACTCTGGTATTCAGAAAAACGCGGAAGCAGTAATCAGCATACAGCCGCGGGAATGACAGGCACAGGGCGCTTGGCGCCTTGTGCTTGTTTTTTTTATAATTCCGGTGTGGAGAGATGCTATAATAAGGGCAAAATCAATGACTTGGAGGGATATTGCAATGTCCATGTGGAAGGAATTCAAAAGCTTTGCAATGAAAGGAAATGTGCTTGATCTGGCGGTGGCGGTTGTAATCGGGGCGGCTTTCGGCAAAATCGTTACTTCGCTTGTGGCCGACATCATCATGCCGCTCATCGGGCTGATCAGCGGGGGGATCGACCTTCAGGGCCTCCAGGTCGGCAGCGGGGAGGCAGCGGTTAAGTATGGTTCATTTCTGCAGTCTGTCGTAGACTTCTTCATCATCTCTTTCTCCATCTTCCTGGTGGTTAAGCTGGCAAGCAGATTCCGGCATAAGGAAACGGTTAAAGTGGAAGTTGTAGAGACGCCGGCACCGGCACCCGAGGTTGTGCTGCTGACCGAAATCCGTGATCTGCTGAGAGCGGACAAGCAGCGGCAGTCGGAGAATTAAGGGAACTAAGTTACATAAATAAAGTAAATTTCCGAAACACACTTGCATTTCCTGCCGGTAAGTGATAATTTTGTTGTAGGCAAAACTTGTTATTCAACTGAATAGATCAATCCTTCAGGGCAGGGTGTAATTCCCTACCGGCGGTGATGCTGCCAGATCGGGCTGTAAAGTCCAGATCTGCTGCTTAGTCCGCTACCCGCTTCGTATGCTTGTCATATGGACGGTGGACCCGGTGCAATTCCGGGACCGACAGTATAGTCTGGATGGAAGAAGGAGAGATTGACGCGCTGCGCTTGTTTTGGGCAGCCGTACTGCAGTATTTTCTAAAATTATGTGCTAAGTTTCACAATTTCGTCAGTATTCCTGGCGTTTATTTAGGCATAATTTTACTAAGCTGCCGTTAACTCTCGTATATCCCGTCTTGAACTCCTCCTGGAGATTGAGACGGGTTTTTCTGTTTGGATTGTACACATTATGAATACATCCGGTGATTGGAGGCAGGCAGATGGATAAGATGAATGATGAGTTCTATATGTCCCTTGCGCTGGATATGGCGGAAAGGGCGCAAGGCCAGACCGGGATTAACCCGGTTGTCGGCTGCGTAGTGGTGAAGGATGGTGTCCTGATCGGGCTTGGCACCCATCTGCAGCGCGGTACCGGACATGCCGAGGTGCATGCGCTCAATATGGCGGCAGGCAAGGCGCAAGGCAGCACAGCTTATGTTACGCTCGAACCTTGCAGCCACTATGGAATTACCCCTCCCTGCAGCCAGCGTCTGATTGATGAGGGAGTAGCCAGAGTGGTTGTCGCCTGTGAAGACCCCAATCCGCAGGTGGCAGGCCGGGGAATTGAAATGCTGCGTGAACAGGGCATCGATGTTGAAGTAGGGCTGCTGCGGAGCCGCGCTCTGCGGCTGAATGAGAAGTTCATCAAGTATATTTTGACCAAGCAGCCATTCATCACGCTCAAGAGTGCAAGTACCCTGGACGGCAAAATTGCTACCCGCAGCGGAGACAGCAAATGGATTTCGAATGCGGAGTCGCGGGAGCTTGTACATACGCTGCGCCACCGGCATCAGGGAATTATGGTCGGGGTGAATACCGTCATTGCCGATAATCCTTCGCTGACGACAAGGCTTAACGTTCCGGGCCTGAATCCGGTGCGGATCATTATTGATTCAGCCCTGCGGCTGCCGCTGGATAGTGCTGTAGTGACTGATGGGCTTGCCCCTACGATAGTCGTGGCTACTGAGGCAGCCGATTCAGCCCGCAAGGAGGCACTGCTCGCTGCAGGCGTTCAGGTTGTCAGCGCCGGCAGCGGTCCGCGGGTGGATCTGCAGGCCGCTATGATTGAGCTTGGAAGGCTTGAGATCGGTTCAGTCCTGCTGGAAGGCGGAGGCACGCTGAATGGTGCGATGCTGGAGCAGGGGCTGGTTGACCGGGTAATCCTCTTCTTCGCCCCGAAGATTGTGGGCGGAGGCGCAGCGGCAGCAGGGACCTTCGATTTCCCGGGGGTGGAGCTGATGCGCGATGCAGTTATGCTTGCAGGACTGGAAGTGGAGGTGCTCGGGGATAATGTCTGTATCAGCGGCACCCCGGTGCGTTAAAAAAAGTGTAAAAGCTGTAATAACGAAGGAGGGATAGGATGTTCACCGGCCTGATTGAAGAGGTGGGTATCCTCCGCAGCGTCACGAGCGGGGGGGAGATGATGGTGCTGAACATTGGCGCCTCCCTCATTATGGATGATCTGAAGATCGGCGACAGTGTTGCCGTCAACGGCGTCTGCCTAACCGCAACATCGCTTGGCGACCGTTATTTTACGGTTGATGTTATGCCGCAGACCTACCGCAACAGCACTCTCAAAGAGCTGAGGACCGGAAGCAAGATGAATCTGGAGCGGGCGATGGCCGCCGGCGGACGTTTCGGCGGGCATATCGTCCAGGGGCATGTGGACGGCACCGGCGAGATCCGCAGCGTCAAGCGTGATCAGAATGCGGTTGTGTTCGAAATTGCCCCGGATAAGGGAGCATTGTTCAAATTCATTATTCCAAAAGGTTCTATTACGATTGACGGCATCAGCCTCACGGTTGTGAATACAGAAACTGCAACGTTTACCGTGTCGATCATTCCCCACACGCTCGGAGAAACGGTGCTGGCCCATAAGCGTACAGGCGACACGATTAATATTGAATGTGATGTGCTCGGCAAATATGTGGATCATCTGCTTCATTATGGTTCACGGTCCGGAGATCAGGAGGATGCGGCCAGCTCGAAGATCAGCCATGATTTTCTGGCGGCCAACGGCTTTGTGTAATACAAGATTCGGCGGATGCCAGCCGGTAAGGCGGGGCATACAGCCATCAGGAGGACAGAATCATGAGTCAGCAAGACCAAAAGGACAGCGTCCTGGACCCGATTGAGGATGCCATTTATGATTTGATGCGCGGCAAGGTTATTATTGTTGTTGATGATGAGGACCGCGAGAATGAAGGGGATTTCATCGCCCTGGCTGAACGTGCCACACCGGAAGTCATTAACTTCATGATTACCGAAGGCCGCGGACTGGTCTGCGTTCCGATTACTGCAGAACGGGCGGAGGAGCTGGATCTGCAGCCGATGGTTGCCACGAATACTGATAACCATGGTACTGCGTTTACAGTCTCCATTGACCATAAGGATACCACGACCGGTATTTCAGCCGGCGAGCGTTCCCAGACTATTAAGGCGCTGATGGACCCGGACGCGAAGCCTTCCGATTTCCGCAGACCGGGCCATATGTTCCCGCTGATCGCCAAAAAAGGCGGAGTGCTCCGGCGCTCCGGCCACACTGAAGCGGCAGTCGACCTTGCCCGGATGTGCGGCTCCTACCCGGCCAGTGTAATCTGCGAAGTAGTCAAAGCTGACGGCTCCATGGCCCGTCTGCCGGATTTGATCGAAATTGCGAAGAAGCATGACCTTAAGCTGATCAGCATCAAGGATCTCATTCACTACCGTAATGAGAAGGAACAGCTGGTTCACCGGGAAGTGTCAGTTAATCTGCCGACGGATTTCGGTGTTTTCCAGACGATTGCCTACACCAACGAAGTGGATGACAAGGAGCATGTAGCCTTGGTAAAAGGGGATATTTCCGGAGATGAGCCGGTGCTGGTACGGGTGCATTCCGAATGTCTGACCGGAGATGTCTTCCATTCCCACCGCTGTGACTGCGGACCGCAATTTGAAGCCGCGCTGCGCCAGATCGATGAAGCCGGCAGAGGCGTGCTGCTCTATATGCGCCAGGAAGGGCGCGGTATCGGCCTGATCAATAAGCTGCGTGCCTACAAGCTGCAGGAAGAGGGACTGGATACCGTAGATGCCAATCTCCGGCTCGGGTTCCCGGCAGATCTGCGTGACTACGGAATTGGCGCACAGATCCTAAAGGATCTGGGTATACGCCAGATCAGACTGCTCACGAACAATCCGCGCAAGATCAAAGGGCTGGAAGGCTATGGTCTTGAAGTGGTGGAGCGTGTAGCGATTCAGATGCCGGAGAACAAGGATAATTCCAATTATCTCCACACGAAGCAGGCCAAGCTTGGCCATCTGCTGACTTTTGACAATATCGAACAGAACGAGGATTCCAAGATTTAAATGGGCTCAGCAGCACTAACTTATAACATACCAGAAGGGTTGATGAATATTATGCCGAATTATTTTGAAGGACATTTAGTATCCGAGGGTTTGAAATACGGGGTTGTCGTAGGACGTTTCAATGAATTCATTACAAGCAAGCTGCTCTCCGGGGCACTTGATGCATTCAAACGCCATGGCGTAGCAGATGATGAGGTGGATGTAGCCTGGGTTCCCGGCGTGTTCGAAATTCCGCTCATTGCTCAAAAAATGGCCGAAAGCGGCAAATATGATGCAGTAATTACCCTTGGCACTGTGATCCGCGGATCCACAACACACTACGACTATGTATGCAACGAGGTAGCGAAGGGCGTGGCGGCTATCAATCTGAAGACCGGTGTGCCGACTATCTTTGGTGTGGTTACTACCGAGAACATTGAACAGGCTATTGAGCGTTCCGGAACGAAAGCCGGCAACAAAGGCTGGGATGCGGCGACGGCGGCTATTGAAATGGCTAATCTTAACAAACTCTTCAAATAAGACAGCTCTTGACGGATTGGCGTAAATCGTGCTTATTTATATGTATGAGAAGAAAGCATGAACATAGATCTTTCTACTTGTGTAGCGTCCTTGTGGCGCTGCACTTTACTTTTGTTGGGCTGGAGGAAACCGCGTGACTGTATTGTACAAGCTGGAGACGTTCGAAGGTCCGCTCGATCTGCTCTTGCACTTGATTGACAAAGCGGAAATCGATATCCAGGACATTCCGGTCAGCGAGATCACGGAGCAGTACATGGACTACCTGCAGGGGATGCAGGAGCTTGAACTGGATATCACCAGTGAATTCCTGGTCATGGCGGCTACCCTCTTGTCTATTAAGAGCAAGCTGCTGCTGCCGAAGCCGCCGGTGATTGAAATTGAGGATTTCGAGTATTATGAGGATGACGGCTATGACCCGCGGGCTGAGCTGGTACAGCGTCTGATCGAATACCGCAAATTCAAGAGTATTGCTGTACAGCTGCTGGATATGGAGAGCGAGCGCAGTTTGATTTTTACGAAGGAGCCGGAGGATTTAGGGCCCTTTGTTCCCGCGCCCGCCGATAACCTGCTGGTAGGACTGCATACTGCCGATCTTATTGCCGCGTTCCGCAAGGCGCTGAGCAAGGCAGCACGGAGAAGCTCTTACCAGCGGATTACCCGGGACGAGATCTCGGTCAAGGACCGGATCCGTGATGTGTCAGAGGCACTGCAGCGTAAAGGAAAGGGCGGAAGGCTGCGTTTCTCGTCCCTTTTGCATGATGAAATGGCCCGTCATGAGATCGTTGCTACGTTTCTGGCTATTCTGGAGCTGATGAAGATGAGGGCTATTTACTGCTACCAGGAGAAATTATTTGACGATATTGTGATGGAGTGGAGAGGAGGAGAGGAATTCAGTGGACTACAACACGCTGAAATCGATTATTGAAGGTTTGCTGTTTCTCTCAGGGGACGAAGGGTTATCCGTGCGGCAGATTGCCGAGATTACCGAGCAGCGGTCTGATCTGGCTTCAAGAGCCATTGAGGATCTGAAAGGGGACTATGTATCTCAGAACCGGGGGCTGCAGGTTGTACAGATTGCCGGGAACTACCGGCTGGCTACGCTGCCGGAGCATGCGCAATATTTCGAGCGCCTGGCCTACTCGCCTTCCCGCTCATCCCTGTCCCAGGCAGCACTGGAGACGCTCGCCATTGTGGCGTACCGCCAGCCTATTACCCGGGTGGAGATTGAAGAGATCCGCGGGGTGAAGTCGGAGCGGGCGATACATACGCTGGGGAATAAGGATCTTATACAGGAGGTGGGCCGGGCTGAAGCCGTCGGCCGGCCGATTCTGTATGGAACGACCAAGTCCTTCCTGGACAGCTTTGGGCTGGCCAGCTTGAAGGAGCTGCCGGAGCCGTCCGCCTTCGATACTTCCGACGGGCTGGAAGAAGAGACGCAGCTGCTGTTCAGCAAGCTGGACAGCCAGTTGACCTTCGGTGAGGCGGAAGCAGATACAGAAACAGAATAACTATGGCGGGAGACCGCTGAACCGGATGAACTGGTAGTACCTGTAGAACCGTTGCCCCTTAGGCAGCGGTTTTTTTTAGCAGCGGGACAGAAATTGGAGCTGTTTGCAGAGATGCGAATGTTATCCAGCAATTTTTGCCATACTAAACCAAAGGCACCATTATATATTACCTGAGGCTGCTTGGAGGTTAAGATTGTGACGTTATGGCTTGCGATACCTTTAGCCCTGCTGCTGCTGGTTATGCTGCTGCTCTTGCTGGTGTTGGCTTCTTCAATACATTTTCATTTCCGTCTATGCAGGCTGGGTAAGGATGACCGGATTGAACTGGATGTCCGGGCACTCTACGGATTGGTTAAGTTCCATTATGAGCTGCCGGAGCTGGTCTTTGAAAGTATTGAGCAGGGAATTCAAGTGAAACTCGAAAAAAGCGGTATTGCTCCGGTGAAGCAGGACAGCGATAAGCGGGAACAAATCGACAAGGAAGCTATATCCGAATGGTTCTCGAATATCCGCACCGCTCTCAAGGCTACCCGGGGACTCCGGAAGTGGCTGGTGAGCACATTGTCCCACGTGCAGATTACGAAGCTGGACTGGTCCACGGATTTCTCGCTTGGTGATGCTGCACATACAGCTACTGCAGCCGGGGCTTTATGGGGGATGAAATGGACGATGATCGGCTGGGTTTCGCGGTTTGTCAGGCTGCAGCACAGTCCGCGGATGTTCGTAGCCCCGGTGTTTCGGGATGAGCCTTGCTTTTCTACCGAGGCAGTATGTACGGGCAAACTGTCTGCCGGGTATGCCTGCTATGCCGGGCTCCAGCTGCTGCGCCGGATTGCGAAGGTTGAAGGCGGCCTTGGCCGCTGGAAGGAACTGCTTAGCCGGGTGCGGCAATAAAAAAACTACATACTCCCTTCCATAGTGGGCAAGATAAGGACTGCAGGTACACTTATATGCATAATAGGAGGAGAACAACAATGTCAGATCATCCGATTCAAGGTCTAATGCAGACCGCTATGGAAAATATTAAAGGCATGGTTGATGTGAATACCATTGTCGGAGATCCTGTAGAAACGCCGGATGGCAGCGTGATTCTACCGATCAGCAAGGTTGCGTTCGGGTTCGCCGCAGGGGGCAGTGACTTCCGGGTAGAGGACGATGCACCTGGGGTAAACGGCAGCGGCGGCGGAGTGAAGATGCTTCCGTTCGGGGGAGGCAGCGGCGGCGGAGTCTCGATCCGTCCGATAGCTTTTCTGGTAGTGGGCAGGGAAGGGGTACATATTGTGCCGCTCGACAATCAAACCCATCTGTTCGAGAAGATCATCGATGCTACACCTAACCTGATTGATAAAATCCAGAACATGTTTCAACCAAACGGAGTTCCTGTAGGTGCTGAAGTGCCCGCCCAGGTGACCAAAACTGTAGTCAAAACCGAGCCGGCCACCCATTCGTCGGCACACTAGAGGAGCGTTGCATTTCAATATTTTTTCCGGAGGGGTATCGCCTAGAGGCGGTATCCTTTTTTGTGAGTGTACCCCCGAGGCCAAACACTGTTTGCCGGGGTTATTTTATCATGCACAGAAGGCTGGGACATACTGCCGCCAAGCGGCGCATACACTTGTACAACCAGGCAAGGCTGTGGAGCCCTGTGCTTAAGTAGAACAGATAAGAGGCCGGAGGATGAACATGAAGACATTAACCGTAAAACCGTTGGTATCCTTATTAATATGCCTGCTGCTGGTGCTGGTACCGCTGCCTTGTGTCCGGGCCGAGAATGCTTCGGTCTCCACACACGCCAGGGCGGCAGCGCTGATTGATGTCGAATCCGGCAGGCTGCTCTACAGCAGCCGGGGTGATGAGCCGATGCTGATTGCCAGCCTGACCAAAATAATGACGGCCATTGTGGCCATAGAGAATGGTGATCTGGCTTCCAAGGTAAAAGTGGGGAAAAACGCTTTTGCCAAAGAGGGCTCTTCCCTGTATCTGAAGCAAGGCGAGGAGATGTCTCTGGAGGATATGCTGTACGGCCTGATGCTGCGTTCGGGGAATGATGCGGCCACCGCGATTGCCGAGCATGTCGGCGGGTCGGAGCAGGGCTTTGTCTATCTGATGAATGCGAAGGCGGAGGAGCTGAACCTTAAGCATACGCATTTCGCCAACCCGCATGGACTGGATGCCGAAGGCCACTACTCGAGCGCAAATGATCTGGCAGAGTTAACCGCTTATGCGCTGCATAACCCGGTATTTAAGGAGATTGTAGCTACTAAGGAGAAGACGGCGGACAATCCGAATGAGCAGTGGGATTACAAATGGAGCAATAAGAATAAAATGCTGCGGCTCTATGAAGGGGCGGACGGCGTGAAGACGGGGTATACCAAAAAAGCGCTCCGCTGCCTGGTCAGCTCTGCTACACGGGGCGGACAGCAGCTGGTTGCGGTTACGCTGAACGACGGCAATGACTGGAATGACCATTCGGCACTGCTGGATTTCGGCTTCAACCACTACCCTCTTAAGACGCTGGTAGAACGTGGTGAAGGCATCAGCGGCTACAATCTGGTCACCGGGATGGAATTCTCGTATCCGCTTGGCCAGGGGGAGGAAGCCAGGCTGGTCACCAAGCTGGTGCTGAACGAGGAGAAGACTCCTGCCGGAGCGGATTCCCGCGCGGGTGAAGGGGCTGCGGCCAGCAGCTTCGGACTCAAGGGGGCCATTATTCTGCAGCTGGGCGGCAAGGAAATCGGCCGAGTTCCGGTGTATGCGCCGAACCAGCTGCCGCCGGAAGCAACGGCGTATACGAAGAGATACAGCCCGGCCGGTGCAGCACCATACCCTGCGGACAACTGGCTGCAGGCCTTCGGCAGCGCGTTGCGGGCGTTGTTCCAGTGATGCGGAGCTGCCTAAGTGCTAAGTGTAGAAAAGGCATCTATTTCTATGGCAATATCCGATATTGCGAAAACAGTTGGATAAACAGCATTTAATTTGGCTCAACCGGCGGATAACAGGCAGTACAGGTGAAATTAATATACGAATATCCAACTATTTTCGAAAAAGTTGCTTTGAAGCCTTAATTAAATAGCATAAATCCACCTATTATTTAGAAGCTAAATTAAGTTCAGGGTGAAGCTGGAGGAGGGGAAACGAATGATAAACGGTATCTGGCTGGGGATGATTCTGATCGGGTTTGTGTTTGCGGCTGTGAACGGACGGATGGATGAATTCACGGCTGCCGTATTCGACGGTGCCAAAAGCGGCGTTACGGTCAGCTTCGGACTAATCAGTGTACTGGTGTTCTGGCTGGGGATTATGCGGATTGCGGAGGATGCCGGCCTGCTGAAGAAAATAGCCAGAGTGCTTGGACCGGTAGTAGCCTTTTTATTCCCGGATGTGCCCAAAGGCCATCCGGCTATCGGCTATATCCTCTCCAATATGAGCGCCAATCTGCTGGGGCTTGGCAATGCTGCTACCCCCATGGGCATTAAGGCGATGCAGGAGCTGCAGAGCCTTAATCCGGACAAGGAGACCGCTAGCCCGGCGATGTGTACCCTGCTTGCGTTAAATACGGCCAGCATTACGCTGATTCCGGCAACGCTGATAGCCATCCGGCTGAACTATGGATCAGCCGACCCGGCAGCAATTGTCGGAACGACGCTGGCCGCTACGGCAGTGGCCACGCTTGCCGCTATTGCAGCGGACAGGCTGTTCCGCCGCCTGACCCTGCTGCGGAGGCCTCCGGCCCCGCCGCCGCTGGTAAAGAAAAGCAAGGGCCCGGCGAAAGGGAGCTCGGCGCTCCCTCATTCTTCTATGAAAGGGTGACCCGCTTTGTTCCAATTAATCAGTCTAATCTCCGCCTGGGCGATACCGGTGATGGTCACCTTCATCCCGCTCTATGCCTTCACCCGGAGGATTCCGGTCTATGAATCCTTCGTGGAGGGGGCGAAGGACGGGTTCAGCACTGCCATAGCCATCATCCCCCATCTGGTCGGCATGCTGGTGGCGATCAGCGTCTTCCGGGCATCGGGGGCACTGGACTTCCTGATGGGCTTTATAAGCCCTGCTCTGAAGGGGCTGGGTGTTCCCCCTGAAGTTCTTCCGCTCGGCCTCCTGCGCCCGTTGACAGGCACCGGATCGCTTGCCTATACGACAGACCTGATCCGTGTTCACGGGCCGGACTCATTGATCGGCATGATTGCATCTACTATACAGGGGAGTACAGATACCACCCTGTATGTGCTGACCGTATACTTCGGCGCTGTAGGCATCCGCAACGGCCGTTATGCGCTTAAAGTAGGCTTGTTCTCCGATATTGTCGGCTTTGTTGCGGCGATTGCTGTATGTCTGCTGGTCTTTGGGTAACCGAAAAAGCCGCTGGGAAAAGAAGGAAAAGTCCGGTGCCCTGAAGAATTATTCAACAGATATCCATTGATTAATTCAGAGGAGCAAATTTTATAGTGGAAATGATTGTGATTTTACTATTTTTATATGTATTTGTTTTCATCTATTTATATACACACGCAGTTAAAGCATTTAAGGAAGAGTGGGTCCTTGACCGAAAGTTTCTGGCCCGTAAGCTGCTGAAATTATCGGGGATATTCCTCGCCCTGCTCCTGATTAATTTCCTGATGCTGAATTTCAATCTGGAAAGAACCGGGAGTACAGGTGCGCTGCAACTGAATATACTCTGTGGATTCATTGCATTCTCCGGGGTCTTGGCTTTTTTTGCCGGGAGGAAGATATTCACAGCCTTCATGGGAGTTTTGTATATATTAGATCTGCTTACATTTATTTATTACATAGGGAAAATGACTGGTAATGGGCTGGAGGATTTC
This sequence comes from Paenibacillus sp. MMS20-IR301, assembly GCF_032302195.1. NCBI lineage: Bacteria > Bacillati > Bacillota > Bacilli > Caryophanales > Paenibacillaceae > Paenibacillus > Paenibacillus sp. MMS20-IR301. The sequence goes on from NZ_CP135275.1 coordinate 960,096, forward strand.
GCTCTCGGCATACACAGCGGGATTATCCTTTTTATTAACCTGCTGCTATTTGCCGCAGCTATTCTTCTTGATCGTGCAATTCCGCTCGAAGAGCCGGGTGATAAGATAATTTAACGGATGGACAGGCACCTTTGTTGCACGTCGTACAACTTAAAGCGCCGAGTTCCGGCGGAATTATAAGGATTGTTGTAGAATTTACAATAATTTCAACGCTTTACCGTTGAAATGGAAAGAAATGTTGTATTTCTTACAGCATTCTTTGAATAGAGCTGCTATCCTGATGAGAATATTGTATTTTCTGCAGGATTTTTTGCGGCATGTTTAATAATTATTATTCCGGAGGGGCAGCGGGGAAGATGGGACCGGTTATTTTCTTATTGGCTTGCTATGCGGCAGTTCTATTGTACTTGTTTCATCACGCCAGAGATATTTTTGCATTAGCCTGGAATCAGGAACGCAGCAACTTGAGCCGCAGGCTGGTGATGCTGTCCGGGTTATTTATTTTACTTCTGCTGATGGACTTTCTGGTGCTGAATACCAATTGGGAGCATGCAGGCCGGAGCTTTATTCTGCCCGTAAATATATTTCTTGGAGCGGTTGTTCTTACAATCGTGCTGGGTATCTTTGCCCTAAGGTATGTATTTGCAGGAATCATCACATTTCTGTACATATTCGATCTGGTCCAATATCGTCAATTCCTGACAGCTATTACGGGAGATTCTTCGCGGGATGGCGGTATCGGATATGGCTTGCTGTTTAATATATTTATTAATCTAATCGGTTTTGCCGTAGCTGTTGCTATAGATCATGTTATCCATCTGGTACAAAAGGCTAAAGTATAAATTGTTTGAAGCTTATACTCGTATTAGCAGTGGGCACGTGTTGCCCGGTATTTATGTGACTGCTATTTTGAATGGTATGCAAGCGCTGCGCAGCAGCCGCTTGCCCTCAGCCCTTACCCTCCTCAGCGGGTGAGGGCTGATTGTTTTATCTTTGAAGGGTTCCCGCACAGCCCGCTGGCGGAGGAACGGAGCGGAAGTTTGGAGCTGTAGGAGCGCCAGCGACCGCCTTTGTCTGCGGATTTCACCGCTTAGCGGTATAAATCGAAGAAATCTGCAGACAACAGCGGCCGGAAGCCCAAATCTTCTGCGGAGTTTCGATTAGCCGGCTCCCCCGCCCGCCCGCGCCCCCAACCCCCAAAGATTTTAACAGCAGTCCTCACCCCGCGCCCTCCCACTTCATATGCTATTTCAGCATTACGGAGGGAGGCCGGCAAAGGGTGGACTACAAAGGCTTTATTCTGCATCATTCCCGCTGTACGTCGATTAACGGAAAAGGATTTGACTTCTGGGTCGGTTTAGACGGGGCGGTCTATGCTGCGCCGCTGCTGACAGATCCTGAGCATATTCATATTTGCTTTGAAGGCAACTATGGCGAGGCAGAGGCGGTTCCGCAGCTTACGGAAAGCCAGCAGCAGCTGTTTGCAGCCGGCAAGCTGATTCTGGAGCTGGCGGAACGTTATCAAATTACCCCTTTACTGATTGAACCGCATAGTAAAACTTGCCCTGGTGCATTTTTTCCGTGGAATGACCTTGTGATTTATCCTTCGGGTGGTTATCATTAACCTGAGGTGAGTAGTCGAAAATGGAAAGATTACAGAAAATTTTGGCGCAGGCTGGTGTGGCGTCCAGACGCAAGTGTGAAGAAATGATTTTAGCCGGTAAAGTGGAAGTCAACGGGGAACTCGTAACTACGCTTGGCACGAAGGTGGACCCCGCAACAGATATTATTAAAGTCTCGGGCAGGCTGATCAGAGGCGAGAATAAAATCTATATCATGTTCAATAAGCCTAAGGGTGTAATTACAAGCGCATCCGATGATAAGGGCCGCAAGGTGGTTACGGATTACCTGAAGGGCATTACCGAGCGTGTATACCCTGTTGGCCGTCTGGATTATGATACCGAAGGGCTGCTGCTGCTGACCAATGACGGTGAGTTTGCCAATCTGCTCACGCATCCGAAGCATCACGTGCCGAAGACGTATCTGGCCACGGTCAAGGGTGTGCCGCACGGCACGGCGCTGGACAAGCTGAAGGCCGGCATCAAGCTGGAAGACGGCATGACGGCTCCGGCGGAAGTCGAGTACAAAGATGTTGACGAGGATAAGAAGGAAACGGTTATCAGCATCACGATTCATGAAGGGCGCAACCGTCAGGTCCGGCGGATGTTTGAAGCGATTTCTCATCCGGTAATCCGCCTGAAGCGGATTTCCTTCGGAGATATTCTGCTCCAGAACCTGAAACGCGGCTCCTACCGTCATCTGACCAAGGATGAGATTAATCATCTGCAGCAGATTGCCAAAGCGGGGGCGCTAAGAGAGAATACGACCCGCAAAGACACATAAAGTTCACAATTCCCCCTCCTAAAACTGTGACAATATTCGTTATAATGTTCATAGGATGTTCACACCTAACGAATAATGTAATGAGTTGCGTCACAGAAGGGGGCACCCGCGTATGGGCAAAGCGAGAAAGCCGATCCAAATTGTGATTCTATCTCTAATTCTCCTGCTTGGGGTATATGCTGTCGGTTCCTCCGTGTTCGGAGGCGAAGGTAAACTGGAGGAAGGCGGAAGAGCGCCGGACTTCAAGCTGCTGGGGCTGGACGGCCTGACCCACACGCTGGAGGAATACAGAGGGAAGTCCGTAGTGCTTAACTTCTGGGGCTCCTGGTGCGCCCCTTGTGTGAAGGAAATGCCTGCCCTGCAGGCACAGTGGGAGAAGTGGAAGGATCAGGGCGTAGTGGTGATAGGAGTGAATGTAGGCGAGGATCAGATGACGGTGGAGAATTTCGTGAAGCTGGTCGACATCAATTTTCCGGTTGTAATGGATACGGGACGTGATGCCGTCCGCAGCTACGGGGTATCACCGCTGCCGACTACATTCTTCATTAATGAGAAGGGCAAGGTGGACAGCATTCACATCGGCCAGCTGGATTTAAGTTCGCTTGACGAGCAAATCGGGAAGCTGGTGGGACAATGAAGCCGAACCTGCCGCTGATCAGCAATACCAAATGCGAATGCGGACATCAGAACCCTGTGGGGACGGTGCTCTGCGAAGCCTGCGGTAAACCGCTTGACGAGAAGGAATGGAAGGCTACAGGAAATCTGGAGATGCGGTACGACGGGGTTGCCCGGCGCTCACAGCGTGTAAGTCCGGGGATCATCGACCGGGTCTGGAACTTTTTTTCCTCCGTCAAGATTGCCATCTATCTCATTGTACTGACACTGCTGGGCGCTATGCTGGGTACGATATTTCCGCAGGAGAGCACGTTTCTGAATATTGATGCATCAACTTATTATAATGAAATGTATGGAACAGCCGGGAATATATATTATAGACTCGGCCTTTCGCATACCTACGAATCCTGGTGGTTTGTAACGCTGCTTGTGATGATTGGGGCTTCCCTGGTCGTTTGCAGCCTGGACCGGGTGCTTCCGCTGTACAAGGCACTGACCCGGCAAAAGATCCGCAAGCACCGGCAGTTTCTGACCCGTCAGAAGCTGACGCTCACGGCCGCTGTGGAGGAAGAGCCGGAGTCCTGGACTTCGCGCATGATCCAGCCGCTCCGGAAGAAGGGCTACAGGGTCCGGACGGAAGGCGGTGCTCTTTTAGCCGAGAAATACCGTTTCAGTCGCTGGGGACCTTATGTAATACATATCGGCCTGATTATATTTTTGCTGGCAGTACTCGCCAGAGGGCTTCCCGGACTGAATATGGACCAGCATCTTGCATTTCCGCAGGGAGAGGCTGTCAGAATTCCGGATACAAGCTTTTACCTGAAGAATGAGCAATTCACAGTAGAATTCTATAGTGACGAAGAGATGCCGGCCGAATTCCGCGGGGTTAAGGTTCTTCCCAAGCTTTATGAGACTAAAGCGGTCCTCTATGAATGCACTGCAGACTGCTTGGACCCGTCTAAGGAGCCTAAGCTTGCTGAAGTGGCCAGGCACGACATTCAGGTGAATTCTCCGTTGAGCTACAAAGGAATGAAAGCGTATCAGTTTGATTATGACCTGACCCCGGTGCTGCGTTCCGTGAAGCCTGATCTTGTAAATTCAGCAACGGGCGAGAGCTACGGAAAGTTTGAGCTGGATATGAAGAATCCCGGGCGGGTTTTCAAGGCTGGTCCTTATACGCTTGAGCTGAAGGAGAAATATATGGATTTCGGACTGAATGAAGAAGGCCAGCCGGTATCCAAATCGCCTTACCCGAATGCGCCGGCCTTTCTGTTCCTGCTTAAGGGGCCAGGTCTGCCGGACGGGGGGCAGCAGTATTTTTACTTCCCGAAGCAGGTGGATAAAGAGCAGTTCCAGCAGGCAGCCATTAACGATAAGCTGGGCGGCGCAGACAGGTTTCTGGAGCTTGAGGTCAGCAGTATGAGCGATGTTGATTTCGCGGAGTCCACCACTTATCTGAATGTGCGTGTGGACCGGGCAATGCCCTTTGTCTGGGTCGGTGCAGGAATTATAATGCTGGGACTCATTCTCGGCTTCTACTGGCAGCATAGACGCATCTGGCTGTTCGTAGAGGACGGGGAGCTGGTATTAGGAGGCCATACGAACAAGAACTGGTTCGGCTTCCGCCGTGAAATCGTTTCTATTCTTAAGCAGATAGACATGACAGTCGATGAAAAATCATTGGACAACGGAGGAGGCCTGGCATGAGCTTGCTTGATTTCAGCAGTGATGTCTTTATTGCCGCATTCTTTTTATACAGCGGAGCTTTCATGTTGTTCACCATCGCCATTATGGGCCGCAGATGGTCCGGCAGGAAGCCGGAGGAGCACACTGCACGCTGGGGCAGACTGGCTTTTATCGCCTCTTCGCTCGGGCTGCTGTGTCATATGGCGTATTTCGTCACCCGCTGGATGGGCTCAGGCCATATTCCGGTCAGCAATATGTATGAATTCATGACCTTCTTATCCATGATGGTTATGGTTGCGTTTACGGTGATCTTCGCGATCTACCGCAAGATTATTCTCGGCGTATTCGCAGTTCCGATTTCAATTATAGTGATGGCCTATGCAGCGGTATTTCCGCAGGAAGTGCAGCCCTTGATTCCGTCGCTGAAATCCATCTATTTGAATATTCATGTCACGCTGGCAGCGCTGGGCGAATCCTTCTTTGCAGTCGGCTTTGCTGCCGGGCTGATGTATCTGCTGCGGACGGTGAATTTCGGCAGTAAGGAACGGGGCGACCGCAAGCAGCAGAGACTGGTTGAATTTACTCTCTTCTCAATCATTGTTATAATTGGTTTTCTCGGATCCGTATTTGCTTTCCGGGGAGCCGGCTACGAATCTGTTTTTGTCCGTACTAACGTTACGATTGACAGCCCCGGGCAGGAAGATAGTACAATAGAGAAAGTGAGTTATAAAATGCCGCCGATTGTGGCACCTTACCATAGCGAAATTGAGAGCTTCCAGCCGTTTCTTGGTATGAAGCAGCCGTTATTCGAAGCACCTTCCTGGATGAACGGTGTCAATGCAGGACGCAAATTTAATACCGTAATCTGGTCCCTGCTATCCGGTCTGATTCTTTATGGAATTCTCCGCCTGGCAGTACGTAAGCCGCTGGGCAGGGCGATTCATCCGGTTCTGGACGGAATTGATGAGAATGACCTTGATGAAATTACTTACAGGGCTATAGCCATCGGTTTTCCGATATTCACGCTGGGGGCTTTGATTTTTGCAATGATATGGGCCGAGGTGGCCTGGGGCAGATTCTGGGGATGGGACCCCAAGGAGGTCTGGGCACTCGTTACCTGGCTATTCTACAGTGCTTATCTTCATTTGCGGCTGGCCCGCGGATGGCAGGGACGCAAATCTGCTTGGCTTGCAGTACTCGGCTTTCTAATCGTAATGTTTACCCTGGTTGGTGTTAATTTGGTGATCGCCGGACTTCATTCCTATGCGGGGACGGACTGAAACATTAGATTCACCATCGCGCAGGCAAAGTAAGGGTAACGTTCTACTGTATTTGATGAAGGGGTTGTTGTGTAAATGGCAGAGCACTTGAATAGAATTCTGGTGGTGGATGACGAAGAGCGCATCCGCCGCCTGCTCAAAATGTATCTCGAAAAAGAAGGCTACGAAATTGATGAAGCCGAGGACGGCGAAATCGCTCTGCGGAAAGCAACAGCCAATGACTACGGTCTGATCTTGCTGGATGTCATGCTGCCGGGCATTGACGGAATTGAAGTGCTTACCCGGCTGAGAGGGGTTAAATCTACACCGGTTCTGATGCTCACAGCCAAAGGTGAGGAGATTAACCGGGTCCAGGGTTTCGAAATGGGTGCAGATGACTACGTCGTGAAGCCGTTCAGCCCGCGTGAAGTGATTTACCGGGTCAAGGCGATTATGCGCCGTTCCTCGGCAACCGCCTTTTTGTCCAAAGAGAGCAACTCAAGCAATAACATTGTATTTCCGTTTCTCATTATCGAGCATGACGCACACCGCGTTACCGCCGGCGGCCAGGAGGTAAGCTTGACGCCTAAGGAATATGAGCTGCTGCATTATCTCGCTATTTCACCGGATAAGGTATTCTCGCGTGAAGAGCTGCTTAAGGATGTATGGAATTACGAATTCTTCGGAGACCTGCGGACAGTAGATACCCATGTCAAGCGGCTGCGCGAGAAGCTCAATAAGGTGTCCCCGGAATCGGCGGCTATGATTACAACGGTATGGGGCGTAGGTTACAAGCTTGAGGTGCCTAAATAAGTGAACTTCTGGAGAAGTCTTGTCGGTAAGCTGTGGATCACGATCATCTGTCTGGTTGCTGTCGTGCTCATTACACTGGGGCTGTTTCTGCTGCCCTATATCGACAGTAATTTCGCCAATTCCGGGGCGATCAAACGTTTGTTTACGTATGTCTGTATGATCGGGTTTTCCTTAACGACATTCTTTGCCTTATTTTTGTTTACGAAGATTACACAGCCGATGCAGCAGGTGATTGAGGCGGCCAATAATATCCGCCGCGGCGAATATGGTACAAGACTGACGCTCGTAACCAGTGATGAGATCGGTCAGCTGGCCACCTCCTTCAATCACATGGCTGAAGAGCTGGAAGAGAACATACGCAGCTTGAATCAGGAAAAAGGCCATCTGTCCAGCGTTCTGCGCAGTATGAGCGATGCCGTAATTACCTTTGATATCGAGGGGCGGATCATTCTGACCAATCCGCACGGGCAGGCACTGCTGGAAACCTGGAGCGATCTGGCCTGGGAGCAGGAGGCCGACAGCGGGCTGTATCCGCCGTCTGCTGCCTCTGGTGAGGTGCCGCCGCCGCTGCTGCATTTGTTTTTCAGCACGCTCAGCCAGGGCGGTGACCAGCGCTCCAATGTACATGTCCGGCAGGGTGTTTGGTCCGTGCATATGGCCCCCCTCTATGCCGAGGATCATCTCCGAGGGGCGGTAGCTGTACTGCGTGATGTAACTGAAGAGGTGCGGCTGGAGAAGATGCGGCGCGATTTCGTCGCCAATGTCTCCCATGAGATCCGTACCCCGCTGTCTATGATGCAGGGATACAGCGAGGCACTGCTGGACGGCATGGCCTCCTCTCCGGAGGAGAGCAGTGAGCTGGTTCAGGTCATACATGACGAATCGCTGCGGATGGGCCGTCTGGTCAAGGACCTGCTCGATCTGGCCCGCATGGAAGCCGGGCATCTTGATATGATGAAGGTTCAGGTGGATGCCGGGGAACTGCTGGAGCGGGTATACCGTAAGTTCGCCGTCAGAGCCAAGGAACGGGAGATTCTGCTTGAACTGAAGAAATCCGGGCCGGAGCTGCTGCTGAAGTCTGCTGATGAAGACAAGCTTGAGCAGGTGCTGACTAATCTGCTGGACAATGCTTTCCGCCATACACCCGCCGGCAAAATGATCTCCATTACAGCCGGCTCCATGATTCTGGAAGGCCGGAGCTACCTGGAGATTGAGATCAGGGATCAGGGTGTAGGCATCACGCCGGAGGATCTGCCCTATATCTTCGAACGTTTCTACAAGGCAGACAAAGCGCGGGTCCGCGGGGAGTCAGGCGGAACCGGGCTGGGTCTTGCGATTGTCAAGAATATCGTCGAATCGCACCACGGCAGCATTCACGCTTCCAGCAAGCCTGGCGAAGGGACCGCCTTTATCCTGCGGCTTCCTGTCGAAAAACAGTAAATCCGGACATTGCATGACAGCGCCTCTGACAGCAGAGGTGCTTTTTGTTGAAACCACCACATAAATCTTGTTCATCGTGGAACATATCTTTTAAGCAAATGCTAGCAGGAGGCTGGACATTATGATTCTTTCATTGGACCAGGGGACGACCAGTTCAAGGGCGATTCTCTTTAACGAGAGCGCAGGAATGATCGCGCAAGGACAATATGAGATTAAACAGTCTTTCCCCCGCCCGGGCTGGGTAGAGCATGACCCGGAGCAGATCTGGGAGAGCCAGCTTGCCGCCGCCAGAGATGCTATCAGCGCCAGCTCAGCCCCGGCTGACAGCATTACAGCAATCGGTATCACCAACCAGCGGGAGACGGCACTGATCTGGGAGAAGGTCACAGGGAAGCCGATCTATCCGGCGATTGTCTGGCAGGACCGCCGGACAGCTCAGCATTGCGAGGAGCTGAAGGCGCAGGGGATGGCCGGAGAGATTGCAGCGAAGACAGGGCTTGTCATCGACGCCTATTTCTCAGCTACGAAGCTGGCGTGGATTCTGGACCATGTACCGGGAGCCAGGGAGCGTGCAGCTAAGGGAGAGCTCATGGCAGGAACCGTTGACAGCTGGCTGATCTGGAAGCTTACAGGCGGCGCTGTGCATGCCACAGACGTTACCAATGCCTCCCGGACGATGCTGTATAATCTGCATGAGCGCAGATGGGATTCCGGACTGCTTGAGACGCTGCGGATTCCGCCGTCCATTCTGCCTGAAGTACGGATGTCGGGCGGTGATTTCGGTACCGCAGACAAGCAGTGGTTCGGTGCAGCTATTCCAATCCGCTCTGTGCTGGGTGATCAGCAGGCGGCGCTATTCGGTCATACCTGTCTTGAAGCGGGCAGTGCCAAGAATACCTACGGGACAGGCTGCTTCATTCTGATGAATACAGGTACAGAGGCTGTATCCTCGAGCCACGGCCTGCTGACGACCGTTGCCTGGGGCATCGGGGATGAACTCTATTATGCGCTTGAAGGCAGTGTATTTGTCGCAGGAGCGGCCGTACAATGGCTGCAGGAAGGGCTGGGTCTGATTGAAGGGCCGGCTGACTCGGAGGAGAAGGCAAGTGAAGTCGGAGACAGTGAGGGCGTAGTGGTCGTACCTGCCTTCACCGGTCTTGGTGCGCCGTACTGGGATATGTATGCCCGCGGGGCTGTGTTCGGGCTGACCCGCGGCACAACTGCCGGACATCTGGTCCGGGCAACGCTGGAGTCACTGGCCTTTCAGTCCCGTGACGTGATCGGAGCTATGGAGAAGGACGCAGGGATGCCGCTCAGCGGCCTCAGAGTGGATGGCGGCGCAGTACGCAACAATCTGCTGATGCAGTTCCAGGCAGACATTCTGGGCAGCGACGTTACACGTACAACCTACGCGGAGACTACTGCACTTGGTGCTGCGCTGCTTGCCGGACTTACATCAGGCATCTGGACCCGGGAGCAGCTGGAGCAGTTCAACAAGGCCGAGAAGGTGTTCTCGCCGCAGATGGGGCAGGAGGAGCGTGAGCACCGTTACCGCGTCTGGCAGGATGCTGTAGCGCGGACGATGGGCTGGGAGAAGCATGAAGGGCAGCACTAGGTTCACTGGGACAGAAGTGTAAAAGCCTGCCGGATAAAAAACGGCCCGCAGCAGTTATCCTGCCAGCGGGCCGTTTGAATTATATATTAGTATTCCATTACAAAGGCAACATTTTGCCAGCCGGCGCCTACAGTCCAGAACAGCACCTTATCACCGCGTTCGAGCTGTCCGGTCGTCACGGCTTTATGCAGTGCGATGAAAGGGCTGCTCGTAGAGGTGTAGCCGAATTCATCGCCGATGTATACTGCAGCATCCGGATCAATTCCGATTTTGCCGGAGACCGCCTGAATGTTCGGTAGCGACAGCTGCGAGAAGCAGGCCGCTTTGATGGATTCAGGGGCAATCCCGTTATTGCTTAGCAGTGTATTGATCGATTCCGAGGCAGCATCCACGCAGATCGAATCATCGAACGGAATAAACTTCACATTGAATTCGCCTGCAGCGACACCGCTGCGTCCGAGATTAGCCAGGCCTTCTGCCGGGAATAAGGAGTTCCCGTAGACACAGGTATCGGTCTGGTAGATCGAATCAATGAAGCCTACAGAATTCTCATCACGCTCCAGGATGACAGCAGCAGCAGCATCCCCGAAGTTGGCGTAGTATACCGGATCATTTTTGTTAGCATGCGGGGCAACATAATCCGAGCCGATGACAAGCGCACGGCGGATCCGCGGATTGCCAAGCATCTGGCGGCTGACCTGCTCCACTGCAGCAGTCATTCCGGCACAGTTGGCGTTGCTGTCGATGCAGATCGTATGCGATGCCCCGTTAATTAAACGATGAATCATGAGTGAGTTTGTAGGAAAAATATATTCAGGAGTTTGGCTTGCATAAGCGATTAAATCAATATCTGCACCGGACAATCCGGTTTTTTCCAGAACATTGCTTGCGGCTTCAAAGGCCATCGTCAGGGAGTTCTCATCTGTGCTGCTGATGCTGTACCGGGTATCACGGCCCAGTGTAGCCAGAAGTCCGCGGATATCAATGCCCTTCTCATCGAAATGCTGAATGAAAAAGTCATTGCTGATCTTAGTGCTTGGATGGTAGATATCAATGTCCTTAATGCGAATCCCAGCCATAGTAGACCTCCTAAAAGTATTATGCATATAAGCTTTCTGATTACACTTCGGCAAAACTCGCTTCGTAAGCTAAAACTTAAGTTATGTTAGTAAGTGATCTCGTACAAACTTAATCATGATAACTGGCGGTAAAGCCCGGAGTTTCAATGATGGAATTTAGGTGTATATAAAAATTACTAGGCTTGTACCGTCGAGATAATGTCCAGGTTTTCCAGTCCTGCTTTGCGGCCCAGACGCGCCAGCTGCATTTTGAGAATCGGGTTGTTCTCCAGGGTCAGGGTGACCTTCTGGAAGCCGTCAGACTTGAACATGATGAAGCAGCCTTCCAGCAGCGGCACAACATCAGGGGCGGTTACGTTAAGCTTTCTGCAGTCGATATCAAGGGCATATTCAGCCGGATTAATCGGGTTAATGGTCTGCTGGTAAGCTTGAATGGATTTCAGGCCATCCTCATTCGAGAAGGTTCCTTCCAGCTCAATATTAATGACTTTCTTTGCACTGTCCGTCTTCAAAATAAATTGTCCCATGTTCATCTCTCCCGTAATTTTGATTGCATGACAACTCAGACCTTATCGGTTAATCATCATGATGGATATCCGGAAACTGCATTCTTACGACTATATTCGACATTTGAATTTAGTTTTTGGGATATTTTGCCTTCATTATAACCGCATGATTCTCGAATATGCAATACAAAAGTCGAATGTTGTAATATCTTGTAAGGGATTAACGGATCTCTTCCAGCGTCTCCAGCAAAACATTGAAAGCCGAAATCACTCTTGGAGCGCCAATAACCGGTACCAGATGCAGCAGAATTCCTTTGATTTGATCAACGGTCATTCCGACGCGAAGTGCCATTACATAATGAACACCAAGCTGTTCAAACTGCCCCATAGTTATTAAAGATGAGATAACGGCGATCTCCTTCCAGTCCGCCCCAATAGTTGTCCGCTGAAAAATATCCCCGTAAGCATTACCCATAATGAACTCGGCAAGCTCAGGGAAATGCTCTTTGATCGGTGCCAGCGCTTTTGCTCCGTATTGTCCTGAAAGATTAGTGAAATGCTCCAAACCGCTGTTCGTGTTCATACTTCATGGCCTCCTGAGAGTAGGGTAGTAGAGTGGGATGCAATCCGGCTTAATTAAGATCAAGTGTCCGGTGAGCCGTAGGAGGCATTTCATCACGGTCGGTTAAAAGCTCAATCACAGCAACACGGTTTAGCGCAATTGCCTCGCGGACTGCTGAAGCAAATTGCTCCTGTGTCTCGCATCGGAAGCCTGCGGCACCAAGCGATTCGGCGAATTTGACAGCATCAAGAGGAACCTCGAACAGTGTTCCATCAATCCGGCCGGTTGTTTTCGCCATACCCTTGAGTGCCATATCCAGCTGCATATTATTGACAACAATGAAAATCACAGGTATTTCCTTGCAAACGGCTGTGTTTATTTCAGTACCAAGCATCATGAAGCAGCCGTCACCCGTAATGCAGAACACGGTTTCTTGCGGAGCGGCTACCTTGGCTCCGATGGCCATGCCGATTGAATTGCCCATGCAGGCAAAATAATCATCGAAAACAAAGCTGCCGGCCTTCTTAACGTTGAACCATTTCACTGCGTTGAAGCCATGGCTGCCGTCATCGACAAATACAGTACTGTCATAAGGGATCAAATCACTCATTGTGCTCATTACTGAGGCGAGAGACAGCTTGGGCAATACGGGAAGCTCCTCATGATACTCATTGGATACTGTAATCTCGCGTCTCTTGACGGACGCCGGATCAATCTGCTGAAGGTACAGCTCCAGATTGTCCCGCATATCGCCGCCAACAGAAATGGTGCGAGAATGGAGGATTTTACCGACAAATGTAGGATCGACATCAAACTGAATCAGCAGCTCAGGATGGTTCTCAGGCTTCAGATTACAGATGGTCATATCGCTTAGCCGTGAGCCAAGGACAATAAAAAGATCGCTGTTGTTCATTAGCTCTTCACCGTGCGGACATCCGCCGACGCCGATAGGCCCGTGATAGAGCGGGTGATCCCAGGCGATGGTGCCTTTGCCGCCGGGAGAGGTGACAACAGGAATGTTGAAGGTTTCGGCCAGCTGGACAAGCTCCTTGTGGGCTCCGGAACGGTTGACGCCTTTACCGGCGATGATCAGAGGTCTGCTGGAGGCATTGATTGCCGAGACGACCCGTTCAAAGTTAGCGTAGTTGACGAGCTTTTCCCGTTCAGGCAGCACGATCCGGCATTCCTCCAGCCGTTCCGTTTGGACATCAAAGGGAATGCAGAGATGGACAGGGCCTTTTTTGTCACCCAGCGCGATGGACAGGGCATGATTGAATATAGTGCTGAAATGATCACCGCGTTCAACCAGCTTGCTGAACAGCGTTGCCGGCCGGAACATCTCTGCCAGATCGGCAAGGTAGGATGTGGAATCCTGACACTGGGGAATCCCCAGCTCTTTAATTGACTGATGGCCGGTGATGAAGAGAACGGGAAGATTGTTAGCCTTGGCATGTGCCGCAGCGGTGAGCAGGTTCGTTCCGCCCGGGCCGGAGGTGCCGAAGGCTACCCCGAGACTGCCTGTTTTGAGCGCGTAACCGCCTGCTTCAAATCCGGAGCTGGATTCATGCCGGCCGGGAATGAATTCAATACCATAATCTACAAGCTTTAGTGCGATAGGACAAATAGATTTGCCGATAATCCCAAAAGAATGTGTTACTCCGAGATTGTGTAATGCCTCGGCCATATAATCTGCAACTGTCTTCAGAACATCCACCCCGCAAGTTGTTATTAGGTATGTAGCAATAGAAAACCTGCACTCGTTAGTAGGAGCACAGGCCTGTTGCACGAATCACAGACCGGACATGAAATCTAAGACGTCCGTAGTGTTTCAGCAACCTGGCTGTCATGGTCCTATAAAGATATAGGACTGTAGATCCATGGCTTTGCGTCATTCCCTTTCGAAGAATTTTGCCTCTTATTCTGTTAGGAGTAATAGAAGAATAATTTTCCTTTACAATATATTCCTCGCTCTCCTTTTGTCAATAAGCGCAGTTTATGGAACTCGAAATTTAGCGAATTTTCAGGGATGAAAGCGGCTTGAAATGATAGTTTTCAAACCATTTGCATTATGTTTTCCGAAAATGTGGATGTGTAATAATATAAATTCAAAAAATCAAATGTATAGTATTATAGAGGTTTTTATATATATATTTAATGAATAGTAAGTAAATAATACAAATTTACTTTTTATGGTTATGCAGAATCTTAACACTTTGTGAATATTACAGTAAATCTTTGCCTCGACATAATAAAAAAGCCGTTTCCGCAGTTTGCAGCTGCGAAAACGGACTCTCTGCGAATCTGTTAAAATTTGAAAATATGAATTGTTTTTTGCAGCTGGAAAACCGATTGGGTCATCTTCTCGGTCTCTTCAGCTACGGACTGCAGTGCATGGATTTGCTCGTTCATCGCTGCGGATACCTCTTCGGTACCTGCTGCCGTCTGCTGGGTGATCGCCGAAATATTCTCAATTGCTCCGGAAATTTTAAGCGCACTTTCGAGCATCAGGTCACTCTCGGCGGAGAAGGAGGCGATCTGCTCAGTTATGTACTGTACGCTGTGAACGATTTGGGAGAAGATATGTGCAGTTTCGGTAATCATCTCATTCTGTACTTGTACTACTTCTTCGTTGATGGCAATATTATCGATCGCCTGCTTGATATCAGCTTCTATGCTGCGGACCAGTCCGAATACCTCTTTGGTGGAGGCAGTGGATTCTTCCGCCAGCTTGCGGACCTCCTGGGCGACAACTGCGAATCCGCGGCCATGTTCGCCTGCACGCGCAGCTTCAATGGAAGCGTTCAATGAGAGCAGGTTCGTCTGCTCAGCAATTTCAGTAATGCTCTTGGCAATCATGGTAATGCCGCGGGCATTCTGCGAAAGGGCTTCGATTGTGTCTGCCACCTTTTGTGTAGCCTGAATATTCTTGCGCATGCCGTCTGCCTGGGTATCAACGGAGATTCGTCCTTGTTCAACCAGTTCAAGCGTATGTACAGAGCGTTTATTCATTTCTTTTGTAGAATTCGTATAATTGGAGACCTTGGTTTCAATATCTTTGATGGACTCGGTCATTTCTGCAATATCTACCGAAATTTCGTTCGCGCCGAGGGCCAGTTCATTGGAAGAGGAGGCTACCTGGGCCATTACGATCTTCAGGTTCTGGTTCTTATCCTCTATCCCGCGGCTGGCATCCATAACCTGACGGGTGAGCTGTGAAGCATCAGTCAGAATCTTCTTCAGCTTGTCGATCATTGTGTTGAAGGAACGGCTGATATCGCCCATGGAGCCACTCTCGTCCGCCCGGCTGGTGAAGTCGCCTTTGGCAATCGTATGCGTTACATTGGAGATATCCTCAAATGAAGATGTAAGCGTTCTCTCAATGAAGCGCGCGAGCGGGAAGGTTAGGGCAGCGAGTACCGCAATCAGAATAAGGCCAATCACAACCTTGCCCATAATGATCAGCGTAATCAGCACGGGGACAGCGAATAAAGCGGCAACCAGGTAACATCCGGCAATAATTCTTTGTTTTAACGGCAGCTTGTTCATCCAGTCCATAAAGTATAGTTCCCCCTAAAAATGATAATTGTGTATTGTCATATTATAGGGGATTAGAGCGCGATCGGTCTATTGTAAGAACTGACATAAAACTTCTTTTTGCATTCGCTAAAAAGAGTGCGGTTGCGTATTGTTTTCGTACAGCAAAAGAGCTTCACGTAAACTGCACTCTACGCTGCCGGCCAGCTCCGCCGGAGAAGCTACAATAATACCCGGACTTAACGACAGGATGATCCGGCAGGCTGACTCCGGCGTATTGAATTCAGCTTGCACAACTATCCAGCCGGGGCGGGCATCCGGGGTCTGCTGCAGGATATTAACGTAACGCTCCTTCTGCAGGGCGTTCATGGCATTCTCCTTCACAAGCAGCTCTGCCGGATAGCGCGGGAGGGAGGATTTGAATGCCGTGGTTGAAGCCTCCCAATAGTCTGCCAGGTTGAAATTTGCCGGTCTGCGAAAAGTTTCTTCCATGACTTCGGCACTATTAATCCGTGAAATACGATAGGTCCGCATGCCTTCTCCGGTCTCTGCGGCGACATACCACACTCCGCGTTTGACGACCAGCCCGAGCGGGCAGATCAGCCGCTCTGCGTACTCTTCTCCGCGCAAATAACCGATGCGCACTTTATGCTCCTCCCATACGGCTTCCTGCAGTGCCGTAAGACAGGGATAGGTTTCTCCGGACGGATGCCAGCCTGCACCGTCAATATGAATCCGCTCGTTTAGAACACTCAGCGGTGAAGCCGGCAGTCTGGCAGAGGCAGCCTGCAGCTTGCGGCTTGCGGAAGAGAACTCGGACTGGATTCCCAGCGCCTGGAGAATTGCAGGATCGGCCGGCAGGAGCAGTGCTGAGATCTCTTTGGGGGTCATTCCGGTCAGCGAGGTCCTGTAACCCTCGGCAAGCATCCAGCCTCCCTCGCGGCCGCGTTCGGCCAGCACAGGGATACCGGCGAT
This sequence comes from Paenibacillus sp. MMS20-IR301, assembly GCF_032302195.1. Taxonomy (NCBI): domain Bacteria; kingdom Bacillati; phylum Bacillota; class Bacilli; order Caryophanales; family Paenibacillaceae; genus Paenibacillus; species Paenibacillus sp. MMS20-IR301. Next base: position 976,583 of record NZ_CP135275.1, read on the forward strand.
GCCGAGCGCCTCCATGTCCCGGAAGATCGTCCTTTCCGAGACCTCGAGCGTCTCGGCGAGCTCCCTTGAGCTGATTTTACCGCGGTTTTGCAGCAGCAGCAGAATGGACAATAAACGGTCTGCCCGCATAATAAGCCTCCTTATATGAAGAGATGGAATCACAACAATGAATATAACCAGTATAAGTCTTATATATGTCAGGAGCTGTCATATATAAGGCTTATATTAATAAAGAGAACGGATTGGTGCAACATAGCTGATAGAATATGCAGCATTAGCTGAGAGGAGAGGTTATTATGACAACGTTAAACGGGAAGATAGCACTAGTAACAGGCGGGAGCAGGGGGGCGGGAAAGGGGATCGCGCTAGAGCTGGCTAAAGCAGGTGCCTATGTATATGTTACGGGAAGAAATGCCGGATCTCTGCAAGATAGAGGACCAAGGACGCTTGAAGGTGTACTGGATGAAATTCATGAGGCCGGTGGTGCAGGCGCCGTTATCCGCTGTGATCATACGAATGACGGGGAGACAGAGGCGGTAATCCGGCAGATTGCCGCAGAGAAGGGGCGCTTAGATATTCTGGTCAATAATGTATGGGGCGGCAATAGCCTTCCGATTGAGATAAAGCCGATGTGGGAGCTTCCGGCTGCCCATTGGGACAATATGTTTGATGCCGGAGTCCGGGCGCAGCTCATGACTAACTATTATGCCGTTCCGCTGATGCGCAGCGGGGGCTCCGGTGCAGGGAAGCTGATCATTCATACCACCTTCTGGGATGATTATAAATACGTAGGGAATTTCTATTATGATTTGTCTAAAAATGCGCTTGTACGCATGGCCTTCGGCCTTGCGGCTGAACTGGCGGAAGACGGCATCGCTGTAATTCCGCTATCACCCGGGTGGATGCGGACAGAGCTGGTGCTGGACAGCCTGAAGACAGATGAGGCACACTGGCGGGAGGTCGAAGAGCTGCAGGCCAGCGAATCTACAGCATATATCGGCCGCGCAGCCGTAGCACTGGCTGCTGATCCCGGGGTGCTGAAGCTGTCAGGCAAGCCGCAGCAGGTAGGCCGCCTGGCGGAGGAATACGGCTTCACGGATACTGACGGACGGCGGATTCCGGTCTTCAGGGTTCCAGAATAATCAGCAAAAAAACACTCCTCCGGAATGGATGGCCTGAGCCATCCTTCCGGAAAGAGTGTTTTTTTGGGTCCTACAGCAGAATGATTTCTTCTGCAGTGTTGATCTCAGGCAGTCCGGCCAGCTTAACCAGGACATCCTGCGGAACAGCCTTGTCAACGGTCAGCAGCATGATGGCGGCACCGCCGACAATTTTACGGCCAACCTGCATGGAGGCGATGTTGACGTCATTCTGTCCGAACAATGTGCCGACGAGACCGATAATACCCGGTTTATCGTTGTGCGAAATGACAACCTGATGGCCTTCCGGAGCGATGTCCACCGGGAATTTGTTGACCTGCACAATCCGTTCGCCATAGCCCTGCAGCAGTGTGCCGGCAACCAGGCGTTCTTCGTCATGCTCAGCCTTCAGAGTAACCGTGATCAGGTTGGTGAAGCCTTTGGTCTTGGAGGCCTTGGTCACTACCACGTTAACATCGCGCGTCTTGGCCAGGTGCATCGAGTTTACGATATTAACATCACCGGCAAAGTGACGGGAGAGAACCCCTTTGACAATATAGCGGGTTAATGGCTGAGTATCCACATCAGAAAGATCTCCGGCGTATTCCACATGAATCTCGCGGATGGCCCCGTCGGTAATCTGGGTTGCGAAGCTGCCCAGCTTCTCGCCGAGTGTAAAGTATGGCTGCAGCTTGTTCATCACGCTCGGTGCGACCGGCGGGATGTTCACGGCATTGATGAAAGGCTCATTGCGCAGAATATGCAGCACCTGCTCCGATACGTCAATTGCCACATTCTCCTGTGCTTCCACGGTCGAAGCCCCCAGATGCGGAGTCACGATAATTTTCGGATGGGAGAGGAACGGATGATCAGCCTCCGGCGGCTCCTTCTCGAATACGTCGAAGGCAGCTCCGGCAACGATCCCGCTGTCAATGGCTTCAACCAGGGCCATTTCATCGATAACACCGCCGCGTGCACAGTTGACAATGCGCATACCTTTTTTCATAACCTCGAACTGCGGGCGGGAGATCATATGGCGGGTTTCCGGTGTCAGCGGTGTATGAACAGTAATGAAGTCTGCACCACGGACAATGTCATCCACCGAAGCAAGCTTCACTTCCAGCTTCTCTGCACGGTCTGCGGTCAGGAACGGGTCATAGGCCAGTATATCCATGCCGAAGGCTTTGGCTCGCTTAGCCACTTCACTGCCGATCCGGCCCATACCGAGCACGCCCAGTGTTTTGCCGCGCAGCTCAACGCCGAGGAAAGTCTTTTTGTCCCATACACCGGAGATGGTCTTGGCATAGGCTTGAGGAATATGACGGGCGAGTGCCATCATCATAGCGAAAGCATGTTCACAGGTAGTAATGGTATTGCCGTCCGGGGCGTTGATTACAACGACACCGCGCTGGGTGGCAGCTTCCAGCTTAATGTTGTCTACACCGACGCCAGCCCGGCCGATCACCTTGAGATTAGTACCGGCTGCGATGATTTTCTCAGTTACAGTAGTCTGGCTGCGGACGAGCAAGCCGTCATATTCGCCAATGATTGCAATAAGCTCATCTTCATTTAGTCCTGTTTTCTTGTCCACAGTCACATCGCTTGCGTCCATCAATTGCTGAATCCCCAAATCACTGATCGGGTCCGATACTAATACTTTAAACATGGTCTCTTGTCCTCCTTCAATTTAGAAAGCTAATATGCCAAGGATGCCCTGGGAGGGCAATCCGCAGTACCATAATCATCAGAAAAGGTGGCGCGCACGCTCGAATAACGGGGTAACGCGCTGTCGCATAAAAGAGACAGTGTGCAAAGAGCCGGCAACGGTGCACGACGGGCGGGCCGGGCAGCAATACAGAATCCGGGTAACAAAAAAACTCCCAACCCCATACTACTGCCGTAGTAAGGGACGAGAGTTGTCGTGGTACCACCCTAATTCACTGTAGCAGTTAAACTACAGCCTCATTGGCCTGCAAAGGCCACACTGGTAACGGAGATGATCCGATTGTATCTACTCAAGGTTCAATACAATATCTCAGGAGCGCTAAAGAATTCTGTTCACCACCGGTTTGCACCAACCACCGGCTCTCTGAAGATTTCCAGATCCTTTGTTCCATCATCGGTTTTGCTTGATTAATTTTTCATAATGTAACATGGTGATGCCAAGTGTGTCAATAGGCTTCTTCAGCTTTGGGTCGTCTTGAAGTGGACCCGGTTTTTCGTTATGATGCATTAATGGTCTTATTCATAAAAGAAGGGAAGCTGCGGCATAATCTCCTTGCCGTAATACTGTTCCCGCCACTTGATGAAGTCCTGCTCCTGTACCGCACCGGTGGATATAAGCAGGGTGACCGATGACTGTACATCCTTAAGCTGCAGGGAGCTCGCAGTACCGGAGTAGATCATATCATCAATTTTGGCAGTGATATCCTGAGGATCGTAGCCGGCGTAGATTCCGCGGTTGAGCATCATATCTGCGATGGAAGCGTTTTTCAGCAGCAGCGGCATTTTTTTCCATTGAATGAAAGACAGGGTCTTCAGCTCTCCGGCCTGCTCCGGAATGGACGAATTGGTCTTCGCCCCCCATTTAAGCATGGAATCATAAAAGTTCTTCTGGGCCAGCAGCCCGAACTTCACAGCGCTTGTAGTGAAATTATCGCTTCTCAGCAGCTTGGCCGCTTCCGCTCCGGAGGAGCCGGCAGAGACCTTGCCGGAAGCCTGCGAGAACAGGGTTAGGCTCTTTAATACGTTAAGCTGTGACTGATACAGCAGCGGTGAATTGGTGAACAGGGAATCCTGCGTGACCTTGGCATACTGCTTATCCGCCAAAATGCCAAGATTCTTGAGTGTGGCCGCATTCTGGCGCGCATCCGTGCTGCGTGCGAGGCTGTCCACCTGATCATTCCAATTGCGCTTGAATTCCCGATAAGGCAAAAATACGTTATGATAGAACGTAACAAGATCCTGCTGCTGATAGGAGCCGGAGAACTCCTCTGTTAGATCCGGACCGGCCAGTTTGGCATACTTAGCTTCCGTTTTGTCTGCTCCAACCTTTACTCCCGTAAAAAACGAGGCGAATGCGGATATTAGAAACAAGATAAAACCTAGTGTGTACAGCATTTGAGTGCGGGAGGTACGGCTGTTCATAGTTAGTGCTCCTTCGTATAGGGAAATTATCTTATGTAAAAACATTATAGAACAGGCAGGTTACAATGAAAAAATTCAAATTCAGCGAGATCAAAATTAAAAAAGCCGATCCTCAGCAGCTGACCGACAAGCTGCTCTTAATCAATCTGTACATTACCCAGGGCCTTACACTCTTTATCGGTTTGATATGGATATTATTACAGAAAAGAAATCCCATTCACATATTAAATTTTCCAGAGAGCCTGAATTTCGTGTATTGGGGGCTCGGTCTTGCGGCAATTATGCTCATTGTTGATTTCCTTTTGACCCATATTGTTCCAGAGGACAGCATGGATGACGGAGGGATTAATGAGCTGCTGTTCGGGAACCGGCCGCTGTGGCATATCGTGGTTATCGCGGCAATTGTCGCAGTCTGCGAGGAGCTTCTTTTCCGGGGAGCGATACAGCACTCACTCGGGCCTTACTGGACAAGCATCCTTTTTGCTGTAATTCATGTGCGTTACCTGCGCCACTGGATTCCAACCGGCTGGGTGTTCCTCAGCAGCTACGGGCTCGGGTTTATTTATATCCATTCGGGCAGCCTCTGGGCACCTATCCTGTGCCACTTCGTGATAGACCTGTTCTCCGGTATGGTGATCCGTTACAGGAGGGCATCATGAGCGAAGGATTAAGCCGGGTGAAATCCCGCAAGAAACAGTATAAAGGCGAAGACAACCCTCCTGTCAAAGGGAAAAGCGGAAAGCCGGTTCCGGCAGCAGTAACAGGCCAGCAGGAGACTCCGGCCGGGGAGCCGGGAACATTGTCCAGAAAGGCGCGCCAGACGCTGCAGCGGACCTCCGGAAAGCCGAAAGGCAAGGCGGCGGCTAAAGAGGGTGAAGAAACGCCTTCGCGGGCACAGAGCTATCCTTCGGAACGAATCCGGTTCAGCAAGATGTTTATTAATTCACTGATCATCATATTTGTGCTCTTATTGGCCTTTTTGCTGTGGTGGGGCATCATCGGGGCACCGCCGCTCAAAACGTTATGGTAACGGCAGTACTGCTGGTTCTTCTGGGCCTGTGCGCCGGAGCTGCGGCAGTTATGGCGGTCCTTATGGTTGCCGGAGCGTTCCGCAGCCGCATTATTGCCGAGGAAATAGTACTGGCCGGCCTGCCCGGCGGGTTCGACGGCTACCGGATTCTCTTCATCACCGATATACACCGGCGCCGTCTTCCAGCTGCACTGCTGGAAGAGTACCGCGGAGAGCTGGATGCCGTCTTCCTGGGCGGCGATCTGACGGAGAAGGGGGTTCCCCTTAAGCGCCTGCGTAATAATCTGGCGCTTGCCGCATCCCTGGCCCCTGTTTATGCAGTTCATGGGAACCATGATTACCAGGCGGAGATCAGGCTTGTAGATCAGCTCATACGCAGCAGCGGAGCCAGGCTCCTTGTTGATGAGAATGTGAAGCTTGAGTGCAGCGGGGCGGAAATTGTGCTTACAGGAGTGGATTTCCCGCGGACAGGCGGCAAGCGGGCTTATCATGCGCTTCCGCCGGTCACGGCCCGGGATGACGGAGCCTTCCGGATCATCCTTGTGCATGACCCGTTATGGCTGGCGCAGCAGAAGGAGGTGCCGGCTGATCTGATTCTGGCCGGTCACACCCATGGCGGGCAGGTAGTGCTTCCCTTTATAGCGAGCAGGCATGCCGATGAGTTCTACCGGCACTATAATGCCGGAATGTACGATTTACCTGCGTACGGAAATGATACATACCAGCCCAAGATGCTCATCAGCCGTGGCTTTGGCACTGCGCATCTGCCGCTGCGCTGGGGCAGTCCGGCAGAGATGCATCTGCTCACCCTGCGCTGCAGGCAGGAATAGCCGGCAGAAATCAAAAATCGCTCTTGCGGATTGAAGGCGGATGCCTTCATTTCCACAAGGGCGATTTTTTAATAACATTTGATTGTCTGCGGTCATTTACCGGGGTCCCCGCAAAGTACCTGAGTTCGCTTCGAAGTAATCGCCTCACTTTGTGAGGGTATTTGTGGGGCTTATTACCGCATTTTCAGTTCAATGCTGCGGGGATCAACAAAGCTGTAGCCTTTGCCTTCGAGCGTAGTCAGCAGAGTATCCAGCGCCTCCACGGTCCAGGGCAGCTCATGCATCAGGATATTGCTGCCGGAATGCAGCTGGCTGGTCACATTGCTGATCAGCTTTTCTGTTTTGCCCGTGTCCTTTTCTTTCATCTCCCAGTCAAGCGAACCTACAGACCAGGTCATATAAAGCAGGCCGTTGCCAGCCGCGATTTTTTTGCCGACATCACCGCCGGCGCCGTGCGGCGGACGGAAGAACTGCGGGGCCTCTCCGGTAATTTCCTTGACGATATTCTGCACATCCTCGATCTGTTTCCTGACCTCAGTCTCGGATTTATCCTTCAGCACAATATGGTCCCAGCTGTGGTTGCCGATAATACCGCCCCGGTCATGGATTAGCGTAAGCAGCTCCGGATGCTCTTTCACCCGGTACCCGTTGACGAAGAAGATGGCTTTGGCATTATGCTTGTCCAGCGTATCCATCAGCGGATTAATCAGCTCGGCTTCTTTGGGCCCGTCGTCGAAGGTGAGCAGGACCACTTTTTTGTCAGTCGTTTCCGTATTAGGGACAATATCATAATTCTTGTTCATATGGTACAGCAGCGGCACTTCGGCCGCGGCAGCAGAATCGTCCGGCTGCGCAGTCCCGGCAGCATCCGCCTGCGGTGAAGCTTCAGGCGAAGGCGCTGTCTCTGCTGAACTTGCCGGCTGGGCAGACGGGGCGGCAGTTGCCGGCTCTGCTGTTCCTGATTGTGCTGTTGCCGCTGGCTGCGGCTGATTCCCTGCTGCGGTGTCTGCTGAATTCCCGTCACTATTGCAAGCTGACAGGAGAAAAGCAGCCAGGAGCAGCGTGATTGTTGCTTTACCCACTTTTTTCATCTCGCTTTCTTGTTGTTTGACTGTATGAGCCGGAATCTTTCCGCGAACACTAAGCATGATTTTACCATACAAGGAGGTTAGAGATATGAATACTTCGTCATTTCTGTGCGGAGTGCTGATGGGCGCTGCCGCCAGTATGATTATGTCCAAAAAACGGAGCGCCATTATGTCATCCATGCTGCATACCGGAGAAGCTTCATCCAGTGCCGGCGAAAAGGCCAAGGATAAAATCATGGGGATGGCAATGACCGGCTTCGGCAGTACGGCAGCGGACAGCAGCCATGACAAGCATGCCCAGGCATCAGCCGGCAAAGAGCATCATGAGGAATCACCGGTGAAATCCAAGGAGTCGAATCTGAATATGCTGAAGGACTTCATCCGGAGCAATCCGGATGTTAAGCATGAAGTGGAGCAGATCCTCAAGGATACACATACAGCCATACCGGGATTGTAACCGCAAAGGGCGTAAGCAGAATCATTTTGGCGGTGCCCCGCACTGCTGAAATGATTCTTTTTTTGCCGTGGAATCTGTTTAAATTAGATGTATGTGCATACAGTGATTAGGCGGAGCAGCGGGGCTTTACAGATAAAGGGCAAATAATTGGCCTTGTTCTATATTTATTTACGTGCATTTAGAGCGTCAAAATGATAACATACATACATAGTAACCATTTTTGGCTCATTACTCGGGACTCATCATACATTAATACTAAATGAGCTTGCAAAAGGAGGATCCTGTCATGAGAATAGAGCGATTAGGTCAAGATAAGATACGGATTTTCCTCACTTTTGACGACCTGAGCGAGCGGGGCATCCAGAAGGAAGACATGTGGCAGGAGGTTCCCAAGGTGCATGACCTCTTCACGGAAATGATGGATCAGGCGTATAGTGAGCTTGGATTTGACGCTACCGGTCCGTTAGCCGTGGAAGTGTTCGCACTGCCCGCACAAGGTATGGTCGTTATAGTGACCCGGGGAAAATATGATCACCATCAGTACGGTGGAGCCGGGGAAGATGAATTGCCTGAAGAGATTTACGAAATGGAAGTTACTCTTGAACAAAGCGACTCCATTGTGTATGCATTCCGCGATTTTGAGGTTTTGGTTGAAGCGGCCCATGTACTCATTGGCAATATTACTTCTCAAGGTCAGCTGTATTCTTATAATGATAAATGGTATCTCTACTTCGATCCGAAGGATTTCGAGGAACCGGCAATGGCAGGTCTTGTCGGCGTGCTTTCAGAATTTGGGGATTCCTCTCCGGTAACCCAGGCTGTGCTTGCGGAATATGGCAAGACAGTTATGGCGGAGAACGCGGTACAGACATTGTGCACTCATTTTAAACGCCAGGAGTAATAACCGGAAGGGCACCGGGGCGTCCCGCTCTGTTGCCCTTTCTTGGATTTTGCTGCCGGGAGAAGATCATGCTTGACAGCGGGCGCAAGTATAGTCCGCAGAATATTTCAGCAGAACCTAGTTTTAGGTGCGGGGAGGCTACTTCGGTGCTTTTGTTATCGGTCATTTCGTCAGCAGTGGCACCGGGACTTGCGCTGTTGACTTTTTTCTATCTGAAAGACAAGTATGACCAGGAGCCGCTCCATATGGTGCTTAAGGTATTCCTGCTCGGCCTGATCATTGTGCTGCCGGTGATGATTATCCAGCGGGGGCTGGTGCTCGGTCTGGACGGCGGCCCTTATGTAGATTCGTTTCTGATCTCCGCAGGGGTGGAGGAAGCGTTGAAGTGGTTTGTGCTGTACCATATGATTTACAATCATACCGAATTTGACGAGCCCTATGATGGAATACTATACGCCGTAGCAATTTCGCTCGGTTTTGCAACAATAGAGAATGTAATGTATGCCTGGTACAGCAATGCTTCAATCGGTTCTATGATCATAAGGGCGCTGCTTCCGGTATCCGGACATGCCATGTTCGGCGTAATCATGGGGTACCATATGGGCAGAGCCAAATTCTCGGGCGGTGTCCGGACAAGAAGGATTCTGCTCATTTCGCTGCTGCTGCCGTGGCTCTGGCATGGAATCTATGATTTCCTGCTGACCTCCACGGCCAACTACTGGATCTGGTTCATTGTGCCGCTGATGGCGGTTCTGTGGTACGGGGGAATGGGCAAGGTGGCGCGGGCCAACAGCCGTTCACCGTTTCGTTTTTTGAAGCGTGAGGAAGAGGTTAACCTGTAATAGAGATGGACACACTTAATCCAGAAGGGCAGTTCCTTAGAGCAAGGAATTCCAGAGAGGAGCGAGGTGTCTTTTTTTGCGTGTAAAAGTCCGGATTATCTGCAAGCAGTGCGGCGAAACCTACATATTAAGAGGAAGCAAGGATCAGGGAGTCATTCAGACCGGCTTCAAGCAGTGCCTCTGCAGCAGCGTGAGCGGGTTTGAAATCGAAGAGCGCGCCTGAATAATCCTTGAAACTGATGCCCCACTTTGTGGGGTTTTTTTCCGTGTGCATAAGACTTCTCAGTTATTGTCAAACTAACGGCAATAAGCTACTGAAAGGAGTTTTGCGGACCCATGTACAAAAGATTAAGTGCCATTATGTTCCCGCTGACCGCACTTTTGCTGCTAGGAGCGCTGGTCTGGGGCTATCAGGAGAATCAGGAGAAGAATTCAATTCTGATCAAAGCGGAGAATCAGTATCAGCGGGCTTTTCATGATCTGTCCTTTCATATGGAGCAGCTGCATGGAGAGCTGGGGAATACCCTCGCCGTCAATACAACATCAAACGGGAGGCACCGTAAGGGCCTTGTGAATGTCTGGAGGCTGACCAGCCAGGCCCAGAATGAAATCAACCAGCTGCCGCTCACCCTGCTGCCGTTCAGCGAGACGGAGGAGTTCCTCTCCAAGATTTCCAATTTCTCTTATAAAGCAGCCGTCCGTGACTTCACCAAGAAGCCGCTGACCGAAGGTGAAATGGCCAATCTGAAGACTCTCTATGCGAATTCAGCCGAGATCTCCAAGGATCTGCAGACCGTCCAGGACAAAGTCATCAGTAACCGGCTGCGCTGGATGGATGTCGAAACAGCGCTTGCCACCGAGGAGAAAGCGGAGGATAACACAATCATTGACGGATTTAAAACCGTGGATAAACGGGTCGCCGCTTATCCGGAGCTTGATTATGGCCCTTCCGTTGCAAGCATTTATGACAAGCGTTCGGTGAAAAAGCTGGGCGGCAAGCCGGTTACTCCAGAGCAGATTAAGGCTAAGGCGCTGAAAGCTGCCGGAATGCAAGGCAATGCTGACGTGAAAATTCAGGAGAACGGCAAAGGGACGGAATGGGCTTCCTACACAGCCACGGTGATCTCAAAGGATCATAAAGAGCCGGTCTCAATGGATTTCACCGCGGAAGGCGGCCTGCTGATCTCTTACAATGACAGCCGCGAGGTTGGTCCGGCTAAGGTGTCCATGAAACAGGCTGTTGTGAAGGCCGGAGAATTCCTGGAGAAAAAGGGCTACCCGGCCATGACCGCTGTCAGTGCAGACAGATATGACAATCTCGGCAATCTGACCTTTGTCAGCAGCCAAGACGGCGTATTGATCTACCCTGAGAAAGTAACAGTGCGGGTCGGGCTTGATACAGGTGAGCCTACAGGATTTCAGGCCAGCGATTATGTGCATGAGCATAAGGAGAAGCGGGAAATTCCGCAGCCGCAGCTAAGTCTGGAAGAAGTGAGAAAGCTGCTGAATCCGGAATTCAAAGAGCTGTACAACAGGCTTGCCTGGATCGAGAATGAAGATGCCGTGGAACTGCTGACATACGAGTTCGGGGGTAAAATCAACGGCTCGCAATTCCGGGTCTACCTGAATGCGGCTGACGGCAATGAAGAAGCTGTTGAGCAGGTCCGTACCTCCTCGGGGGCACAGGAGAAATAGCCGGCGTCTCGCAGCGTACGGACAGATGCAGAAGGAAAGGGCGCATTCCCGGAAACGGAATGCGTCTTTTTTGGCGACTGCAGGAAATATAAGACCAGGACATGCGCGGATGAAACTTTTCTGACCGGGGCCGCAATTGCCATGCTATAATCGGTTTAGAATTAATTACTAACTCATGCGGCGGTGACAGGTTTGTATCCCAAAATCAACGAGTACTTATACATTCAGGTAGCTTCCAGTGATGCAGCGGAGTCCGAGAAGGAATACCGGGCAAGAATTGCGGATATGGAGGATGATACATTCCTGATAGAAATTCCGATGGAGGAGAATAGCGGCCGGCTGAAAAAGCTGTTTATCGGTGACGAGCTGTCTGTATATTTTCTGACGGAAGGCGGAATCAAAAATTATTTCAATACCCATGTGCTCGGCTTCAAGGAGGAGGTCATCCGTATGCTGCGGCTGCGTAAGCCTGCGGAGGAATCCATCTTCAAAATCCAGCGCCGCAGCTTTTTCCGTGTCAATGCCGAGCTGGAGCTGGCGGTCAAAGACGCGCTTGGAAGCCGTTTTCTGGTCCGGACCGAGGATATCGGCGGCGGCGGGGCCTCGTTCCTCAGTGACGGGAAGGTTTCCCTCGCGGTAGCGGACAAGCTCGTCTGCTGGCTGCTGGTCTCCTACCGTAACGGCAGCACGGAGCATGTTAATTTCGAAAGCGAAATTGTACGGATCAAGAAGCTGGAAACCGGACGCAATCTGATTATGCTGAAATTCTCGGCCATCTCCGATTCTGAACGCCAGAAGATCATCCGCTACTGTTTTGAACGCCAGTTTGATTTCCGCAACCGCTGAACCGGGCGGCGGGGAAACTTCAAAAGGCTGCAAAAACAGCTTTTTTCTCCGTAAAAACCTCTGTGTCATTTTGCACTGGGTTACAATCTGTGGTATAATTTTATAAGTCGCAGGCAATGCCTGCTTTTTTCTTGATAATATCAGCAAGCCAGTAGAGAAATATGCCGCTTAGGCCTATTTTCTGCGGAAGAGTGTTTGAGGAGGAATGCCCCGTTGGACAGGCAGGGGACACATACTTACGAGAGAATTAACGTCGCCATCGACGGACCTGCCGGGGCAGGCAAGAGTACTGTAGCCCGATTGGTAGCACGGGAGCTGTCTTTCATCTATGTTGACACAGGCGCGATGTACCGGGCAATCACCTGGTATATGATCCGTGAAGGCATATCTGCGGAGGAGCATGAACTGATCGACCGGATGGTCCAGGGCATGGAAATTGATCTTCTTCCGGAGAAAGATGTGCAGAAGGTGCTGATTAATGGGGAAGACATGACCCCGCATATCCGCAGTCTTCAGGTCAGCGGCCAAGTGTCGCAGTATGCGAAGATTGAGGGTGTAAGATCCAGGCTGAGTCAATTGCAGCGCCAGATGGCGCTTCGCAAGGGAGTCGTAATGGATGGCCGGGATATCGGTACAACCGTACTGCCGGATGCCGAAGTGAAGATTTTCATGACGGCAAGTGTGGAGGAGCGTGCTCTCCGTCGTTACAAGGAACTGAAGGATACGGAAACAGTGACTCTCCAGCAGCTTGAACATGATATTGCCGCGCGGGACCGCCTCGATGAGAGCCGGGAGATTTCACCGCTGCGCCGTGCCGAAGATGCCATTCTTCTGGATACGACCCATATGGATATCGGTCAGGCCGTGGAAGCCATCGTCTCCCACTGCAGAACTTATGTTAACGGGGAGAGGAATCATCTATGATTTATGCTATTTGCGTTGGATTGCTTCGCTTGATTTATGCCGTTCTGTTCCCGCTGAAGATTGTGGGAAGAGACAATGTGCCAAAGGAGGGCGGAGTGCTGCTCTGCGCAAATCACATCAGCCTGCTGGATCCGATGACGATCGGCATTAAGCTGAAACGACAGGTAAAGTATATGGCCAAGGCTGAACTCTTTGAGGTTCCGGTGCTGGGCTGGCTCATTAAGCAACTGGGGGCTTTTCCTGTTAAACGTGGCGGCGTAAGCAAAGAATCCATCAAGACGTCCCTTAATACGCTCCGCAGCGGACATGTTATGGGCATCTTTCCGGAAGGAACGCGGAATTCTGACTCGGGGTCGGCGAAGAAAGGCGCAGCCAGCTTTGCCCTTCGCAGCGGTGCAGCCGTTGTACCTGCGGCCATAATCGGGTCTTATAAGCCCTTCCGCCGGATGACTGTAGTCTACGGGGCTCCGATAGATCTCAGCTCGTTTGAAGGTGCGGGAAGCGAATCTCTGGAGGCAGTAACCGATGTGATTATGGGGCGCATCCGTGAGATGATTGAAAGCGGTAAGCCCAGCCAGCATTAATTTGCGGCTGAGAGATGCTGCTGCCGCAGTGATCAGATAAATAACAGCATAACCGTTATTATTTGGAACATACTAACTTACAAATGCAAACGGATTGATCCAGAAGTGAATGGTTGTTTTGAACTCTGCTCTACGCGGGTTTAAATAAATGGGGTTTTGAATCGAGGAGGGTAATCACATGTCTGAAGAAATTAAAAATCAAGAAGCTGCGGATAACGTTGAGAACAACGAAACCGTAGAAGGGGCAGAAGTTGTGGAAGCCGCTGTAACAGCTGTTTCCGGCAGTGAAGAAGAAGTGACAAGCCAGGAAGGTCTGGAAATCATTTCTTTGAAAAAAGGCGATACCGTGAAAGGAACAATCGTCAAAATCGAAGATAACCAAGCTTATGTAAGCATTGGATATAAATACGACGGCGTTATTCCTATCCGCGAATTGTCTTCCGTTCAGCTTGACAATGCTGCAGCAGCAGTAGAAGTGGGCCAAGAAGTGGAATGCAAGGTTGTCAGCATCAACGACAACAAGGAAAGCCTGGTTCTTTCCAAACGTGCAATCGACAGCGAAAAATCATGGGAAGATCTGGAGAAGTATTTCGCTTCCCAGGAAGCTTTCGAAGTTGTTGTAGCTGATGTTGTCAAAGGCGGCCTTGTGGCTGACGTTGGCGCACGCGGCTTCATCCCGGCTTCCATGGTTGAGCGTCACTTCGTTGAAGATTTCAGCGATTACAAAGGCCGTACCCTGCGCGTTAAAGTGAAAGAGCTTGACCGCGAGAACAGCAAAGTAATCCTGTCTGCCAAAGAAGTGCTGGAAGAAGAATTCGAAGCTAACAAGCTGAAGATTATGTCCGAGCTGTCCGAAGGACAAATTATCGAAGGTACTGTACAACGTCTGACCCAGTTCGGCGCATTCGTTGATGTAGGCGGCGTTGACGGCCTGGTTCACGTATCCGAGATCGCCTGGAATCACGTGGAGAAACCTTCTGATGTTGTATCCGAAGGCGATAAGGTTCGCGTTAAAGTACTTAAGGTTGATCCTGAAAAAGGTAAAATCAGCCTCAGCATCAAGGCGGCTGCTCCGGGTCCTTGGGATTCCGCTGCTGGTCAAATCAACATTGGCGATGTAGTAACAGGCGTAGTTAAACGCCTTGTAAACTTCGGCGCGTTCGTTGAATTGCTTCCAGGCGTAGAAGGCCTTGTGCACATCTCGCAAATTTCCCACAAGCACATCGGCACTCCGCATGAAGTGCTTAAAGAAGGACAAGAAGTTCAAGTGAAAGTCCTTGACTTCAACCCGTCCGAGAAGCGTGTTAGCCTGAGCATCAAGGAAACTGAGGAAGCTCCGGCTCCTGTTGCCAGACCAGAACGTACGAACAACAGAGACAGAGCACCTAAAGAAGTGCTGAACAATCCTAACGTATCGCTCAGCAACGAAGGCCTCAGCTTCACACTGGCTGAACGTTTCGGCGACAAGCTGGATAAATTCAAGGGTAACAACTAATCCCTTTGTTATTTCATCATAACGGGTAAAGTAATCGGCGAGCCCTCAATACGGGGGTTCGCCGATTGTGTTTTTTGGGGCTGGCAGAACAGCTGCAAGACTGTTAGCCAATTGAATTGTTTTTTGCTATGATGAGTAACGTAAGGAAGACAGGAGGAATGAAGTTATGGCAAGACCCGTAGTGGCCATCGTAGGCAGGCCTAACGTCGGTAAATCGACGATATTCAATAGGCTGATTGGCGATCGGCTGGCCATCGTAGAGGATAAACCGGGGATTACGCGTGACCGGATCTATGGCGTTTCAGACTGGAACGGCAAGTCCTTCAGTGTGATTGATACCGGAGGTATTGAGATTGACGGTGAAGATGCGATTCTGAAGTCCATCCGCGTCCAGGCGGAGCTGGCGATTGAAGAAGCGGATGTTATCGTATTTATGTGCGAAGCCAAGAGCGGGCTTACAAGTTCGGATGAAGAAGTGGCACAGATTCTGTTCCGTTCCGGCAAGCCGATCGTACTGGCGATTAATAAAGTAGATAACATGAAACGCTCCGAGGATATTTATGAATTTTACAGCCTGGGATTCGGTGACCCGATCGGAATTTCGGGAAGCCATGGAACCGGAATCGGTGACTTACTGGATGCGGTTGTTGAACGTCTCCCGGATACAACCGATGATGAATATGATGATGATGTCATCCGTGTGGCCTTAATCGGGCGCCCGAATGTAGGCAAATCCTCCCTCGTGAACGCTATCCTGGGTGAAGAACGCGTCATTGTCAGTGATGTTGCCGGTACTACACGCGATGCTATTGATACACCTTTTGAGCGGGATGGCCAGCGTTACGTGCTGATCGATACGGCAGGTATGCGCAAACGCGGCAAAGTCTACGAAAACACGGAGAAATACAGTGTTATGCGGGCTATGAAGGCTATTGAGCGTGCTGACGTTGTACTGGTTGTGATTAACGGCCAGGAAGGCATTATTGACCAGGACAAGCATATTGCCGGTTATGCCCATGATGCTGGCAAAGCCTCGATCTTTGTCGTCAACAAATGGGATGCCATTGAGAAGGACGACAAGACGATGCAGAACTTTGAACGCACTATCCGCGACCACTTCCTGTTCATGAGCTATGCGCCGGCCGTGTTCCTGTCTGCACTCACCAAACAGCGGCTGCAGAAGCTGCTGCCGGTAGTTCAGCATGTTGCACAGCAGCATGCGCTGCGGATTACAACCCATCTGGTAAATGATGTGGTGTCTGATGCTGTGGCAATCAATCCTCCGCCAACGGATAAAGGGCGGCGTCTGCGCATCAACTATGTAACCCAGGTTGCGGTGAAGCCGCCAACGATCGTCGTATTCGTAAATGATCCGTCGTTGATGCACTTCTCCTACGAGCGTTATCTGGAGAACAAAATCCGCGCAGCATTCAATTTCGAAGGCACACCAATCCGTCTCTTTACACGGCGCAAATCCGAAAACGAAGGTTAGGGGAGAAGAGTAGTGGCGTTTGAACTTCTGGTTATCGTTGTAAGCTATTTGCTTGGCTCTGTCAGCTTCAGTGTATTACTCGCCCGGCTGCTCAAAGGTATTGATATCCGCCAGTACGGAAGCGGCAATGCGGGGGCGACCAATACACTGCGTGTGATGGGGAAGGGACCGGCCATACTGGTGCTGTTTCTGGACGTACTGAAGGGAATTGCCGCAGTCTGGCTTGGAACCTGGGCCGGCGGCTGGGGGACCTGGGTAGCGGTAGCTTGCGGGATCGCTGCTATTATCGGGCATAATTGGCCGCTCTATTTCCACTTTCGCGGCGGGAAGGGCATTGCAACGACAATTGGCGTAATGGCTACACTTGCATTTTGGCCTGCACTGATTGCGGGGGTAATTGCGATTCTCGCTATTGTCTTTACCCGCTATGTATCGCTGGGTTCACTGATTTTTGTGGCGCTGACACCGGTATTCCTGCTGTTCACCGCATTCTCACCTCCGGAGCTGTGGGGGAGTCTGATTATTGCGTTGTTTGCATTCTGGCGGCACCGCAGCAATATTGTGAAGATTTCGCAGGGCCGGGAGAACAAGATCGGCTCTAAAGTCAAGGAGGCGAACCGCGTTGTCTGATAAAGTGACCGTGCTGGTCGCGGGCAGCTGGGGAACTGCGCTGGCTACTGTGCTGGCGGCAAACCACTCGGAGGTTTATCTGTGGACGCGAAAGACCGAACAAGCTGACGAGATCAATAAAGCACATACGAATGATCATTTCCTGCCGGGAATCAAGCTGCCTGAGAATATTATTGCCACCACCGATATGGAGACTGCGGTTTCCGGCTCGAAGGCGGTAGTTATTGTAGCTCCGTCATCCGCCATGCGCGAGGTGGCCCGCAGCCTTAAGCCCTTCTGGAAGGAAGATATGCTCTGCATTCACGCTACCAAGGGGTTCGAGACGAAGACCATGAAGCGGATGTCTTTGGTTATTGCCGAGGAACTTGGGTGCAGTGAGGAGAGAATCGTAGTTCTCTCCGGCCCAAGCCATGCCGAGGAGGTAGTGCGTCTCTGCCCGACTACGGTTGTAGTGGCTTCACCTGACGACAGCCGTGCTGCAGCTGCCCAGGAGCTGTTCATCAACAATGATTTTCGTGTATATACTAACCGGGATCAGGTTGGCGTAGAGCTGGCTGGTGCATTGAAGAATATTATTGCGCTTGGAGCCGGTCTCTCTGACGGTCTGGGCTTCGGTGATAATGCCAAGGCAGCGCTCCTGACCCGCGGCTTAGCCGAGATATCCCGTGTCGGTGTCGAAATGGGAGCGAACCCGCTCACCTTTGCCGGACTTGCCGGATTGGGCGACCTTGTCGTTACAGCGACGAGCCAGCACAGCCGCAACTGGCGGGCCGGCTCGATGCTCGGCCAGGGCAAGCCGCTGGCCGAGGTGCTGGAGTCGATGGGCATGGTGGTTGAAGGCATACGGACTACAGAAGCAGCTTATGCGATCTCACAGAAGCTTGGTGTGCAGATGCCGATCACCGATCAGATCTACCATGTGCTGTTCCAGGGCAGAACACCGCGGAATGCGGTTGAAGCCTTGATGGGCCGTGACCGCAAGACGGAGATGGAAGCTATTTCGCAGGAAACTTGGGAACAGTGGCATTCCTGATCACGGTCACCTTTTGCCGGAAGACCTCATATGTTGTATTGGGGACTTACGGAGGAGGGATGAATAGTGAGCAGAGATTTTTCCAAGGATGCATTGAACGCCATCAACAAGAAGGCGGGCAAGAACATTACGGAAGGTGCCATCAAGAAGCTGGCCGGTACGGTTAAGCCGGGCACAACGCAGAATGAAGCCCAGCTCCGCCAGTTAATCAAGCAGGTATCAGCCATGGCCAAGGTGCCGGTTAGTGAAGCTACAATACAGGAGATTGTCAATACTGTTAAAAAAGGCGGATCAGGTACCGGTACCATGGAGTCATTAATGAAAATGATGCTGAAAAAATAGCATAGCCTGCAAGCCGGCAGCCATCCCGTCAGGGATGGCCTTTTCTGCATTCACGGAACCTGCTGTGATTGGAAGTCTGACGTTTTTTTATTCCGGAAGTCTTATAAAATTTTAAGTTTCACGCTATAATAGTCGCAATCCCAGTATTGTGAAATGGAGGCGTTGAAGCCATGGACCCGATGGCAAAGATGTGGCTGTCGCTGATTGCTGTACTGATCATGGGTTTATCCGTATTTCTGATTACCTTTGCACGGAGCAAAACCAGGGGACTGCTTAAAGGCGTATTGTCCGTACTTGCTTTTATTATTATGCTGATCGGTATTTTGGGCGGTGCCGCTTCAATTATGTAAGCATTTACAATTAGGAAATCAAAGAACAGGAAGGGACCAGTACCATGACGCCGCGTGATAAAATAACCGTGACTTTCCTGCCGGAAGCCCGGAGTATCGCTGTTTCTCCCGGGATATCGCTGCTTGAGGCTGTGCGCAAAGCCGGGATTATATTACCGACCCGCTGCGGCGGAAAAGCCGGTTGTCTGATGTGCAAGGTATCCGTAGCCTCAGATGGAGCTGCAGCGCTCAGACCGCCGTCTGATGCCGAGCGGCGCAAGCTTGGCAGTCTGCTGGACAACGGCATCCGTCTGGCTTGCCAGGCAGCCGTACGGGGGGATGTGACTGTTAACATCCCGGAGGACCCGCTTAAGGCTGCTGTGCGCCGCAGACTTGAGGCTGCACGCCGCGGGGAAGAGGATGGATTGTGGTGAGCACAGGATGAACCGGCAGACTTCGTAAAATGGAAGTCAAGAGGAGGGGAATGAACTCCATGGATCAGGTAAGACGGAGCAGGTCAGCAATGCTGTCAGGGCTTGTCCTGCTGCTGCTGCTGAGCGGCTGTATGTATTCCGGCCAGGACAGCCGGCAGCAAGCCGGCGGCTACCGTGAGAGTGTGAAGCGGGTGCAGGCGGCAGTTGATGATTATCAGGCCGGTGAAGGCCTGCTGCCGATTCTCACCAGTGATGAAATGACACCCCGGTATGAGAAATTTGTAGTTGATCTTGACAGGCTGCAGCAAGACGGTTATCTAGATGAGATTCCGTCGGCTGCCTTCGAGAAGGGCGGAAGTGCTTATTTCCTCATTCTGAATGAAGAAAGTGACCCGGTGGTCAAGCTGATGGATCTGGTGACGGTCCAGAAGGTGAATGACCTCCAGCGCCAGGTGAACCTGTATAAGTCTGCTCACGGAGGGGAGCTGCCGGCTCGGGAGGAGATCTATCCGGGGCTGTATGCGGTGGATACGGGCAAAGCCGGTACGGAGCCGGTCAAGCTGAACAGTGTGTACTCAGGACAGCAGCTGCCTTTCATGATGGATAAGGCCGGAAATGTGTATGCCGATTACGCAGCGGATATCATTTCAGCAATCGGGCATAACGGCAGTACACCGGAGGCAGGCCGTGACCTGCGTCTGGAGCTTGAAGCGGCCTCCTATTATGTCCCTGTGAAGTCATTGCCCTATCTGTGGATCGGCGGAAATCCTGTTGCGCAGGCTCCGCTGGAATAAATTGCTCTATCGTTTTGAAGCCAAGGCCCCACATTGTGGGGTTTTTTGCGGTTCTAAGCGCAGCCCCTCCTTCATAGGATTGATGAGAAGACTTCCGGGCGAGCGGACAGATGAAATTCAGGGTGCGAAAAATAAGGTTACTGGTCATAAATCCATTCTGGATACATATGATGATACTAGTCCAAATGCATGTCCGAGCATTCGGAGTTTAGCGCGGGGCAAGCTGCTTCCGCCTTAGGCAGTAGCTAGGCTTCGGGCGGGCAAAGCTTAGACCGGCGGTTGTCCTGCAAGGGCCAGTCTGCCGGCGGAACGCGAAGTCGATGCTCTTCAGGCATTTTTTCTTCGGAGTAATATGAGGAGGGGATCTCTTTTGGAAAAAGTGGATATTTTCAAGGACATTGCCGAGCGTACCGGCGGAGACATTTATCTTGGCGTCGTCGGCGCGGTTCGCACGGGGAAATCAACATTCATCAAACGGTTCATGGAAACGGTTGTTCTTCCGAACATCACGAGTGAAGCGGACCGGGTAAGAGCAGTGGATGAGCTGCCGCAAAGTGCGGCCGGCAAAACCATTATGACCACTGAACCGAAATTTGTACCAAACAATGCTGTTCAGATCAAGGTGGCTGAAGGGCTGGAAGTCAATGTCCGGCTGGTCGATTGTGTAGGTTACGCAGTAGAGGGTGCAAAGGGCTATGAGGATGAGAATGGTCCGCGGATGATCTCAACACCTTGGTTTGAGGAGCCGATTCCGTTCCAGGAAGCAGCAGAAATCGGTACACGCAAAGTGATTCAGGAGCATTCCACTCTGGGAGTGGTGGTCACCACCGACGGTACGATTGCTGAAATTCCGCGGTACTCTTATGTGGATTCCGAGGAACGTGTTATTGCTGAGCTGAAGGAAGTCGGCAAGCCGTTTGTGCTGGTGATTAACTCTACCCGGCCGCGCAGCGAGGAAACCCAGCAGCTCAGAAGTGAGCTGGCCCTGAAATATGATATTCCGGTAATGACGCTCAGTGCCGCGAATATGACGGAAGAGGATGTGACCGGAGTTCTCCGCGAAGTCCTCTATGAGTTCCCGGTACATGAAGTTAATGTTAATCTGCCAAGCTGGGTTATGGTGCTGGGCGAGAATCACTGGCTGCGCAGCAGCTATGAGAATTCAGTCCGTGACACGGTAAAGGATATCCGCCGCCTGCGGGATGTAGACCGGCTTGTCTCACAATTTACGGAGTATGATTTCATTGACCGGGCCGGCCTCAGCGGAATGAATATGGGGCAGGGCGTTGCTGAAATTGATCTCTATGCTCCTGAAGAACTATATGACCAGGTGCTCATGGAGGTTGTCGGGGTGGAAATCCGCGGCAAAGACCATCTGCTCCAGCTCATGCAGGACTTCTCCCATGCCAAACGTGAATATGACCGCTTCTCGGAAGCGCTGGAAATGGTCAAAACCACAGGTTATGGTATTGCTGCCCCTTCCCTGGCTGAGATGGCGCTGGATGAGCCTGAGCTGATCCGCCAAGGCTCCCGCTTCGGGGTACGCCTTAAGGCAACGGCGCCTTCGATTCATATGATCCGGGTCGATGTGGAGTCGGAGTTCTCGCCGATCATCGGTACGGAAAAGCAGAGTGAAGAGCTGGTGCGTTACCTGATGCAGGACTTCGAGAATGACCCGATCAAAATCTGGGAATCGGATATATTCGGCCGCTCCCTGCATAACATTGTCCGCGAGGGCATCCAGGGCAAGATTGCCATGATGCCGGACAATGCCCGCTACAAGCTGCAGGAAACGCTCGGCCGGATTATTAACGAGGGCTCAGGCGGACTGATTGCCATCATCCTCTAAAAATTAAAATTGCCCACATTAAGAGCGGGATTGTTCCCGCTCTTTTGTGCTGCCTGAGCAAATGAATAGAAGGCGGTTCGCGGCAGCCAAAAAGGGGGATTATCCCAGGGAAGCCTCCGCTTTTCCGGAATATTTGGTAGGAATAGACTGCTGAAGCGGCAGGAAATGTGTAGAAACCTGCTACTTTCTGCTCCTTTTTTGCGGAACGCCTTGAAATTATGGATGGGCTGTATTACTATAAGTTTGTTGCGCTTCTAGAAGAGTAGCGCCAGTATGCAGTATTAAACGGGATTATCACGTATATTTTGCGTTGAAACGGAAACAGTGTATGATACCGGAAGTTTACCCAGGGAGGTGAGAAAACATGAATAAATCTGATTTGATCAACGTGGTTACAGAAGCAACTGAACTTCCCAAGAAAGATGCTACTAAAGCGGTAGATGCCGTTTTCGAAGCAATCACAGGTGCCCTGCAAAACGGAGATAAAGTTCAGCTGGTTGGCTTCGGAAACTTTGAAGTGCGCGAACGTTCCGCACGTAAAGGCCGCAACCCGCAGACTGGTGAAGAAATCGAAATTCCTTCAAGCAAAGTACCGGCATTCAAACCTGGTAAAGCGCTGAAAGACGGAATCAAATAAAGATTTCTACATATTGATCCCATAGTCTTTGAATAACATCTATGCCGCCCTCCAAGGCGGCATTTGTTGTTTGAGGCCAGGCAGTGCTCGTCAAACTTTGAGGAGGTTCCCACATGACTGAGAAGAAAAATGAATTGAATCCTGCACCGTCCGGCAGTGATTACATCATCGTCAAGGCCAAAGAAAACGGTGTTCAGGTCATCGGGCTGACCAGAGGGCTGGATACAAGGTTTCATCACACGGAGAAGCTGGATAAAGGCGAGGTGCTTATTGCACAATTCACCGATCATACCTCTGCGATGAAAATTCGTGGTAAAGCGGAGATATGGAGCAAACACGGACAATTAGAGAGTGAAAGCTGAGAAGCAGGCATAGCCTGCTTTTTTTCAAAATATAACTAGATATAAGGCTGCCGGCAGTGCGGTATAATGTCCTGCGGCGGCGGAGATTATGATTAAGGGGGCTAATCATGAACCGGAGCTGGCTGATCGGAACCGTGATGCTGCTGAGCGCAGTGTCTGTCTTGCTGCTGCCTAGACTTGCCGGCTTCGAGTTAAGCCAGAGGGCTGCTTACGGTGCGGTGGAGACGATTAGCGTTAGCGGAATACAGCTCCGTAATGACAATCTCGTAGATGCCCTCGGGGAAATCCCGTTTAGCCTGCTGATTGACAGGGTAGGCTGGGAGAACCAGGTGCTGTCCCTGGATCTGAAGGTGACCGGTAATGATCATGAGCCGCAGGAATTATACCGTAATATGGCGCTTGCGATATCATTTGCCTTTCAGGAGACGGATAATGTGAACCAGCTGCTGCTCCGGGTGGTGGCTGAGGATAAGTGGCTGGACACGCGCCGCCTGCTGCTGGCCGGAGATATCCGCCGGGAAGAGTGGTCCGCCCCGCTGCTGGATATGCTGGAGAAGGCAGGCAATTCCCCGCTGCCGCTTTCGCTTAAGAACGGCTTCCGCATTAGTGAAAGCGAGCTGTGGAAAAAACAGTTCATTTATCCCTGAAGTGGGTAAAAGAAACTAGAACGCTCCATCGTGCGTGACCAAAAAACATGTGATATAATAGACAAAGTTGTGAACAAATATATTGTCAAACGTCAATGGCTTCGGAGGCTGAAATGAAACCGTACCG
This sequence comes from Paenibacillus sp. MMS20-IR301, assembly GCF_032302195.1. Lineage (NCBI taxonomy): Bacteria > Bacillati > Bacillota > Bacilli > Caryophanales > Paenibacillaceae > Paenibacillus > Paenibacillus sp. MMS20-IR301. The sequence goes on from NZ_CP135275.1 coordinate 1,000,237, forward strand.
CATACATCAACTGGCTAAACCCTATACCGACTACGATATGATTCAGCGGCATACGGAATTGCCGCCGTTCTCAGACGGGCGGGGGCATTTGTTATATATTTTTCTGAGCCGCGGCAGGAGTGCCGGATTCCAGGATAGTGAACTGCTCACGCTGGTAACTGGACTGGTGCAGCTCGGACTGGATACACATGAGGGAATCGACCGGTATCACGAGGAGCCGGGAGGCGATATCATGCGCACCCGCCAGCTTAAGGTGCTGGCCGGCGATTACTTCAGCAGCTGGTTCTACCGCCTGCTTGCAAAGCATGATCAAATTGCAATGGTGGGCATCTTAAGTGCGGCGATTGCTGATTTTAATGTGATGAAGGCTAATCTTTACGGCAGGATGAGAGAGCAATCCTTCACTGCCGAACAATATTTGAAATACACGGTACAGCTCAATATGCGGCTGTTTCTTTCTTTTACACCGATGATTGAGGATTCGCTCCGGGAGGTCTGGGAGAAGCTGCTGGTTGAATTCAGCCAGTATGAGACGGTCGTGCAGGAGCTGCGCCGCGGCGTGGATCCTGCAAGCGCACTGGAAGGCTACACTTACTGGAAGGTGCTGGAGTCGGCAACGGAGGAGGAGGAGCTGCTGCTCAGCCAGCAGGCTCTGGATTTGAAGGACTGGAAGAAGCTGAAGCTGAGATGCAAATGCGATACCCTGCTGACGGACAAGCTGCATGCATCGGCGGAGTCTGTTCAGGTATTGCTGCAGGGCATCAAGGACGAGGAGCTGACCGGTGAGCTGAGAGCTCTGCTTGACCGTCTTCTTGAACAAATGAAAATTTCCGGACAAGCGGCCGTGGAGGGTTAGAGGATGACAGTGGATAAAACTTCCGTTATGGGCGATCAGGGCATTAAACCGAAAGAACAATTCGTGCACTCGGTATTTGAGAGCATCGCCGGTAAATACGATTTGATGAATGATATCTTAAGCTTCCGCCGTCATAAAGCCTGGCGAAAATTCACAATGCGCAAGATGGGGATGAAGCGCGGGGATTCGGCAGTGGATTTATGCTGCGGCACCTGCGACTGGAGTATCGCCCTTGCCGAGGCCAGTGAGACCGGCTGTGTAATGGGCTTGGACTTCAGTGCAGGGATGCTGGAGGTCGGCAGGCGCAAGGTGGAGGAACGCGGGCTTCAGAGCCGTATCTCCCTGATTCAGGGGAATGCCATGGAGCTGCCCTTCGGCGACAATTCCTTCGACTATGCTACAATCGGCTTCGGGCTGCGCAATGTGCCTGATCCGGTTCAGGTTCTGAACGAAATGAAGCGCGTCGTGAAGCCGGGCGGCATGGTGGTCTGCCTGGAGCTGTCGAAGCCGATGAAGCAGCCGTTCAAAGGTATTTATTATTTTTATTTCCAGCGTGTGCTTCCGCTGCTTGGCAAGCTGTTTGCCAAGCGCTATGAGCAATATAAATGGCTTCCAGAATCATTGGCACTGTTCCCGGACAGAGAGCAGCTGGCAGTGATCTTCCGTGAAACCGGACTTACCAAAGTGGAGTCGTTCCCCTTGACCGGTGGCATCGCAGCGTTACATATTGGGCTCAAGGAGAATTGTAATGTTTAAGAAAATGGGTATTTTTCTTCAGATGATTAAATTTGAGCATACGGTTTTTGCATTACCTTTTGCCTTCATGGGCGCTTTACTCGGTTCCGTAGTGATGTTCGGTGTATTGCCCTCCTGGAGCCAGATCGGCTGGGTGGTGGTGGCCATGTTCGGCGCACGCAGCGCGGCTATGGGGCTTAACCGGCTGATCGACCGGATCAGTGATGCGAAGAATCCCCGCACAGCAGGAAGAGCCATTCCGGCAGGACTGCTTAAGGTCGGCGAAGTATCACTGTTCATCGCGTTCTCATTCTTTTTACTGTTCTGGGCAGCCTTTAAGCTCAATCCCTTGTCAACCAAGCTGCTGCCGGTTGCGGTCTTCTTCCTGGTGTTCTACTCCTTCACCAAACGGTTTACCTGGGCCTGCCACCTGATTCTCGGCCTGACCATTGCTCTTGCGCCGCTTGGCGGATGGGTCGCGGTTACGGGGACGGTGGACTGGACGGCTATGGTTTTTTATTTTACCATCGTCTTCTGGACAGCAGGCTTCGATATCATCTATTCCTGCCAGGATGTTGAATTCGACCGCGGGGAAGGCCTTTATTCCATTCCGGTCCGCTTCGGGGTCGCCCGTGCCCTGGATATCGCCAAGGTATTCCATCTGCTTACCGGCATAGGGTTCATCTCTTTGCTGTTTATCGCCAACCTGAGCTGGTGGTATGTGGCCGGTATGCTGATTGCCTATATTATTTTATTTTATGAGCATCATATTGTATCCCCGAGTGACCTCAGTAAATTGCAGACAGCCTTCTTCACTATGAACGGCGTACTCAGCATCGTGGTGTTCTCCTTCACTCTGATTGACCTGGTGGTGCAATTCAACAAATGACTGAGCTGAAGCCAAAGCATATTGTTGTCGGCATTACCGGTGCGAGCGGGGCGATTTACGGCATCCGGCTGACAGAAACCCTCCTGTCTTTGGGCTATACGGTGCATCTGATCGTAAGTAATGCAGGCTGGCGTGTGTTCAAGGAAGAGCTGGGCTTCAGCGTAACTGACCGGGAAGAGTTTCTGAACAGCCAGTTCAGCGGCTTTCCCGGTTCTCTCTTATATCACCCTGTTCAGGATATCGGAGCGTCTGTGGCCAGCGGTTCCTTCCGTACGGAGGGAATGATTATCATGCCATGCTCCATGGGAACACTGTCTGCTGTAGCTCATGGCAGCTCTGACAATCTGCTGACCCGGGCTGCTGATGTTATGCTGAAGGAAGGACGTCCTCTGGTGCTGGTGCCCAGAGAGACGCCGCTGCATGCCATCCATCTGGAGAATATGCTGAAGCTGTCGCGAATGGGCGTCCGGATGATTCCGGCCATGCCGGCCTTTTACTTTGGCCCTGCCACAATGGATGATCTGATCAATTTCATGGTGGGCAAAGTGCTGGACAGCCTCAATATTGAACATGCTTTATTTCGCAGATGGGGGGATGAAGGATGATACATCCAGAGCACACAGTTATCGGTAAAATCAGCTATACCAACTCATGGCCGGTATTTCACAATTTCCATCCTTCCTCCTTAAGCTTTCCGGCGGAGATGGTAAGTGAAGTGCCAGCCATTCTTAATCAGGGTATGGCCAGCGGGGAGATTCATGTAGGCGCATTATCCTCCTTCGCATACGCGGCAGCCAGTGACCGGCTGGTGCTGCTGCCTGACCTGTCTGTCAGTGCCGACGGTCCGGTGAAATCGATTCTGCTCTTCTCCCGGATGCCCGCCCGGAATATCGGCACAGGCCGGATTGCCGTAACGAACACCTCGGCCACTTCGGTCAATCTGCTGAAGATTCTTATGGAGCGGGCATTCGGAGCCGGCCCCGAATATATTAGTGCCGCTCCTGATCTGAATGAGATGATGGAGCAGAATGATGCCTGCCTGCTGATTGGAGATCATGCCATCAGGGCTTCCTGGCAGGACCAGGGGTATTATGTGACCGATTTAGGCGCGCTATGGAAGGAATGGACCGGCCATAGCATGACCTTTGCCGTCTGGGCGGTTAACCGGGAGGCTGCGGTGCATAAGCGGGAGGCTATTGCCGAAATTGCTGAAGCCTTCGCCCGCAGCAAGCAGCGGGGGCTGAGTGAGCTGTCGCCGATAATTCAGGCAGCCTGCAGCACCATCGGGGGGACGGCAGCCTACTGGAGAGAATACTTCCGTAATTTATGTTACGATTTTGGGGAAAGGCAGCAGGAAGGTCTGAACCTCTATTTCCGCTATGCCTATGAAATGGGCCTGCTGCCGCAGGAAGTGAAGATGGAGCTTTGGAGCCACAATCTGCTGACACGGGTGAAAGAATGAAGCGAATGCAAATATTTGGCTTGCTGAACAAAGATATGGACCAGATTGAAAAGGAGCTATACCGCAGTGTCCAGGGCGATGATGACCTGCTGACCGAAACCTCGCTGCACCTGCTTAAGGCAGGCGGCAAGCGCCTGCGCCCTGTGTTTGTCCTGATGGGCGGCAAATTCGGACAGTATGATCTCGATAAGCTGAAGTGCATCGCTATTCCGCTTGAGCTGATACATAGCGCTTCGCTTGTCCATGATGATGTGATTGATGATGCCGAGCTGCGGCGCGGAGAGCCTACTGTCAAGGCGAAGTGGGGCGACAAGATCGCCATGTATACCGGCGACTATATTTATGCCAAGGCGCTGGTCATGACTTCGGAGCTGAAGAATCCGCAGATTCATCAGATTCTGTCCAAAGCTATGGTGGAAATGTCAATCGGAGAGATGGAGCAGATCCGTGATTTCTTCAACAGTGAGCAGAGTGTACGCCACTATCTGCGGCGGATCCGCCGCAAGACGGCACTGCTTATTGCAGTGAGCTGTCAGCTGGGTGCTCTGGCGGCCGATGCCGGGCCGGAAACAGCGCGTCTGCTCTATAATTACGGATATAACGTAGGAATGGCGTTTCAGATCCGTGATGATCTGCTCGATCTTTCCGGAACAGAGAAGCAAATCGGCAAGCCTCCGGGCAGTGATATGCGTCAGGGCAACATAACCCTGCCGGTCATCTACAGCCTGCAGGATTCGCGGCTTCGTGCGGCGCTGCTGGAGGAGCTGGAATGGATCCGCGCCGGTGAACGGGGAGTCGGCCGGGCGATTGACCTGATTCTCTCCGGGGATGGCATCAGCCGGGCGGAGGAGCTGGCTTCCCGTTATATTGCCAAAGCGCTGAACGCACTGGATCAGCTTCCCGGCAACCGGACGAAGCGCAATCTGCGCGACATCGCCTATTTTGTTACAGGCCGCGCATATTAGCCCTGCAGCTGTCTGAGATTAAGCGTTCACAGATGGCGGGGTTTCTGATAATATCGAACAATGAACTACTTGAATATGCAATCCGCGTAGTCAGAACCAATGTACATTAAGATTATGAACGAAATGGAGAGTGCCCCTATGGAACAGACTTATCTTATGATCAAGCCTGACGGTGTACAGCGCGGATTAATCGGACGGATTGTCGCCCGCCTGGAGGATAAGGGATTTAAGCTGGTTGCCGCCAAGCTGATTACGGTTACCGAGGAACAAGCGAAGAAGCATTATGCAGAGCACGACGGAAAGGACTTTTTCCCGGAGCTGGTCGGCTTTATTACCTCCGGTCCTGTATTTGCCATGGTGTGGGAAGGCGACGATGTCATTGCGCTGTCACGGCTGCTGATCGGCAAAACCAAAGTGGGCGAGGCTTTGCCGGGAACGATCCGCGGAGATTATGCCAGCCATACACCGCTTAATTTAATTCACGGGTCAGACTCCCCGGAAAGTGCAGCACGTGAAATTGCCAATTTCTTTGCTCCGGATGAATTGGCCCAGTACAACAAAGACATCGCAATCTGGATGTAAGTCCAGGCAGGAGGCAGGGGAAAAGTATGGCAGAACGTGAAGAAAGTGTATCAGCCGTGGACCCGGATTACACCGGATTTATTCATAACATCAAGCAGAGCACCGGAATTGATCTCGCCCAGTATAAGGAAGCACAAATGAAGCGCCGGCTTACGACCCTGCGCGTGAAGAATGGTTATCATACATTCAGTGATTTTTTTGCGGCAATGATGAAGGACAAGGCTCTATTCTATGAATTTCTCGACCGCATGACCATTAACGTCTCTGAATTCTGGCGTAATCCGAACCGCTGGGAGGTGCTCCGCGATGTCATTCTGCCTGAGCTGCAGCGTTCGGGCCGCAGGCTGAAGCTGTGGAGTGCGGCCTGTTCGACAGGTGAAGAGCCGTATACCCTGGCGATGATTTTAGCGGATCAGAATATTTTGGCCCAGTCCGGAATTCTGGCTACGGACATCGACGACGGGGCGCTGGGCAAAGCGAAGCAGGGACTGTATCTGGAGCGCTCGCTGAAGGATGTGCCCAAAGATGTGGCCGCGCGTTATTTCACTCCGGAAGGGCCTGTGTTCAAGGTCAGTGAAGGGCTGAAGAAAAATATTGATTTCCGCAAGCAGAATCTGCTGCTGGATAAGTTTGATGAGGGCTTTGATCTCATTATCTGCCGTAATGTAATGATTTATTTCACAGAAGAAGCCAAGAACAAGCTGTATCACAAATTTTCGGCCAGTCTGCGTCCCGGCGGATATTTGTTCGTTGGCAGCACGGAACAGATTTTCACTCCTGCGCAGTATGGCTTTGAGTCTACGGAGACCTTCTTCTACCGTAAGAAATAACCTGCTGGCTGCCTCGCGAGAGTCTTCCGGACTACGTATACTTTAACTTCTTTTCAGTGATACTGGATAGTAGGTTCCCTACGCCAAGTGAAAGGTTGTTAACGCAGATGGACAAAAGCAAGGTTATTGCCGCTTATAGACGCGGCTTTCTTACCGTCCGTGAATGCGGGCAGATTCTCGGGATGGAGGAGCTGCAGCTGCAGAGCCTGCTTGCGGTGGAAGAGGGCAATACGGCAGGCCAGCCTCTGGTTCCGGGTAACAGGGGGCTGGAGACAGGCTCTTGAAGCAATGCACAGCGGCGCCATTTCTGCTTTGAAAGAGCAGGAGCGGCGCTGTTCTTGTAATGGAAGATGGAGGGAGTGATTCTTGTCAAAGAGGAGTCCCTATACTATAATAAGCAAAGACATTTAACATTTTAGCGGTTTACAGTCCAAAAGTGTGAAGGGGGAACGCAGCATGAGTTTACGCTATTTGACGGCGGGGGAAACGCACGGCCCCCAGCTTACAGCCATTATTGAGGGATTGCCCAGTAACTTGCTACTTAATTTCGAGGAGCTTAATTTCCAGCTGCACCGGAGACAGAAGGGCTACGGCCGGGGACGCCGGATGCAGATTGAGAAGGACACTGCCCAGATCGTAGGCGGTGTGCGTCATGGCTTCACCACCGGTGCTCCGGTAGCACTGGTAGTAGAGAACAAGGACTGGACCCACTGGAAGAACATTATGAATATCGAGCCCATTCCGGGCAGTGATGAAGAGAAGCGGCGGGTAAACCGTCCGCGTCCCGGACATGCCGACCTGAACGGCGGCTTGAAGTATAATCTGACTGACCTGCGCAATGTATTGGAGCGCTCCAGTGCCCGTGAGACGGCAGCAAGAGTAGCTGTAGGCGCAGTGGCGCGTCAGCTGCTGGCGGCATTTGGCGTGAAAATTGCCGGACAAGTCATCCGGATCGGTGAGATCGAAGCGCCGGCCAACCAGTTGTCTGTGGATGAGCTGATTGCCCGGACGGAGGAGTCTTCTGTCAGAGTCGTCGACAAAGAGACGGAGCAGAAGATGGAGGCTTACATAGACAAGATCAAGGAAGAAGGCGACTCCATCGGCGGGATTGTGGAATGTATCGTCGAAGGCCTTCCGGTTGGACTTGGCAGCCATGTACAGTCCGACCGGAAGCTTGACGGTGCAATAGCCGGAGCAGTGATGTCGATCAATGCCTTCAAGGGTGTGGAGATCGGCATTGGATTCGAGGCAGGCAAGCTGCGCGGCTCACAGGTGCATGATGAGATTGTGTACGAGGCTTCGCAGGGATATTACCGGGCAAGCAACCGGCTGGGCGGCTTCGAGGGCGGAATGACCAACGGCATGCCGGTGGTGGTCCGCGGGGTGATGAAGCCGATTCCGACCCTGTACAAGCCGCTGCAGAGCGTAGATATCGACACGAAGGAACCGTTCACTGCCCAGGTGGAGCGTTCGGATGCCTGTGCGGTTCCGGCCGCCTGTGTGGTACTGGAGAATGTGGTCGCCTGGGAGATTGCCAAGGCATTCCTGGATAAATTCGGCGGCGACTCCATGGAAGAGATCCGCGCTAACTATAACAATTATCTCGCACAGCTGGAGAGCTACTAAGATGCGCAGTATTACAGTAGATCTGGGCGAACGTTCCTATCCGATTCATATCGGCAGCGGCCTGCTGCAGGGCATCGGCGGACGCTGTATAGAGGCCGGGTTCCCGCAGCGCAGCCCGCTGCTGGTGGTGACGGACAGCGAGGTGGCTCCGCGTTATCTCGCGCAGGTGGAGGCCTCCTTGCGCGAAAGCGGATATACAGTGGTAAGCCATATTATTCCGGCAGGAGAAGCCTCCAAATCCCTTGCAGTCTATGAAGAGGTTGTTACCTCAGCTATTCAGGGCGGGCTGGACCGCAGCTCAGCGGTGCTGGCGCTCGGCGGGGGGGTGGTGGGGGATCTGGCCGGATTCGTCGCCGCCACCTATATGCGCGGGACCCAGTTCATGCAGATTCCGACGACGATTCTTGCCCATGACAGCAGTGTAGGCGGCAAGGTAGCCGTGAACCATCCGCTGGCTAAGAATATGCTGGGCGCGTTCTATCAGCCGTCCATGGTGCTCTATGATCTGGATACCCTTGCTACACTTCCTCCGCGCCAGGTATCTTCGGGACTGGCTGAAGCGGTGAAGCATGGCCTGATTCTGGACAGAGAGTTCGCCTACTGGTGCCGCGAGCATGCCGCAGAGCTGCTTGCACTGAATCCGGAGGCGCTCGGCTATGCGCTGGAACGCGGCTGTTCCATTAAGTCCGCCGTCATCGGTAACGATGAGCGGGAGCAGGGCCAGCGTGCCATTCTGAATCTGGGACATACCATTGGCCATGCGATTGAAGCCGTTGGCGGTTATGGGGTGTTCCTCCATGGCGAGGCCATTGCTATCGGCATGGCGGGGGCTGCCCTGCTGGCTGCGAAGCTTGGCCGGGACAGAGCGATCTATGAGGATACGGTGTCTATGCTTACCGCGTTGTCCCTGCCGGTCAGACTTCCGGCGGAGTATTCTGAAGATGAACTCATGGAAGCCATGATGCATGATAAGAAGTTCAAGGAAGGCAGAATGACCTTTATCGTGCCGGACGCGATAGGTAGGGTCAGTATTGTGAGCGATGTGCAGCAAAGTGATGTGCGCAGTGTAATCGCTCAGCTTAAGAAGGAGGACAGCCCATGGTGAACCGGGGGATTCGCGGTGCAACGACCGTAACGAAAAATGAGGAAGCGGAGATTCTACGTGAGACCGTTGTGCTGCTTAGAGAGATCGTTGAACGCAACAATGTCATTGCTGAAGATATCTGCAGTGTATGGATCACAATGACGGAGGATCTGGATGCTACGTTTCCGGCACGGGCTATCCGCGAGATCGAAGGCTGGGAAATGGTGCCGCTAATGTGTTCGGTCGAGATTCCGGTCAAAGGCAGCCTGCCGCAGTGCATCCGCCTGATGGTCCAGGTGAATACCGACAAGTCGCAGCGGGACATCCGCCATGTATATCTGAACGAGGCCCAGCGGCTCCGTCCGGATCTCTCACAGAGCAAGTAAAACAACCCCACAAAGCGGGGCATTGGCTTTGCGGCTGACTCAATTACTTTGCGGGGTTGTCAATGACCGCCGTCATCATGTATAGTGTAGTTAGCCGAGTTAAGCAGAGTATAGTTTAGTTGAGATGAGTATAGTTGAGCAGAGTGCATAACATGGATTTAGAAGAGGCAGACCGCCTGAGATCCAGTTATCTTTTTTGGCATACCTGTATAGTGTAGGTAACGCAGTAGATGCGTTCACGCTATCCGTGTATCCTTCTTAGAGATAATCTGTATTCAGTCTGGTTCATGCCGGTCCTATGCGCTTAATCATATACTTACTTACACAACCTCTACTCCGGTAGAGGTTTTTCTGTATTTCGGACATTACCCATAGAACCCTAGGAGGTTACCCAAGTGACGAATCCGAGTATTGAAGAAGTGGTGTCGCTGTCGCGGGAGTACAATCTAATTCCGGTTGTAAAGCGGCTGCTGGCTGACATGGAGACGCCTATCCGGTTGTTCCAGCGGTTTGCGGAGCAGGATCGCGCTTTTTTGCTGGAGAGTGTAGAAGGCGGCATTCAATGGGCGCGCTATTCATTTATCGGCAGTAATCCTTTCCTGATGATCTCCGGCAAAAAAGGTGTGATTCACGTCGAAACCGGCGGTGTGCAGAAACAGCTGACGGGTAAACCTGTTGAAGAGTTAAAAGCACTGCTTCGTTCCTACCGCAGTCCCAAGCTGGACGGAATGCCTCCATTTACAGGCGGGGCCATCGGATTCTTTGGTTATGACCTGCTGCAATATTATGAGAAGCTGTCCCCGCATGCGCTGGATGACCTGAATATGGATGATATCCGCTTTATGTTCTGTGACCGGATTATCGTCTTCGATCATGTGAAGCAGCAGATTCTGCTGGTAGGCAACCTTCATATCAAGGATGGCGATACTGATTCTGATATCCGCGCAGGTTATGAGGAGCTGAGCCTCCGCCTGGAGGATCTGGCTGAAGAGCTGCAGAAGGAAGGACCGAAGGAGAATGTCAACCGGCGCAGCATTCCGCAGGACATTGACTTGGGTGAGATTCATTCCAATCTGACCAAGGAGCAGTACATCAGCAATGTGGAGCGGGCGAAGGAATATATCCGGGCCGGCGATATTTTCCAGGTGGTGCTGTCCCAGCGGCTGCATATTGAGACAGAGGTATCCCCGCTGCATGTGTACCGGATGCTCCGGACGCTGAACCCTTCACCCTATATGTATTATCTGAAAATGGATGAGGAGATTATTGTAGGCACTTCGCCGGAAGCGCTGGTTAAAGTGGACGGCGGCCGGGTAGAGACCCGTCCAATTGCCGGAACACGGCCGCGCGGGGAGAGTGAAGCGCAGGACCGCGAGCTCGCTTCCGAGCTGCTTGAGGATGAGAAGGAACGGGCGGAGCATCTGATGCTCGTGGATCTCGGGCGCAATGACCTGGGCCGGGTATCGAAATTCGGAACGGTGAAATGCGATTCCTTTATGGAGATTGAGAAATACTCACATGTCATGCATATGGTCTCGAATGTGACCGGCACGCTTGCCGAGAATAAGGATTTCTTCGATGCCTTCCTCTCTTGCCTCCCGGCAGGAACGGTATCCGGAGCACCGAAGCTGCGGGCGATGGAGATTATCGCTGAGCTGGAGCGGGAAGCACGCGGCGCATATGCCGGAGCGATCGGTTATCTCGGCTTCTCGGGAAATATGGATTCGTGTATTACGATCCGTACCATCATCTTCCGCAAGGGCCGGGCTTATGTTCAGGCTGGAGCGGGAATTGTCTGGGACTCGGTTCCGGAGAAGGAATATGAAGAGACGGTGAACAAGGCTAAAGGCATGCTGAAGGCGATCCGGATGGCTGAAGCGATGTTCCCTGCCGAGGTGAAGGAGAAGCAGGTCATTAACCAGGATTATATGTATGAATATACCCCGTGAGCCGGGGATAAGCAGAGCCCAGAAGAGATGAGCAGAGAATGCTCCATACCATACTTATTTCAGGAGGGAAACGATATGGAAGCAAGCCAGTTAATACAATCAGGAATTGCCGGACTCATTGAGGGAAGGGATCTGAACCGCAGCCAGGCCCGTGAGATTATGGGTACAATTATGGAGGGGGCGGCAACATCGGCGCAGATCGGTGCGCTGCTGACTGCACTGCGGATAAAAGGAGAAACGGTCGAGGAAATTACCGGGTTCGCGGAAGCGATGCGCGGGTTCGGTACACATGTGATTACAGAGCGGAGCCAGCTGCTGGATACTTGCGGCACCGGGGGCTCCGGCATTCATAAATTCAATATTTCTACCGCTTCAGCGATTATATCCTCTGCTGCTTCCGTCAGAGTCGCCAAGCACGGCAACCGTTCAGCTTCCGGCCGGGCGGGCAGTGCGGATGTGCTGGAGGCGCTGGGTGTCAATATTCATCTGAATGCAGAGCAGGCCCGGCAATGTCTTGACAGCATCGGTATCTGCTTCCTGTTCGCACAAATCTATCATCCTTCGATGAAATATGCTGCCGCTACCCGCCGTGAGCTGGGTGTACGTACTGTATTCAACATGCTTGGGCCGCTGACGAATCCGGCTGGGGCTGACCGGCAGCTGATGGGGATCTATGACCGTAATAAGACTGAGACCGTAGCCAAGGTGTTAGGAGAGCTTGGGTCTAAGCGGGCGATGATCGTAAGCAGTCTGGACGGACTGGATGAGATCAGCATATCGGCTCCGACTCAGGTTTCGGAACTGAAGCACGGTGAAGTAATCACCTATGAAATTACGCCGCAGGAGCTTGGGCTCAGCCAGCACCGGCTGGAGGATGTGCTTGGCGGAGATGCTGCGGAGAATGCGGCAATTATAACTTCCGTGCTGGAAGGGCAGATGAATCCCTACCGCGATATCGTGCTGGCTAATGCCGGAGCCTGCATTTATGTAGCGGGACTGGCGGATACATTGAAGGAAGGCGTGGACCAGGCGAGAGCCGTCGTAGATTCCGGAGCGGCGCTCAGCAAGCTGGAACAGCTGAAAGTCATGACAAAGGAGCTTGATTATGTATCTTGAGCGGATTGTTGCCACTAAAGTAAAAGAGGTTGAAGCGTTAAGCCAGACATTTTCCTTAATGGAGGCTGAACGGGCCATTGCTGCCCTGCCGGCTACAAGAGGATTCCGTGAGGCATTGACAAACCGGAGGAACCGGGACATAGGGCTGATCGCCGAAGTGAAGAAGGCTTCACCGTCCAAAGGGCTGATCCGTGCCGATTTCGATCCGGTAGCGATTGCCAAAGGGTATGAGGCCGGAGGAGCCGACTGCCTGTCGGTGCTTACGGATAGTGAATACTTCCAGGGCAGCGGACTGTATTTGCAGCAGGTAAGAGCGGCTGTCAGCCTTCCGCTGCTCCGCAAGGACTTTATCATCGATGAGAAGCAGATTTATGAGGCGCGTTTGCTTGGGGCGGATGCCATACTGCTGATCGCCGCTATTCTGACGCCGCAGCAGCTTGGGGCCTTCACGGATACCGCGGCTGCACTTGGGCTGGATATCCTGATTGAAGTCCATGACCGCAGCGAGCTGGAGATGGTGCTGGCCACCGGCAAAGCCGATCACCCCGCCGTCCTGCTGGGCATCAACAACCGCAATCTGAAGACCTTTGAGACGTCGCTGTCCGCAACTGCTGAACTGGCTGCATTGCTGCCGGAGGGCGTTCCTGTAATCAGCGAGAGCGGTATTGCCGGTCCGGATGATATTGCATTCTTGAGCAAAACCCGGGCAACCGGTGTGCTGGTGGGGGAATATCTGATGCGGAGGCCTGATGTGGAACTGGCAGTACATGAGCTGCTCGGGCCTCTTCCAGCCGGAAAGGACCGTGCGCTGCATGGCTGATACCCTTGTAAAAATCTGTGGACTTCAGGGCGTTGAAGTGCTAAAATCTATGAAGAGTTTACCGCTGGATTACGTTGGTTTTGTATTTGCCCAAAGCCGCCGCAGAGTTACTGCGGAGACGGCTGCCGGAATGACTGCAGAGCTGAGGACATGGGAGAATGGACAGGTGCCCCGTGCAGCAGGCGTATTCGTGAACCCGGAGCTTGCCGGACTCGCTGAGCTGCTTGGAACTGTTCCGCTGGATGTGATACAGCTCCATGGTGATGAGAGCCCGCAATTCTGCAGGGAGGTCAAGCAGGCTTTTCCGCAGGTTGAGGTATGGAAGGCTCTGTCGGTCACGGGCCGCGCCCCTGATGCTGCAGAGATTCATGCTCTGCTGGAGGGCTACGCCGGGGCTGCTGATGTACTGCTGCTGGATACCTACGACCCGCAGGGCAGCGGAGGCTCCGGCCGGACGTTTGACTGGGAGCAGATACCGTTATACCAGCAGGCGGCAGCGGACTATGCGCTGCCTTTATTTATAGCCGGAGGACTGCATCCGGATAATGTGCAGGAACTGCTGGAGGGCTATGCTCCTTATGGTGTGGATGTCTCCAGCGGAGTAGAAAGTGACGGCAGTAAAGATATCGTTAAAATGACAGCATTTGTAGAAAGGGTGAAGCAATCATGATACAAGTACCGGACAAGAACGGACGTTTTGGTTCTTTTGGAGGCCGCTTCGTTCCTGAAACGCTGATGAATGCACTGATTGAGCTGGAGGAAGCCTACCGCAAGTATTCGGCAGATCCGGCCTTTCAGGAGGAGATAGATTACCTGCTGAAGCAATACTCCGGACGTGAGACCCCGCTGTATTATGCGGAACGGCTGAGCAAGCATCTTGGCGAGGCCAAGATCTACCTGAAGCGTGAAGATCTGAATCATACGGGAGCCCATAAGATTAACAACGCAATCGGACAAGGCATCCTGGCTAAAATGATGGGCAAAACAAAAGTCATTGCCGAGACCGGAGCCGGCCAGCACGGAGTGGCGACAGCGACTGTAGCAGCCCTGCTCGGCATGGAATGTAAGGTATTCATGGGTGAAGAGGATACCCGCCGCCAGGCGCTGAACGTGTTCCGCATGAAGCTGCTCGGTGCAGAGGTCATCCCGGTAACCTCCGGATCGAGAACCCTGAAGGATGCCGGTAATGAAGCGCTTCGCTACTGGGTGAGCAATGTTGAAGATACGTTCTATGTGCTCGGCTCTGCTGTAGGCCCGCATCCGTATCCGATGATGGTCCGCAACTTCCAGCGCATCATCGGGGATGAGACCCGGCACCAGATTCTTGAGGCGGAAGGAAGATTGCCCGATTTGCTGGTTGCCGCTGTAGGCGGAGGCAGCAATGCCATCGGGATGTTCTATCCGTTCATGGAGGATGAGCAGGTGGCGATGATTGGCGTTGAGGCGGCAGGCAAAGGCATCGATACCCCGTTTCATGCAGCGACAATGAGCAAAGGAAGCCATGGCGTATTCCAGGGCTCGCTCAGCTACCTGTTACAGGATGAACACGGGCAGGTCATTGAAGCCCATTCCATCTCAGCCGGACTGGATTATCCCGGTGTCGGACCTGAGCACTCTTATCTGAAGGATATAGAGCGTGCACAGTATGTACCGGTTACGGATGAGGAGGCGCTGGAAGCACTGAAGCTGCTCTGCGTCACTGAAGGCATTATTCCGGCGCTTGAATCCGCCCATGCCATCGCCCATGTGGTGAAGCTCGGCAAGACCCTGACCAAGGATGACATTGTCGTGATCTGCCTGTCCGGTCGCGGGGACAAAGATGTGGAATCGATTATGGCCTATACAGAAGGGGCGGGGAAGTAATGACGACCGATACGACCAACCGGATGGATCTTGCTTTCAAAAAACTGCGGGCAGAGGGCCGTACAGCACTTATCCCTTTCCTTACAGTCGGAGATCCCGATCTTGAAACTACACTGGAGATCATTGCCGAGCTGGAGGCGGCCGGTGCGGATATTCTGGAGCTGGGCGTTCCCTACTCCGATCCGCTGGCTGACGGTCCGGTGATTCAGCGGGCTTCCTCGCGGGCCTTGCGCAGCAAAGTCCATCTGCGCACCTGCATGGAAACGGCTCTCAAGGCCCGGCAAGCCGGCAGCCAGCTGCCGTTCATCCTGTTCACCTATTATAATCCGGTGATGCAGATGGGACTGGATACCTTCTTCTCTGAGCTTGCAGCCCATGAGATCAGCGGACTGATCATTCCTGATCTGCCGGTTGAAGAATCAGGAGAAATGCGTGAGCGCAGCCGGGCAGCGGGCGTGAGCCTCATTCCGCTGGTGGCTCCGACCTCCAGTGAACGGATTGCCCGGATTGTCTCAGGTGCCAGCGGCTTTATCTATTGTGTCTCTTCACTCGGGGTTACCGGTGAACGCTCGGCTTTTCATAGCGGTGTAGATGAGTTTATTGAGTCTGTCCGCCGTGCAACAGATCTGCCTGTTGCCGTCGGTTTCGGAATTTCCACCGGGGAGCAGGTCGCCCGGTTTGCGAAGATTTGCGATGGTGTAGTCGTCGGCAGCGCGATTGTCCGTAAAGTGGAGGATGTAATTCCGCTGCTTGCGCAGCCGGAGACAAGAAGTGAGGGGCTGTTGCAAATTCGTGAATTTGTGGCACAATTAAGACCATAACGGTCTGCTGGCAGACCTGATAGCAGCTAAAACCTTCTGGAGAGCGAGGATCACCCATGAACCCGAAACCGAATATTGTCGACCTCCCTGTCTACAAGCCGGGGAAACCGATTGAAGAAGTCAAGAAGGAGCTGGGCTTAAACGATGTGATTAAGCTGGCTTCCAATGAGAATCCTTATGGAGCAGCACCAAGCGCAAGAGCCGCAATTGTTGCGGAGCTGGATAACCTGTACTTGTACCCGGACGGCTCAGCCGCCGAGCTGACTTCGGCCCTGGCTAAGCATCTGGAAGTCACAAGTGAGAATATTATTTTCGGCTGCGGCTCGGATGAGATTATTGCTCTGATCGCCCGTGCCTTCTTCCTGCCCGGGGATGAGACGATTATGGCCGATCAGACGTTCTCCGTGTATAAGAGCAATGCCGATATTGAAGGTGCGGTGACGATTGAAGTTCCGCTTAAGGATGGAACGCATGATTTGGACGCTATGCTTGCTAAGATTACAGACCGTACCAAAGTAATCTGGGTATGCAATCCGAACAACCCGACCGGGACGATCGTACCTGAGGATGCCCTTGTTGCATTCCTGGATGCTGTCCCTGCTGAAGTCATGGTTGTGCTGGATGAGGCTTACTATGAATATGTAATGGATCTCAGCTACACAAACGGAATTAAGCTGCTGTCTGCCTACCCGAACCTGGTTGTACTGCGGACCTTCTCGAAGATTTACGGCCTTGCAGCCCTCCGTATCGGCTATGGGGTAGCCAGCCCGCAGATCATCAACCTGATTAACAAGGTCCGGGAACCTTTCAATACGACCCGTCTGGCGCAGGTTGGAGCACTCGCAGCACTGGCCGACCAGGAGTATGTAGAGAAATGCCGTACCCTTAACAGTGCCGGTATTCAGCAGCTGCAGGGTGAATTCAAGCGGCTTGGGCTGGATTCCTTCCCGGCTAACGGAAACTTCATCATGGTGGATGTACGCAAGCCTGCCTTTGAAGTATTCGACGCTTTGCTGCGGCAGGGGATTATCGTCAGAGCAGGCCATCACCGTTACCCGACCTATATCCGGGTTACAGTCGGATCTGCCGAGCAGAACGTAGCCTTCATCACTGCCCTGGAGCGGGCGCTTGAGGAGCAGGAAGTGCGCGTATAAGATTAGTTAGAAGTCAGAGACAGGATTGACGATATCACTGAAGGCAGGTAGTTCTAAGAACATGACGACAAAAATAGCAATCTTCGGTGTCGGCCTGATCGGAGGCTCTCTGGCCCTTTGTTTCAAAGGCAAGGAGGGTCTGACCGTTGTTGGGCATGCCCACCGTCCTGAATCTGCAGTTAAATATGTCAGCAGGGGAGTGGTCGATCAGGCTACGTTATCCCTGGAAGAAGCGGCCCTGGATGCTGATTTCATCTTCCTCTGTGTGCCTGTCGGCATGCTCGAGGATTATCTGCAGCAGCTGAGCAGGCTGCCGCTGAAGCCGGGCTGTATCATTACCGATGTTGGCAGCACCAAAGCCAGCATTGCGGCTTGTGCGCTCTCGCTCGATCTTCCCGGTGTACACTTCATCGGAGGCCATCCGATGGCCGGATCGGAGCGTTCGGGCGTGGAGGCAGCTTCGTCGCTGCTGTTTGAGAATGCATACTATGTGCTGACACCGCCGCCGGGGATTCCCGAAGAGGCTTACAACGCCCTTGAATCGCTGCTTCTACATACGCGAGCGCAGATCGTCCGGCTGGGCCCGGAGCGCCATGATGAGATTGTCGGAGCGATCAGTCATCTGCCGCATATTATTGCGGTGGCGCTGGTTAATCAGATTCACGAATATGATGATTCAGATTCCCTGTTCAGCACGCTGGCCGCCGGCGGCTTCCGGGATATTACGCGGATCGCCTCCAGTGATCCGATTATCTGGCGGGATATCCTCCTGAATAACCGCTCGGTTATGCTGCGTCTGCTCAAGGACTGGAATGATGAGGTATCCACCTTCATCAGTCTGCTCGAGCAGGAGGATGGTACTGGAATCGAGGCTGCTTTTCACGAGGCCAACGAGTTCCGCAGCCAGCTGCCAGAGCGGCGCAAGGGTATGATTGTTCCGCTGTTCGACCTTCATATTGATGTGCCCGATCATCCGGGGATTATCGGACGCATCGCGACAGAGCTTGGCGACCAGGGGATCAACTTAAGCAACGTGCAGATCATTGAGAGCCGGGAGGATGTTCCGGGAATCATGCGCTTATCGTTCCGCCAGGAGCATGATATGGAGCGGGCCAGAACGCTGCTGCAGCAGAATGACTATACGGTATATGTATAAACGTGAAGCCGGGGCAGGGTGCCCCGGCTTTTGTGTGCGCTTAGAGTACTTACTCTAAAAAAAGTGAACAGCCTGCCTGCTGAGGGATTAAACGCTAAAACCACCGGTGATCGCATAGCAAATGCCAGAGCTAGTACTGGGGCTGAAACCGGAACCGAAACCTGAGTCCGGCAGAGACATTGCAGGGAAACAGTTGGATTTTCTCCACTTGCTAAGGAAGGGAAAGGACCTATTCCAAACCTTAGTTGGAAAAACAGCACTTAATGTAGGGTTTATTGGCCAAAGTAGAAGAAATGCATGAAATTAGATGACGTTTATCCACCTAATTCCCGCAAACGCCTCAGAACCGCAAAATTAAGATACGTTTATCCACCTATTGTTGCAGAGTAGCTTCAGAGTAGGCTGTGGAGGGAAGAGAGGGGCACAAGTGCCCCTAAATCCGCCGGAACCAGGCGGAATAGCAGAGCTTACTTACTATATTTCTCTAAAAATAGACAAAAAAAGACCGCTTACAAAATAAGCGGTTACAGTTCACAAGTTATTGGAACCGTGCAGTTTTTGGATAGGAGTGGAGAGAAACCATACTGTACTTTTATTATATGTATCCGTTTACATTTTGTCAACACTTTATTTAAACTTAGAATAGAGCGCTCTCATTCCTAGGCTCTGCAAGTGGCTTTGCCGGAGTCTGAAAGTCTATTAATGAAATCCTGTTATCATTTGTGCTATACTAGGTTAAGTATGTTTATAGATTTCTTTGATTCCGGGATTTGTAAAGATACGAATTTCTTTCTGTATTTACATACAGCATTTCTTAATTAACGGCTGGTTGAATATACATAGGAAGTATTTCATTTTACCGCAATCGTACAAATTTGTAGCAATGCCGCAACTTTTTCTTACCTGACCGGTATACATAGGTACGGACCGGACGGGATAACACGTGCAAGGGCGAGGAGGGCCGAACTCACCATGACGGATTCCCAGTTGATCCAGCTAATCAAGCAAGGCGATACAGAATTATATTCAGAGCTGATGAGGCGCTATCAACGCAAGATATTGGCATTTGTATATCATATGCTCAAGAACTCCCATATGGAGCTTATTGCTGAAGATCTCTGCTCAGAGACCTTCTACAAGGCGTTCCGGAGTCTTCATTCCTTCCGCGAGGTAGATGCTTCATTCTCAACATGGCTGTATACGATTGCCCGCAATACGGTGCTCAGTGAGCTCCGCAAGAACCGTGCCGGCAATGTATCGCTTGAAGAGAGCGGATTTACTCCAGTGGCCCCGCCGGAAGTAGCTCCGGAGCAGGCGGCATTACGCAAAGAACGGATGAATCTGGCCCGGGAAGCAATCAATAATCTCCCGGAGAAGCAGCGCTCAGCACTGATTCTGCGTGAATATGATCAGATGGATTATCAGGAAATTGCCGTAATTCTGGATCAGAGCGTCAGCTCTGTGAAATCATTATTGTTCCGTGCGAGGAGCAGTGTGAAGCTCCAGCTTGAATCCTATTTTTATGAGCCTGAAGTCGAAGAGCAGGCTGAGAGGGTGTAAGGCCGATGAATTGTAGGGAAGCGCAGGATTCCATTCCGCTCTTGTGGGACGCTCCCCCCACGGACCCGAGGCGGATTAGACTGGAGAAGCATATCGCAACTTGTTCATACTGCAGGGCCGAATGGGCGCTCTGGCAGGAGACAAGCGAGCTTATGCAGGACACAAGGTTTGAAGTCAGCGATGAGCGTGCAGAAGCGATTAACCTCAAGGTTATGGAGCGTATCTATCTGGAAAGTCCCTGGCTTATGCCCGGTGACGGGAAGTCTGCAGGGAACACTGCTGTATTCCGCCGCCGTTTAAGCCTGTGGATTGCCTGCTTCCTGGCGGTGTTTATCTCCAGCTTTTTATATTTTACAATATTCAAAACACCCTCAAATACTACGGTGGCACAGAGCGGGATTGTAGAAACCGGTGTGGCCGGCCTTACGCTGGAATGGTCCTCTTCTTACCCGGTAGAATCTGAAGGCGGAATTATTGAACCGCTGGTTGCGAATATGGGACCGGGCCATCCGCAATACTGGATGGTATTATCGACACTGGGTGTCGGGTTGTCTATATTCCTGCTGATCCGGCTCAACCGTTACCGCAGACAATAAAAGCCCCTTCACTACCAGTGAAGAGGCTTTTTTGCAAGGGGAGGATTTATATGCTCCGGGGTCACTGCAAGGTACATGAGTCAGCCCGAAGCCCGAACCCCGCTGTGCGGGGTTATTTTTGTTGTCCGGAGATGACCGGGAGGCAAGTGGAGGGAAATCTGCAATTTTATTATAAAAGAAGACATTTGTTTTCATTCGTGTTACATTATTAAGCAAACCAATGGGGAAGGGAAAGGTGATAGGCGATGCTGATCGGCTTAATACGCCATGGGCTGACAGATTGGAATGCGGAAGGCAAAATTCAGGGACAAAGTGATATTCCGCTAAACAATGAAGGCCGGAGGCAGGCTGAGATGCTGGGAGACCGGCTTCTGCAGGAGCCTTACCACTGGGACTACTGCATCACGAGCAGTCTTTCCCGCGCAGCAGAGACCGGTAAGATTGTGGCTGCCAAGCTGGGTGTTCCTCTGCTTGAGCCTGACCAGCGGATCCGCGAGCGTGCCTACGGGCAGGTGGAGGGCATGACAGCCGCAGCACGGGAAGCAAAGTGGGGGAAGGACTGGAATCAGCTGTCACTGGGACAGGAGAGCGATGAGGCACTGCAGCTCCGCGGTCTTGCCTTTCTGGAGGAGCTTTCAGCCCGGTATCCTGAGCAGAATGTGCTGGTCATCTCCCACGGGGGATTCTTGGCCCAGCTCTATACCGCACTATTCAAAGGGAAATATACGGAACGGCTCGGGAATCTCTCATTGACCATTTTGGAGAAAAATGAGCAGGAGTGGAACCCCGTTTTGTACAACTGTACCCGTCACATCTTGCAGAATCAGCATTAACCCGACCCTTCGGGTTATTTTTTTTGCGAAAAAAGGAATAAAAAGGGCTGTATTTCCCATAATGGTAGTAAAACGGTGAGGCGATAAAAGATGAATCTGGCGGATATGCTCACTTACGCGGACATTGGTCAGCTTACCGCCATTGCGGGACGCTATCAGTGCGATTGCAAGCGGAACTCCAAACATGATTTGATTCAGAGTATACTGATCACCTTGGGCAGCCGGGAGTTTATGGAGTCTCATATCAAGGGATGTTCTCCCGAGGAGCTGCGTTTTCTTAATACCCTGCTGTTTGATGAGCGCAGCCAGTTCAGTCTTGAAGATCTGCTGGCCGCTGCCCGGCAGGCCTCCTTTGACACCCCTGCCGGGAAAAGCGGCGGTTACCGCGAGCTGATCAGCACGTTCAAAAACAGCGGCTGGCTCTTCAGTGGAGCATCGCAGCAGAGCAGGTACCAGTATCAGATTCCGGCGGATTTGAAGAGCCGCTTCCGGGACAGAATGGGCGGATACTTGAAGGAACGGATTGTCACCTGCCCGGAGCCGCCCGTGTACCGCGGGGAAGGGGAGCTGCTGGCCGGGGATCTTCTGCTCTTTCTGCGCTATGTTCAGGAGAATGAGCCGGAGCTGAACCAGGAAGGTGCGCTCTATAAACGCAATCAGCAGGGGGTGATGAATGCCCTGCAGATTGCTGAGCCTCTGCTGGGAAAAGGCGGGTGGAGATTCGGCTACGGCAGAGCCTTTGAACATTATCCGCCGCGGTTTGCCCTGCTGTATGATTATGCGAGGCACCGCCGCTGGACTTCGGAGGAGGGATACCGTCTGAAGCTTACCTCTGCAGGCAGCGTGTTCCTGGAAGAAGGGAAATCGGAAAAGCTGATGCAGTTATTCACCTTTTGGTTAAGACTGTATAAAGGCGCTATTCCAAACCTGCCGTCACTCGTATACTGGATTAGTCATTGTGCGGGGAGCTGGGTGAGCATTGCCTCACTCTCAGAGGCGCTGGGCTGGCTGATCAAACCATTCTACTACGATGATGCCGCAGCGATTCTGGAACAGCGGATTCTGCGGATGCTGCTGCATCTCGGGATGCTTAGGCTGGGTGACGGCGATGAAGGGCCGGTGGTCATAATGACACCCTGGGGAAGCGAGGCGGCAGTGCCGAGGCTGCTGCTTAAGTAAGGGGGGAAGAGATGCGGATTGCTTATGGCAGTTACATACCGCAGCTTGATGAATCAGTCTACGTGGCGGAAGGTGCCAAACTGGTTGGAGATGTGAGAGTAGGGAAGCAGTCCAGTATCTGGTTCAATGCCGTATTAAGAGGCGACCTTGCTCCGGTAATTATCGGAGAGCGCTGCAACATTCAGGATGGTGCTGTGGGGCATGTGGGCGCCGGGTTACCGCTGGTGCTGGAGGATGATATCACGGTCGGCCATTCCGCAATTATTCACGGCTGCCGTATAGGCAAAGGCACATTAATCGGAATGGGTGCAATTGTACTGAACGGAGCAGAGATTGGTGAATATGCTTTAATAGGAGCCGGCTCCATTGTAACCGAAAACAAAGTCATTCCGCCCTATACTCTCTCCCTGGGGACTCCGGCCAAAGTAATCCGTGAGCTGACTCCGCAGGACCTGGAGAGGATGGCACGCACCAGTGAAAGCTATGTGAAAAAGGCACTCGAATACGGAAACTCTTAAACAGCGGAGGTGTATCGAATGGACAAAATGAAGGCTACCTATGAAGTGATGCTGGGGCTTGCTGCAGAAATGGTTTGGGATGAAGCGTTAAGGAAGCGCCGTACCGACATCTTGTACCGGAAGATCGACACGGCGCTGGCTGCCGGGGATGAGGCGGCTTTCCGGAATCTGACTGAAGAACTGAAAAGTTTGGCATAAAAGAAAAACAGGAATACGCCGGGCGTATTCCTGTTTTCTGTACATACATTGAAACTATGACTCTAGCAAATGATTGTTAAGCGAAAGGAAGACAGCCGATGAAATTTAGCGATTTTGACAGTAAGACTTGGGAAGAGGACGGGCAGTACTATGACACCTGCCTGATTCCATACTGCGGACTTCAAGGTACCGAGAATCCTCCTGAGACGGTTGCGGCGCTTGCCCGGCAGCGGAATTTCCTCGAAATGGCCGAGAAGCCTTTTCAGGGACGGATCGTAACCTATCCGGCAGTTCAGTACGCAGGAGCCGAAAGTATTGTTTTAATAAACGAGCTTTGCCGAAAAGTCAAATCCACCTTCTTCCAGTATGCCGTGGTGATGTCTGCGAATGAAATGCTGGATGGCTGGGTTGTTTATGAAAGCGATTTAGTCCTGTCCCTGCCTGGCTTTAAGGGTGATTCGCATACGGCAATAAGCTCCTGGGTAAGAGATGGAATTCAAGGATTATGGCAACGTGAAAAATAAGTTAAATGTGACGGAAAATCAACAATTACTTAAAAATGGGCTCTTGACGCCTGTCACAATTTAGACAATATTCTTGACGGGTTTTGGCTAGCTAAGCTATGATTAGGTTGAACTTATATAACATGTGATTTTTTTCATTGAAAACGAATTAATTACCAAAAAAATCTGTGACCGTATTCGGCAGATGCCTTCTCCAATGTTGAAAAGGGGGTTACACACAGTATGAGCAGTCTCAATGAAGAGCAGGAATCACCGCAAGGACCGCCCGGCCGGAAAGACATTTCGCGCAGACAATTTTTGACCTACACGCTTGGCGGTGCAACCGCTTTTATGGGGGCCGGAGTCCTTCTGCCGATGATCCGCTTTGCCGTGGACCCGATCTTACATAAAAGAGGCGAAGGGGATTTTATCAAGGTAGCTGAAGTCTCCGCAATTACCGGCGTGCCCCAGGAATTCACCTTTGAGCTGCCGCAGCAGGACGGATGGTATGCCAGCATAGCCACACTGACGGCGTGGATCCGCAAAGACGAGAGCGGGCAAATCTACGCGCTGTCGCCGATCTGTAAGCATTTGGGCTGTACTGTAGGCTGGAATAATGATCAGGCTTATCCGGATGAGTATCACTGCCCCTGCCACGGGGCACGGTATACGAAGCTGGGCAAGAATCTGGCCGTTGCCGCTAAGCCGCTTGACCAGTATACGACGAAGATAGACGGCGGCTGGGTGTATCTTGGTGATATTGTTCCCAACACTGAAGCTAACAAGGAGGCGTGATTGAAGTGTTTAAAAATGTCTATAACTGGATTGATGAACGTCTGGATATTACGCCAATCTGGAGAGATGTTGCCGACCATGAGGTGCCTGAGCATGTCAATCCGGCCCATCACTTCTCAGCCTTCGTGTACTGCTTCGGCGGGTTAACTTTTTTCATCACTGTTATACAGATCCTCTCAGGCATGTTTCTGACGATGTATTATGTACCCGATATTATGAATGCCTATGCCAGTGTGGAATATTTGCAGACAAAGGTAGCCTTCGGAAATATCGTCCGCGGGATGCATCACTGGGGGGCCAGTCTGGTCATCGTCATGATGTTCCTTCATACCATGCGGGTATTCTTCACCGGTTCCTACAAAGCTCCGCGTGAAATGAACTGGGTGGTGGGCATGCTGATCTTTTTCGTCATGCTTGGCCTGGGACTGACCGGTTATCTGCTGCCATGGGACAATAAAGCATATTTCGCCACCAAGGTAACGCTTGAGATCGCTAACTCTGTGCCGGTTATGGGACCGGTACTGAAGGAGCTGATGCAAGGGGGGACGATTGTCGGTGCCGAGACGCTGACCCGGTTCTTTGCCCTGCATGTGTTCTTCCTCCCGGCAGTTCTGCTCATTCTGCTCGTCGGCCACTTCATTATGATCCGCAGGCAGGGTATTTCCGGTCCGTTATAATTTTTAAAGTTTATGCTTCCGGTGCGAGTTTTGACGAAGAAATTCATGGAGTAAGCTCACAAAACTTAAGTTTATGCTTCCGAAGCGAGTTTTGTACGAAGTAAATCATGAAGTTAAGCTCACAAAACTTTTAGGAGGAACGTTCATGGCGCATAAAGACGACTCCAAAGAGAAGGTGGTATTCGTAGGGGATTCCCGGGTCCGTAAGGGTAACGGGTTCATTACTCCACCTGACTACACGGCGTATCCGGGGAAGTCGGAGGCCTTCATTCCGAATTTTCTCCTTAAAGAATGGATGGTTGGTGTGGTCGTGCTCGTTGGAATTCTCGTACTGACGATCTCGGAGCCGGCACCGCTAGGGTTTCCGGCCAACGCGGCAGCGACGGTAATTCCGATCCCTGACTGGTATTTCCTGTTCCTCTATCAGTATCTGAAGCTCCCATATGCTTCTGGAGACTACATCGTACTCGGGACGCTCGGTGTTACCGGCGTGGCGTTTGGTGCGCTGCTCCTGGCCCCGTTTCTCGATACCGGCCGGGAGCGCCGTTTTTACCGCAGACCTGTCGCTTCTTCGCTGATGTTCCTGTCGCTGGCGGCTGTCATTTATTTGACCAACACTGCCTGGACGGAATACAAGCATGAAATGGCAGAGACTAACCAGGTTCCCGAAGATGTGCAGCGGGAAGAAAAAGCAGCCGAGAACAGGGCGGCCGGCCTGCCGGCCACCAGTGCAGTGCAGACGAAAGAAGTCGCCATTGTGGACAAGGCCGACCCGGCGATGGAGCTCTATAAACAGGCTACCTGCATAGCCTGTCATGCGGCAGATATGAAGGGGACCGGCGGACCGCCATCCTTGCGCGGTGTCGGCGATAAGCATGATAAGGACGCCATTCTTACTATCATTAAAGACGGCAAGGGCCAGATGCCCCCTATGTACGAAACAGCACTCGGAGCAGGATTGTCTGAGCAGGATATCGATGATCTGGCCGGCTGGCTTGCCAAACAAAAAAGCGAACAGTAAAATGAAAATAACGCAAACCTGATCGTGCATGCGGTCAGGTTTTTGCCTGTTCAAGCCATGGATTTGCTGAATTGAAGCTGCTACAGTCGGGAGGAAGTTATTAATATGCCGGGGAATTGGTTTGAGAGATTGTTTAGACAGAGAGGGATTATATGGCTGCTGTTCATAGTAAACCTTCTGGGTACGGTGTACGGATACATATGGTATGGCAATCAGCTAGTGTTCACGGCGGAGAATTACCCTTTCTGGCTGCTGGTCTTTGTTCCGGACAGCCCGACGGCCAGCCTGTTTTTCACAGCTGCCTTACTTCTGCTGCTCTATCCGCCTAAGGGACTTAAGGGAACAATGCTGCGTCAGCTGATTGAGGCACTCGCTGTAGTCACTTCGGTGAAATATGGCATTTGGGCGGTCAGCATGATTGCAGCCGGGGGTTATCAGGGGGATCATGTGAACTGGAAGGACTGGATGCTGATTATATCCCACACGGGGATGGCGGTGGAAGCGCTGATCTACGCCCGGTTCTTCTCCTTCCGGCGCATGCTGCCGCTTGCGCTGTTCTGGACCTTTGCTAATGATATGGTCGATTATTCCCAGGGTGTCTATCCGTGGCTGCCGTCTGTGCTGGATGATGATGTTATTGCCGTCCAGTATTTCACAATAGGGCTGACCCTGTTCAGTACCCTGGCTGCATGGTGGTTCGGCGGCAGAACCGGGAGCGGCGGGCTTCATGCCAAACCTGCCGGCAAGGGCTGACAGGCTGTTCTAACTCTTGTCCCTCCGCCATACATTAAGGTGGGAGGGATGTCTCATGCCGCGCGGGAAAATCATTGCTGTAACAGGAATAATGTTGTGCTGGCTGCTGGCCGGCGTTCATAGCGGAAAGGCTCTGGCGGATGCGGAGGCTGCTGCCGCCGGCACCGCATCTGAGACGTATATAGAAGCTGCAAGTGTCACAGTGAGTGATCCTGCTGCACTCACGGGCAGAAGCGGGGCACAGCGGCTGGAACAGGCAGCGGAAGCCTTCTATGGCTACGTGCTTGAAGGCAACGTGCTCAAGGCGAGGCAGGTAAGCGAGCAAATCGCTCAGATTTTTATCTCCTCTTCTTTTGACGGCTTAACTACGGTAGAAGGAATTAATGCCCTATCCGCGGTAATTATGGATATGAAATCTGCTTTGGCCGCCGTAGAGCCAGCTCCTGAGAAATGGGAGGCTGTTGCCGCAAGGCTCCGCCTTGCCGCGAATAGCCTGAATCATCCCCGCCAGCCGATGTGGCTGCAGTATTACAAGCTGGTCCGCGAGGACCTGAATGATATGGAGCAAAGCGCTGCCGGAAGTGATCTTAAGAGCTGGAAGGCTGCATTATCCCGGCTGCAGAGCAGATATGAGACGATCCGGCCGGCGGTCATCATCTCCAGCCCGCCGGAGGCGGTGAAGACCTTTGATTCCTGGCTGTCTTATGCAGAAGGCGTCGGATCATCACCGCAGCCGCTTGAGCGTGCCAGGCTGCTGGAGATTGTCTCTTACGGGCAGGACGCCGTACGTGTGTTGTTCGGCAAGGAACGTGATGAGCCGGCCCTGTCCCTGCCGCTTGCACCGCAGCAGTACGGAGCCTGGGGCGCACTGGCCGGTGCTTTTATCTTCTCGGTGCTGATCTATGCCGCCTACCGCAAATACCGCGGACAGAATGGAGAATGGAAGGCGGTATAGAACGGGGAAGCAGGCAGCCGCTTAAGCTGCTCACTGCTCCGCAGGCAAGGAATACACACAAAAACTCCCTTCCCGCAGAGGCGGACGAAGGGAGTTTTGTGTGTATTCCGTAAATAATCAGGTTTCCCGGAAACCCTCGCCGTGCACATCATGAACATCGCTGATAATAACGAATGCCTTCGGATCAACCGATTTGACCAGCAGGCTGAGCCGGCGGATTTCCTGTCTGGATACCACACAGTAGACCATATGCTTCGCTTGCTTGGAGTAGGCTCCGATTGCCGGGATCAGCGTTACACCGCGCTCCATTTCCGCTGTAATCAGATCGGCAATCTGCGGGGCATCATCACTGATGATGGTGAACGCCTTGGCGGCGTAAGCCCCTTCCTGAATGAAATCAATCACACGCGAAGCGATGAAGACGGCTACGAGCGTGTATAGTATCTTTTCGCGGGGAATATAGAGCAGGGAAGCGCCGATAATGATAACATCCACTGCCAGGATGATCTGGCCCATACTCCAGCCGAACTTGCGTCCGAGTATCCGGGCTACGATATCGACCCCGCCGGTTGTGCCGCCGAAACGGAAGACAATCCCGAGGCCCAGACCCAGCGTTACGCCGGCATATAATGAAGCAAGAATAAAATCATGCTCTGTGCTGAACGTAACAATCCAGCCGGCGGCAATCATGCGCTCGAACAGCCAGAGGAAAAATGACAAAGAGCCGATCCCCACGCCGGTATAGACAATCTGATTGGCACCAAGCACCTTCCAGCCCAGCAGAAAGAGCGGAAGGTTGAGCAGCAGGGTGCTTAAGAAGATAGGGACGCTGAAGGCATAGTTGAGCAGGATGGTAATCCCGGTTACGCCGCCCTCCATGAGCTGATTGGGTACGATAAAGTATAGAAGTCCGAATGCGTAAATCGCCGCCCCCAGCATGATTGGGGCAACTGTTTTGCTGATTGTGCTGAGTTTGAATGATGTATTCATATAATCCCTCGCCTATGCCTCTCATCGGGCAGTTTATAGGTAGCCTTCCAGGAAGACTTACAAAAAAGATTTGTCTTCAAAACGTCTTTACGATAACATAGGGGCAAACAGAAGGCAAGAACATACGGGGGGTGAAGCAACAATTTATGGATAAAAGTCTTGTTGACATACAGCGTGAGGTTGATGCTTATATCTCACAATTTAAGGAAGGCTACTTCAGTCCGCTGTCTATGCTGGCCCGGATGTCCGAGGAAGTCGGAGAGCTGGCCCGCGAGGTTAATCATCAATTCGGCGAGAAACCGAAGAAGGCGGATGAAGCCGAGAACTCCATCGAGCTGGAGCTGGGCGATATTCTTTTCATAACCGTATGTTTCGCCAACTCACTGGGCATTGATCTTACTGAAGCCCATAATAAGGTTATGCACAAATTCAATACCCGTGATGCCGGGCGCTGGACACTTAAAAACACCGATTAGGCCTTTACTACATATGCTGTACCAAACAAGCGGGATTTAGCCGTGAGGATGGTGAGGATATGAATCACAATGATTATGTAAAAGCCGCATACCGCTCAATACTGCGCAGCGACTTTGCTGAGGCGATCACTCTGTTTGAGGCTGCCATATCGGCCAGCCCGGATGATGCTGAGGTGAGATACCGCTGCTCCATAACCTATGCCCGCAGCGGGATGCTGGAGAAGGCGCTGGAGCATGCTGTTGCTGCACTCAGGCTGGAAGGCAGGAATCCGGATTACCGGCTGCATCTCCAGCATTTGCAGGCACTGCAGCTCGTACAGGAAGCCAAACGGCTGCTGGAGGTTGAAGCAGCGGAGTCTTCAAATCCGTACCATCCGGTTACCTTACTGAAAGAAGCGGTATCGCTAGACCCCTTATACGGGGATGCTTATGTATGGCTGGCCATTGCGCACAGCCGGATGAATGAGCATTTGCAGGCCATATCCGTCCTGAAGGAAGTAATGTCGCTGCACCCGGATGATACCGGACTGCGCCAGCTGATGAAGGATCTCCAGAAATCTTTGCAAAACTATATACAATAATATTAGAGCCAGGGAAAAGGGAGGAATTGAATTGAGCGAGAAGATCAGAGTTATTGTTTCCGGAGCAGGCGGCAAAATGGGCAAAGAGGTTGTTAAGCTGGTACTGCAGGATGAAGAGCTGGAACTGGCGGCCGCGATCGACCGCTCTGCGGCTGATACGGATGCCGGCCGGCTGGCGGGCCTCGAGGACAGCGGGGTTCAGGTGACTTCAGATCTGGAGGCTGCCCTTGCAGGAACTGCTGCAGATGTACTGGTGGATTTTACAATTCCGCAATCGGCCTACAGCAACACTGCACTGGCGATTAAATACGGTGTACGCCCGGTAATCGGGACAACCGGCTTCACCACTGAGCAGATCACCGGGCTGGACAAGCAATGCCGCGAACAGGGCATCGGCGGGCTGATTGCACCGAATTTCTCGATCGGGGCCATTCTGATGATGAAGTTTGCCGCCCAGGCTGCCAAATATTTCCCTCACCTCGAGATTATTGAGTATCACGGGGACCAGAAGCTGGATGCCCCTTCGGGAACAGCAATCAAGACGGCAGAGATGATCTCAGAGGCTCGCGCGGAGCTTCGTCAGGGAAATCCCTCTGAGGAAGAGATTATTGAAGGCTCGCGCGGCGGGTATTACAACGGCTTCCGTATCCACAGTGTACGTCTGCCAGGCGTGTTCGCCCAGGAGGAAGTGGTATTCGGCGGGTTCGGACAATCGCTGAAGATCCGTCATGATTCTTACGAGCGTGCCGGTTATATGCCGGGAGTCAAGATGGGTATCCAGAAGGTGATGGGATATACGGGACTGATCTACGGGTTTGAACATTTTATAGAATAGACGGGGAGAGAGCAGGATGTTAAAAATCGCATTTATCGCACATGACCGCAAAAAAGATGAAATGGTTAACTTTGTAACCGCCTATGAGCATGTGTTTGTAGGCCATGAATTATTCTCAACCGGAACAACCGGACAACGGATTATGGAGGCAACCAAGCTGACCATTCACCGTTATATGTCCGGCCCGCTGGGCGGAGATCAGCAGATCGGCTCTATGGTTGCGACTGATGAGCTGGACTTGATTGTTTTCCTGCGTGACCCGCTGATGGCCCAGCCGCATGAACCGGATATCACCGCACTGCTCCGGCTCTGTGATGTATACGGAATTCCGGTGGCCACGAATATTGCTACTGCAGAGATTCTGGTCAAGGCCATTGACCGCGGCGATTTCGGCTGGCGTGAGCTGGTACATAAATACAAACCGGGTGTGGATGAATAATGAAACTCGACATTCTGGTATTTGGCGCGCATGCGGATGATGCCGAAATCGGCATGGCAGGTACGATTGCCAAGCACACTGCGGCCGGCTTCAAAGTGGGCCTGTGTGATCTGACCGGAGCGGAAATGTCCTCCAACGGTACTGTGGAGCTCCGTAAGCTTGAGGCACAGCAGGCGGCTGATCTGCTTGGGGTTTCTGTACGCACCAATCTGGGGCTGCCTGACCGGGGGCTGTATTTGACTGAGAGCCATTTGGCGGCAGTGACGGCGGAAATCCGCCGCTTTGCACCGGCAATTGTGTTTGCCCCTTACTTTGAAGACCGCCATCCGGATCATATCGCCTGCAGCAAGCTGGTGGAGGAGGCTGTATTTAACGCCAAGCTGCGCAAATATATGCCGGACAAGCCCAGCATTCCTGAGCCGCAATTATATTTTTATTTCATAAATGACCTTGGCCGCAGCGATCTGATAGTGGATGTTACTGCGCAGTATCCCCTGAAAGAGCAGGCGCTCTCCTGTTATCGTTCACAATTCGGGCTTGCCCCGGGTGAAGACACCGTGAAGACGCCGCTAACGGAAGGGTATATTGAACGTGTCCGCGCAAGAGATATGCTGCTTGGACAGCGGCGGCTCATTCCTTATGCGGAAGGGTTCACCAGCAAGGT
Organism: Paenibacillus sp. MMS20-IR301; assembly: GCF_032302195.1. Taxonomy (NCBI): domain Bacteria; kingdom Bacillati; phylum Bacillota; class Bacilli; order Caryophanales; family Paenibacillaceae; genus Paenibacillus; species Paenibacillus sp. MMS20-IR301. Next base: position 1,032,104 of record NZ_CP135275.1, read on the forward strand.
GCCGCACACGGTTGATTTGTTCAGCGCAGCACGCCCGCAGGCCTAAGGTTTGAAAATAGTTCAAAAACAACTATAATAAATTCATGTCATTACTTGAAGTAATGGAAAGATGTCAGGGAGAAGGGGCGGAGCTATGGACCGGCTGAAAATAGGCATCACTTGTTATCCGTCTCTTGGTGGCTCGGGCGTAGTGGCAACTGAACTGGGCAAGCTATTGGCTGAAAAAGGCCATGAGGTCCATTTTATTACACACAGTATCCCGTTCCGGCTTGGAACGTTTCAGAAGAATATATTTTATCATGAGGTTGAGGTTAACGATTATTATGTGTTCCGTTATCCGCCGTATGACCTTGCGCTGGCAACCAAGATGGCCCAGGTGGCCAAGATGCAGAAGCTGGATTTATTCCACGTGCATTACGCGGTGCCGCATGCCGTCTGCGCCTATCTGGCGAAGCAGATCCTCGGCAATGATATTAAGGTGGTAACTACACTGCACGGCACGGATATCACGGTGCTGGGCCAGGATGAATCGCTTAAGGATCTGATCCGCCTTGGTATTAACGAGAGCGATGCGGTGACAGCGGTTTCTCAGGACCTGATTAACGAAACGCGCAAAGTGCTCGATATTACCCGCGGGATAGATTTAACTTATAATTTCGTGGATAAGCGGGTCTACTATCCCCGTGATGTCACGGACCTGCGGGGGGACTTTGCATCGCCGGATGAGAAAATTCTGATGCATATCAGCAACTTCCGTCCGGTTAAGCGGGTCAGCGATGTGGTGGATGTATTCGCCCGTGTGAACCAGAAGGTTCCTTCACGGCTGCTGCTGGTCGGTGAAGGACCCGATCTGCCGAAGATTCAGGCGAAAATCAGTGAGATGGGCCTTGATGACAAGGTGCGCTTCCTCGGCAAGCAGGATGAGATTGCCCAGGTGATCTCGCTGGCTGATCTGCTGCTGCTTCCATCGGAGAAGGAGAGCTTCGGGCTTGTTGCACTGGAAGCGATGGCCTGCGGTGTTCCGACGATCGGTTCGCAGACGGGAGGCATCCCGGAGCTGATTCAGCATGGCATTACCGGCTTCCTTGCCCCTGTGGGGGATACCGAAGCGATGGCAGGGTATGCGGTTAAGCTGCTCTCGGATACCGGTATGGCTGAAAGCTTCAGGCGCGCTTGTCTCGAGCGGGCCTGCAATGATTTCAGCAGAGATATGATTACTGATCAATACGAAGATATTTATTACCGTGTGCTTGGACGCAGGGTACCCGGGCTGGACCCTATCCGGGGGTAAGGAGTTTGGCATGAAATGGACAATGGCACCATCCGGCATGGCGGAAGCCGCCGGTGTGGTGATTGCAGCTCTGCTTGCAGACGGGCACGAGGCTTTTTTTGTCGGCGGCTGTCTGCGTGACGAGCTGTTAGGCCGGCCGGTGCATGATATGGACCTGACGACCTCTGCCCTTCCGGAGGAGGTCATCGCCCTGTTTCCGCGCTGCGTGCCCACCGGGCTTGCGCATGGCACAGTTACTGTGCTGCAGGGCGGGCATAGCTTTGAGGTTACAACCTACCGGACGGAGAGCGGCTATGCCGATCACCGCCGTCCGGAGCATGTTTCGTTCGTACGTGATGTGAAGGAGGATCTCCGCCGCCGCGACTTCACAATTAATGCGATCTGTTGCGGCCAAGACGGCGTAATGATCGATCCCTTCCACGGGGCGCGGGATCTTCAGCTCCGGCTGATCCGCTGCGTCGGCAAGGCGGAGGAACGCTTCGATGAAGACGCGCTGCGGATGCTCCGCTGCGTGCGGTTTGCTTCTGTTCTTGATTTCGCCATCGCCAAGAATACATGGCGGGGGCTCCTGCGCCAGCGTGACAAGCTGGCGCATATTGCTGTGGAGCGGATGCGCTCGGAAATAGAGCGCATCGTCGAAGGCCCGCATCCGCAGCGCGGGCTGGGCCTGCTGCTGCGCAGCGGCCTCTTGCCGCGCGGCAAAGCGCCGTTCCCCTGGACCGGCCGGGACCTGGCGGCAGCCGCCGCCCGTTCAGCCGGTCTCGCGGACCTGCAGGACGCCCGCCTGCGTTGGGCGCTCCTGCTCCATGCCCTGGGATCATCGGCCGATACGGCCGGTGAGCTCCTGCGGGCATGGAAGTTCCCGGGGGCGGCGCTCTCCGGCATCGCCGCCGTGCTGCGCGTCCGCGAAGCCTGGGACGCGGCGCTGGCAGCGGAGGCGCCGGAGGATCCCGGCGCCTCCGCAGGGCTCCGGCGGCGCTGGATCGCCGCCGTGCTGGCCCACGGCCGGTCAGCCGCCGAAGGATGGCTGACCGTGGCTGAGGCGGCTGAGCGGGCCGCCGGTTGCTCTGCTACGGCTACGCCCACGCCGGAGCGCGGTGCCTTTAGCCTTGGCGCTGCAGCCGCCTCCACCTCCGGGCCCGGCTCTAAGGCCAGCTTACCCGGCATTGCACAGATGCGGTCCTGGACCGCAGAGATGCGGCTGCAGAGCCTGGGTGAGCTGGCCGTGTCAGGGCATGAGCTGACAGCTGTGCTGGACAAACGTCCCGGGCCTTGGCTGGGCGTGCTGCTGAACCGGCTGCTGCTGGCAGCGGCGGCCGGCGAGATTGCTAATGACAATCAATTACTGCTGCAGGAAGCGCAAAGGATGGATAGAGATGAAGAGTGATTATCCACTGCCGCCCGGACTCATGAAGCGGGAGAACTTCGTTTCGGCCTGGCCTGGCCGGATTCAGCGGTTAGATACAGTGTCCTCGACACAGGAGGAGGCCAAGCGGCTGGCCGAGAACGGTGCTCCAGAAGGGACCGCGGTGATGGCTGAGGAGCAGACCGGAGGGCGGGGAAGAATGGGCCGCAAGTGGCATTCCCCGCGCGGCAAAGGCATCTGGATGAGCCTCGTGCTGCGCCCGGAGCTTCCCCTTAGCCTGACCCCGCAGCTGACACTGCTCGCCGGGGTGGCGGTCTGTACCGCGATCCGTACGGTTACAGGAGTGCCGGCCGGAATCAAATGGCCGAACGACCTGCTGGCCGGCGGGCGCAAAATCTGCGGCATTCTGCTCGAATCCTCCTTCAGGGAAGGCGGCTTGCACTATTGCATCGCCGGCATCGGGATTGCGGTTAACTTGACAGAGGAAGACTATCCGGACGAGCTGAAGACGGTCGGAACCTCCCTGCTGATTGAAGGCGGGGGCATTCCGGTGGACCGGATGAGGCTGGCGGCAGCCGTACTGACCGAGCTTGAATATCTGTATACTCTTTACATCGCCCACGGATTTCAGCCCATCAAGGTGCTGTGGGAATCCATGTCGGTTACGCTGGGCCGCCAGGTGAGTGTGAATTCATCCCGGGGGCGCACAGAAGCGGTTGCTGTCGGGCTTGATGAGGGCGGCGGGCTAATGCTGCGCAGCAGCAGCACTGGCGAAATTACCAGTGTGCTGTCCGGCGAGATTGAATTGATATAAGCGAAAGACGGTTATTGTCCTTCAGGGGAGGATACCCGTTTTAGCTTAGGTGGTGTAATTGTCTGCGGATTTTGTTATACTAGCTGTAGAGGCGGCATCGGATGACCGAGCTGTACTCACGCAATTAAACCTTTTTTCAGAAATTAGTTTACCGGATGTACCTTCATAACTGGAAGTAACGGTTACGTTGGATTCTGCTCTGAGCCGTAAGGACCGAGACAGAAGGGACGATCGCGAGTGACTCTTTTTTGCCCTTCGGACCTTTTTAGCGGACCATGCTAAAAGGTTTTTTTGTTTGCGCGGCAACGCGTATTTATTGAAAAGCAAAGGGGAATGAGAGCAAATGGCAGACAAACATGCACTGAATATTGTGAAAATGAAAAAGATGAAAGCGGACGGTGTGCCTCTCAGCATGCTGACCGCTTATGATTACCCCTCCGCCCTCCTGGCTGAGGAAGCGGGAGTAGACCTGATTCTGGTCGGGGATTCGCTTGGAAATGTTGTGCTCGGGTACGATACGACCCTGCCGGTTACCATAGACGATATGGTCTATCACACCCGCAGCGTGAAGCGCGGGGCGCAGAATACATTCATTATCGCAGATATGCCTTTCATGACGTATCACGGCAGTGTAGACGCTACGCTGCACGGGGTGCGCAGGCTGATGCAGGAAGGCCAGGCCCATGCGGTCAAAATGGAAGGCGGACTGGAAATCTGCGCGGCGGTATCCGCAGTGGTTGCCGCCGGTGTGCCGGTTCTCGGCCATATTGGCCTGACTCCGCAATCTGTGAATATGATTGGCGGCTACCGGATTCAGGGCAAGGACGCTAAGGATGCGCAGCGGCTGATGGATGAAGCAAAGGCTCTGGAGGCTGCCGGGGCGTTCGGCATCGTGCTGGAGCTGGTAACCGAAGAGGTGGCGGAAGCCATCTCCAAGGCGGTCAGCATTCCGACCATCGGCATTGGTGCAGGCCGTTACTGTGACGGCCAGGTGCTGGTGTTCCATGATGTCCTGCGCTATGCCTCCCCTTACCGGGAGAAACGGTTCGTCAAAACCTACGCGGATGTCGGGAGCCTGATCCGGGAAGGCATCAGCAGCTATGTCCGCGAAGTGAAGGACCGGTCCTTCCCGGCGGAGAGCCATGTGTTTAATGCAGATGAAACTGTACTGGAATCGCTGTATGGCGGCGCCGTAAAAGGAGCGAACTAAAATGAGAGTCATTAGAACCGTAGCACAATTGCGCGAAGCGCTTGAATATATGAAGCAAGGTGGGCATGGCCCGGTCGGATTTGTTCCAACTATGGGATATCTGCATGAAGGACATGCGAGCCTGCTGCGCAAGGCCGGGGAGAAGAGCGGCACCGTGGTGATGAGTATTTTTGTCAACCCGCTGCAGTTTGGGCCGAATGAGGACTATGCCGCTTATCCGCGTGATGAACAGCGCGATCTGGAGCTGGCCGAGCGTGAAGGGGCAGATATTGTATTTATCCCCAGTGTAGAGGAAATGTATCCTCAGCCGGTCCGTACTGCTGTAACTGTTTCTTCGCTGACAACGCAGCTTTGCGGAGCATCGCGCCCGGGGCATTTTGACGGGGTGACTACCGTTGTCAGTAAGCTGTTTAATATGGTGCAGCCGGAGTATGCCTTCTTCGGGCTGAAGGATGCCCAGCAGGTGGCCGTTCTCCGCCGGATGGTGGCTGACCTCAATATGAACGTTGAGATTATTGCTTGTCCGATTGTGCGTGAAGAAGACGGCCTCGCCTTAAGCTCGCGCAATGTGTACCTGAGTGCAGAGGAGCGCAGCCAGGCGCTGGTCTTGTCACGGTCCCTGCGCGAAGCCCGTCAGGCGATTGAAGCCGGTACGGTCCGCACTGCAGATGAAGCCCGCCGGCTGCTGGTATCGGTTATTTCGGAATCCCCGCTTGCCGTTATCGATTATGCCGAGATTCTGACCTTCCCGGATCTGGAGCAGCTGGAAGGCGGCAGCCCGCTTAGTACGGCTGGCGGGGAAGTCATTATGGCTCTCGCTGTGAAGTTCGGCAGAACCCGCCTGATTGACAATAATGTATTTATTCCTAAGGAGGCTCACGCACTTGTTTAGACATATGATGAAATCCAAAATCCACCGGGCCACCGTCACCGAAGCTAACCTTAATTATGTAGGCAGCATTACCATTGATGAGGATCTGATGGAAGCGGCTGATCTGCTGGAGAACGAAAAGGTGCAGATTGTGGACAACAATAACGGATCCCGTCTTGAAACTTATGTCATTCCCGGACCGCGCGGCAGCGGTGTGATTTGTCTGAACGGTGCTGCCGCCCGTTTGGTACAGCCTGGTGATACTGTTATTATTATTTCTTACGCAATGCTGTCGTCCGAGGAGCTGGCGGGCCATAAGCCGACTGTTGTGTTCGTAGATGCGGACAATAAGCCGGTGAAGCTGGCGGATCATGAGATTCATGCAACGATCGCCTGAAGCATCCGCGGCAGTGCCATGTAATCAATGGCAGGGATGAAGACACTCCGACTTGTGAAAAATGAAGGCAGGCAAGCTTAGCTGACTTCATTATCAGTAAGGGTGGGATGTCCGTTGTTTCAACATTTATTTGCTGAGATGAACAAGATGCTCGAGGAGATCATAACCGACTACCCTTGTGCGGAGGGAGCCCGCCGCAACGACCTTTTATCCAAATATAATATGCTTCACCGGATCAGCGATAATGTCATGGATGAATGGCTGGCCTTTGCCGAGAAGCTAAGCCAGTTCCGTGACGGGGCGGACTTCCAGCTTCAGCCGGAGGAGGCTACGCCGGAGCAGGAGGCGCCTGAGCTGGCTATGGATGCTTTTGTCCGCGGCCAGGGGTACTACAAGCTGCTGATGTACCGCAAGTGCATTGACCAGTTCAAGGAAGTTACAGCGAAGCATCCGGACAGCCTCGCGGCCCGGCTGTATCTGGCCATGGCTTACCTGCAGGAAGGTGAAGGGGAGACTGCCTGGAGCCATCTGCATCATATGCTTGGCCTCATCCGTGAGACGAAGCTGAAGGCAATGATCTATAATGCGCTCGGCTGCATCAGAGCCTCGCAGGAACGCTTCAACGAAGCAAGCGAGCTGTTCAGCCTCTCCCTGCTGCATGATCCGGCCCTCCCGGAGCCAAGCCTGAACCTGGAGGTTTGCGCAAGACGCGGCGGGAAGCTGCAGTTCGGGCAGCAGCTGGTTTCGCTTTTATAAACATTTGTATCCATTCAAGCGGTGCAACCTACTTCCCGGGGTGTGCATCGCCTTTTTTCGTAACTTCTGTTATGCTGATAAAGAGTCTCATGGGAAAGGGAATAGAACTTATAATGAAATTTGCCGTGCTTGATTTTGAAACTACAGGAACCCAATCTGTGGGAGAGATTATCCAGGTTGGCCTTGCCATTATAGAGGATGACGGGACGATCTCCCGGGTGTATGGTTCCTACGTCAAGCCCGGAGCGCCGATTCCTCCTTTTATTACGGGCCTGACCGGAATTACAGATAGTGATGTACAGGATGCGCCGGAGCTTGATGAGATGATGATGGAGCTGGTGCCGCTGCTTGATGATGTGGTGCTGGTTGGACATAATGTGGCGTTTGATTTTCATTTTTTGCAGAATGCGCTGGACCGCTGCGGCTATCTGCCGTTTCAGGGGCGGATTCTGGATACTATCGATTTTCTCAAAATATGCTTTCCTTCACTGACAACTTACCAGCTTGGTGCAGTGAGTAATCATTTCGGCATTACGCATGACCGTCCGCATCAGGCGGACAGTGATGCGCTGGCTACCGCGCTGGTGCTGCTGAAATGTCTGGAGGAGCTCTACAGTCTGCCTCTGCTGACCATTCAGCGGCTGAATGAGCTGTTCACAGATGAGGACAGTGATCTTGCCTGGTACTTCGACGGACTCCTCCGTGAGCGCGAGATGGAGACCTTTCAGCCGGAAGGTGATTTAACCTTCTACCGGCAGCTGGCGCTGGCTGTAGGGGACTGGGCGGAGCTGGCTCCGCCGCGTGAGGATCACGCAGGCAATCCGCTGCAGAATATTACGTTCAAGGAATACATGGAAGAGGTCACCCTGCGCCTTAAAGAGGCCCTTCCGCAATATGAGAGCCGCGAGGCGCAGGAGCTTATGATTCACGAGGTAATGACGGCGCTTGCGCAGGATAAGCATCTGCTGATTGAAGCGGGCACCGGAACGGGCAAATCGCTCGGTTACCTGCTGCCGGCCATTTATCACAGTATCCGCAGTGACGAGAAGGTCATGGTCAGCACGCATACGATCAACCTGCAGGATCAACTGCGTGAACGCGATATCCCTTTGCTCACCAGCGTCGTCCCGTTCCCGTTTAAGGCTGCGATCTTTAAGGGAAGAGGGCATTATTTGTGTCTCCGCAAGTTTGAACATAGAATTATTAAGAAGGATTTCACAAGCACCCGGGAAGAAGCGCTGACAGCAGCGCAAATGATCGTCTGGCTGACCCAGACGCAGACAGGCGATGATGAGGAGCTTAATTTACACGGCCGCGGAGGTGATTTCTGGGAGACGGTAGCCAGTGATACCGACTCCTGTCTGGGGCGTTCCTGTCCGTGGTTCCGCAAATGTTATTATCACCGGGCGAAGCATGAAGCCGGAATTGCCGATGTAGTTGTTACCAATCACTCCAAACTGTTCGCAGACGTTAAGGCCGGGCATCAGCTGCTTCCGGCTTACGAGCATCTGGTTATTGATGAGGCGCATCATCTGGAAGATATCGCCGGTAAGCATCTGGGCATGCAGATGAAATATTTCACAGTCGCCCATACGCTTACCCGTCTGTACAAGGACAGCCGCAGCGGTCAGCTGCCGGCCCTGCGCCAGACTTTGCAGTCTTCAGGCAGTGAGCAGGCTTCGGAATGGAGCGGGGTTATTGACCGCATCTATCCAGACCTGCTCACCGTGAAGGAGTCGTGGGATGCGCTTAGCGACAGGCTGTTTGGCCTGCTGCCGGAGCGCAGCGATGCCGGGGCCGGAGAAGCCGGGCAGCTGGTTGCGCGCCTGCTGCCCGGAAAGAAGCCAAAGGAGTGGGAAGAACTGGCTGCGCTGGAGAATACGCTTCATCTCAGCCTGAGCGATATTATCCGTAAGGGTGATAAAATGCTCAGCGAGATGCGGGATACGGACAGCCAGTCGTCTTCAGACAGCCTTGTGACTGACATCGGCGGACTGTTCAAGGACCTTGCATCCATCCGGGAGCAGATCCGGTTCTTCATGACGCTGAACGATGAGAATATTGTGTATTGGCTGGAGGGAAGCGGCAATTACCGCGGCAAGTCACTGCAGATGTACGCTGTTCCGGTCGATGTCAGCACACAGCTCAGAGAGCTGTTCTTCGACAAGAAGAAGAGTATTATTCTGACTTCCGCCACTTTGTCGGTGGACAAATCCTTCCAGTTCATGATTGATAATCTGGGTCTGGGCGGAGCTGCAGAAGAAGGACGGCTGATGACTTCGCTGCTGCCGTCTCCGTTCAACTACCGGGAGCAGGCGCTGCTGGTCATCCCCCGTGACTTCCCAAGCGTGAAGGGCAGCATCGGGGATGCCCGGTTCGTTGATACGCTGGTACGTTCACTCGCAGAAGCGGCTATAGCCACGCGCGGGCGGATGCTGGTGCTGTTCACATCATACAAAATGCTGCGGCAGGTGTATGATCCGCTTAAGGAAGCCCTGGCAATGCAGGATATCTCAGTGCTTGGACAAGGGGTGGAGGGCGGTAGCCGGAGCAAGCTGATCCGCCGTTTCCAGGACAGCCCGGCTGCGGTGCTGCTGGGTACGAGCAGCTTCTGGGAAGGGGTAGACATTCCCGGAGATGCACTGACCTGTCTCGCTATCGTCAGACTGCCGTTTCAGCCGCCGAACCATCCGCTCGCCGAAGCGAAGTCGGAGCTGCTGCAGGCCCAAAAGAAAAATCCGTTTATGAAGCTGTCTGTTCCGCAGGCGGTCATCCGGTTCAAGCAGGGCTTTGGACGGCTGGTCCGCACCGCACAAGACCGCGGCATTGTTATTGTATATGATACCAGGGTCATTGAAGCTTATTACGGGAAATACTTCCTGTATTCACTGCCCGGTCCGAAGATGGAGCATATGCTGACTGAGCAGATGGTTCCGCGGATTGCAGAGTGGCTTGATGAAGGCGGGGTTTCATAAACGGCTGCCGGTTGATATTATTAATAGATCCTAATTTACCCGAAGACCCGGTCGCTGCTGCTGACCAGATGCCGCGGCAGCGGAGCAGGGTTTCTATAACTAACGAAAAGCAAAAAGGATCGAAGGGGAAATTTGGAACTGTAGGAGCGATAGCGATCGCCTTTGCCACCGGATTTATACCGCTAAAAGTGGTATTAATTAAGAAATTTTGGGGCAACAGCGGCCGGAAGTCCAAATGTTCACCGCAGTGACAATTCAGCTTTAAGTTCAACTTTTTTAATGCTATCAAACTAAGACTATGCTTACGAAGCAAGTTTTGCACGAAGTTAATAAATGAAGCGTTTGCTTACAAAACTTTTAGGAGGAGAAAACATGAAATCGGATAAAATATCGGAGGCCGTCGTGCGCAGGCTCCCAGTGTACCTGCGTTTCCTGAACGATCTCCAAAAACGTGAAATCTCTACAGTTTCTTCTCAGGAGCTGGGACAAAAGCTTGATCTGAACCCTGCCCAGATCCGCAAGGACCTGGCTTATTTCGGGGATTTCGGCAGAAAGGGCATCGGTTATGATGTCTCTTATCTCATAGAGAAAATCCGCCACATTCTGAAGCTGGACCAGCAAATTAATGTAGCGCTGGTAGGAGCCGGTAATCTCGGCCATGCCTTGTCCAATTACAATGCCTATCTGAAGGATACGATGAAGATCACGGCTATTTTTGATGCTTACGAGCCTAAAGTAGGCCAGCAGATCAACTCTCTGACCGTACAGCCGATGAATGAGCTTGGTGATACAATCCGCGCGCAGGGCATTCGTATCGGGATCATTACCGTACCGGACAGCGAAGCCCAGAATGTAGCGGATATCCTGGTGGATTCAGGGATTGAGGCTATTCTGAACTTTGCCCCGGTCATTCTGAAGACGCCGGCGAACATCCGGATTCACGCTGCCGACTTCACTACCGATCTGCAGAGTCTGGCTTATTATTTGCATGATGGAAAGGAAGAAGTGGCAGATGAGCAGCAATAAAACTGTTATTGAGAATGGCCGTTTCCTCGTTCCGGGCAGTGACCAGCCGGTGCTGAGCGGTTATATGACTATAGAAAATGATCTGATTACGTACATAGGTGAAGCTAAGCCTGTAACGGGTGAGGATTTCCAGGTCATCGACGGCAGCCGTCTGCTGTTCATGCCGGGTCTCATTAATACACACGGCCATGCAGCCATGTCGCTGCTCCGCGGGTATGGTGATGATATGGTCCTTCAAGCCTGGCTGCAGGAAAAAATGTGGCCGATGGAAGAGAAATTCACCGGTGATGATGTGTATTGGGGAACTTCGCTGTCCGTGCTGGAGATGCTGAAGAGCGGCACTACCACCTTCCTCGATATGTACGACCACATGGACCGGGTAGCGGAGGTTACGGAGCAGTCCGGAATCCGCGGCGTGCTGATGCGCGGCGTTATCGGCCTGTGTCCCGAAGAGGTGCAGAACCACAAGCTGGCGGAAGCGGTTGCTTTTGCCCGGAACTGGCATGGCAAGGCAGACGGCAGAATTACCTCGATGATCTCGCCGCATGCGCCTTACACCTGCCCTCCTGAGTTCTTCATGAGGTTTGTACAGGCTGCCCATGATCTGGACCTGCCGATGCATACGCATATGTCCGAAACCCTGCGTGAGGTAGAACAGAACGCGGCTGATTACGGACTCCGTCCGGTTGCACACCTTGAGAAGCTGGGCATGTTCACGCGTCCGTCCCTGGTTGCCCACGGTGTTCATCTGAATGATGAGGAGATCGGAATTCTTGCCCGCCATAATGTCGGCGTATCGCATAATCCCTGCAGCAACCTGAAGCTGGCCAGCGGCGTAGCCCGTGTTCCGGATTTGCTGAGAGCCGGTGTTAAGGTGTCACTCGGCACAGACGGTGCAGCCAGCAACAACAACCTGGATATGTTTGAGGAGATGCGGATGGCCGCGCTGATTCACAAGGGTGTGAGCGGTGATCCGACGGCCGTACCGGCACCGCAGGCGCTGCTGATGGCGACAGAATACGGGGCGCAGTCTATTTTCCTGAATAATATCGGGCGTCTTGCTGCGGGGATGAAGGCCGATTTCATCGCGATTGATATCGATCAGCCGCATTTGCTGCCGCACACGGATCTCTTGTCACATGCCGTATATTCAGCCAGCGGCAAGGATGTCGAGCATGTATGGGTGAACGGCAAGCAGGTTGTGAAGCACAAGCAGTGCCTTACCCTGGACGAAGAGGCTATCCGCCGTAAAGCGCAGGAAACGTTCGAAAATCTGCTTAAACGGTAATAGAGGTTATATAGAAAGGAAGCTGCATGTTGAAAAAGAGGAGAAAGTGGCTTCCGCTGGGGATCTCCCTGGTATTGCTCCTTCTGTTCGGACTAAGCCAGTTTTACGCCTACATTATGAAGGATCAGTGGAACGAGCGGAATGAAGCCAGGCAGCTTGCCAGAACGCAGGCCGGGCTGACGGAAATAACGAAGGCGCAGAAATCCATCTGGGATGAAAATTCAATCTACTGGGTCCTTACCGGCATCAATGACGCAGGTACAGAGCTGATGGTCTGGGTCCGCTTTACCACGGAAGGCAAGCCTGCCGGGGGAGAGAACGGGGTATATGCGGAAGAGATCAGTAAGGGAACCTCAGAGGCCCAGATCCGTGACAAGATCGCACGTGAGCTCCCGGGCATCACGATTAAACGGCTGCTGCCTGGTGTGTATAGCGGAGAATATGTCTGGCAGTTATTTTATAAAAAAGACGGGCGGTTCTATTACAGCTTTTACCGTTTCAGTGATGGCAGCGCCATTGGGGACGGTTACAGCCTGCCCATCCGGTAATAAAATACCGGCAGCATTCCATGCTTAATCAGGCGGGGGGACAAGGGATTGTTCTCCTGCTTTTTTTGTTAAAAACGCTCATGGGAGGCCGAAATGCATTACTTTACAACGTATATCCTTATGATTATGGGCAGTATTCTTTGCATCCGGTTGGGACGGAAGAGTGGAAGGAAGTCCCAAGTCATTATTGGTTATTTACTTCTGGCCTTTGAAATTATTTTGCCGGTACTCTCGTTTACGTTCGGATTGATTGATGGTTTGAAAGAAGGATAGCATCGATTGATATATTATAGTATATGTTGAAAGATATATTCATGATAGAGCTTGATGTATACGCAGAATTGTAAAATGAGGATAGAGTGAAGGCAACAGCAGTTCAGAGCAGGATTCTGAGCTGCTGTTTTTTATATTACGCCCAAACGGGGCTAATCTGAAGCAGCTCTTTTGCCGATAAAGAATGATAATCTTCTGAAACATCCAGAAATTAGTATCAAAAATTTTAAATATATTCACACTTTTCCGTAAAATCGTATATACACCTGTGATATACTACTATTTGTATCAAGGCATGCTTAAGAGCATGCGAGTTCGGAAACTGGACATGCTTGCTGGTCATTATTATAAATAATAGCTTGCTCATCTTTGAGAGGAGGACGTTTCTTGAAACTGCGTCTTATGCCTGTGCTTCTAACGTCTCTGCTGTCCGTTGCCCTGTTGTTTGGTGGCTGGTATGCTTACCGCCAGTTCGCTGTTCAGGAGCCGCTGCAAAAGCTTGTATCGTCCTATGAGGGCGTGAAGGATTCCCATATTACTATTAAACGCAATGAGGTAACTTTGAAACTTGATTTACAGCCGGGCACGAAATTGCGCGAGCTGGTGCAGTATGTCTCCAAAGAGGGCGGCTCCGCTATTAACGGCCGTACACTTAAGCTGGATGTGGAGCAGCACTCAAGCGCTCTGCTGGACGAGTACTGGGACAAGGCGATGTTCTCTGTGGCGGAAGCGATGGAGAGCCGGAAATATACCCTGATTCCCGCCAAGCTGGATGACCTGAAGGCAGAATACAGCCAGTACAGTGCAGTTACAGCAACTACTGAGATTGATGACAATAACGTATACGTAAGCCTGAGTGACGGGAAAGAGAGTAAATTTATTATTCTTCCGCGTACAGCGGCTGCGATGGGAGTGTGGAACAATGCCTAAGTGGTGGAAAGAGATTCTGGCCGGATTTGTTCCGGTGCTGCTCGTTTTTATGGCTTTTGTCGGAATTAATATTATCCCTGTAATCGTTGCAGCCGGCATGGTTGCTGCCCTTCTGTTCATTGCCCATGCGCGCGGCGGTCTTACGGTTAATGCCGGTGCGGATAAAAAACGCAAAAAAAGCGGCCCTGCCAAGCTGACGTTTGAACAAATCGGCGGCCAGGACAATGCGAAGCAGGAGCTGCGCGAGGCGCTGGATTTCCTGATCCGGCACGAAGAAATCAGCAAATTCGGGATTCGTCCGCTCAAAGGGATTCTGCTTACAGGCCCTCCGGGGACCGGTAAGACGCTGATGGCTAAAGCTGCAGCGCATTATACCAATTCCGTATTTGTGGCGGCTTCAGGCAGTGAGTTTGTAGAGATGTATGTCGGTGTCGGTGCCGGACGTATCCGTGACCTGTTCAAGGATGCCCGCACGCGCGCACTGAAGGAGAACAAGCAGAGCGCCATTATTTTTATTGATGAAATTGATGTCATCGGCGGGAAGCGTGAAGGCGGACAGCAGCGTGAATATGATCAGACGCTCAATCAGCTGCTGACGGAGATGGACGGGATTTACAACAATGAGACCCCGCGGATTCTGCTGGTCGCAGCAACGAACCGTAAGGAAATGCTCGACTCGGCACTGCTGCGCCCGGGACGCTTCGACCGCCACATCCAGGTGGACATGCCTGACAAGAAGGGGCGCAAGTCGATCCTTGATCTGCACGCCAATAACAAGCCGCTGCATGAGAGTGTTGATCTGGATAAAATCGCCGAGGAGGCTTACGGCTTCTCCGGTGCCCAATTGGAGAGCGTGATGAATGAGGCGGCAATCTACATGATGCGTGAGAATCTCACCGAGGTGGAGCAGCGTCATCTGTCGATGGCGATTGATAAGGTAATGATGGGTGAGAAGACTGACCGCGAGACCAATCATGAAGAGAAGCAGCGGGTAGCGATTCATGAGCTTGGACATGCTATTATGGCTGAGCTGCTGCGTCCGGGAAGCGTCAGCCAGGTCACACTGACTCCGCGCGGACAGGCTCTCGGGTATGTAAGGCATAACCCGCAGACAGAGCAGTATCTGTATACGAAGGATTATCTGGAGCATCAGATTATGATTGCACTGGGCGGAGCGGTAGCTGAGGAGATGTATTACGGCGGGCGCAGCACCGGTTCGCGCGGCGACTTCGACCAGGCGCTGAATATTGTGGAGACGATGATGAAGTCAGGTCTTACCTCACTCGGTATTGCCAATCTGCAGATGGTGACGACCGAAGAGCTGATGAAGGAGAACAGTAAGATCCTGGATGAGCTGATGGCCCGCACCAGAGATCTGCTGAACAAGCAAAGAAATGTATTTGATTACTCCCTTGACATTTTAATGAAGGAGGAAGTTCTCTCCGGGGAGCAATTTCGTTGTCAATTTCGTGACAGTGTCCTTTTACCGGCATAATTCTTTATGCCGGTTATTTTTTTTTACTTTTCAGACATGCTAAGATATTATTATATGTCGGGCTACTTATTTTTTTCGACAGACAAGGTACAATACAAAAGTATAGATACCTGAAAGGATGGAGACTTTTAAATGAATTTTAAGAAGATTGGTGTCATCGGCGGTGGCACAATGGGCCAAGGCATTGCTGAAATGCTGGCAGCCAAAGGCCTGGATGTAATGCTGGTGGAGAAAACTGCTGAAAGATTGAACTACTCCTACGAAATGATTGAGACAAATCTCGACAAGCAGCTGGAGAAATGGGCGATTACCCAGGCGGAGAAGAAACTGATTCTCGGCCGCATTCAAAAAGTGACACATTTTGCTGAGCTCAGCTCCTGCGATATGGTTATTGAGACCATCGTTGAGGACCTGGAAGCGAAGCAGAAGGTATTTAATCAGCTCGACCAAGTATGTCCGAGCCACATAATCCTTGCCAGCAATACCTCGACCCTCAGCTTGACTGAGCTTGCCAGTTCTACTATGTATCCGGAGCGCGTAATCGGCATGCACTTCATTCATCCTGTAGGCAAGGTTGATCTCGTAGAAATCGTGCGCGGACTGAAAACTTCAGACAGCACGTTTGAAGATACCAAAGCCTTTGTAGATGAGGTTGTAGAGAAGAAGGGCGTAATGATTTATGAATCCCCGGGATTCGTAACTTCACGCCTCATTTGCCTGTTCATTAACGAAGCTATGCATGTCCTGCAGGAAGGTGTCGCTTCCCCTGAGGATATTGATGATGCTATGCGCATCGGCTACCAGTTCCAGAACGGGCCGCTTGAAATGGCAGACCGCTTCGGTCTGGATTCCGTCCTTGCCGCACTTGAGAATATGTTCCGTGAATACGGCGAGCTTAAGTACCGCCCTTCTACAATTCTTAAGAAGATGGTGCGTGCAGGACAACTGGGAACAAAATCAGGCGAAGGCTTCTTCAAGTATGACAAGGATGGTGACCGGATATGAAAGTACTAGTAATTAATGCAGGCAGTTCTTCTTTGAAATATCAGCTCTATGACATGACAGATGAATCCGTACTGGCTAAAGGTCTGGTTGAGCGGATCGGGATGGACTCCTCCATTCTGAACCACAAGCCAACCGGCAAGCAGGAGGTTACTGAAGTTAGTGAGATTCTGGAGCATACTACAGCTATCCGTAAAGTTCTGGCTAACCTGACTGATAAAGAGCATGGTGTAATTGCATCCATTGATGAAATCAATGCTGTAGGGCATCGTGTGGTACATGGCGGAGAGAGCTTTAAGGAATCTGCACTCGTAACACCTGAAGCCAAATCGGAAATCCGCCGGCTCTTCGACCTGGCGCCGCTGCATAACCCGGCCGCTTTGCTCGGGATTCTTGCCGCAGAGAGCAATATGCCTGGTGTGCCTCAGACCATTATTTTTGATACTGCATTCCATCAGACTATGCCGGAGAAGGCTTATTTGTATGCTATTCCAAGAGTGCTATACAGCAAATATAAGATCCGCCGTTACGGCTTCCACGGAACTTCCCATGATTATGTAAGCAAGGCTGCTGCAGAGTTTGTCGGACGCCCGCTTGAAGAGCTGAAGATTATTACTTGCCACATCGGTAACGGTGCGAGCCTGACGGCTATTGATGGCGGTATCTCAGTCGATACTTCTATGGGGATGACCCCGCTTGAAGGACTGATGATGGGTACGCGCAGCGGTGATATTGACCCGGCAATTGTCCCTTATGTAATGAATAAGGAAGAACTGACTCATGGTGAAGTGAACTCCATGCTTAACAAGCACAGCGGTATGCTGGCCATTTCCGGCATCAGCAGTGACATGCGCGAAATTATCGACGGATACGAAAAAGGCGAGCCGAATGCTTCCCTGGCCTTTGAAATGTATGAATACCGTCTCCGTAAATACATTGGAGCTTATGCAGCAGCACTGAATGGTGCGGATATTATCGTCTTCACAGCCGGCGTAGGTGAGAATGCCTCCCTGCTGCGCGAGAAAGTATTGAACAACCTTACCTATCTGGGTATTGAGCTTGATGCTGAAGCCAATAAAGTTCGCTCCGGTGATCCGCGCCGTATCTCTACAGAGAGCTCCAAGGTACAGGTGCTTGTGGTTCCAACGAACGAAGAGCTTGTCATTGCACGTGATACTTACCGTATTGTGCAAGGAATTAACGGCTAATTTAGAGGAGAGATTTCAGGCATGGCTAACAAGAGTGTAATTAAACGCGTAAATGAGCATGTCGGAGAGAGTGTTGTAATCGGCTGTTGGGTGAACAACAAGCGCTCCAGCGGTAAAATCCAGTTCCTGCAGCTCCGGGATGGTACAGGCTATATCCAGGGTGTTGTAGTGAAGTCGGAAGTGCCTGAGCAGGTCTGGGACGATGCGAAGAGCCTTACCCAGGAAAGCTCACTGTATGTTACGGGCATTATCCGTGAGGAGCCGCGCAGCCAGTCCGGTTATGAAATGACAGTTACCGGGATTGAGGTATTGCATCTTACCGAGAATTATCCGATTACCCCGAAGGAGCATGGCGTTGATTTCCTGATGGATCACCGGCATCTCTGGCTGCGTTCCTCCAAGCAGCGGGCGGTAATGGTCATCCGTGCGGAAATTATCCGTGCGGTTCAGCAATTTTTCAACGAGAACGGGTTCACCAAGGTTGATCCGCCGATCCTGACCCCAACGTCAGCTGAAGGGACAACCAACCTGTTCCATACGAAATATTTCGAAGAGGATGCGTACCTGACCCAGAGCGGACAGCTGTACATGGAAGCTGCTGCAATGGCTCTTGGACGCGTATACTCCTTCGGGCCAACCTTCCGGGCGGAGAAATCCAAAACCCGCCGCCACCTGATTGAGTTCTGGATGATCGAACCGGAAATGGCGTTCACAGAGCATGAAGAAAGCCTGCGCGTGCAGGAGGATTTCATCAGCTTTGTAGTGCAGTCCGTGCTTACGAACTGCCGTGCCGAGCTGGAAGCGGTCGGCCGCGATGTCTCCAAGCTGGAGAATATCAAAGCTCCGTTCCCGCGGATCAGCTATGACGATGCCATTAAATTCCTGAATGAAAAAGGTTATGAAATCGCCTGGGGCGATGACTTCGGAGCACCTCATGAAACGGCAATTGCCGAGCTGAGCGACAGACCGGTGTTCATTACCCATTATCCGGCGTCCTTCAAGGCCTTCTACATGAAGCCGCATCCTGAACGCCCTGAGGTTGTACTGTGCGCGGATATGATTGCTCCTGAAGGCTACGGGGAGATCATCGGCGGCTCGCAGCGTATTGACGATCCGGCGCTGCTGGAGTCACGGTTCAAGGAGCATAATCTTTCAATGGATACCTACAAATGGTACATGGATCTCCGCACCTATGGTACCGTTCCGCACTCCGGCTTCGGCCTGGGGCTGGAGCGTACTGTAGCCTGGATCTGCGGCCTTGACCATGTTCGTGAGACGATTGCCTTCCCTCGTACACTGTATCGTCTCTACCCGTAAAATAGGGTGGCTTAAGGGGGCATGAGTATGGACGGAAAAGGATGGAGAATCTGGGGTGAAGGTGCAGCCTTCGGCCTGGAGAACGGAATGGCCGTCATTCCTTACGCTCTCTTGAAATATTACCGGAAGCTGGATCTGACCGGCAGTGAGGCTATGCTGCTGATTCATCTGCTCTCGTTCAGACAGGTGGAGGGGATAGACTTCCCTTCTCTGGAAGAGCTGCAGACCGTAACCGGACGCAGTATTCCCGTGATTGCCGGAGAGCTGCAGAAGCTTATGAAGGAAGGGTTCATCAGCATCGACGGAGATAATGACGAGCTGAGGGATATCCATTATGAGCGCTACAACTTCTCCGGCCTATACGGTAAGCTTGGCGCTTATCTGGCAGAGGTCTCACAGGAGCAGTCCCAGGAGAACCGCAGCCGGGATGACAGCGGTCCGGGTTCCCGGTCAGCTGTGCGCTATTCCGGGGCTTCAGCACCGGAAGGCGGCTATGGCCGCGCGGCTGGAGCAGGGGAGCAAGAGGCTGAGGAGAGCCGCAGCCTGTTCAGTATCTTCGAGAAGGAATTCGGCCGGCCCTTGTCTCCGATGGAATGTGAGACTATTTCCTGCTGGGTAGACGAAGACCGCTATCCTGAGGAGCTGATCCTGCTCGCGCTCAAGGAGTCTGTCTTCGCCGGCAAGGTTCATTTCCGCTACATTGACCGGATTCTGCTGGAGTGGGCCCGCAACCGGGTGAAGAATGCCCAGGATGTCAAAGCGTATTCCCAGAAATTCCGCAGTGGCGGACGATAAGTCATATCATTGTTATGCCTGACATAGATTAATCTGAACTTAAGGGCACTGCTTTCCAGATTACCGGAGACAACCCCGCAGAATACTGCGGGGTTGTCTTTTTTACATAAGTATCGATACTTGAAGGGAGTAGAGAGGATGAACAACGTTAACGAACCAATTCTGATGTTGTCAAAGGAAGATTTGAAGAAGCAGTTGGCGGCCGGCGGATTAAAGGCAGGGCAGAATGTGCTTGTGCATGTTTCACTCCGCAGCCTGGGTTATGTTATCGGCGGGGCTGAGACATTGATCCGTGCGCTTCTGGAGCTTGTAGGTGTAACTGGTACCCTGATGATGCCTTCACAGACATGGAAGAATCTCGATCCGCTGACAGGGGTGCACTGGGAGGTGCCTGCGGAAGGCTGGCCGCTGATCCGTGCAGAGTGGCCTGCTTACGATAAGGAGATTACTCCGGCAGTCGGGATGGGTGTCGTGGCCGAAATGCTCCGTAAATGGCCGGGTGCCGCAAGATCAGACCATCCCGCCCGCTCCTTTGCTGCAATAGGCAGACATGCGGAGTTTCTGACGGATAATCATGATCTCAGCAATATCTTTGGCTCGGGCTCACCGCTGGACAGACTGTATCAGCTGAATGGTCATATCCTGCTGATCGGAGTAGGCCATGACAAGAATACTTCCCTGCACTTAGCTGAAACCCGGGCGGATTTCCCCGGGAAGCATATGGTTGAGGAGAGCAGTGCGGTTCTTGTTAATGGTGTCCGTGAGTGGGTGACCTATCCGACGTTGGCTGTGGATGACAGTGATTTCATCGTGCTGGGGCAGGCATATGAGCAGGCAGTAAAGCTTCAGCCAGTACAGGTTGGACATGCACAGGTAAGGTTCATGGAGCAGAGGTCCTTGGTAGACTGGGCAACATTGTGGATGCAGGAGAACAGGAAGGGCTGAGGGAAACAGAAACAGCGTTGCGGAAAGGAGCATGAACACCGCCGCGCGGACTCTTCGGGTACTACGGACACCACGGCCCTTATGAGCTCATTATCGGGCCATTTGGCGGGTTTGCGAACACCACAGCCCTTATTTTCCACTTTTGGAGTGATGTATCCACTTTTCTGGCGAAATAACGGCGCTGGTGTCCGTAGAGGCCGTCACAAAGGTGCTTTCTGCAGGTTTAACGTCTCTCCTGTCCGTAACGCTAAACTATGTACTTGAACACCGTTGCGGGACTGGCTGCTTTATTGACGGAGAGCCAGAGGGAACCCATGCCCTTGATTCCTCTTGCCTTATCCCAAAAACAGCCCGCAATCTGCTTATAAATAAAGCAGACCGCGGGCTGTTTCTACAGGAATCTCATAAGTACAGGACAACAATAGTACACGGACCATTATCAAAGAATTATTGCAATTCTTTCTCCAGCGCCGCACCCATTTCGCGGGAACGCTCGGCGCAGCGGCTGACGGCAGAGATGACGGTTTCGAAAAAGTCACCGCGTTCCAGCACTTCAATCGCCGCCTGGGTTGAGCCATTCGGTGAGGTAACCTTTTTGCGGAGGGCGGCGGGTTCTTCACCGGTCTGCTGCACCATCCGGGCTGCTCCCAGCACAGTCTGGACGGTCAGCTCGCGGCTCTGTTCAAGCGGCAGTCCGCCGCGGATCCCGGCCGCAATCATCGCTTCCATCATGTAGTAAATATAAGCCGGTCCGCTTCCGGAGATACCGGTCAAGGTTTCCATCCGTTCTTCGTCGATTACGGCGGTTAAACCGACAGCCTCGAAGATATTAAGCGCAGTGCGGCGGCTCTGCTCGTCCACTTCTTTGGAGAAGGCGATGCCGGTGGCACCAAGACCGATGGAGCTTGAGGTGTTGGGCATCGAACGGACAATAGGCTGAGGAGTGCCCAGGAGACCCTGCATAGTGCGGATCGTCAGCCCGGCAATCACAGAGATTACCAGCTGATCCGGTGTAAGTATTGGACCGAGTGCCCGCAATGCTTCAGCAGCATCTTTCGGTTTCATCGCGAGTACGATGACTGGTGCTGTACGCAGAGCTTCTGTTTTTTGCTCCGGGTCATTATAGCCGAGCACGCCGTAACGGCTGCGCAGCTCAGCCAGCCGTTCACTGCTGCTGCGGTTCAGCATGATGATTTTGCCGGATTCAACTACATTCCTTGCGATCAATCCGCGCACAATTGCCTCAGCCATTGAGCCTGCGCCATAAAAAACAATATTATCATTGATAAGCGGTATGGATGGTTGCTGACACATGGCTGGTAGTCCCCCTAAATGGTTTATATAATATATGATTCTTATCCCCTAATCTGGCCTGAACCATGGATAATATACTTGCATGAAGTCAGGGCAGGCAGTCCCATAGGACCACGGGCATGAAGCTTCTGGGTACTGATGCCGATCTCCGCGCCGAAGCCGAATTCAAAGCCGTCAGTAAACCGGGTGGAGGCGTTATGATACACGGCAGCTGCATCGACCTCCTGAAGGAAGCGGGCAGCCTGGCTGCTGTCCTCAGTCACAATACACTCAGAGTGCTTGGTGCTGAACTCGGCGATATGCGCCAGCGCTGCGTCCAGAGTGTCAACGATTTTCACATTGAGAATGTAGTCGTTGTACTCTGTAGCGAAGTCCTCAGCCGTCACCGGTAAAGCCCACGGTACAAGGGCCAGCGTGTCCGGACAGCCGCGCAGTTCCACACGGGCTTCACGGAAAGCCACGGCCAGCGCCGGCAGATGAAGGACGGCATAATCCCGGTGAATCAGCAGGGTCTCCATGGAATTGCACACCGAAGGCCGCTGTGCTTTCGCATTCAGGCTGATGCGCTGCGCCATGCCTGGCTCAGCACTTGCATCGAGATAAGTATGGCATATGCCTGCACCGGTTTCAATTACCGGCACCGTGGCGTTCATCACTACATTCTGAATCAGTGAGCTGCCTCCGCGCGGGATAATAACATCCAGCAGGCCGTTCAGCTTCAGCATCTCATCAACGGAAGAACGGTTAGGATCTTCGATCAGCTGCAGCGCATCCGGCGGAACTGAAGTGCCGGCCAGAGCGCGGTGCAGCACCTGAGTGATTGCCCGGTTGGAGGAGAGGGCGGAGGAGCCGCCGCGGAGCACGACAGCATTGCCTGTTTTGAGACAGAGTCCGGCAGCATCGACAGTGACATTAGGGCGGGCTTCATAGATGATGCCGATCACGCCAAGCGGCACGCGGACTTTCTCAATATGCAGGCCATTCGGCCGGTCAATGGTTTCAAGCATATCACCAACCGGGTCCGGCAAAACGGCGATCTGCTGCAGCCCCTCAGCAATCCCGTCAATCCGCCGGACATCAAGCGCCAGCCGGTCCAGCATGGACTCCGGCGTTCCGTTCATGCGGCCGCGCTCCAGATCTTCAGCATTCGCTGCAATAATATAGTCCGCTTCTGCGCGCAGTGCTGCGGCCATGACCAGCAGGGCTTCATTCTTCTGTCCGGTAGTCAGGCCGGCGATCACACCTGTGGTCGCTTTGGCCAGCGTTACTTTGGTTACTACTTCACTCATGTAGATTCCTCCTATAAAGTATTGGGAACGGGTAGCATACACTTAAGTCCTCTATTACTAGCGCAGTGTAATCCATTCATCGCGGTGGATAACCTCAAGCCGGTGAACCTCGCCCAGCTTAGGAACGATTTCGCGGCTGGGCAGTCCTTGAATGCTCCGCAGCTGGGTATCATCATAATTGACGATGCCCCGGCCAAGCAGCGCCGCATCGGGACCCAGCACCTCTACGACATCGCCGGAATGGAAGCTGCCTTCAATCCGTTTGACTCCGACCGGCAGCAGACTGTGCCCGCCATGCAGCAGGGCCGTCACCGCTCCTTCATCCACATAAAGGGATCCGAGCGGGGTGGACATGAAGCCCAGCCATTGCTTCTTGACCGGAAGTGAGGAGAGGGAGGTGTCGAAATAAGTGCCTCTGCCGGTACCTGCTGCAGCAAGCGACAAATCGCCGGGTTCAGTGGCTCTGCCAATGAATACGGGAACACCGCCCCGGGTGGCGATTTTGGCGGCATCGATCTTGGAACGCATGCCGCCGGTGCCTACGCTTGTGCCTGCACCGCCGGCAATGGCATAAATCTCCGGTGTGATTTCTTCAATATGCTGATACCGGACTGCATCCGGATGCTTGCGCGGGTCACCGCTGTATACGCCGTCCATATCGGTCAGAACGAGCAGGCGCGTCGCCTTCAGCAGATTGGCGACAAGCGCAGAGAGAGTATCATTATCGCCGAACTTCAGCTCGTCTACCGAAACGGTATCATTCTCGTTAAATACAGGAACCGCACCCTGCCGCAGTAATTCTTCTACAGTCATCATCGCGTTGTTCATGGCCCGGCGGCTGCAGAAGTCGGTACGGGTCAGCAGAATCTGCGCCGTAGGAATACCGTGCCGGGCGAAGGCTTCCTGGTAAGCCTGCATGAGCATCACCTGTCCGACAGCCGCTGCAGCCTGCTTCTCATGCAGCAGCTTCGGCCGTGACGCATAGCCGATTCCCCGGAAGCCGGCGGCCACGGCACCAGAGGTGACCAGAAGCACTTCACAGCCTTCTTTGCGCAGTGCAGCTATCTCAGAAGCGAAGAAGCTGACGGCATCACGGTTTAATCCCCCTTCTGGGCCGCTGAGTGAGCTGCTGCCTATTTTGACCACGATTCGTGTCGTCATTGTCTTTCACTTTCCTCTCACAAATAAAATCGCTGCAAACCTGAAAATGACAAAAAGCCCCCATCCTAAGACTTAGCAAAGGACGAAAGCTTGTTAACTTCCGCGGTACCACCTTCATTGATGAGGGTTCATCCGACTTCATTCTCATAACGGGAGTTTCCGTCCTGACTGGGCAGGCCGCTCGGGGGTAGGATTCAGAATGGACATCTGCGGTAAATTCTCCCAGCCTTCCGGAATTTACTCTCTGTACGCGGATATACGCCAATTCTTACTGGTCCCGTCTGCACGTTTCACTATTTGTCCTTTAGAATACCATGGGCAAGCCGGGTTTGCAAAGAGCAGCCAGGGTAATATTTTTCCGGCCGCTGCAGGTGCGAATTACATGTTTAGCTGCCGGGGGAACGGGTAAAATACTTATAATCTGTTACCAGGAGGTGGATTGATGTGAGCAAGAGCGACAATGTCCAGCAGGAACAGAACCAGAATGCCAAGGAAGCCGCCGAGTTCCAAAATAAGGCCATCAGAGAGTTTGTAGAGGAGAAAGCGGAGGATACCCGCAGCAGAGGGCCGGTGGATGAGAGTACTTCCCGCATGCCTGATGACCAGAACCGGATGATCACCCAGCATAATTTGCGTAAATAGGCAGTCCGCAATTGCGGGCTGCAGCCATATAAGCCCAATCAGCTGCTTGTAGAGCCGGTTGGGCATTTTTATGACAGACAGATTATTCGCCGGCCAGTCCGGTAACGGTGTCCTTGAAGGTCTCAATGAAAGCTTCAGCAGCGCGGGATAAATAGCGGCCCCGCCGGTAGGCGACAACCAGGGTGCGTCCGGGTACCGGTTCAGCCAGGGGCAGGTACACAGGCACGAATTCACTCCGCGGTGCACGGGCGATGAAGCGGGGAACGAGCGTTACGCCCATTCCGGCTGCGACGAGCGATTGAACCGTCTCCATATTGCTGCTCTCAAAAACAATCTGCGGCTCGAATCCGGCTTCCCGGCACAGCTCCACCGTCATTTTGCGGAAGCCCTGGCCTTCTTTCAGGACGATAAACGGCTCATCCTTAAGCTCTGATAATGAAGTGCGGATCCCTTGCAGACTCCGCGGAGCCAGCGGATGATCGGGCGGAACGGCCAGATCAATCCGCTCCTCGCCAAGCACCTCGTAAGCCAGCGTCGGAATTTCCAGCGGGAGCGACAGCAGGCTAAGATCAGTCTGGCCGCTGGCTGTCAGCTTCTCCAGATTCATGGAGGAATCCTCGAGCAGGGTGATTTCAATTTCGGAATATTTATTTTTGAAGACAGGCAGCACACGGGGCAGCAGATGCGCTCCGGTAATCGGCATGCTGCCGACCACTACCCGCCCGGTTCGCAGCTGGGAGATATCGGACATCTCCTGGCGCAGCAGCTCCACAGCGTCAATAATAGCCTGGGCCTGCTCAACGAACTTCTCTCCGGCATGGGTCAGCTCAACGGAGCTGGTATTGCGCTGGAAGAGCAGTACGCCCAGCTCCTTTTCCAGCTTGGAGAGCTGCTGGCTGAGTGAAGGCTGGGCGAGATGCAGCTTGTCGGCAGCACGGGAGAAATTCCGCTCGGCTGCAATCTGCAGTGCATATTGCAATTGTCTAAGTTCCATACATAAGCTCCTTCAATACCAGTCATTTACCTATAAGTACTATAAGTATATCCTATAACAGGGTTCATTAGTATAGGTGTTTAATTTCCCCGTTCTGCAAAATGGTTAACAAAGCTTATAGTCGCAGCCTATGAACCCTATAGAAATCATATCTTGGAATTATAAACACGCTGATGTTATATTTAGAGCATTCAAGAGAGACTCCACTCTCTCTTCCAAGTGGAACGATCCTACTATTATGAGGTGAAAGCAATGGGCAACAAGACAATGTTTGAGAAGATTTGGGACAATCACGTTATTCATCAGGAAGAAGGCAAGCCTAGTATCATTTATATCGATCTGCACCTGGTTCATGAGGTTACTTCTCCACAAGCGTTTGAAGGTCTGCGGCTGAGCGGCCGCCAGGTCCGCCGTCCGGGTCTGACCTTTGCAACCATGGACCACAACGTACCAACCAAGGACCGTTACAACATTACAGATCCTATCTCCAAGCAGCAGATTGATACGCTTTCGCAGAACTGCCGTGATTTTGGCGTAAGACTGTTCGACCTGAATGATATTGACCAGGGTGTTGTTCACGTTATGGGCCCGGAAATCGGCCTGACGCATCCAGGTAAGACGATTGTCTGCGGTGACAGCCATACCTCCACTCACGGTGCATTTGGCGCACTGGCTTTCGGAATCGGGACCAGTGAGGTTGAGCATGTACTGGCGACCCAGTGTCTGCAGCAGTCGAAGGCCAAGACGATGGAAGTGCGTTTCACTGGCAGCCGTAACCCGGGAGTAACAGCCAAGGATATGATTCTCGGCGTTATTGCCAAGTACGGTACAGACTTCGCTACAGGATATGTTATTGAATATACGGGCCAGGCTATCCGTGATCTGTCGATGGAAGAGCGCATGACGGTCTGCAACATGTCGATTGAAGGCGGGGCAAGAGCCGGACTGATTGCGCCGGATGAGACTACATTCAACTATCTGCGCGGACGCCAGTATGTGCCGCAGGGCGAAGCATACGATGCCGCTGTAGAGAGCTGGAGAGGTCTTGTAAGTGATGAAGGCGCACAGTACGACACTGTAGTGGAATTCGATGTGGAAACGCTGATTCCGCAAGTAACCTGGGGTACCAGCCCGGGGATGGGTACGGATATCAACTCGACAGTTCCGAACCCTGCAGATTTCACAACCGAAAATGAACGTAAAGCCGCTGAAAAAGCGCTTGAATATATGGATTTGGCTCCTGGAACGCCTATCTCTGAGATTGGCATTGACTATGTCTTCATCGGTTCCTGTACAAATGGACGGATCGAAGATCTGCGGGCTGCTGCACAGGTAGCCAGAGGACACAAGGTATCTGACAAGGTTACAGCGATTGTAGTTCCCGGCTCCGGACGCGTGAAAATGCAGGCGGAAAAGGAAGGTCTCGACAAGGTGTTCACCGAGGCTGGCTTTGAATGGCGTGAAGCGGGCTGCAGTATGTGCCTGGCGATGAACCCTGACGTTCTGCAGCCCGGACAGCGCTGTGCTTCAACGTCAAACCGTAACTTTGAAGGGCGTCAAGGACGCGGCGGACGTACACATCTCGTATCTCCGGCGATGGCGGCTGCAGCGGCAATCAAGGGCCGGTTCACTGATGTCCGTGACTGGAATTACATGACGGAAGCTGTCAACGCATAGATACTTTGAGAGAGAGCGGGAGGAAATAAATTATGGAAGCCTTCAAAAAATTAACAGGAATCGTAGCCCCGGTTGACCGGGTAAATGTGGATACGGATGCGATCATCCCTAAGCAGTTCCTCAAACGGATTGAACGTACCGGATTTGGACAATTTCTTTTCTACGAATGGCGGTTTGATGAAGCGGGAAATGACAACGCGGCGTTCGAGATGAACAAGCCGCGTTATCAGGGAGCTTCCGTGCTGATCTCACGCGCGAACTTTGGCTGCGGCTCGTCACGTGAGCATGCGCCTTGGGCAATTATGGATTACGGGTTCAGAGTTGTCATTGCACCTTCTTACGCGGATATCTTCTACAATAACTGCTTCAAGAACGGTATTCTGCCGATTAAGCTGTCCGAGTCACAGGTAGATGACCTGTTCAGCCGCACTGCTGAACATGACGGCTACTCGCTTACCGTAGATCTTGAGAACAAAGTGCTGAGTGATGATTACGGCCTGTCTATTGCAATTGAGCTGGATGAGCACCGCCGCCAGTTCCTGCTGCAGGGCCTTGATGATATCGGCCTGACGCTTAAGCATGCTGATGAAATTGCCGCATACGAAGAACGTCATGCTGCTAAATTATTCGGATAGGTTCACCAGCAGTCAATCAGGCAAATCCGTGAGCAGCTGGCGAAGAAATTCGTAAACTTTACAAATTTTACACAAAACTTCTATTTCCGGCTGTCGGAAATAGAAGTTTTTTTGCTATAATCGATATATTCATAACGGGAAAGGCAACTTTTAGGAAATTCTGTCGTCTTAATCTTATCTATGGATCTATCAACTGACAAAAGGAGAGGAAAGGATGAAGCGAGCTGGACAACGGGTATTATTGCTATTGCTGCTGCCCCTCTTACTGCTGACATTCACCGGACATGAAGCTGCCGCAGCCGGAAGCACGGCAGGCCGCATTGTGATGGACAGCAAGGAGCTGGCACTGCCCAAGGGAGTGATCCTGGAGAACGTAAATGGAAGCGTTATGATTCCGATCCGGGTTGTCGTGGAGAACCTTGGTTTTGAGGTGCTGTGGGAGCAGACGACCCGCAAGGTAACTGTCCAGCAGGACGGTAAATCTGTACAGCTTGCAGTGGGAAGCAAAACTGCTGAAGCTGACGGCGTGAGCCTGTCGCTCAATGCCGCCCCGAAGCAGAACGGCGGGACTGTTCTGGTGCCGATCCGTTTTGTAAGCGAGCAGTTCGGACTGAGTGTCGGCTGGGATAATACGGATAAGACAGTGTACTTAAGCGGTGGAATTCCAAGTCAAACCCCGGAACCGGTAACTACTGATCCGCTGCCTTCTGCTACACCGGCCCCTGCAGCCGCTGTGACGGTGCCTGCTCCATCGCCGCTGCCGGAAGACAATGACAGCACGGAAGAGCATGGCGGCAGCATTATCGCCACTCCCGCGCCTGTAGTTACTTCTCCGCAGGTAAAGGGAGCCGTATTCAGTGAGAACCGCCTGATTATTGCTGTTGCCGGAGGGGCCAAGCCTACGGTCACGAAGGTTACCGGACCTGACCGGATTGTAGTAGATTTCCCGGGAGCAGCCTTTGCCTCCGACTTCAGCGGCAGCTTTCCGGGTGTATCAACCGGAGGCAGTCCGCAAGGCAAGCTGGATGTGAGCGGTTATCCGCAGGTTACAGAGATCCGCTATGCCCTGTTCAGCAACAGTCCATCAACGGTCCGGTTTGTAATTCAGACCGCCGGCCCCCAGAATTATCAGGTGAGCACGGACGACAGTACAGGACTCATTACGGTGGATCTTAATACGGTGAATAACGGTACGGGGACTGTGGTGAATCCGGAACTGAACGGCAGACCGGTTGTAGTACTGGATGCGGGTCATGGAGGAACACAGCCGGGAGCGGTCAGTCTTACAGGCAAGGCGGAGAAAGCCTTCAACCTAGCGGTCATCCTGAAGGCTGGGGCCATTCTGGCCCAGGAGGGCTGGGCCGATGTAGTCTATACGCGCACGGATGATGCGACCCTGGATTTGAAGGGGCGTGTAGCCATCGCTGAAGCCGCGAAAGCGACCCTGTTCATCTCGCTGCACGGAAATTCACTCGCAGCAGAGTACCCGAACCGGGACAAGGTGAACGGCAGTGAAACTTATTACAGCCGCAGTGAGAGTCTTCCGCTGGCCCAGATTATGCAGAAGCATCTGGTTGCCGGTACCGGCTTCAAGGACAACGGAGTCCGCTCCAAGAGTCTCCATGTAACCAGGGAAACAAGCATGCCGGCTGTGCTGCTTGAGGCAGGTTATCTGACGAATCCGGGAAATGAAGCGGCCATGTACAGCGAGCAGATGCAGGATAATCTTGCCCGTGAGATTGTAGCCGGAATTCGGGAATATCTGGGTCTTTAACGCCCGCGGCAAGGGAGCTGCGGCCAACTGCATTATGTCCGGATAACAAGAATTTATAGTTTATTAATGCTAGCGTATCCTTCAGTTAATAAGAGAAACGGAACCTTCCCAATCTACAGACGGCACAGCCGTTTCTGCTTGCAATGGTATATATTCGCAACTTTTAGGTTCTTTAGGCGTCTAAACTATGTCGAAGGTTGTCAGCTGGAATGTCATCAAGATCGCTCGTAAGGGCGGAATACTAGAGTCTTAGAGGTGAAGAATGAAGAAATTTGCTAGTGTGCTGTTGCTGCTGCTCTTTGTATTAATTCTGCCGGAGCATGGACAAGCTGCTTCCGCCGGGTCCAGCAAGATCTTCCTGGATGGACAGGAGCTGACCGCAGGGCAGGATGTTCAGGTGGAGAATGTAAACAACTCCATCATGGTGCCCCTAAGAATGATCGCTGAGAACCTTGGATACAAGGTGGACTGGAACCAGACAAGCAAGACCGTTACAATTGAACAGCAGGGCAAGACGATGCAGCTGATTGTGAATCAGACTGCGGCCTCTGTTGACGGCAAGACCGTAATGCTGACTACCGCCCCGCTCCTGCGCAGCGGTACGACTCTTGTGCCCATCCGGTTTATCGGCGAGCAGTTTGGCCTGACGGTGAAGTGGGACAACGTTAATAAGATTGTAGATCTTATTACCCCGGTTACTTCTGAGCCTAACACGGGTACAGGCGGCAGCGGTGAAGGAGACGGGGGAGACACGGTTGTTGTGCCGCCGAACGGCGGAACAAACGGCCTGAGCATGGTGAACGGGATCAGCTTTAATGAGAACCGGCTGACGATTGCTTTGGACGGTAACGCCCAGCCTGCTATTTCCAAAGCAGGCAGCCCGGAGCGGCTGATCATTGATCTGCCGAATGCCACGTTCTCAGATATGTTCGGCACAGGGCAGCAGCTTGACCCGAACCTGAACGGTAAGCTGACGATTACGGATTATCCGGATGTGTCGGGTGTGCGGTACTCTTTATACAGCACCACTCCATATACCGTGCGTTTTGTAATTGACCTTAACACTCCCAAAAATTATAGTGTTGAAATTTCAGGAGATACCTCTAAGCTGATTGTTATTGATTTGAATGCGCAGAGTACCGAGGATACCTCTACACAGCCCGGCAACAGCGGGCGGAAGCTGGTTGTCCTTGATGCCGGTCATGGTGCCAAGGATTCAGGCGCTGTCGGCGTTACCGGTAAATATGAGAAGAATTTCAATCTGGCCGTCATCTTGAAAGCGGCGGAGTTGCTGAGACAGGAGAACAAAATCGACGTAGTGCTGACACGCAGTGATGATACCTTCCTTGAGCTGAAGGACAGAGCAGCGATTGCCAACAACCTCAAGGCTGATTTGTTCATTTCCGTCCATGCCAACAGCAGCAATTCCTCAGCAGCGAGCGGAACGGAAACATACTACCAGCGGGATGCGAGCAAAGCTCTGGCGAATGTGATGCACAAGTATCTCATGCAGGCCACCGGACTTAGTGACCGGGGGGTGCGTTACGGTAACTTCCATGTCATCCGTGAAACGACCATGCCTGCAGTATTGCTTGAAGTGGGCTACCTCAGCAACAAGAATGATGAAGCGCTGCTGTTCACAGAGGCACTGCAAAACAATGTCGCTGCTTCGATGGTCAGAGGAATTAAGGAATATCTCGGGATTCAATAATAACGGGCGGCAGCCAGGGCCGCAAAGTCGGCTTGGAGCATACCGTTCAGGTTACAGGGACTTTGCGGCCTTGTACTGCCCATATTCATCTAAGGGGGTTATGTTGTGATGAACAAGAAATGGATATATACAGGTGCAGCTGTGCTGCTGCTATTAGTAATTTCGGGCTGCGGGGATAAGCCTGCTGCTGCCCCGGCAGATTCAGCGGGGCAAGTAGTCAGCGGAGCAGAAGGAAATGCGGACAGCGGCGGCAATAATACACCGGCAGCTACAAGTACGCCTGAGCCGGCGCCTCCGGCAGCAACCGAAGCACCGGCAGCTACAGAGAAGCCTGCAGAGCCCGCGAAGCAGAGCCAGACGATCCAGGTCTATTATACCGACCCGCAGCAGAGTGATCTTGTAGCTGCAGAGGTTCAAGTTAGCTTCACAGATGACAAAGAAAAATTCACGGAAGCCTTCAAAGCGCTGCAGAACAGCAGCAATGCCGACCAGATTCCGCTCTGGGGCAAAATTGAACTGAAATCTTTAGAGTTCTCGAATGGACAAATTGTGCTGGATGTTCACAAACCGGATGAAGCACAGCTTGGAGCCGGCGGTGAGGCGCTGGCCATCAGTGCACTGTCACAGACCTTCTTCCAGTTTGCCGAAGTGAAGAATATTGATGTTCTGGTGGATGGAGAGCAAGTGGACAGCCTGATGGGCCATGTCGATCTTGTTCATCCGATGACCCGGGAGAATAACGGGCTGTAACAGCTGCACGGAATACGGGTACAAGCTTAGATGGTTTAGCCCATGATGAAATCAGATGATCAGAGAGAGGGGAATACCGTATTGTCTCGTCCAAAAAAAGTAAAACGCAGCATTAGATCCTATTCTGCCAAAGCGGTCTCAGCCGTTCTGGCCGGCACCATGGTACTTGGCGGCGCCGGGGCGGCTTTTGCCGACACCTCTGCAACGGCAGCTCCATCCGCAGCGGTAACTACCCAGACGGCAGCGGCTGCAAGCATCTTCAGTGATGTCAAATCAGGCTTCTGGGCTGAGAAGCATATCTACAAACTGGCTTCGCAAGGAATTGTAGTCGGCAATAACGGCTTATTCCGTCCGGGAGACCCGGTTACCCAGCAGGAAGCGGTTCTGATGGCTTTGCGTTTCATGAAGCTGCAGGGCAATGTGAATTTGAACACCGATGCAGCACTCCCGACAGATTTTCAGGTATCTAATTATTATAAGCCCTATGTAATTCTTGCTTTCCAGCAGGGCCTGCTCGATAAAACAGTTGAAATGACTGCAGACAATCTGAAGACCTCCTGGGGGGAACGGAAGGCCAGCCGGGAGTGGATTGCTGAAATTCTGATCCGGGCGCTTGGGAAAAGTGCACAGGCTGCTGCCGTAGCCGGAGAACCTACCGGTTTTGCCGATGATTCCAAAGTATCTGCCAGCAAACGCGGATATATTAATACGGCGGTTGATCTGGGGCTGGCTAACGGGCTCGACGGAAACCGGTTTGATCCGCAGGGTGCTGTAACCCGGGCACAGCTGGCAACCTTCTTCAGCCGTGCTCAGGCCCACAATACGCTGGAATATGATAATACATTCAAGGGCACCGTCAGTGCGCTGAATGCCGGCAAGCTGTCGCTCTACAGCAACGGCAGAACCTCGGAGTTCACGCTTAATGCGAATACGGCTTATTTCACCAGTACTTCCGAGACACGTATCTCTCTGAATGAGATTCAGCCATATACCAAGGTTACGGTGATCGGAGCTACATATAATGCAGCTTACGTAGAGCTGACTGATCCTACGCAGCAAGTTGACCAGGCAGAGGGTACTTTTGCCAAGATCTCTTCGGGTATTATCTGGGTAGATTCAGCTTTGGGTTATGATCAATATGAATATGATGCCGGCACATTATTCAACGATGTAAACGGAACCGTAATCCAGCCTGCAGCCATTACTGCAGGAAGCAAAATCAGAGTAACCCGTGAAACGTACAGCGGCAATCATAAGGTTATCAAGGTACAAGTGACCTCCGGTGTAGTTAACAAAACGGCTGCAGGCAGCATCCAGAGTGTAGATACGGCAGCCAAGAGCATTACGTTCAAGCTTGCAGACGGCACGACAGAAGTCTTCAAATGGGAAGAAGGAGTGTCCCTGTTCAGCTCCCAGAATTCCATTATCGGGCCGGCAGATCTGAAGGCGGGTGCCGCTGTCTCGTATACGGTCAAGGATAATCTGATCCGTTCCGTAGAGGTAACCTCAGGGATCGAGCGTACAGTCAAGGGCTTCATCTATGAATTAACCGGTTCAACCATTGTCTATCAAAAAACGGACGGTACCCGTGAGGTCAAGCTGCTGGCAGATAAACCGGCCATTGTGATTCCTAATATTGCGAATCCGGCCGCTGCCGATCTGATCGCTGATAAAACAGGCGGTGACAATGTGCAGCTAACGCTGAACAGCAGCGACCAGGTTACCAAGATTGAAGTGTTAAGCCGGCAGATTGACCAGTTTACCGGGGCTACAGTGGTGGACTTCAATGTTAAGACGCAGCTGCTCACGTTCACTGATTTTAACGGTAAAGCGCATGTAATCAAGCTGGATACAAGCACAAAGATGGCTTATGACGGGGTCCCGACGACTTCAATTACCAGCATGGGAGCAAGAATGACTGAGAACCGGAAGGTGGATGTTACGGCCATCAATGACCGGGCACTGTCGGTTGAGCTGTCCACCAAATATACCGGTACGCTGACTGCAATAAATGCCTCGACCAAAACGATCATCTTTAAACTGGCTAACGGCCAGCTGATGACGATGGGTTATCCGCAGGCTGTGGATATTTTCGGCAAGACAGGTGCAACCATGTCGGATGTGGCAATAAATGTACCGGTAACGGCTGTTCTCACCGGCAATCAGGAGATTATTTCCGTGCTGCGCGTAGCCTCGGCTTCCCAGCATGAGGTGACAGGCGTGAACGCCGGAGCCAATAAACTTACAGTCAAAGTAACAGGGGGAACCAGTGACCTGTATCTGGCGGCTGTTCCGCTAACCAATGAAGCCGGCCAGAGCATCACGATCAGCGAAATCAAAACAGGCGATTATGTAAATGTGAATTTTGACGGCTCTACTGTGGTATCCCTGCAGGCGGTTAAACAGTATTCGGGGCAAATCACTTCCTTGGATGCGGCTGCGGGAACGTTCACCATTAAGGATTATACAGGCGCTTCCCAGCCGTTTAATGCCAGTGCCGGCGTGCAGATTATCCGCGATGGTACAGCTACCACGGCTTTAAGCGGATTGACGACAGCTGACCGGGTTATTGTGCGTAAGGATGCAAACGGGATTATCAAAATTTCCGTACTCAGCCAGCTCAGCCGGACCTTCTCCCGTTATGAGAGTGCAAGCAGTGAGATTCTGACCAAACGGGCCACACTTAATGATACTTACCGCTATGTACTGGCTGCAAATGCATATATTCATCAAGGTGACACGACTTTATCCGTGCAATCTCTTAAAGAAAATGATAATATTATAATGTATTTCAATAATGACAAGATCGTAGAAATAGTGAAACAATAATTGTTTTGGTGCTTTTCTGTTAGAAACACCGTCTTGCTCCAGGGGATTAACTGGAGCAAGACGTTTTTTTTGAAATATAAGATTAGCAGTATGTTCGCTTGAACGCTAAGAAAGTATACGATATAATGTATTCTTTGCTTATATTTCTCTAGATTTGAGCATGTATATCCGTGAGGCTTCAGGCGGTTATACTTACTTTCGTGGAGGGGACACTATGAAAGCTGCAGAGGTCCGCCACATTCTGGATACCATCGGAGATATGTTTCCTGATGCGCATTGTGAGCTGAACCACAGCAACGCTTTTGAATTAACCATTGCAGTGCTGCTCTCGGCCCAATGTACGGACGCAACAGTGAACAAGGTAACCGGGGACCTGTTTCAAAAGTACAAGGCACCGGCCGATTACATCGCAGTGCCGCTCGAAGAGCTGGAGCAGGATATCCGGCGGATCGGGTTATTCCGCAACAAGGCCAAGCATATTCAGAACCTCTGCTCCATTCTCATTGAGCAATATGGCGGAGAGATTCCGGAGGCCCATGATTTGCTGGTAACCTTGCCGGGTGTCGGGCGTAAGACCGCAAATGTGGTTGTGTCCAATGCTTTTGGCGTTCCGGCTATTGCCGTAGACACGCATGTCGAACGGGTAGCCAAACGGCTCGCGTTAGCAGGCTGGAAAGATTCCGTGCTGGAAGTGGAGAAAAAGCTGATGAAGGCGGTGCCGCGTGAGGAATGGACGCTGACGCATCACCGGCTGATTTTCTTCGGAAGATATCACTGTAAAGCACAGAATCCTGGATGCCAGGTCTGCCCGCTGCTGGATGTATGCCGGGAAGGCAAGAAACGTATGAAAACAGCGGTAATCAGGAAAGATAAGGTTCATACGAAACCGAGCAAAGAAGTAGAGATGAAGAAGAGGATGGGATAGAGATGAAGTGCATTTCTGTATACACCGATAATTTTGAAGCTTTTTCCGATATTTTTGACCGTGTGGTGGACAGCCCGATGGAAGAGAATGAAGAGCAGGAAGTAGAGGGCATTACCATCAGCCATTCCGGCGACGTGCCTGAGTTTTACCTGGAGCGTATGTCTGTAAAGCCTGAAGTGGTTGTAATGAAGGACAAGGCCCGCGGCCTCACAATTCTTCAGCACGGCAAAGTATTCGAAATTCTGCTTCCGGTACTGGAAACAGCTTAACGCTTGCAGCAGCACAGAAAAGCCGGCCCTTGGGCCGGCTTTTTGTAAATATAAGAACTTATATGTTTCACGCAATAACTGATCCTTATATTTCTCGCTGAAACGGATACCGTCCTTTAAAGGACGGCGTAGCCGTTTCCACTTGGTAAGACAAGCATGGAGCGAAGCATAGATCACGATGATAAAGCCCGCAGTCTTAGAGAAAAAGCAGCGTACACCATAAGAGACGGAAGGAAGAACATCGCACAGACTATCATGGAGACACGGCTAATGTTGTACAGCAGCGAGTGATCCCAGACCTGGCCCGACAGGTACATCAGAGTTATGGTGAGGAGAGTCAGCAGCATGACCACGAGCGTGAAAATTTTGCTGCTGCGTGTGATTTTCCGGTATTTCTCAAATAATGTAGTGCGGTCAGAGTGGATGGGCCTTGTTCCCGGTTCTGCCGCAAAAATATGCATTTCCCCTGCAGAGCAAACCAGATCCCAGCCGCCGGCCGCGAACAGCTCACGGTACTCATTCTCCTCCTCTTGTGATACCTGCTGGATATCCAGGCAGTAAATCTGCTTATGTGCTGCACCTTTACGGACAATGAACCCAAACCCGAACCTCGAGAAGCGCTCCAGATGCCAGCCCTTTTCCGATAACCTGCTCAGCTTATCCATTTCCCTCTGCTCGGCAAAAGCAAGACCGTTAGACAGGATATACCTTGTCTGCTTAGTGTTCTTCATGTTAATTCTCCTCCCTGGCTTTCATTTGTGCGATGCTGCCATGCTTCGACATCCTTAACCGCCGCTCGATCTCCGCCTCGACCAGAGCTGTACCGCTTGCCGTGATCTGATAGGTCTTACGGCGGTCATCTTCATCCTCATTCAAAAGGATGCTGCCTGCTTTCTGCAGCTTCTTAATGAGGGTGTAAAGGGTTGCCGGACCCATCTTGACCTCGCCTTCGGTCAGCTCTTCAATGTACTTCATAATGGCATAACCGTGCTTCGGGGTCAGCAATGCCAGCAGAATATAATAGGCTGAGTCGGAGAGCTGCTCCATCTGGAGGGATTGATTAAAGGCCATGTTGTACCTCCTGTTCCTTATTTGACAGTGTGCTCATTATATCCATTGTTGTTATATCTATGATGGTTATATCCGTTATGGATATATCTGCTATGGATATAGTAAATGATTTGGAATCATCTGTCAAGGCAGCGATTTCTCCCATCGAGTGGGGTTTCGTGCAGAATGATAGGTGATTTTGTAATTACGGATAGTTGATTTGTGACGATCTGATGATAAAATGTAATTATTCTATTCTTGCAGATACTATCATCATACTGATGTAATGATAAACGGATTCACATATTGGAGATTGCAGCAAAGGTGGGGTTGTTGTGGGAGCGGGACAGGGCAGGCTTGAGCGGTCAGCAGAGTCATCCGGAGCATCGGGACTTACCGGGCTGATGCAGGTAATGGAGGGATGGGGAGAACATGAGCATGCCCGGATTATTGCTGATCTTATGGATAAGGAAGCGGCGGGAGAGCTGACTTTGGCCTTCTGCGGGCATTTCTCTGCCGGGAAATCAAGTATGATTAATCAATTATGCGGCAAGGTTATTCTGCCTTCGGGACCGGTTCCGACCAGTGCCAACATCGTCTCGATCCGCAGCGGAGCGCCAAGAGTGCTTCTGCATCCGCAGCCGGATGCTCCCGGAGCCATTCAGTCAGTCATTGAAACTACCCCTGAGTTATTGCAGGAGTATTGCCGGCTTGGCACAGACTATTCAGCAATTGAGGTCTGGGAGGCTGTGCCGCTGCTTGGCGAATCCGGTGTGCTGATGGATACACCAGGCGTGGATTCTACCGACGAGGGACACCAGGCGGCGACTCATTCGGCGCTGCATCTGGCGGATGTCGTGTTCTATGTAATGGATTACAATCATGTGCAATCCGAGAATAATCTGGCGTTTGCCAAGAGCCTCAGTGACTGGGGGAAACCGCTGTATCTGATTATCAATCAAATTGACAAGCACCGGGAACAGGAGATTCCGCTGAAGGAATATCGGCAGCAAGTAGAAAGCGCTTTCCGCGAATGGGGGATCCATTCCGCCGGCCTGTTGTTCACTTCGCTTAAGGTTAAGGAGCATCCGCTTAATCAATGGAACGAGCTGCTACGGCTGCTGGCAGCGCTGCTTGAGCAGCGGAGAGAGCTGCTCTCCTACAGCTTGTCCCGTTCGCTGCATCATACAGCGGATGCCGTGCTTGCCGGCTACCTGGCGGAGCAGCAGGAGGAACGCTCGCAGCTGCTGGAAGCGGCCGGTGGCGCCGGGGCAGCGGAGATTGCGGCTGAGCTGGCGCAGTGCCGGCAGGAAGGGGAGCAGCTGCTGAACCTGCCGGAGCAGTCGCGCCAGGATCTGCGCAGCGGGCTGGATGCCCTGCTGGGCAACAGCAATCTTATGCCTGCTGATGTGCGGGACGCAGCAGGCGCTTATATAGAGAGCCTAAGCCCGGGGTTCCGGCGAGGCTTGCTGTTCACCGCTGCGAAGCGGGAGCGGGAGCAGGCGGCCCGGCTGGCTCACCTGCACGGGCTGCTGGGCAGGGAGACCACCGCACAGCTGGAGCGGCATCTGACTTCTCTGGTACGCGGCTGGGCAGAAGGCCTTGGCGTGTGGCAGGAAGGAGCGGAACAGCTGCTGCAGGACAGCTTCCCGGCGGTGGGCCGCCAGTGGCTGGCGGATCAGGTGAAGCCGGGGACCGGCTCCTCCGGCGAGGCGCTGCTCAATTTCTGCCGCTCGCTTGCGGCAGAGCTTAAAGCGCAGTTCCGCCGGGCGGCGGTTGCCTGCGGCGAGCAGCTGCTGGCTGCGCTGCCGCCGCGCTTAGACGAGCGGCGCGCGCAGCTTATGCGCCGCGAGGCCGCCCTCCAGCGGCAGGCTGCCGCCGCCGCTGCGCTGGCCGCCCTGGACCGCGCGGCAGCTGCCCGCGCGGAAGAGCTCGCGGCGCTGCTGCCGCCGCGCGTTACCCTCACCCCGGCGTCCTGCCGGAGGTGAGGGCTGTGACGGCTGGCGCGCCCTGCGCCGCCAGCCCGGGGCAGCCGCCGCGCAGCGCAGCGGCGGCAAGCCCCGCCGCCCGGCCGTGGGCGGCGGAAGCGGCACAGCCGGCGGGCGGACGCCGCCGGCTGGGGCAGGCCGCAGCGGCGCTGGACGCTGCGGCGGGGCTGCTGCGGGGCGAGCCGGCCATGGCCTCGGCCGCGCGCAGCCTGGCGGCGCGGGCGGCGGACCTCGCCGGTGGCCGCTTCACCCTGGCGCTGTTCGGAGCGTTCAGCGCCGGCAAGTCCTCCTTCGCCAATGCCCTGCTTGGCGAAGAGGTGCTGCCTGTGTCGCCGCATCCCGCCACAGCCGCGGTCGGCCGCATTCTGGCCCCGGAGGGCGGATTCGCCCACAGGACTGCGGCAGTGACCATGAAGCAGGAGGAGAATTTCTGGGAGGATATCCTCCATTCCTTCAGCGTGCTGCAGCTGGCTGCCCCGCAGCGCAGCAATTGGATATCCGCCGTAGCCCGCCTGCAGACCGGCGGACTGCATCCCTCCTCGCTGCCGCATGCCGGATTCCTGCGGGCGGCGGCAGCGGGCTGGGACAGCTGCGGTCCGCTGCTTGGAACGGAACGCACGGTCAGCCTGGAGGAATACCGCAGTCTGGTGGCGGATGAGACTAAGGCCTGCTTCGTGCAGAGCACCGACCTGTATTATGACTGTCCCTTGACACGCAGCGGGATTGTCCTGGTGGACACTCCGGGAGCAGATTCCTTACACGCGCGCCATACCGGGGTAACCTTCGGTTACATGAAGGATGCCGATGCCATCTGCTTCGTGACTTACTATAACCATGCCTTCTCCAAAGCCGACCGCAGCCTGCTGGCCCAGCTCGGCAGAATTAAAGACAGCTTCGCCCTGGATAAAATGTTCTTCATCATCAATGCCTCTGACCTGGCAGCAGATGAAGAGGAGCTGGCCGAGGTGAAGCAGCATGTGGCACAGAATCTGCGGGCCGGTGGTCTGAATGCGCCGCGGATCTATGCGTTATCCAGTCTTCTGGCTCTTGAAGGCAAGACGGGGAGCGGCTTAGAAACTTATGAGGCTTCCGGCTTCAGCGTCTTTGAAGAGGTATTGTCGCAGTTTGCCGGCGAAGAGCTGCCGCGGCTGTCCCTTGCCGCGGCCAGGGACAGTCTCCGTACAGTCCGCCGCCGGGCCGAGGAATGGCAGCAGCTGTCTCTGATGGAAGCAGGCCAGCGGGAAGCGGGTATGGCCCGGCTCCGGCAGCAGCGGGAGGCAGCGGAGATCCGGCTCTCCCGGCTTGTAGCCGAAGAGCGGCCGCTGCGTGATCTGCGCCGCGAGGGCGGAGAGCTGCTGTATCATGTGCGGCAGAGGCTGGCCTTCGCCTTCGGCCGTTTCTACCAGGAATCGTTCCATCCTTCGATTCTCCGGGAGGATAGCGGGAACTTGAAGCAGATTTTTGTTGCCTGCGGGCGGGAACTGGAACGCAGTATTCTGCGGGAGCTGGAGCAGGAGCTCTGGGCCACCACCCTGCGGCTGGAAGCAGCTGGACGCCGGTTTGTAGGTATCACCGCAGCAGCGGCAGCGGCTGACTTATCTGCAGAAGGGCATGAGCCTCTGCTCCGGGAGAATGCCGGGCAGCACTGGCCTTCTCCGGAGAAGCTGGACTGCGGGCTGGCCCCGCTGGATTGGGCGGAGCTGTGGGGACAGTTCAAGTCCCCCCGTCATTTCTTTGAAGGTCCGGGCCGGGCCGGGATCCGTGCGGCGGCTGAGCCCCGGTTCAAAGAAGCCGTTGCCGCAGCGGTTGCCTTGCAGGAGGAACTGCTGCTGAATTACTACTGTGAAGCGGCAGCTGAGGCATTGGTCCTTGCCGGGGATGAACTGCGGGAGCAGCTGGCAGAGCGGGAAGCCGCCATGACAGAGCTCCTGAAAGGGGGTGATTCAGCGCAGCACTGGGGCCGGACCGCCGGAGAATTATCACTTCTCGAGCAGGCTTTCGACGATATGGTGGACGGTCAACTGTGAAGTTTGTAGGAAAATGTCGAAGAACACTTGCAATCTGGCGGATGATGGATGAAAATAAAGATGACTGAAAATTTACAATTAAACTGCGACATTTTACAGAAAGAGAGAAGTCAGCAGTCAAATTTGCGAAAAGAGGTTGGAGTCGACAATGTGGGGAGCTCCTTTATCAACCCGGAGTAAGAAGCTGCTGCTGCTTGGCAGCGGTGAACTGGGGAAGGAAGTCATTATCGAAGCTCAGCGCCTTGGCGTAGAGACCGTAGCTGTGGACCGTTATGAAGCTGCACCTGCAATGGGTGTTGCCCACCGCTCTTATGTACTGGATATGCTGGATGCAGAAGCTCTGAAGGCGCTGATCCGGGCCGAGAAGCCGGATATTATTGTGCCGGAGATTGAAGCTATTGCTACCGGTGCGTTAGTGGAGCTCGAGGAAGAAGGTTATCTCGTAGTGCCGACCGCCCGGGCTGCAAGGCTGACGATGGACCGCGAAGGCATCCGCCGACTTGCGGCAGAAGAGCTTGGCTTGCCGACCGCCGGCTACCGGTTCGCTGACAGCCTGGAAGAACTGCGCCAGGCGGTGGATGAGCTGGGAACACCGTGCGTGATCAAGCCGATCATGAGCTCTTCCGGCAAAGGGCAGAGCATCTGCCGCAAACCGGAGGATGCGGAGGACTGCTGGAATACGGCTCTGGAAGGAGCGCGTGCCAAAGGTACACGTGTCATTGTTGAAGCTTTTGTTACTTTTGACAGCGAGATTACACTGCTTACCGTCCGATCGTCGAGCGGAACCGTATTTTGTCCGCCCATCGGCCACATCCAGAAGGATGGCGATTATGTGGAGTCCTGGCAGCCGCATCAGATGAG
Source organism: Paenibacillus sp. MMS20-IR301 (assembly GCF_032302195.1). Taxonomy (NCBI): domain Bacteria; kingdom Bacillati; phylum Bacillota; class Bacilli; order Caryophanales; family Paenibacillaceae; genus Paenibacillus; species Paenibacillus sp. MMS20-IR301. The sequence continues at coordinate 1,074,507 of NZ_CP135275.1, forward strand.
TGCAGCGCTGCTGGCTGAAGCAGAAGAGATGGCCCGTGCTGTTACGGATCAGCTTGGCGGGTATGGGATTTTTGGCGTAGAGCTGTTCCTGACCCCGGAGGGGGTGCTGTTCAGTGAAGTCTCGCCAAGACCGCATGATACAGGCATGGTTACAATGATTACGCAGGATTTGTCGGAATTTGCTCTGCATGTCAGAGCCATTCTTGGATTTCCTTTGGACTCGGTTACTTTATTGACACCGGGAGCCTCTGCCACCCTGAAAGCCGAAGCTGCAGGACAAGCTTTTGCGGTAACAGGAATCGGGCAGGCGCTGGCCTTACCCCGTACGCAGGTCCGGGTATTCGGCAAGCCGGAGGTCCGCCCTGGACGGCGGATGGCAGTAACACTCAGTTCAGCGGAAGATGTGGAAATCGCGCGGGCGACAGCCAAGCAGGCTGCGTCTATGCTAAAAGTGGAGGTATATGAGGATGAACAGTAGTACTCAGGAGCAGGTACTGCAAATTCGCAAATGCGGCATGAATGATCTGGAGAGAGTGACAGCCCTTCTGCGGGAATTCGGCTATCCGACAACGCTTAGCGTGATGAAAGAGAGAATGGAAGACATGGAGCATGATCCGCTCCACTGTACACTGGTCGCAGAGCTTAATAATGAAGTTGTGGGAATGGTCGGACTCCGGCAGGTGAAATCCTACTACAAGAATGCAGAATGTATTACGGAGATTACCGCGCTAATCGTATCAGAGGAGCTCAGAGGACAGGGCCTCGGCAAAAGACTTGTAGCTGCAGCGGAGGAATGGGCACGCCATCAGGGCTGCTGCCAGCTGTTCCTGCGGAGCGGCAACCGCGTCGAGCGTGCTCCGGCACATGCTTTTTACCGCCATATCGGCTTCGAAAAGGCAACAGGCTACCGCTTCAACAAGGCATTGCTATAATTCTATACGTAACCGAACATCCCCATCCCGGACTTAGCGGGATGGTTTTTTTTATATGCCCTGGTACAGGGCATTGGCAGAATGAAGAGTTGTTATTGAGCACTGTAATCATAAATTTTGCACGTTGTGCAACCCGAGTTCATTGATTGAGAGGTGTTTGGGGAAATTGCTGTACTTTATACAGAATAAATCCCAAAAAACCGCCTAAAAAGCGTGAGATCCTGCATTTTGTACAACAGTTTCGGATTTGGGCCGATTTAATGAGGAAAATGTTGTATTCTGTGCAGGATTACATGTAATCTATCCGATCACTGTGGTTTAATGTCCAAATCCTCGTAAATTCCTCCAGTTTAAGCTGTATAGCTGTATATTGTGCAATTAAACTCATTGAAGAGGAGTCCCTGTACCTTTTAACTGTAGTCTGTACAACTAAATATACCCTAACTGGTTATATCGAATAATAAATGATGTTTTAAGTGTACGAAATGCAACTAAACGGTAAGCAGACAGGAAATTAAACATTATAGTTGCACAAAATACAGTTAAGGGTACAAGGGGACGCAGGTCCTGCAATCAAGAACTTTCCAACCAAGTGAAGACCTTGCCCGTTGCTGTAAATATATTGGTGCCCCTTGCTGTATGTGCTGTATGTACCTAATAATCACTTGCATTTATCGCTGCCAGCTTATATAGTGAAATGCCCCATACCTGTACGCAAAGCTGGAATATGTAAGTAAACCGGAAGAAGGCTGCAGGTGCGGAGAAGTTTTGCAGCTTTCTTTTTATAAACATAGATTGAGGCTCCTGAATCAGCTATTATAGTTCTGTGTCAAACTCCAAACCATATCCGAAGAGGGATGAACCATGTACAAGTTAATTCTCGCCGAAGACGAGGAAGATGTAAGAGAAGGCATTGTTGCCCAGATTGACTGGGAGAAGTACGGATTCGAAGTGGTCGAGCAGGCGGAGAACGGGCGTGAAGCTGCCGATGCCATTGACCGCCATCTGCCGGATGTGGTAGTTACCGATATTCAAATGCCCTTCATGAACGGGCTGCAGCTGGCCGAATGGATCCGCAGCCGTCATCCCAATACGAAGATTATCATTCTGACCGGCTATGATGAATTTGAATATGCCCAGAAGGCGATCAAGCTGCAGATTGATGAATATATCCTCAAGCCCTTCTCCTCCCAGGAGCTGATCGATATTCTGCTGAAGGTCCGGGCGAATATTGAAACCGAGATTGCCGAGAAGGAGAACATTTTTGTGCTTAGTGAGCATTACCGCAAGAGCCTGCCGGTGCTGCGTGAGCAGTTCCTGTCTTCCCTGGTATCGCGCAGACTGCGCTCAGCCGAGATTGCCGAGAAAAGCGCCGAGTACGGTATCGATCTGGACGGCGTATTATTCCAGTCATCGGTCATCGGAATTGATTATATCCGTCAGGACAGAACTCCGGGCTCCAGCGAAGCGAGGCAGGTCTCCTTACGCGATACTGGTGACCGGAATCTGCAGCTGTTTGCCGTGCTGAATATTGCCGAGGAGATATGCCAGAAGCACAGCTTTGGCCGGGTGTTCATCCACCGCGATGATGTGGTGCTGCTCTCGGTCAGCCAGGAACAAGATGAGAGTGTGATTACCGGCAGAACCTTTGCGATTCTGGAGGAAACCCGCCAGAATGTGCAGCGCTTCCTCAAGCTGACGGTTACCGCCGGAGCCGGCACGGTCTGCCGCCAGCCGTCGAAGCTGTCAAGCTCCTTCGGGGATGCGCTGCAGGCCCTGGATTACCGGCTGATTCTCGGCAACAACCGGGTGATCTGGATTGAGGATGTGGAGTCGAGACCGAGCCAGATGCTGGCTTATGACGAGCTGACCCAGCAGTCGCTGATCCGCACAATCAAGCTGGGGACGGTTCAGGAGCTGCGTGAGGTAGTGGACGAGCTGTTCGGGGGCCTGGATACTGCACAGGTATCTACCCGGGACTATCAGATTTTCCTGCTGGAGATTATTACTTCCATTCTGCGGGTGGCCAAGGAAGCCGGCAGTGAGACGAATGAATTCATCGGGCCTGGCCTGTCCTCGCTGAGCGAAATCAACAAGTTCAATAATATGGGCGAAGCCAAGCAGTGGATTATTACAGTGTGCAGCAGGCTCATGGATACCATCGCACTGGAACGGCAATCCAGCTATAAGCAGCTGGTTGACCAGGCCAAGGAATATATCCGCAGCCATTACGAGGAATCGGATATCTCCATCGGCCGGGTCTGCCAGCATCTGCATATCAGCACAGGGTATTTCAGCAGTATTTTCAAAAAAGAGACGAAGATGACCTTTGTCAGCTACCTGCTGCAGATCCGCCTGGAAGCTGCTAAGGAAATGCTCCGCGCAACCGAGCTGAAGGCGTTTGAAATTGCCGAGCGAATCGGTTTCGCCGATCCGAACTATTTCAGCTTCTGCTTCCGCAAGAAATACGGACAATCCCCCAAAGAGTACAAGAACAGCTCACGGGGAGAATAGCCATGAACAAGCCGAAGGACTTTTTCTTCCCGCAGCGCCCGCAGCCCCGGAAACGGAGCAAAATCCGCGTATCCTCCAAGCTGCGGAGCATTCAGCTTATTATTATGCTGACCTTCACTGCAGTTACTGTAGCCGTTGCGGTAATCGTCAGCATTATGCTGTACGGGAAGTTTGCCAGGACGGCGGAGGAGAATGCCAATCTCAATATGCAGCAGATTATCGAGCAGGTGAATTATAATCTGGAGCTGTATGTCAAAGGGATGAGCAGTATTTTTGAAACGGCGGAGCAGCAGATTACAACCAGTGAATCGATAGACTCGCCGCTGCTCTATGAACGGATGGATACGCTGATGAGCAGCCGGGAGGATCTGGTGTCCATGGCCATGTTCACGCCGCAGGGTCAATATGTCGTAGGCACCCCGGGGCAGCGCATGCGCCTGAACACACAGCTGGAGAGTCAAAGCTGGTTCACCACAGCCAAGCGGACCTCGGAGATATCCTATTCCGCCCCGCATATTCAGAATTTGTTCAAAGGCAAGTACACCTGGGTCGTGTCCATCAGCAAGATGATTCAATATATGGAGCACGGTGAACTGAAAACCGGCATTCTGCTGCTGGATTTCAACTTCCGGACGATTGATGAGCTGAGCAAGCAGGTGAAGCTCGGCAAAAGAGGATACGCTTACATCCTTGATCCGCTCGGGAACATTGTTTACCATCCGCAGCAGCAGCTGATCTATGCCGGCCTGAAGTATGAGAATGTGGAGCCGGTGCTTGAGTATGCCTTCCGCAGCTACCTGGATGAATCCACGGGAGAGAAGCGGTTTATTACGGTGCGTACCCTGGCCCAGACCGGCTGGAAGATTGTCGGGGTTGCCTACTACGATGAGATCGTTACGACCAAACGTGATCTCAACCAGTTCCTGGCCTGGTTCCTGGCAGTTGTCCTTGTCTGTGTTATTGCCGTGTCGGTGCTGCTGTCTTGGCTGATTGCCAGCCCGATCCGCAAGCTGGAGCGCACGGTCAAGCAGGTGGGTGAGGGGGACCTCAATACACCGATTAATGTCAGCGGTGCCTATGAGGTGGAGCAGCTGTCAAAGCGTTTCAATATGATGCTGCAGCGCATCCGCCAGCTGATGGATCAGATTATCTATGAGCAGGAGACCAAGCGTAAAGGGGAACTCGAAGTATTGCAGTCGCAGATTAATCCCCATTTCCTGTACAATACGCTGAATTCGGTCATCCGGCTGGCTGAACGCGGCAAGACGGATGAAGTCGTGACCATGATCCAGTCGCTTTCGAAGTTTTTCCGGATCAGCCTGAGCAAAGGGAAGAATTTCATTACGATGCAGGAGGAGCTGGATCACATCCGCCATTATCTGGTGATTCAAAGCTTCCGCTTCAAAAACAAGTTCCGCTATGAGATCAATGCGCAGGAAGAAGTGCTGCAATATCAGACGATTAAGCTGATTCTTCAGCCTATTGTTGAGAATGCTCTATATCACGGCATCGAAATGCTGCCTGATGAAGGACTGATCTCGATCAGCGCTGTGCTGCAGGAAGGGCTTGTTGTAATCCGTATCAGTGACAACGGGCTCGGGATGTCCAAGGAAACGATGAATGTCCTGCTCTCTGGCGGCGTCAAGAGTGAAGGCGGTTCAGGGGTCGGGGTGCGGAATGTCAATGAACGGATTGGACTGTATTACGGGCGTGAATACGGGCTTACGTTCGAGAGTGAGCTTGAAGAGGGCACGACGGTGACCATTATTTTCCCGGCCCGCCTGACCGAAGAGGCACCGGAAGCGAAGAAGGAGGAGACTGATCTGTGAAAAGCATACGTTTTTGGCTGACCCTGCTCCTGTGCAGTGTATTATGGGTCTCTGTCTCTTCCTGCTTCAATTCGTCACCGGCCTACATCAGCACGAATAAGACGCGTAATATCCATCTGATTGTCAAGATGAACAAAGGGGATTACTGGAATACGGTCAAGCTGGGAGCAGAGGCTGCAGCCAAGGAGTTCAATGTCAAGCTGACCTTCAAAGCGCCGGATTCAGAGAGTGACATCGATGAACAGGTAACGATGGTCGAGGATTCCATTAAGGAGAAGGCGGACGTCATCATTCTCGCTGCCAGCAGCTACATGGGACTGGCACAGGTAGTAGACCAGGCGGCTTATTCCAAAATCCCCGTGATCTCGGTCGATGCGGAGGTCGGGTCGGCCAGAGTCCAGACTTATGTCGGCTCAAACGGCTATGAGGCCGGGCAGAAGTCAGCGGAACGGCTGATTCAGCTGTTGAACGGCTATGGCGAGATCGGGATTGTCAATTTTACCAATGCTTCTGTGAATACCGGCAATACCAGCTCGGGGTCCACAGGAAGTATTGATTTCGGAGCCCGGGATGCGGACGAGCGGGAGAAGGGATTCCTTAACTATGCAGCCCGTTATACGAATGTGAAGGTTGTGCAGATCTCGTATACCTCTTCCAGTACTGCAGATGCGGAAGCTCTGACCCGGGAGATGGTGGCAAACCATCCTAATCTGCGCGGCATTGCCACATTGAATGAAATTGCTTCCCAGGGAGCGGCCAAAGTAATACAAAATTCAGGGTTGGACAATATAAAGATGGTTGCGTTTGACAGCTCTCCCTCCATGATGGAGCTGCTGCAGGAAGGGACGGTTCAGGCTACGGTTATCCAGAATCCGTTCAGCAACGGATATCTGGCTGTGAAATATGCAGTGGAAGCTCTTGAGGGCGTAGCTGTACCGGAGCGCGTGGATACCGGCACCAAGCTGATTGATCTGGAGAATATGCTGTGGCCGGAGAATCAGAAGCTGCTGTTTCCGTTTGTCAGATAGAACTTTGTGGGGAATTTTAGACATTAGAATTTTCATGGAAATGAGTAGTATTTTATATTCGCAACCGTTTTCACGTAGGGCATAATAAGGATGTACCCGGGACACAACGGGATAACAAAAAAGAAATATCCTCAGGAGGTCAACTAATTATGAAAAAAATCACTTCCGTTCTACTCGCTAGTGCATTGCTTGGTGCTGCTCTTGCAGGCTGCGGCGGCAACAACAACGCAGCTAACACTGGTAACACCGCTAATACAGGAAACACTGCTAACACAACTAACTCCGGTGCTGCTGAAACTCCAAAAGTGGGCGTAGCCATTTACAAATTCGACGACACCTTCATGACGGGTGTCCGCAACGCAATCGATTCCGCTGCCAAAGGGATTGCCACTGTGGATATCGTAGACAGCCAGAACTCCCAGCCTACCCAAAACGACAAGGTGGATCTGTTCATCACCAAAAAATATGACGGCATGCTGATCAACCCGGTTGACCGCACCGCTGCCGGCGTGATCATCGACAAAGCCAAAACAGCTGACATTCCGGTTGTCTTCCTGAACCGCGAACCGCTTCCAGAGGATATGAAGAAATGGGATAAAGTGTACTATGTAGGTGCTAAAGCAGAAGAATCCGGCACCATGTCCGGCCAACTGATTGTAGACTACTGGAAGGCTCACCCTGAAGCTGACAAGAACGGCGACGGCGTACTGCAATACGTAATGCTCAAAGGCGAACCGGGACACCAGGATGCTGAGCTGCGTACTACGTACTCCATCCAGGCGATCGAAGATGCCGGTATCAAGGTTGAGAAGCTTGCTGAAGATACAGCCATGTGGGACCGCGTAAAAGGTCAAGAAAAAATGGCAGCCTTCCTCGGCTCCCACGGCGACAAGATCGAAGCCGTTCTGGCCAACAATGATGACATGGCTCTCGGCGCAATCGAAGCCCTGAAGGCTCAAGGCTACTTCTCTGGCGACAAATACATGCCGGTTGTAGGCGTTGACGCAACAGCTCCTGCGGTTCAAGCGCTGCAAGACGGAACCATGCTCGGAACCGTACTGAACGATGCCAACAACCAAGGTAAAGCGGCAATCGTGCTGGCTTCCCTGCTGGCTAAGGGCGAAACGCCTACCAAAGAAAACGTAGGCTTCGACATCACTGACAACCAATATGTATGGATCTCCTACAAAAAGATCACTAAAGATAACGTAGCTGACGCTAAGTAATAGTCAGGACAGCTCCAGATACAGATAAGCAGTATATAGAACAATCCCGGAGGGCGGCCGTCCGCTCTCCGGAATTCCTTTCGGGTAGGGAACAGGATGGAACCGCTGTGCCTCTCATGGAAAAAGAAAAAAAGCGTAGGGGGCGTAACAACATGGCAAATACGGAGTTTTTGCTGGAAATGAACGGCATTACCAAAGAATTTCCCGGCGTTAAGGCGCTGGACGGAGTCAGTATCAAGGTAAGACCGGGTTCAGTTCATGCACTCATGGGCGAAAACGGCGCAGGCAAATCTACATTAATGAAATGTCTCTTTGGAATTTATTCGCCGGATGCCGGCGAGATCTTTCTGGATGGTGAGAAAGCAAGCATCTCGAACTCCAACGATGCACTCAAGCACGGAATCTCGATGATTCACCAGGAGCTGCACCCCGTACCCTTCCGCAGCGTCATGGAGAACATCTGGCTAGGACGTTTTCCGACCAAGGGCATCGGACCCATTCAGTTCATTGACCACAAAAAAATGTTCACGGACACGGAAAATTTATTTAAAGATCTGGATATCGATCTGAATCCCGAAACTTTGGTGGGCAAGCTGTCCGTATCCAAGGTCCAATCCATTGAAATCGCGAAGGCTGTCTCTTTTCATTCACGCGTCATTGTCATGGATGAACCAACCTCTTCCCTGACCAGTGTAGAAGTTGAGCATTTGTTCCGGATTATCCGGGATTTGCAAAAAAGAGGCGTAGCTATTATCTATATATCTCACAAGATGGAAGAGATTCTGGAAATCTCTGATGAAGTAACCATCATGCGTGACGGTAAAAAGATCGGAACCTGGCCGTCTGCTGAGCTGACTACGGACCTGATTATCTCCCGGATGGTCGGCCGTGATCTGACGAACCGTTTCCCTGAACGCAGCAATGTGCCGGGTGAGGTGTTCATGAAGGTGGAAGGACTAACTTCACCGGAGCCCAGATCCTTTAAGGATGTCTCCTTTGAGCTAAGACGCGGTGAAATTCTTGGTGTCGGCGGTCTCGTCGGCGCGCAGCGTACCGAAGTCATTGAAGCGTTGTTTGGTCTTCGGGCTATCAAATCCGGATCGATCTCCATCGCCGGCAAGAAGGTCAAGATCAACTCCCCGCAGGATGCCAAGAAGCATGGACTGGCTCTATTGACCGAAGAACGTCGTGTAACAGGGATATTCCCAGTTTTATCTGTGCACGAGAACGGAGCCATTGCCAACCTGGACCGTTATAAAACCCCCTACTTCCTGCTGAACGGCCGGAAGAAGAAGGCTGAAGTGGATAAGATGATCGAGAAGCTGCGAACCAAGACACCAACGACCAAGACGCAGATCATGAATCTCTCCGGCGGTAACCAGCAGAAGGTACTGCTGGCCAGATGGCTGCTCACCGAACCGGAAGTCCTGCTTCTGGATGAGCCGACCCGCGGGATCGATGTCGGGGCCAAATTCGAAATTTATACGATTATTGCCGACCTGGCGAAGCAGGGGAAAAGCATTATCATGATTTCATCGGAAATGCCGGAGCTGCTGGGGATGTCTGACCGGGTCATGGTCATGTCGGAGGGACGGCTTACAGGAATATTAGAAGGCGAGCAGGCTACGGAAACCGAAGTTATGCGACTCGCTGCACAGCATTAGGAGTACGGATAGGAGAATATGCACGCGTAATTTTAAGGGGGATCACTACTAATGAATGTTAAAAAAGCGCAGTCCTTTGTGACTCAAAACGCAATATACATCGTACTGGTTATTCTGATTATGGGGATCATCATCTACGAACCAAGCTTTATGTCCATCAACACTTTGCGTGACGTACTGATTCAGTCGTCTACCCGCGTAATCATCGCGCTGGGCGTAGCCTTTATCCTCATCACAGCCGGTACGGACTTGTCCGCAGGACGCGTAGTCGGGTTCACGGCGGTTATCTCCGCCTCCATGCTTCAGATACCGGATTACTCCCGCCGGTTCTTCCCTGATCTGCCGCAAGTGCAGGTATGGCTGCCCATCCTGATTGCCATTGTTGCCGGTCTGCTCTGCGGTCTCGTCAATGGGATTATCGTCTCGAAGCTCAATGTACCGCCATTTATCGCAACACTGGGCACCATGCTCATCGTATACGGACTGAACTCCCTGTACTTCGATATGGACCCGAACCAGTCGCAGCCGATCGGCGGCCTGCGCCCTGACTTCACCAAAATCGGCTCCGGCTTCATCGGCAGCGGCCAATATTCGATTCCCTACATCGTGCTTATAGCCCTGGCGGTCGCCGCCATCGTATGGGTGCTGTTCAACAAAACTAAGCTGGGCAAGAACATGTACGCTATCGGCGGCAACATGCAGGCAGCCAAGGTTTCCGGGATCAATGTATCCAAGAACCTGATCTACATCTACGCGATTGCCGGTGCCCTGTACGGTCTGGCTGGTGTGCTTGAAGCAGCAAGAACAGGCGGCGCAACCAACAACTATGGTAATATGTACGAGCTTGACGCTATCGCGGCCTGCGTAGTCGGCGGCGTATCCACAACCGGCGGTATCGGTACTGTTCCAGGCGTACTCGTCGGTGTTATCATCTTCACCCTGATTAACTACGGCTTAACCTTTATCGGCATCAGCCCTTACTACCAGCTGATTATCAAAGGCCTAATCATCATCGCGGCGGTATCGTTTGATATGCGTAAATACTCATCGAAGAAGTAAACGGGGTTCGGTGATTAGTCGTAACTGCGGTGAATGTTTGGACTTCCTCCCATCACCTCACCCGGGTGGGGGAGGGTACCAAAAAGCGTTTGCGGAATACCGCAAACGCTTTTTGGCGTAGTGATTTTACTGGCTGCGTGGCTCCAAACCGCCTAAATACCGCAGTGTCCGGACTGCTGCAAACCCAAAAGTAACTATTATATAGCTTGAACTGGAAAGCTATATGTTGATTTAGAATTGCTGAACGGCCGAAATTCATTCTAATGTATTCACCGCCTATCCGCGCGACAGCTTAGAGTATACGATGGTTGGCGTTCACTCCAACTAAGGAAGCTAAACGTGTCAAATACAATCCAAATCTGACCCAAACCACAGCCTTTATTCGCTCAAAAAAAGTCATTTGGGCGGACTTACGGACATGACGGCCCTTATCCGCCGCTTATCGTGGACATACTCCGCTTTTCCGGTGAAATAACGGCGCTCATGTCCGTAAGACCGGCACTCAGGTACCTTTCCGCAGGCTTAACGTCTCTCATGTCCGTAACGCTAAGCTAGTCATTTGAACAACCGTTGCGTGGCTGGCTACTTCTCTAACGGAGGGAACATCAACCCATTTACTTGTACGCGGCAGCTCATTGTACATGATTTTCCGCTTAAAGCTGAGTTTTGGACTTCCGGCCGCTGTTGTTTCCTATTTTTTTGATGATTACTGCTGTTCATGGTGAAAATCCAGTAACGCAGGCGGTCACTGGCATCCTTACAGATCCCAGCCCCTCCTCCACCAATTCTCCTTTTTCTAAATTTTTATAGTTCAATCTATATAGCATGAAATGTTGTACGTTGTACAACTCAGAAGCCTGAATAAATGGTCGTTTGGGCGGTTTGTTGTATGAAATGCAGGAATTTTCTATTAATCCGCCTTGTAGGAGGTGAAATGCTGCATTCTGTGCAACAGTTTCAGTTTAAGGATAATTTTCTGAGGATAATGTTGTATTTTGTGCAGGCTCTTCAGTTCTGGCCTGGAATTAACCAATTTGCAGCTCACAATTGAATCACAAACAAATCTAGCCGATATAGCATGCTGCAGGCAATGAGCCTGTTGTCATGTTCTCATCATTACAGAGTTGAAAGGGCAGGCGAAGCAGCCCTTGAATACCCGGTAAACACCTTCCGAAAGGGTGTTTTTGTGTTGCTTTTAACGCTTTTAAGTTATTGACTGAACCAAAGAAAAAGGTAGAAAGTAACGGAGGGGAAGTTTGAGCTGGAGGAGCGTTAGCGCCCGCCTGAAAGCTTTCCGCAGGAAAGCTCACATCGGAAGCTTAAGCTAGGTTTGGATTTCTACCGCGGACAGCGGAATAAATTCAGGAAATCCAAACCTAACAGCGGCCGGAAGTCCAAACATTCACCGCAGTTACGGCAGATACTTTTAAACGCCATCACGCCATCACGCCATCACGCCCCTTACGCTCTAACGCTCCTAACATTCCCAGGCACATAAACACCCTTTCCCCTCCGCCCTCATATTCTATAGGCAAATGCCTTTGTAAGGGAGAGCGACTGGATGCTGAGGATTAAGCTGAACGAGCTGGGAAAAGGGAATGACAACGGTCTGATTATGGCGGAAGTATGGCGGTGGGACGGGATTGGCTGGAATGAGTGCATTCCGCAGCAGGAGGAGGATTTCATCCGGGCGGATGATGATCTGTTCGTAACCATCCCGGCAGAGGAGGGATTATACCGTGTAGACTACGCCAAGAAGCCGCTGGAGGCGCTGATCGTGCTTCCGGAGGGGGAAGCCAGCGCCCTGCGCGCAGAGCTGCTGCATCCGGCCCCCTTCCGGCTGAAGGATGGGACGCTGTGGGGCTATATCAACAATGAGGGGCGGACTGTACTGGAGCCGCGTTATGAGTATGCCGAGGATTTTCAGGAGAACGGGCTGGCAGTTGTGCAATACAAGAATTACAGCGGCCTGATTGACTCGAACGGACGGGAGAAGGTCAAACCGGTCTATAACTTCATCGGCCCCTTTTCAGAAGGCCGGGCTGTGGTCTCTGATGCGAAGGGCTACACTTTGATCGACGAAAGAGGGAAAGAGGTCACGTCCGCACGTTACGATTATTTGAATTCACTGCATGAGGGCCGGGCAATGTTCTCTAAGCAGAGCAATAGCGGCAATTCCCGCTACGGTTATCTGGATGCCCAGGGCAAAGAAGTGCTGCCTGCAGTTTACCTGGATGCCAGTGATTTCAAAGACGGAACGGCCCTGGTCAAAACCGCCGAAGGCGAATACGCGCTGATTGATCCGCAGGGCACGGTGCTGCATACGTACAAACATCCATTTGTCGGCAACCCCGGGGATGGCCTGCTGGCTTTTCAGGCTACAGAGAACGGCAGATACGGGTATCTCCGCACCGACGGAAGCATAGCCATTCAGCCGCAGTACACAGCAGCACTGCCCTTTTCGGAGGGGCGGGCGGTCATTAACACGGCAGAGAATTACGGCAATGCCTATGGCCTGATCGACAAGCAGGGCAAAGCCATTATTCCGGCAAGCTATTATGAGGTTCAGCAGCTGGGCGAGAACCGCGTAGCGCTGGGAACTCCGCTGTATGCAGATCAGCCGTACCGCGGGTCACGTTATGTGATTGCGGATGCGCTGACCGGAAGAATACTCAGCACGCATCCGCTGCTCGGGGTGAACAACTATCAGCAGGGGCTGGCGTCGGTGTATGATGCCAAGGATACGTATTTTATCGACAAAAGCGGCAATAAAGCCGCCCAGCCGCCTGTTATCTCCGGCGCAGGGACGCTGACATTCAGCGGCAGCCTGATCCGGGCCGATATTGACCAGCGGACAGCCTACTATGACCGCAGAGGCAAACAGGTCTGGCGTGAGAACGGCGTTATTCCGCTCAGACCGCCATACTCTGTGCTGGAGAAGAAATATAAACCGAACCGCGATTATCTCGTTTACTATCCGGTAGTAGAAGGTATCGCCGTTACAGATGTGTCGAGAGCGGTCAATGATAAGCTGCGCAGCCTGTCGCTTGCTGAAGGAGTGGGCACGGGTGGTGCCGGGCAGGATTTCAGCTACACCGGCGATTTCGCGGTTTCCTTTTTCCGCAAGAACCTGCTGGTGTTAGAGCTGAGCGGCTACAAATATCCGTTTGGCGCTGCCCATGGGATGCCGACCCAAATCTATGAGCATATCAATTTGCGCACCGGTAAATTTTTCAGCCTGAGTGATTTATTCAAGCCGGGCAGCAAGTATGTGCAGAAGCTCAGCGATATTGTCGGCAAGCAGATTGCGACAGACCCGCAATATTCATATGTTTTCCCGGATACGTATAAGGGGATCACTGCGGATCAGCCCTTTTATGTGGATGCTGAAGCGCTGTATTTGTATTTTGAGCCTTACGAAATTGCCCCATATGCCGCAGGATTCCCGACCTTCCGGATTCCGTACGCAGAGATTATGGGCCTGATCTCCACAGAAGGTGAGTTCTGGCAGTCGTTTCATTAATGAAGACTGAAGAATAACCGATATATCAAGTAAGAGCAAGAGCTGTCCTGCTTGCAGGGCGGCTTTTTGGCTGCAGCGGGAGGGACAGGCCTTCAGTTTGTCTTATAATGTAAAAAATTAGCAGCGCACAGCGGAGAGTTTTATGTTATGATGACTGAGGAACAAATTACAACTTTGTAACATTTGGCATAAGCTACTCTCGGCAGCCGGATATCATACAACAAGAATAAGGAGATGGCAGAATGAAAAACAAGACTCTAAGAGCAGTAGTAGGTGGAAGTGTAGCGGCTGTTATGGCACTTGGCATTTCTCTTCCATTGCAGGCAAATGCAGCATCGGGGGCTGGAACAGCAACCGGATCAGATACGAATTTCGCAAAGTTCATGGAATATTTCACCCAGTATAATTCGAAAGTGTTTGTCTTTGACGGAAATAACTATACTGTGTCGAAGACTGTGTTCTATAAAAAACCGGCCGCCGCTGCTCCGGCAGCGACAGCTAAACCAGCGGCAACCGCTGCACCGGTGGCGACGGCCAAGCCGGTAGTGACGCCTGCAGCAACTGCTAAGCCAGCAGCTACACCGGCACCGGCGGCTACCGCCAAGCCTGCAGCTACAGCAGCTCCGACTGCTGCCCCGGCTGTGGCCGACAGCAATACAAGCTTTACCCAGCAGGTAGTTACGCTGGTGAACAAAGAGCGCGCTGCGGCGGGACTAGCCCCTGTAGCGGCTCTCGACAGCCTGAATAAAGTGGCTGCCGCCAAAGCATCCGATATGCGCACCAACAATTATTTCTCGCATACTTCTCCGACCTACGGTTCACCTTTTGATATGATGTCCGCATTCGGCATCACTTATAAGGCGGCAGGCGAGAACATTGCCATGGGCCAGAGAACACCGCAGGAGGTCATGACCGCCTGGATGAACAGCCCGGGCCATAAGGCTAATATTCTCAGTGCGAACTTTAATTATATTGGTGTAGGCTTCGACAACAACTACTGGGTACAGGAATTTATCGGTAAATAAATTGTTGAATTATAAGACTTACAGCCTGCCTTCCGGCATGACCGGAGGGCTTTTTTTTGCTGATCAGGAAATGAAATATAAGTAACGCTTATCCACCTGCTATTCAAAAATCCCGGCAGGCTGCTGCTTTGTTATCACCATTACAGGAAAATGTTCGGGTAAAGTGAATATTTGCAAAATAAGCAAAGAAGAATTATGTTTATCTACATAGTTAAGAAGGCCCAGAATTGTGGAATAATGAAGAATAAAGGCAGACGGAGGGATAGCTTTGAAAGATTCCAAGTGGACCTGGCGGGCAGTGAGCCTGGTTTCTATCCTGGCGACTTTACTGTTAATAACAGGTTTCGTGTATGCAGTGGGTGATATTCTGAATCCGAAGGGGGAGGTCCTGTTGTCTTCACTGCCGCAGCAGACAGCTGAGCCTACAGCGGCTGCCGGCAATGAATTGAAGGTACTGGCGCTCGGGGATTCTCTGGCCAAAGGGACAGGCGACAATTTGGGAAAAGGGTTCGTGAAGCGTGCGCTGGAGCAGCTCTCTGCGGACGGAGGCAAAGCGGAGCTGCTCGGCAATATGGGCATTAACGGCCTGACTACGGCCGGCCTGCAGAGCAAGCTTCAGGAGGATGGTGTCCAGTATGCACTGCGTCAGGCGAATGTTGTGCTGGTTTCCATCGGCGGCAATGATTTGTTCCGCGGCTCTAATCTGCTGGAGTCCGGCAGCGGGACAGCTGCTGCCGGCAGTCCAGCAAGCCCTGAGAGCGGAGTATCGGCACTTGGGACAGACACAGCTGGCAGCGGGGCGAATAACACGGTAGAAGGCTCAAAGCCTGTGCCTACTGCCTCAACGGACGAGCTGACGCCGGAATCGCTCCTGGCTGCGCTGCCTGATGCAGCCAAGCGGCTGGGCAGCATTCTGGAGCGTATAGCCGAGATTAATCCGCAGGCGCAGATTTATTATGTGGGCTTGTATAATCCCTTCGGAGATATTGCAGATTTGCTCGTTCCGGGGAACCAGGCGGTGACCGCATGGAACAATGCCGCCATGGATATTATCAACACCCACAGCAACATGACGCTTGTTCCAACCTTTGATTTGTTCAACCGCCATCTGGACAAGTACCTCTCGAATGATCATTTCCATCCGAACGGCGACGGTTATCAGCGGATGAGCGAACGGATCGTACAGGCTGTGCGCTGAGATGAGCGGAATGGAACCGGAACAGCACCGGATGAATGATAGTGCTTGTGAACCGAAATGACTGCGGCAAGGAGTGGCATGGCGATGACGAAACAGAAAGCTGAAGATTCCGGGACAGTAATTCTGTCCGTAGAAGGAGTCCGCAAGAAAATCGGCCGGAAATGGATCATAGATAATGTTACGTTTGATGTGCGGAAAGGGGAAATCTTCGGCTTCCTCGGCCCGAACGGCGCCGGCAAAACAACGACAATCCGCATGCTGGTCGACCTGATCCGGCCAAGTGAAGGGATGATCACCGTCTGCGGCTATAACGTCAATAAGAACCCGGAGAAAGCGCTGCAATATGTAGGGTCAATCGTTGAGAATCCGGAAGTCTACACCTATCTGACCGGCTGGGAGAATCTGCAGCACTTTGCCCGTATGCAGCCTGGTGTAGATGAAGCCAGAATTGCTGAGGTTGTGGATATTGTCCGGCTGGATCAGCGGATTCATGACAAGGTGAGCACGTATTCCCTGGGCATGCGCCAGCGGCTGGGAATTGCCCAGGCATTGCTCGGCCGTCCGCGGCTGCTCATTCTGGATGAGCCGACGAACGGGCTTGACCCGAAGGGAATCAAGGAGCTGCGCCAGTTTATCCGGAGGTTAGCTGACGAAGGGCTGGCCGTGTTTGTCTCGAGCCATCTGCTGAGTGAAATCCAGCTGCTGTGCGACCGGGTGGCGATAATCAGCAAAGGCCGTGTGCTTGCTGTAGGCGGCGTTAACGATCTGGTAGCCCGTAACTCCCCGTATGTCCTGTGGGAGCTGGAGCCGCCCCGGCAGGCCCGGGAGATGCTGGCAAGCCGGCAGGACATCCGGCTGCTCACGCTGGACGAAGTAACTTTGGATGATTCCATTGTCGCCGGGATGGGTGCAAATTCCCTGATTACGGTGATGGACGAGGACTTGATCCCGGAAATTGTAGCCGTACTGGTAACCGCCGAGGTGGAGGTGCGGGCCGTGCATAAAATCAACCCTACACTGGAACAGCTATTCTTGAAGCTAACGGAAGGTGAAACTATTGACTAACCTGCTGCCGCTCATCCGTAATGAGTGCCTGAAGATCATTAAAAAGAAACGTTTTTATGTCATTCTGCTCATATTGCTGGTGCTGGTGCCTATGTTTACCTATGCACAGATGCGCATAGCGGAACGCAGCCGGGACAAGTTTAACTCTGACTGGAGGCTTGAGATCCAGCAGCAGATTACGGATAACCAGAACTCGCTCGGAAGTGACCGCATACCGGAAGAATGGAAGTCGTACCGGCGGATTTTTGTCCAGCAGCTGCAGTACTATCTGGATCATGATGTCAATCCGAACGAGCCGAGCGGAGTTACCTTTACGCGCGAGTTTCTCGATAATTCCGTGTCCCTGTTCATTCCTCTGCTGATTATGGCAGTTGCCTCCGATCTGGTCTCCGGGGAGCGGACAACCGGAACTATCAAGATGCTGCTGACCCGGCCCGTCAAACGCTGGAAGGTGCTGTTCAGCAAAATGACGGCCCTGCTGATGTTCGTATCGCTGATTGTCCTATCCGCTTTTATTATCAGCTATCTGGTGTCGGGGCTGGCCTTCGGATACAAGGGTTTTAATGTTCCGGTCTTTACCGGGTTTCAGCTTAACGGGGATACGGTGGACATGTCATCGGTTCATGCCGTACCGCAGTGGAAGTACCTGCTGATGCAGGGCGGTCTGATCTGGTTCGTCAGCGTAGTGGTTGCACTGCTGGCCTTCATGGTATCGGTGCTTGTACGCAGCACGGCGGCGAGTATTGTGGTGATGATGGCGGCGCTGATTGCGGGGACGATCCTGACGAATATGGCCTCGGCCTGGACGACAGCGAAATATTTATTTATGGTCAACCTGGGGCTGACAGGGTATTTGGCGGGAACTCCTGCCCCGATTGAGGGGATGACACTGGCCTTTTCGATGGCAGTTTTAGGAATTTGGGGGCTGGCGGCTGTAATCATTTCATTCGCCGTCTTTACGAAACGGGATATTTTGAATTAGAATGTACAAAGTGAACGAAACGTTTGTTTGCATTTCATAGAGAGAGTAAGACACAAGAAGGAGGAGCATGAATGCTCGAACAGATCGATATGTTTGCAAAAGTCTCTAAGAACGGCGAATCAGGCCCGACTGGATACGATGCTGACGACATTCAGGTGCTCGAAGGTCTGGTTGCGGTACGCAAACGGCCCGGCATGTATATTGGCAGTACGAGTTCCTCGGGACTGCACCATTTGGTATGGGAAATCGTGGACAATGCCGTAGATGAGCATTTGGCCAAATTTTGCTCGAAAATTGATATTACACTCCGCAAGGACGGCTCGGTAACCGTAATCGACAACGGGCGGGGAATTCCGACCGGAATGCATAAGACCGGTGTGCCTACGCCGCAGGTTGTTTTCACCATTCTGCACGCCGGGGGCAAGTTCGGCGGCTCGGGCTACAAGAAGTCGGGCGGTCTGCACGGCGTCGGTGCTTCCGTAACCAATGCGCTGTCCGAGTGGCTGGAGGTTGAGATTTACCGTGAAGGCAAAACTCACCGCCAGCGCTTCGAATACTGGGTCGATGCAAGCGGCAAGGAGCATGTCGGTGAGCCGGTAACCGGACTTGAGGTACTCGGAAATACGAACAAGACCGGTACGAAGATTACCTTCAAGCCGGATATTCGTGTCTTTTCTGCGGGCATTTCCCTGAACTATGATACGCTCGCGGAACGTGTGCAGGAGATTGCCTTCCTGAACTCGGGGCTCCGGATTAACCTGAGCGACGAGCGTAGCGGACGCCAGGATGAGTTCTTCTACGAAGGCGGGGCGAGCCAGTTCGTACAGTTCTTGAACGAAGGCAAGGATGTGCTGCATGATGTCATCCACTTCAGTGCGGAGAAGGATGATATTGAGGTGGAGATCGCGCTGCAGTATAACGCGGGTTATACCGAGACCATTGCTTCCTTCGTCAATTCAATTCCTACCCGCAGCGGCGGAACGCATGAGACGGGCTTCAAGACAGCCTATACCCGTGTGCTGAATGATTACGCCCGCCGTACACAGCTGCTGAAGGAGAAGGACAAGAACCTGGAGGGGAATGATCTCCGTGAAGGGATGATGGCGGTTATCAGCGTGAAGATGTCGGATGTGGAATTTGTCGGACAGACCAAGGACCAGCTCGGCAGTGCTTCTGCACGCAGCGCCGTGGACTTTATCGTCTCGGAGAAAATGGCCCGCTTCCTGGAGGAGAACCCTCAGGTTGCGCAAAGCCTGCTGAAGAAATCGATCCAGGCCTCCAAGGCCCGGGAAGCAGCGCGCAAGGCCCGCGATGAAATCCGCAGCGGCAAGAAGCGCAGTGAAAGCTCGAATCTTGGGGGCAAGCTGTCTCCGGCACAGTCCAAGGATGTGACACGGACGGAAATCTTCATTGTTGAAGGAGATTCGGCCGGCGGTTCCGCCAAGCAGGGCCGGGATTCCAAGCTGCAGGCGATTCTGCCGCTGAAGGGCAAGCCGATGAATCCGGAGAAGGCCAAGCTGCTGGATATTCTGAAGAACGATGAATACAAGGCAATTATTTCGGCGATCGGTGCGGGAATCGGCCCTGATTTTGCCGTAGAGGACAGCAATTATTCCAAAATTATTATTATGACCGATGCCGATACGGATGGCGCGCATATTCAGGTGCTGCTGCTGACCTTCTTCTACCGCTATATGAAGCCTCTAATCGATGCCGGCAAGGTCTATATTGCCCAGCCTCCGCTGTATAAGCTGACGCGCAAGTCGGGCAAGCTGCAGACAGTGCGGTATGCCTGGAGCGATGAGGAATTGCAGAATTACTTGAAGGAATTCGGCAAAAACTTCGAGCTTCAGCGGTATAAGGGACTCGGGGAGATGAACCCTGACCAGCTGTGGGAAACGACAATGAATCCCGATACCCGCACTTTGCTGCAGGTGCAGATTGAAGATGCCGCCAAGGCGGAACGCCGTGTATCCACACTTATGGGCGACAAGGTTGACCCTCGTAAGCGCTGGATTGTCGAGAACGTCGACTTCACGGAGATCGTGGAGTAATAATAGTGGTAAGTGACGATAACTTCCGTTGTTTTTAATTTTTTGATGATCATTTTAAGCGCAGCGATCGGGATTGTCACAAATTGCCGTCAGAACTTTAGAATAAAGCGAAGCTAAATAGGTGGTTAGTAACGGAGGGGAATTTTGGAACTGTAGGAGCGCCAGCGACCGCCTTTGTCACCGGATTTCTACCGCTAGAAGCGGTAACAATTAAGAAATCTGGAGACAACAGCGGCCGAAAGTCCAAACATTCACCGCAGTTACGGCTTAACACCGGTTCATTTAGATTTATTCTTAAGATACTTCAGGCAATATGGATTGAATATCCCAAGAGCGCAGCCATCAGATCATCAATAGTTAAAAACGTGGACAGATTGAGGAACAGAAGGTGAAGAGCGAATGAGCAGTTTATCAGAGCAGTTTATGCCGGCTTTTCTGGAAGAGGTCGTGGGTGACCGCTTCGGCCGGTATTCCAAATATATTATTCAGGACCGGGCGATTCCGGATGTCCGTGACGGTCTGAAGCCTGTGCAGCGCCGGATTCTGTATGCGATGTACGATTCAGGGAATACACCGGACAAGCCATACCGCAAATCAGCCAAAACCGTCGGGGATGTAATGGGTAACTATCATCCTCACGGGGACTCCTCGATTTACGATGGAATGGTGCGGATGGCCCAGCCTTGGAAGATGGGCCATGTGCTTGTGGATGGACACGGCAACTGGGGCTCTATGGATGATGACCCGGCAGCAGCCATGCGTTATACCGAAGCCCGCCTGTCTCCGATCGCCATGGAGATGATGCGTGACATTGAGAAGCGAACCGTATTGTTCAAAGATAACTTTGACAACACAGCGAAGGAGCCCGTTGTGGTTCCTTCCCGCTATCCGAATCTGCTTGTTAACGGAACAAGCGGGATCTCCGCCGGCTTCGCTACAGAAATTCCTCCGCATAACCTGCGTGAGGTGATTGACGCCTGTATCGCGGTGATGCAGAAGCCGGATATTGCGCTTGAGGATATCATGACCTTCATCAAAGGTCCGGATTTCCCTACAGGCGGAACCATTATGGGCGGAGACGGTATCCTCGATGCTTACCGTACCGGTAAAGGGCGCATTTATCTGCGCTCGAAGACAGAGATTGAGAATATGCGCGGCGGTAAGCAGCAGATCGTGATTACGGAGATTCCTTTCCAGATTGTGAAATCACGGCTCGTAACCGCGATGGAGAATATCCGCCTCGAGAAGAAGATTGAAGGTATTGCTGAAGTCCGTGATGAGAGCGGCCGTGAGGGCCTGCGGATTGTGGTCGAGCTGAAGAAGGAAGCGGATGCGGGCGGTATTCTGGCTTATCTGCTCAAGAAAACGGATCTGCAGGTCACCTACAACTTCAACATGGTGGCCATTGTGAATAAAGCGCCGCAGCAGCTTGGACTCAAGGCTATCCTTGAAGCTTACATTGCCCATCAGCGGGAAGTGGTTACTCACCGTACCCAGTTTGACCTGGAGCGTGCAGAGGACCGGGCCCATGTGCTGGAAGGGCTGGTTAAAGCACTGAACATTCTGGATGAAGTAATTGCAGCGATCAAGGCATCGAAGAACCGCCAGGATGCGCAGAATAATCTGGTCTGGATGTTCGGTTTCAGTGAACGCCAGGCTGATTCCATCCTAACCTTGCAGCTGTACCGCCTGACCAATCTGGAGATTCATTCACTCCAGAAGGAGCTCGATGAGATGCTTGCACGGATTGCAGTCCTGCAAGGGATACTGAACAGCGACAAGAAGCTGGTCGCCGTTATCCGCAAAGAGCTGCTGGAGATCCGTGATAAGTACGGAATCGACCGCCGGTCGCTCATTCAGGGTGAAGTGGAAGAGCTGAAGGTGAGTATGGAGGTCCTCGTGAACGCTGAGGATGTGCTGGTTGCTTTTTCAGAGGGCGGTTATATCAAGCGGACAGGCATGCTGTCCTTCACCCGCTCCGGCGGAGAGCGGCATTCAGCGGGAGTCAACGAAGGGGACCATATCAGCAAGCTGCTGGATCTCAATACCCGGGACAGCCTGCTTGTGTTCACACGTAAGGGGCAGTATTTCCTGCTTCCGGTCCACCAGATTCCGGAGTTCAAATGGAAGGAGCCCGGCACGGCAATTGTGAACGTGATCGGGCTTGCCAAAGGGGACGGAATCGTCAGCGTACTGCCGGTCGGCAACCTGGAGGACCCGGCAGCCAGTCTGGTCTTCGTTACCCGCAAGGGACAGGTTAAGCGTACAGAGCTTAAGGAGTACTCTACAAGCCGTTCCGGTGCTGTTGCCGCCTGTAAGGTGGCTGAAGGCGACGAGATCATTACAGTGGCTCTGAGCAGCGGAGACAAGGACATTGTACTTGTGACCCGCGAGGGGATGAGTATCCGGTTCCGTGAGAATGAGGTCAATCCGATGGGCCGGGTAGCAACAGGCGTGAGAGGCATTCAGCTGCGGGAAGGCGACGAGGTTGTGTCCTGCTTCTGGGTTAGTGAAGATGAAGGGGAGATTCTTGCAGTCACGGAGATTGGCTACGCCAAGCGCTCACTGCTGCTCGACTATCCTTCCCAGAGCCGCGGCGGCAAAGGGATGCCGACGTTTGAATTCAAGGAAGGCAAGCGTGTCCGCCCTAACGGCAGCAGGCTTATAGGGGCTTTCTACTGCAAAGACCCGGTAGAGCTGGTTGCCATTACCCAGAGCGGGGCGGTGCATTCCTTCTCCTCTGAAGCGGCACCGCTGTCGGAGCGCCGTTCGACCGGCAAGCAGCTGGTTCCTGTAGAGAAGAAGGACGAGATTACCAACCTTTTTCCGGCGGTTAAGTAGTCCGGTTCGCGGATTATAGATGTATTGCTTTATCACAAACGGCGCTTGGCTGCTCTGATTTCAGAGCTCCAGGCGCCGTTTGTTTAGATCCCCGTTGCCAAGGGAGCTTTGATTTTATTTTTTTCGTTTGCAGGAAATGGAATTTCTTTCGCGAAAATGTTTAGATATACCGGATAGAGATCCGCAAAATAACCCCACATTCTATAAGGTCAAGGAAAGGAAGGAATGAGTGTGCACTCCACTGAATTCAGTAAAATCTGGCATAAGATATTAAAGGACTACAAGTCACATATGGATAGCAAGCTTGCCCCTACATTGACAGATGCCCAGCTTACCGTGCTCGAACTTCTGCAGGAACGTGACGCCATGAAGCCTTCCGACCTGGCTCCGCATCTGGCAACCAGCCCGGCGGCGGTGACGATGCTGCTTGACCGGATGGAGAAGCACAGTCTCATTAACCGCGCACGCGATGCGTCCGACCGGAGAATCGTCTGGGTGAGCATTACGGATACAGGCAAGCGCGAGACCTCGCGCGGACTGCAGATCCGCAGTGATTTTTTCGCGGAAGCCCTTGACCCCATTTCATCGCATAATCAGCAGCTGCTGCTCTATCTGATGGGGAAGATGGTAGTAGCCCCGGCAGCGGAAGGCTCTGCACAGTAGGGTCTATAGCTTGTAGTATATAAATAAAAAAAAAGCAGGCATCCGTTACCGGATGGCCTGCTTTTGGTTATGCGGCGTCCACAGATTCCATGGATAGGTCTGCGGGGGCAGCGATATTAATTCAATCTGCTCTCTGGTCACCGGGTGAGGGAAGCCGACTACAGCCGACCACAGGGCAATCTGCTGTCCGGGCCGGTTCACTGCCGCGCCGTATTTCTGGTCGCCAAACAGCGGGCAGCCGATGCCGCTCAGCTGTACACGGATCTGATGGGAGCGTCCGGTCAGCAGGTCGATCTTCAGGAGGGTATAGCCCTCCGCGCTGCCGATCACCGTATAATCAAGAATAGCTTCCTTGCCGCCCGGGGTTCCCTTGCGGACGATGCTGACTGTATTGCTCTTAGCGTCCTTCAGCAGCGTGTTAACCAGCCGCCCCTGTGACGCGGGAGGCTTACCGTGGACTACAGTCAGATATACCTTCTGAAAGGCATGGGAGCGGACACTCTCGGACAGCCTGGAGGCGGCCTTTGAGGTTTTGGCAAAGATCATCGCACCTCCTACAGGCCGGTCCAGCCGGTGGACAAGTCCCATGAAGACATTGCCCGGCTTGGAGTAACGTTCCTTCACATCCTCCTTGAGCAGGGTCAGCAGATCCTGATCACCGGTGGCGTCCTCCTGTACAGGAATGTTAACCGGCTTCACGATGCCTAACAGATGGTTGTCCTCGTACAGGATTTCAAACCGGGATTGACCGCCTGCTGACTCTCCGGCTGTTCCGTTATTCGGTGCTGTCATGGCTTACGCCTCCCAGCGGCCCAGAATTCCGCAAGGCAGGTTCATGCCGGAAGAGGTAATCGGCAGGCCGATCTCGCCGGAGGTAAGCTTGCCTCCGTAGCGTTTGCCCATGGTCATTGAGAGCATATTACGCAGGACGGTTGGCGAGATTCCGGTGGTATAGGAATTGATCAGTGTGAAGAGCGGCCGGTCACTCATGATCTCCATGCAGCTCTCCAGGAACGGATAGAGGCTTGCTTCCAGCTTCCACATTTCGCCGCCCGGGCCTCTTCCGTAGGAAGGAGGGTCCATGATGATGGCATCATATTTGCTGCCGCGGCGCTGTTCCCGCTGAACGAACTTGAATACATCATCCGTAATGAAACGGACGGGTTTATCGGAAAGTCCGGACAAGGCGATATTTTCCTTCGCCCACTGGACCATGCCTTTAGCGGCGTCAACATGAACTACCGATGCGCCGGCACTCGCTGCAGCCACAGTAGCTCCTCCGGTATAAGCGAACAGGTTAAGCACGGAGATCGGCCGGTTAGCCGCAGCAATCTTGTCCATCATCCAGCGCCAGTTGGCAGCCTGTTCAGGGAACAGCCCGGTGTGCTTGAAGTTCGTCGGACGAAGATTAAACTTCAGCTTGCCGTAACTGATCTTCCAGTCTTCCGGAATGCTCTTCTTCATCTCCCATTGTCCGCCCCCGGCGGAGCTGCGGTGATAGTGCCCGTGCACATCACGCCATTTGGCGGTTTCACTGGCCAGCGGCCAGATAATCTGCGGGTCCGGGCGGCGCAGGATAATATCACCCCAGCGCTCCAGCTTCTCGCCGCCCCCGGTGTCGATTACTTCATAGTCCTTCCAGTCACTTGCTATATACATTATCGATCCATCCTTCAAAAATTCATTTAGCCTTTATTGTACAACATTTCGCGCGGCTCCTACAAACAAAATGGTTGCAAAGCTGCGACGATTCTCTAGTTTGTCATGGATTTAACTGAAGGGAGGCTTCTGGCGTATCCGGCAGCGATTGTGTATGATCAGAGTGATCAGCTACTCAAGAAGGGGGGCCAACCGGGATGTACAATCTCGCTAAGCTGTATTATCCGATTACAGCAAATCCGGCCGCCGCAGGAGAATATCTGCCCGGCAGACTGCTGCAGCCGTACATCCGCTGCTACTGGGGGACGGGCCCCAGCCTGCCGGAGAAATCTGCTGACAGGGAACCGGCCGGCCCTCAAGATGAATATGCCACAGTAGAGACTTCGGCAAAGCTCAGTACAGAAACGATCATTCCGGACAGCTGTATGGATATTATCTGGGAATGGGATGATATTACAGGAGAGGCCGGCGGGATTTTTTGCGGCATCAATGATACTTCCTTTGAAGTGGGACAAGACCGGCTGCAGGGGGCCAGGCAGCGGTTCGCGATCCGTTTTCATTTCTGGGCGGTGCATCTCTTTGCCGATGAGCCGCTGCAGGAGGTGCTGAATGCCCATGTTGCTGTAGACGACTACTTCCACACCTTTCGCAAGGAGCTGGGGGAGCAGCTTAGGAATATAACTACAATGGCTGGGCGCATAGCTGCCGCAGAAGGATTCCTGCTGCGGCGGCTGGAGCAGGGAGGCCGCAGCAATGACGGAATGATGAATGCGGTCCACCAGATGCTGAAGTCACGGGGGGTGGTGTCTGCCGGTGAACTGGAGCATAGCTCCGGCCTGAGCAGCCGCCAGCTGGAACGGCTGTTCCGCCGGCACATCGGTCTTCCGCCCAAAAAAGTCGCCGATCTCGTCCGCTTCCAAAACGTCTGGCTGGAGCTGTACCGGACACCGCTCTACCAGGGCAGCCAACAGGATCTCGCCTTTACTTACGGCTACAGCCATCAGTCACATTTCATCAACAATTTCCGTAAATTCGCCGGGAGAACACCGCTTGCGGCATTGGATTATGCTAACCGCAGATGAGTGTCGTTTTTTTGCAATACAAGCCCGGGAAGGACCGTTACAATAAGTTAAGAGGGCTGATCCGGAGTGATCATGCTACAGCTACTGAGGGGACGGATGAATTATGATTACTACTTTTGACGGCATCAATCTGTACAGTAAGGATCCTGCTGCGCTTGCGGCATTTTATTCTGAGGTACTGGGTATTCCTGTTCCGTTTGAAGGCTTTGGGGAATATGACGGGGCAAAGATCAGTTTCGAGCGTAACCAGCCCGGACTGATCATCTGGAATGAGACCAAATGGGGCAAGCACACCACAGGAGTAGTTAATCTGGTGTTCTCCTGCAGCAATCTTGATGAAACCTATGAACAGCTAAAGGCGAATGGGCTGGATTGCCACCCTCCGGAAACGATGGAGTACGGCGGCAAGGAAATGAATTTCCGCGACCCTGACGGCAACGGGATTACGCTGCTGGAGGGCGGATACTTGACAGACGAAACCTGATCTTTTCAGGCGGCAGATTAAGCGGTTCAAGCAATGAACTCGGAATGAAATATGGAATGCTGACAGCGGCAGTCCCGGACAAGCAGTGCAGGTCCGGAATTGCCGCTGTTCATGTTGTCCCGGGAAGCAGAGCAGCAGGTCTTACCGAAAAGTATTTAAAAAGTTGACAATGAGAATCATTATCAAATAGAATGGGGATAGAAAAACTTGGTTAGCAGTTTGCAGCTAATGGACTGACTCATAAAGATAAACTTCATTTTTACCTTGGGAGGACTAAGTAATGGCTAAGGTGCTAGTGGCATATGCCAGCTTGACCGGAAATACGGAAGAGATTGCGGAACTGATTGTAGAGGGAATACGCCAGGCAGGCGGGGAGGCCGTACTGAAATCGGTCACAGACTGCAATGCGGATGAGATAAAGGACTACGAGGCTGTGCTGCTGGGAGCGTACACTTGGGGAGACGGCGAGCTGCCGGATGAATTCCTTGACTTCTATGAAGAGATGGATGAGCTTGACCTCTCTTCCTGCAAGGCTGCTGCCTTCGGCAGCGGAGATACCGGGTATGAGATCTATTGCGGTGCGGTAGATCAGATCGAAGCGAAGCTGAAGGAGCGCGGTGCAGAGATCGTTCAGGCGAGCCTGAAGATTGAATATGGACCGAATGCGGCGGAGAAGGATGCCTGCCGCAGCTTCGGACGCGAGTTCACCCTTACCTGCGCGGCGGTTTCTTAACGATGGGCGCCGCAGCAGGATGCTGTGCAGGAAGACAACTGGATACAGGGACTGCCCGTTACAGCCGTCTGAATGACTTCCGGATGGAGCATATCATGCTGGGCGGTGCAGAACATACAGGTAAAGGGGGGCAGGCCACCGGACTTCCCCGCTGGAGACAGCAGGTCCAGTATGCAGTCGGACATACGCTGAATGACTTTTACAGTCTGCAGCCCGAAGTGCGCCGGGAGACACCGGTACAATTTCTGCTGGAGCACCGCTGGCCGCAGAAGGCAGGCGCTTTTCCTTCGCTGATGCATTTCTGGGAAGTCAAACAAGCGGTTGCCGATGAGCTGACACGGATTGCTGCGGGCAATCATACCGGGGAAATTCCGGTCATGCTCTATGAGCAGTGGCATGTACCGGTGCCTGAGCTGGAAATTGAGCTGGCGATGATCTTCCAGCTGGCCTGGAATTCCGGGACCGCAGGGCGCAGCCTGAATATCCAGAAGTTCATGGTGAACGGCAATGATGAGGTGATTACCGGATTTCTGCATATGGCGAATGTCTTCTGCCACAAGGCCTACGGGCTGCCGGCAGAGACGATAGGTGTCTATTCGCTGCTGGACGGGCGCCGACATATCTTTGACGGTGCGGGGATTCCTCTGCAGGAGTCGCTCGACTATGTGCGCCTGCTGTCGGTATTCCTGGAACCGGAGGAGCATGCAGAAGGCTGTGTACGGTACGGCAGCCGCCGCAGCGAGCGGGATGAGCCCATGCTCCGGGGGTATGGGCTGATGTAGCCTCTTATATTAAATACTAAAAAGCATCTCAACCGGACGGCACGGGCAGCCGCAGGAAGAGATGCTTTTTGCTGTCTTGGGGTTATTGGTGCACTTGCCGGAACTTAGTCCAGGCTGGCTGAATAGTAATCCTGCTGGTTCAGAATGACGAATCCGCAGCTCTCATAGAGCTTCAGCGCATTCGGGTTGTCCAGAGCCACCTCAAGATTAACGCCGTTATAATTCCGCTGCTCCCGCTCAATCGTCTGCATCAGCGCACTCCGGCCGATACCGAGACCCCGCAGATTCTTGTCTACCGTAAGGCCGAAGATCCAGGTCTCATTGTCCTCGGACCAGAGCCGCATCTTGCCGGCAGGCTGTCCGTTCCATTCGATCATGATATGCTCCTGAGAGCCTTCCTGCTCATGCTGGACGTACATTTCGGCGGCATCTTCCTCCGTCATGCTGAATCCGCCGCAGTCGAAGGCGATTAATACAGGCGTCTCATCGGCACGCGCAGGCCGGAGCATAACGTTGCCCGAGGCTGAACTGGCCTCCTGGATTCCGCGGTTCCCTGCCGCTCTGTCCCACTTCATCTGAAACTCCGCATGGCTGAATTCCAGCGGCAGAGTCTTCAGAAAAGCGTTACCTGATTCTGATGCCGCAGGGGTATTCAGCAGCAGCGACTTGACCTTGCCGCGCCGGATCAGGGGCTGTACCCGCTGCCAGAGTGAGCTGAAGATGCCCCGGCGGCGGTAACCCGGGCGAACCATGCCGCAGATTTCCATATCGCCGCCGATATTATATAACCCGATGAACCCGACCAGCAGCTCATCTTCATAGGTCACCAGCCATTCCGCTCCGCCTGCTTCCCCTGGATGCCGGAGCATGTCCCAATTCAGCTTAAGTGAGATTCCTTCATATTGCTCGCAGCGCTGCTGCAGTTCCTCTATTTCTTTCAGTGTATCCGCTGTAGTCAATCTTTCTTCCTCCTATTTCAGTACATCCCGGTACTCCGCGTGCTTCTCGAACTGATGGGCCGCATACGGGCAATCAGGCACAATTTTGACATTCTGTTCACGGGCCAGGTCTACAACCGCCCGCACAAGCTTCTCCCCGGCACCCTGACCGCGCAGATCTTCAGAGACAAAGGTATGGTCAATCACCAGGTTACCTGTATTCTCTTCCGCTCTGTATGTAATCTCGGCAAGGTCCTTACCGTCACCAGCTATATAAAAACGTCCTTCTCCCTTAGCAATCCGTTCCATGTTACTTCACTCCATTCCTGTGTATTCCCTTTATTTTACTACCCTCTCCGGCAAAAAGCGAGAAATAGCAAGCCGGGAAAGTTGCAACGTGACATGTGTATTACATCTGGAGTCAGAAAATTCGGAATGACTTGCACATTTCCTTCCCGATGCCATAAGATTAAGGCACTAACGCTGTAGCGAAAAGAAGTTGCATCAGGAGGAATAGCCATGGATTACGAGGTTGAGGTTCATTTTCAGCCGGTTTATGAATTAATCAGCAGCATACATACGTTTATATGCAAGAAGGGGAGTAAAAAGATAGATCTTGGCACAGCCTGGGCGGCAGATGTGGCACGCGGCTTAAGTCCCGGACTGCTGGCTGTGCTGGAAGAGACAGATCTCGATAATGACTGGAAGCTGCTTAATCTGCTGATCTATCTGTGTCCGGACAAGGATCATGTGGAGCATGTGCTGGAGTGGCTGGAAGGCTTGTCCGTAGGAGAAATCTACGAAACGCTTGCAGGCCATGTAAGTATATTTCCGGCACAGATGGAGCAGTACCGCAGCCGGATGATCTTTCTGCTGTCAGAGTGGAACCGGCAGTACTTCAGCAGCTGCACCCCGGATCTTATGGAGAAGCTGCACCAGCATGCGGAGGAACGGAGACAGGCGCTGGCTGGCAGTCCGGTTGCCGATTTCGTGAATAAGACGACCAACGGCTTCTATTTCATGCCCGGTGACGGGTTGCGCAAGCTGGTGCTAATCCCGCAATACCATTTTCAGCCAATCAATATTATTTATAACTTTGGTGCGCTGACGATATGCCACTATGCCGGGAAAATCCAGGCCTCTGAAGAAGAGATTTCGCCGTCCATGCACCGGACGCTCCGCAGTCTGGGAGAGAAGAGCCGCCTGAAAATCCTGAAGTCACTGGGCGGGGAGCGTAAATCGTTTACGGAAATTGTCAGACAGGCCGGTCTGTCTAAGGGCATTGTCCATGATCATATTTCCAGCCTCCGCAGTGCCGGTCTGCTGCATGCCTACATTGAAGGGGAGAACGTTACAGCCTATAGTCTGCGACTGGAAGGGATACAGCAGATGAATGAGCAGCTGTTTGATTATTTGAAATAAATTCAAAATAAAATCCGAAAGCCAAAGTCCTCCCCGTCAGGAGAGTATTTTGGCTTTTTTCCTGTCATCATCCATTTATAATTCTGTTTAAGAAGAAATATTTATAAGTTCTCTCTTTACAGAACTCAATTTACTTTCTATAATGTGAACTATCGGCCTTTAATCATACTTAGTGGGTAGGAATTATTAGTATTACAAAATGGGAGAAAAGAGATGATGTTATGAGAAAAAGTACGCTATTGCTATCCTCATTGATGATTGCAGGTTCCCTGCTGCTGTCCGCCTGCTCGGAGAACGGCAACAAGGATACGGCATCCACGGACACTCCGGCAAATACGGCGGCAACGGCTGATCCGAATACAGCTGCTGCCGGCACAGCGGCGCCATCAGCTCCGGCGGTTGTTCCGGCCGGCGCGCTCAGTGAGCCTTTTACAGCAACCGACCTGACGAAGCTGCCGGCAGCAGCCCAGAAACGGACTGATACGATTATCGTCGGGCTCACCGATCCGAGCGGAGCATTCACGCCATACTTCCAGGAGAGCGGCTATGACGGCAATGTATCCTCACTGCTCTATGCGTCACTGGTTACGGTGGATGATAAAGGGGTGCCTGTGCCGGAGCTGGCCGAGAGCTGGGATGTATCGGAGGATCAGCTTACATATACGTTCCACCTGCGCAAAGACCTGAAATTCAGCGACGGTTCGCCGCTCACTGCGGATGATGTGGCGTTCACCTGGACGATCCAGTACGACAAAGCTTATGACGGCGGCTCATCGCTGCCATCGCTGAAGGTGAAAGGCAGCGAGGCTTACAAAGCCGGGACTGCCCAGGCTATAGACGGCATTACAGTCATAGATCCGCAGACCCTCTCGGTTACACTGGAGCAGCCCAATGCTACGGCACTGGTGACACTAGGCTCGAATGTTCTGTCGAAGGCTTACTATGGCAAGGACTACGAGTTCGGCCAGCTGGAGTACATCAAGAAGCTGCATGAGAAGCCGCTGGGCGACGGCCCTTATAAGCTGGAGAAATTCATTCCCGGACAAGAGGTCCGCTTCGTAGCCAATGAGAACTATTTCAAGGGCAAGCCGAAAACAGAGCATTTTATCTACAAAACAACAACCGGGGATGCCTGGCAGTTCCTTGAAACCGGTGAGGTGGATTATGCGTCCTTCCCGGCCACAGAAGAAAATATTGCAAAGCTGAAGGAACTGGGATACGTGAACATTCTTCCGTATACTCCAAGCACCTACGGCTACATGCAGGTCAACCTGAAGCATGAGCAGTTGAGTGATAAACGCGTCAGACAAGCAATTGCTTATGGACTGGACCGGCAGAGCATCTATGTGGACGCTGCGGAAGGCGCAGGGGCTGTGGCCAATATTCCGGCATCGCCGATCTCCTGGTCCTATACGGACGAAGGGATCAACCCTTACAAATATGACCCCGAACAAGCGAAGAAGCTGCTGGATGAGGCCGGCTGGACGGTAGGGGCGGGCGGGATCCGCGAGAAGGACGGCAAACCGCTGAGCATTCATTATCTGGCGAGCAAGAGCAAGAACTCGGATATTTTCATCGCGGTAGCCAAGGAGAACTTCGCTGCGCTCGGCATCGACTTCCAGCCTGAGATCTTCGCCGACTTCAACTCACTGGTCTCGAAAACCGAGAGCGGGGATTATGATCTCGTGTCCTTCTCCACCAGCATGCTGACAGATCCGGCGGACGGCTTCATGCAGTTCTTCGACGGTGAAATTGCCGGCTATGACAATCCGGCTTTCACCGAGCTGTACAACAAAGCGCTGGCAACTACTGATATTGAACAGCGCAAAGCGGTCTATAAGGAGCTGTATCAGCTGTTCAACGATGAACTGCCGATTATTTTCACCAATTACAAAAAAACAGTGTATGCCTATAACGGCCGTATCGAGAATCTATCAGTCAGCCCGTTCATCGGTCTTGCCGGCAGCCTGCCTAACTGGACTCTGAAATAATGAAGCATT
The DNA here is from genome assembly GCF_032302195.1 of Paenibacillus sp. MMS20-IR301. Classification (NCBI taxonomy): domain Bacteria; kingdom Bacillati; phylum Bacillota; class Bacilli; order Caryophanales; family Paenibacillaceae; genus Paenibacillus; species Paenibacillus sp. MMS20-IR301. The sequence continues at coordinate 1,107,210 of NZ_CP135275.1, forward strand.
CATCCCCTGTCTGCACGGCTTTGAAAGAGGCAGACAGGGGGATGAATCCAAGGAGCCGATCATGAGCACTTATCTGACGAAAAGAGTACTGTATATGCTGATCATCCTGTTTGCCGCCTCGCTGCTGATCTTCTGCCTCTATGCATTGACACCGGGTGATTTCATTACCGGAAATATAAAGCTGACAGCTGAACGTAAGGCAGAGCTCCGGGAAATTTATGGTCTTAATAAACCTGTGCTTGAACGCTACGGGACATGGATGAACAATGCTTTTCACGGGGATTTCGGATATTCACTTGCCCAGCAGAAGCCTGTGCTTCAGCTGTTTGGTGACTATATCTGGAATTCTTTTTTGCTGGCCGCCGTCTCTACGTTCCTCACCTGGCTGATCGCGGTAATCATCGGCGTCATTTCTGCCTATAAGCAATATTCCTGGTTTGATACCTTGGTAATGATTGCAATCTTCGCCGCGATGTCGCTGCCGTCGTTCTTCATCGGCCTGTTTCTGATCAAGATTCTGGCGGTAGACCTGAAGTGGCTGCCGCCCGGGGGAATGATGACAACAGGCAGCAATGCTGCCGGATTCGCTTATTTCAAAGAAGTGGTGCATCATATGACCCTTCCGGTCATCGTCATGACGCTGCTGGGACTGGGCTCATTAACCCGCTACTTCCGCAGCAATATGATCGACGTGCTCAAGCAGGACTATATCCGTACAGCCAGAGCCAAAGGCTTGAAGGAACGTAAGGTGCTGTTCACCCATGCGCTGCGCAATGCCCTGCTGCCTGCGATCACTCTGGTCGGCTTCGAGCTGCCCGCGCTGTTCGGGGGTTCAATTATTATCGAGCAAATCTTTAACTGGCCGGGCATCGGCCAATTGTATATGAAGTCCTTCGGTCTCAGGGACTACCCGCTGCTGATGGGCTTCACGATGTTTCTGGCTATTCTGACGGTAATCGGAACACTGCTCTCGGATATTCTGTACCGGGTGGCTGATCCGCGTGTCCGGTTATAGGAGGGGAGGATCTTATGGCGGTTAACAGCAGTTTGAGCGAGGTGGCAAGACCCCGGGCCGGCACGGGCAAATCTTCCCTGTTCCGGCAATCCCTGCGGAGGCTTCTGCACAATAAGCTGGCGGTGGCGGGCTTCGCGGTGGTCGTATTTATGTTTGTATTATGTTTCATCGGACCGTTCTTCTCGCCGTATACGGATAACAAGATCAATATGGCGATGATGAACAAGGCACCGGGTCTGCAGCACTGGCTGGGAACGGACGCCCTTGGGAGGGATATTTTAACCAGGGTTATGCAGGCCGGGCGCATCTCTCTCACCGTAGGCCTTGCTTCGATGGTGTTGTCCGTGTTTCTTGGCGCACTGCTCGGTGCGGTTGCCGGATATTACGGCGGTATTCTCGATCAGATTATTATGCGGATCGCTGATCTGCTGATGACCATTCCCGGCCTTCCGCTCTTGTTCATCTTCGGTGCGCTGCTCTTGGAATGGAAGATTCCAACCGATTACCGCATGTACATCGTCATGCTGATGCTAAGTATTGTGAACTGGCCGGGGCTGGCCCGGATGGTACGGGGACAGATGCTCAGCCTGAGGGAACGCGAATTCATGCAGGCGGCCGAAGTACTGGGTCTGCGTGACCGCAGAAAGCTGTTCCATCATCTGCTGCCGAATATTGTTCCGCTGCTGATTGTTATGGCTACACTGAATATCGGCGGGGCGATTCTCAGCGAATCGGTGCTCAGCTTCTTCGGCCTGGGGGTCATGCCGCCTACGCCGACTTGGGGGAACATGATAGACGCGGCGAACAACATCCTTGATTTCCAGGACCGCCCATGGCTATGGATTCCGCCGGGACTGTCGATTTTTGCAACAGTTATAGCGATTAATATTTTTGGTGACGGCCTCAGAGACGTGCTTGATCCTAAACAGAAGAGGTAGGTGGCCATATCTATGGAGCCTTTAATGAATATAGAAGGCCTGAGCACCGTGTTCTTCACAGATGAAGGCAAGGTGAGGGCCGTGGATAACGTAAGCTTCGGCATCCGCGAAGGCGAGACGGTCTGCATTGTCGGTGAATCCGGCTGCGGCAAAAGTGTTACGGCTATGTCCATCATGGGACTGATAGAGGAGCCTGGCGGCAAGGTTGCGGGAGGCCGTATTGATTTCCGCGGGGAAGATTTGCTTAAGCTGGACAAAACTGCGCTGCGCAGCATCCGCGGCAATGAGATCGCCATGATCTTTCAGGAGCCGATGTCTTCGCTCAATCCGGTCATGAGGATTGGCGAGCAGATTATGGAGCCGCTCCTGGTTCATCTCAAGATGAACAAGAAACAGGCCCGTACCCGGGCTGTCGAGCTGATTACCCAAGTCGGGATTTCCCGGCCGGAACAGATTATGGGCAGCTACCCCCACGAGCTGAGCGGGGGGATGCTGCAGCGGATCATGATTGCTATCGCGGTCTCCTGCGGTCCCAGGCTGCTGATCGCCGACGAGCCGACAACCGCTCTGGATGTAACCATCCAGGCGCAGATTCTTGATCTGCTGCGCGGATTCAAGGAGAATTCGGGCATGTCTATTCTGCTGATTACCCATGATCTTGGCGTAGTGGCTGAGATGGCCGATTATGTTATTGTCATGTACTCCGGGCAGGTTGTTGAGGAAGGCGGTGTAGTGGAGCTGTTCGAGAATCCTAAACACCCGTATACCCGGGGGCTGCTGAAGTCCAAGCCTGTGATGGGCCAGCGTCTGGATGAGCTCTATTCCATTCCCGGCCAGGTGCCGAATCCGCTTGAATTAGCACCATCTTGTTATTTCCACGACCGCTGCGGGCACTGCACGCCGGTCTGCCGCAACGTCCAGCCGCAGCTTCAGGATACGGGAAACGGGCAGAAGGTAGCCTGCTGGCTGTATGAGGAGGCGCAAGCATATGTCTGAGCTGCTGCTTGAAGTTAAGTCTCTGAAGAAATACTTCCCGGTGAAGCAAGGGCTGCTGGGACGTACGGTAGGACATGTGAAGGCAGTGGACGACATCAGCCTCACACTCCGGCCTGGCGAGACCTTCGGCCTTGTCGGCGAATCCGGCAGCGGTAAGAGCACCGTTGGACGGACGATTCTGCGGCTGACGGATAAAACAGAGGGTGAGGTTAAATTTAAAGGTGTGGATATCCACAGCCTGTCAGCGGCTGAAATGCGCCTGATCCGGCCGCAGCTGCAGCTGATCTTCCAGGACCCTTACAGTGCGCTTAATCCGCGCGTAAGAGTCGGGGAGGCAATAGGCGAAGCGCTGCTGGACCATGGGTTAAGCACGAAGAGGGAAGTCAGGGACCGGGTACTTGCGGCTCTGGAAGCCTGCGGGTTATCCGCCTATCACATCGACCGCTTCCCGCATGAATTCTCCGGCGGACAGCGCCAGCGGATCGGCATTGCCCGGGCGCTGATCCTGAATCCGGAGCTGATTATCGCAGATGAGCCGGTGTCGGCACTTGATGTGTCCATACAAGCCCAGATCATCAATCTGTTCAGCAGGCTGCAGCAGGACAAAGGACTAGCCTATCTGTTCATTTCGCATGATCTTAGTGTTGTGGAGCATCTTTGCGCGCGGATAGGTGTGATGTATCTGGGATCGATGGTGGAGACGGCGGCCAGGGACGAGCTGTTCCTTCATCCGCTGCATCCCTATACGAAAGCGCTGTTGTCTGCTGTACCTGTGCCGGTCCCCCGGCTGAAGCGGGAGCGGATCGTGCTGAAGGGGGATATTCCAAGCCCGGCAAATCCGCCCTCCGGCTGCAAATTTCATACACGCTGCCCTTATGCCAAGGAGATCTGCATGGCGGAAATTCCGCTGTTCCGGGATGCAGGCGGAGGCCATTTTGTCGCCTGTCATTTAGTGTAATTAATATTAAATATGGATTTAAATTGCATATTACCCTATTTTGACTTGCTATCTTCCCAGTGCTATACTGATTCCACAGCAGGCAAATATGGTTAATAAGAGACTGATTAGACATAAGAATCTAATTGGTCTTGTTTTTATTACAGCAATGCTGACACCACTTGGCGGATGCTTGCAAGCCAGCTTTATTCAGACTCAGAAGCTGCACCTGTAAGTGTGCTCCGCTAAAAAACTTTTAGGAGGAATATCATGAATACCACAGTACGCTTGACAGAAAGATCCGGCTCGACTTCTTCCCAGCGCAGCAAAGGCTTTGTACCGGTCGTCGTCTACGGTGCAGGTTCAGATACCCAGTCCTTTTCAGCAGATGCCAAAACCCTTAATGAGATTCTCGGCAAAAACCCGCGGGCGATCCTGAAGGTGGAAATTCCCGGCTCCGGCGCGAAGAATGCCGTTATCCAGGAGGTGCAGCGCCAGCCGCTGTCACGTAACCTGCTCCATGTTGACTTACAGCAGATTGATATGAAAGCTGAACTCGATACGAAGGTGGCCTTCCACTTCACCGGTGATCCTGCCGGGGTGAAGAGCGGCGGTATCCAGCAGGTAGAGCTGTACGAGCTGGACATCCGTACCTTGCCGGACAAGCTGACGGCTTCGTTCGAAGTGGATATCAGCGGCCTGGAGATTGGTGACCAGCTGCTGGTCTCGGATCTGCCGAAGCATGAAGGCTGGGAGATCCTGACCCCGGAGGACACGCTGATTGTGCGGATTTCACCTCCGCTTGTGCTTGAAGAGCCGGCTGATACAGATGCTGCAGAACCGGCAGCAGCGGAAGCAGCTGATGAGGGCAAGGCCGAAGAGTAACTTCTGCTGTTTCTATAGTCCGGTTTATTGGACAAGCGGCAGAGCAGCTGGTCAAGACCGGCTGCTCTGCCGCACACAGGCTTGATTGATTGAGAGCAGACATATCCTCATGCGGGGAGTGTCTGTTCTTTTTTCGTTGTAGCGTTAAACTACATTCCGGGGCTTTTCAGCATGTCTTGCTGCGAAAAATTGCATATTAACGAATAACGCAGAAACTTAGCAGGACTTTCGTTTTGTCGAAAAAAGGAGCGAACGGGTGTTTCGCCTCATTTAGTAAAAAATGGAGATATATTGATTGACGAAAGCGCTATCAAAGCTGAGAATGAGGATAAATACCATGGTATGGTACAGCCGAACCCGCATTTCCATCCTTTGAAAACGCTTTAGTAAATATCCCGATTGAGGAGGAACACTTGGATGAAAAGAAAGCTGATTCTCGTCCTGATGGCAGCCGTGCTGATTCTGGGGGCTTCATTGCCTGCTGCCGGTACAGCCCGTGCGGATGCGGTGAGCGATGCGTCAAACCGGGCGCTGACCTGGCTGCAGGTGCAGCAGGATGCCACGGTGGGGTATGCCTTTGACGGCCTGGTGGACAGCTTCGAGGATTTCTGGAGTCCGAACAACCCGAAACAAATCGTCTACACCTATGATCAGGCCGTTGCAGCAATTGCTTTCATTGTCAAAGGGGAGCGGACCCGGGCCGAGAAGGTGCTGAACAAAATGCGTGACATTCAGGACCCGGCGGGATATTGGCTGAACTCGTACTGGTATAACAACGGCTATGGTGAAGAAATCCGCAAGCATGTCGGACCTGTCTCCTGGATGGCCATGGCTGCTATGGCATATGAGAAGCAGTATAACGATACGCGCTACCGTGCAATGGCACTGAAGGCGCTGGACTGGTGCCTGACTTATTCGAAAGCAAACGGCGGCATCGCCGGAGGCTGGAGCGCATGGAGCAATTCGGATGAGCCCTGGAGCTCAACGGAGCACAATATTGATCTCTACCGTGTCCTGCAATACTATGCTTCCGTGGATGCAAGCAAGGCAGCAGCTTATACAGCCGCGGCAACCGGCGTGAAAAGCTTCCTCGATAATGTGGTCTGGGATGAGGCGGCGAAACGCTTCAAGGGCGGCTGGAAAAATGATACGAATCTGATTGACCCCAAAATTCCGCTCGATGTCAATCCTTGGGGTGTGCTCGCATTAGGGCTGAGCGGAACACGCAATTATGGAGCGAGCCTGGCCTATGTGGAGAATGCAGCAGGTACACCGGGAACACTTGCGAGTCCGCGCTACAAGCAGACTCTGACCTATAACGATGCCGGAAATACGATGACCGGATATGATTTCGACTGGACCGGTGAGGTGCTGCCGGCGTATGACGATAACGGTAATCAGATTGGCAATACGGGGGCAGACATCTGGCTGGAAGGGACAGCATTCATGTCACTTGCCTACTACATGCAGGGGAATACAGTCAAAGCGGATGCGATCAATACGGAGATTATCAAAAAGCAGGGAACCAGCGGCCCGTCACTCGGCGGAATCCCTTATTCCCTTAAAGGCACAAGCAACAGCTACTGGGTGATGGCCCAGCAGAATTGTGTCTCCAGCACCGGCTGGCTAATTCTCTCTCTGCACCGTTTCAACCCGTTCACCGGCCAGTATCTGACCGGAGGCAGCACTCCGGGCGATACTACAGCACCAACGGTACCTGCGAATCTGACCTCAACGGGAAAGACAGACACAACGGTCAGCCTGAGCTGGTCGCCGTCCACGGATAATACGGGAGTTACCGGGTATAACGTGTACCGCAGCGGCACTCAGACGGCTTCAGTCACCGGAACTACAGCAACGCTCAGCGGATTGACTGCTTCTACGGCATACACCTTCACGGTAAAAGCAACAGATGCCGCAGGTAATCTCTCAGCTGCGAGTAATGCCGTAACCGTCACTACAAACAGCTCCGGCAGCAGCGGCAATCATGTAACAGCTGATTATACGGCAGGGGTGACTAAGCTGTCTGCAGCGGAAGCCAGCATCTTCATTACACCGGTGACCCCGGCCCTGTATGTGGATGTTCACTATAAGGTGAACGGCGGCGCACAGCTGAATTACCGCATGATGCTCACCTCGGGAACCTGGCGAATGGCCGTCAGCGGCCTGAGCGCCGGCAGCAGCATTGAATATTGGTTCACCTATGAGAAATCCGGCCCGCAGTATGATTCCCCGCATTATACCTATGTCCAGTAAGAAGCGGTACGGGGGGCGGCAGAAGATGAGTGTAAGGCTTGGTATATAAGCCGAATATGATGAGGATACCAGACAGCCGGCAGGCTGTCTGGTTTTTCTGCCGATCGGACCCGGGTTGCTCAGTTAGGCCGGCCGGATAGCTGATGCTTGTTTATTTACAACGTAACAGTGTTATGTTACGATGGTCGCAAGGAGTGATCACATGGAAGAAGATTTAATCTCCAAGAAGGAACTTCTGGATGAGACCGGTATCTCTTACGGACAGTTATACCGCTGGAAGCGGAAGCAGCTGATCCCGGAGGAATGGTTCATCCGCAAGTCTACCTTTACCGGGCAGGAAACCTTTTTCCCGCGGGCCAGAATCCTCGGGCGGGTGCAGCATATTTTACAGAAGAAAGAAGATCTGTCCCTGGATGAACTGGCTGACAAACTGTCAGAGCCTTTGACTCAGCACCAGATATCTTTAACCGTGGCTCAATTAAGAGAACGTAACATTGTTTCGGACAGCAGTCTGGAGCGGTTCGGTATACCGGGAAGCGAGCAGTTTCAGCTGACTTTTGAGCAGATTCTGAATCTGTTCACTGTGGATATGCTGCTCGGCAAGGGTGAACTGAATCTGGAGGAAGCAGACCGGCTCTATCAGACACTTGGCTCCCATATGCAGGGGTTCGGAGGGAAGGGCTGGGAGCTGTTTTTTGTGCGGAAGATGGGTGTCAGCTTCTTTCTTATGGCTCTGCCTGGAGCCGGGCTGGTATTCGATGAAGGCGTACGGCTGGTGTGCAGGCTCAGCCTTGCAGATCTCGTGGAGCAATTGAAAGGGAGACTAAGCTGATGGGAGGGCGGGTCATGGAGAACAAAGAGCTGCCGGATTTACGGATGGATGGGGTCAATACAGCCGCCGGAGGCAAGTATAATAAGGTGAATATTAATGGTGTCAGCCGGATTAACGGGGCGCTGAGCGCGCATTCCTGCAAATGTGACGGTGTAATGAAGATGAACGGAGACCTTGCAGCGGAAGAAATGGAGCTTAACGGAAATCTCAAAGTGAAGGGCAATCTGCAGTTTGATGTAATGAAGCTGGATGGGGTGCTGCTCGGAGAAGGCAGTCTGCGCGGAGAGAACTGCAAGCTGAACGGCATGCTGAAGCTGAAGGGGAACTGTGAGGTTGAGGAGCTGATTGGCGAAGGTGTATTTACTGTAGGCGGATTGCTCAGTGCGGGGCGGATGGAATTCGGGCTGCAGGGTCTGGCAGAGGCTGGTGAAATCGGGGTGGAGAGCCTGATTATCCGCAAAACAGGCACCGCCGTCTGGGGCAGGCTGTTAGGCGGGATCATTCCCAAGCTTAGACTGGAGCTGCGGGTTAAGGTTATCGAAGGCGATTATATTGATCTGGAATACACAACAGCGGATGTGGTCCGGGGCGGTACTGTCATCATCGGGGAAGGCTGCAGTATCGGACGGGTTGAGTACCGGACGGGATTGACTGTGCATCCGGGAGCCACAGTGCTGAAGGAGGAGAAGAACGGTGCATGAGGCTATAACACGCAATGATTTGAAGATACTCGGCACATCCAGCTCTGCAGGCGGCATTTTCAAGGATGTCAAAGTGACCGGAGAATGTACATTTGGCGGAGATGTAGATTGCCTGAAGTTCAGCCAGACCGGGGAGGTTGCAGTGAACGGTAATCTGCGGCTCCAGCAGATGAAGATTACCGGAGAGTGCGAGGTGAAAGGCCGGGTAGACGGAGCCAGCCTGCGCGGACAAGGCCAGCTTACAGCTGGCGGAGGACTGCGGATCGGGGATATCAGATTAACCGGCGGGATTAAGACGGGCAATGATTGTGAAGCAGAGCAGCTGCAGCTTAGCGGAGTAATCGAAGTAAGCGGGCTGCTGAATGCCGGGAAGCTGGAGCTCTCAATGTACGGCCCGTGCAGTGCAGCGGCGGTCGGCGGCGGCAGGATTTCGATCAAACGCAGCCGGACCGGGGCACTGCTGAAGATCGGACAGCAGCATGCCATGACCTTCACGGCCCGGCTGATTGAAGGCGATGAGCTTGAGCTTCAGGCCACCCGGGCTGAGACCGTCCGGGGCGGACGGATTATCATCGGACCCGGCTGCGAGATTGAGACGGTGGAATACCGCAGCACACTGGAGATTCACAGAAACGCAAGGGTCAGAAATCAAGTGAAGCTGCTGTAAGCTGCACTAATCCTTATACCTCCTGCGTTACTGTGAATCTCAGGACGGTTCTTAGCTTCTCAGCCTGTGTTCTGCGGGCATCGGAGATGTAGATTTCCCGGTGGAGCTTGGAGAGCCGCCTGAGACCTTGCCCGGCACAATACTGTTCCATTCTGGAAAAGCTGCCGGGTTCATCATCATATGGGCCGATATGCAGCATCTGGACACTATGGCCGTCTTCGACATTGTCGAAGGCGGCTTTGTGCAGCAGCGGATGCGGTTTGCTCTGCTTAACCTTCTCCAGAACTTCAGCGGCAAGCTCCGGGGTCACGAAGTCCGGCTGACGGATCATCAGGGTGTATACCAGTTCGTCCTTGTCGAGCTCAGCTTTACAGCGTCCGGCTTCGGTAAGATCCCAGATGCCTTCCAGCGGGAACACCGTATATTCATAATACCCCTCAGGCGCCGGCCCTTTTTTGGGCAGCATCTTGACTGCATAGGAAAGGGAATAGAGTACACCCACAGCTTCTGCGAAGTCCGGTTGGTTCGGATTGCCCTGTCCCTGCAGGGTGAAATAATTATAGGCGGGAACATGAATCTGCACAGGTTCAGCAGCCGGGAGATATAAGGCCTTGTCCTGCTTTTTCCATTCGTATTTCATCTGTACACCTCTGTCCTTAGATTAATACACCCAGAATATCATGCCTAACTGGACAAGGGTATGTCAGGTTGCCGCAAGCAGTACATAAGGGCACTGCAAAGGCAGAGAGCATAAGTTAGAATTAATCTGAAGCTTCATCATCCGTATAAGCGTAGGAGGAATTCTGGTGACTGGGCTAATTGAACTGGTAATTGATTCCAAGTCGCTGCTTGGCGAGGGACCGCATTGGGATGCAGCGGCAGGCAAGCTGTCCTGGGTAGATATTGAAGGCAGGGAGCTGCGCGTATATGATCCCCGGAGGGGAGAGGAAGACCGTTATTTCTTTGAGCAAAAAGTAGGTGCAGCAGTGCCGGCACAAGGCGGAGGCTGGATTCTGGCCATGCAGGACGCAAGCGGACGCAGAACAGTTGTCCGGTTCGCCGAAGGAGACGGCTGGCCGGATGGTATGACCATTGACTGCGAAGGCATGCTATGGATTGCCCATTATAAGGGAAGCTGCATCTCACGCTGGAATCCGCATACCGGGGAACGGCTTGCGGCCATTGAGGTTCCGGCTCATTGTGTAACCTCCTGCACCTTCGGCGGTGAACATCTGGATGAGCTGTACATTACTACGGCACGCGGCGGCATGAGTGCAGCGCAGCTGGAGCGCTGGCCGCTGGCCGGCGGATTGTTCAGGGTCAAGCCGGGTGTAAGGGGCCTGGCGGGGAATTACACCCGGTAGGTTAAGCAAATGGTAATCATCCGGGACGCGGCTTCCTCCGGCTCAGGCGGATTTACTGATTCCGGCCGGTAGTCCTTGGCTGGTCTTGCTGCTGTGCGTAGACAAATAACTGAGCCATGCCCCGGCAAGCGCAAGTACGGCAAGCCCGGAGGCCAGCCAGGGAATGGAAGCAATGCCCGTCAGATTGATGGCGGCTCCGCCGAGATAAGCTCCGGCAGCGTTGCCGAGGTTGAGCGCCGAGTGGCTGGAGGTGGTGGCCAGCAGCGGCGCTTTATGCGCCAGATTCATAATGCGCAGCTGAATGCCGGGCATGATACCGAAGGCGGCAATGCCCCAGAGGAATACGTTCAATACCGCAAGAACAGGATGCTGCAGCGTGAACGGGAACAAGGCAATAATCCCGGCCAGCACGGCGAAGTTAACGATCAGGGAGGGCATCAGCCTCCAGTCGGCCAGCTTGCCGCCGATGATATTGCCGAGTGTCACACCCACTCCGAACAATACCAGAATCCAAGTGACGCTGTGTTCAGCGAAGCCGGTGATCTGCTCCAGTATCGGCGTAATATAAGTGAATAAGGCGAACAGGCTGCCGCAGCCAAGTGCTCCGGTCAGCAGAATGAGCAGCACCTTCGGATTCAGCAGCCCGCGCACCTGCTCGGCGAGATTGGCTGCCTGATCCTGGACGATGACAGGGATATACCGGATAATGCCGGACAGGGAGACCAGTCCGAGCACTGTAATAGCGCCGAAGGAGGCTCTCCAGCCGAGTTGCTGACCGATGAAGGTGCCGAACGGTACGCCGATAATATTTGCTACGGTCAGTCCTGCCAGCACTATGGACACTGCGCCGGCCCGTTTCTCCGGCTGTACCAGCCGGGCGGCAATAAGCGTTCCGACCCCGAGGAAGGTTCCATGGGCGAAGGCGGTCAGCACCCGGGCCAGGATTAAGAGGGAATATGTAGGGGCGATTACCGAGACTGCGTTGCCGAAGATGAAAATTCCTATAAGAATCACGAGCAGTTTTTTCTGCGGCAGACGGTGGGTGAAGATAGTAAGCACGGGAGCGCCGATGGCCACGCCCAGTGCATAACTGGTAATCAGCTGCCCGGCCTGCGGGATGCTTACCCCGAGATCACTGGCTACATTAGGCAGCAGCCCCATTATAATAAATTCGGTCATTCCTATAGCGAAGGCACCGAGTGTCAGTACAAGCAGAGACAACGGAAAGCGCTCCTTGCGCGGCCGCGAGGTGCGGTTATTATCATTGGATTTCGGATTCATGTAGTTTTCAGCACCCTTTCTGAAAGTGAATGGTTTTCATATTGGTTTACATTCTAACCTGTTTTGTCAAAATGGGCAAAGCATTCCTCATCTCCCGTCCAGGCTTTTTTCTGATCTGCAGCATTTAATATAGAAATACAGGTAAGAGGTGAGCGCAGATGAACTTGGCCGGAATTAAGGGAGGTTATGATTGCATCATCAGTCTGGGAAGCTCTTGTGAGCCTGCGGCCCATTTACGCCGGAAGGGCCTCCGGGTGTTCTCTTCACCGCTGGATTGGGTTGTTTCACTATCGCTAACCGATGTCAACCGGCTGCTGGGCCAGCGTTTTTCCGGATATATGGAGCTGCCGAATATGGGTGTGATTGACGGGAATGATGTGTTTGTCGAGAATGAAGTGGTACAGCCGGTCAAATCTTATTTTATAAAAGACTACTATTATAACGTGATCTCTGTGCATGATTTCCCGGTGCTGGAAGGTCTGGAATGGTATCATGTCTATCCCGGTTTCAAAGAGAAAATCAATATGCGTTCCCGCCGGCTGCTGGATGCGCTTGCTGTCAGCCGCAAGGTGCTGTTCATCCGCTGGGGCGGTACACGCGAAGAGGCTGTTCAGCTGCAGAGTACACTCGGCACGCTAACCGGCGGTGAATATCAGATCCTGATCGTTAATGGTGTGGATGGCCTGGAGTCGGTGGTTGACCGTGAGTGGAGCCTTCCGGGGATTGCTTCACTGGGAATTCCTAACCGGGCGGGAGACTGCGAGAGCTGGGATTATATTCTGGAGGGGATTTATCTGAATCAGGTGTAAGAGGCGGAAACAGGCAGCAGGCGCGAAGGCTTCTGTCTGTGGCGTATTTACAATCCAGCCAGAAACAGCAGAACAGCAGAACAAAGCAGCGGTTCCCGGGAATACCGGTTGAACCGCTGTTTTGCTCTGCTGTGGCAGGTATACGGCAGGTGCTGCCACTTGTCAGGCCTGATTGTTCATCTCTTCTGAATTCTGTGTGACCTTATGGAGCAAATTAATCAGAGTATCCATCTCAGCACCGGTTAAATTGGCGGACAGCCTGCGGTTAAAGTCACTTAGAAGTGAATAGAATACCGGAGCGAATTCAAGCGCTTTAGCCGTCGGATACAGTAGGGAGGAACGGCGGTCGCCCGGGTCGGGCCGGCGTTCGAGATAGCCTGAAGCCTCAAGATGCTTAACAGAGCGGGCGGTGGTAGCCTTATCGCATTTGATCTCTGCAGTCATCTGATCCTGGGTAATGCCCGGATGTCTCAGAATCAGCTTAAGGAAGCTGTGCTGGCCGCCGCTGCCGATTCCGTAGGGCAGCAGCTCTCTGGCAAGAAGCTTCTGGTTCAGGCGGTGCAGCCGGGTAATCAGTTTGCCGATCGGTTCTTGGTCTGCAGTCAAAGAATTACACCTCTCAGAAGATAGTTACGGTGGTTTCGGCTAATGCGAATACTGTCTGACTCACATACTACAACAATATGGTTGCGTGCGCAACTAAATTGCAGTACACTTGGATTGAATAATTCGTTGCGCATGCAACTATATTTGAAAATTGACACAAGAGGGTGTTAGCAGTGAGCAGTATAAGTGCTACATATCAAGAGGACGCAGTCATTCAGAAGAAACGCTGGATTATTCTGATCGTCCTGAATTTGTTTACTTTCATGTCCACACTGGACGGCAGTATCGTTAATATTGCACTGCCTGTACTGGTGAAGCAGCTTCAGCTCCCGGTGGCACAGATTGAATGGGTAACCACCGGCTACCTGATGGCGATCTGTTCCGTGATCCTGTTCTTCGGGAAGCTGGGGGATATAGCCGGTAAGATCAGGATTTTCAAGCTGGGCATGATTGTCTTTACCGCGGGTTCGCTGCTCTGCGGCTTCAGCCATACCTTGCCGCTGCTGATAGCATCACGGGTCATCCAGGCCATCGGGGCTTCGATGACTATGGCGAACAGCCAGGGCATTGTAACAGATATTTTCCCGTCTACGGAACGGGGTAAGGCACTTGGGCTGATCGGTACCTTTGTATCGCTGGGCAGTATTGCCGGACCGAGTCTTGGCGGAATCATTGTTTCGACGATGGGCTGGGAATATATATTCTGGGTGAACGTTCCGATCGGCCTGATTGCGATTGTCCTTGGCTGGAAGGTGCTGCCGAAGGATCTGGTCCGGGTGAAATCCAGAATTGATCTTCCCGGCAGTACGCTGTTTGCCGTCTTTATAGTTACGTTATTTGCCGGATTGCTGCTTGGCCAGCAGTTTGGCTACGGAGACAACCGGATTCTTGCCTCCCTGGCCGCAGCCGTAATTACCTTCATTGCGTTTATTATTGTGGAACTGCGCCGCCAGCAGCCGCTGCTGCAATTGTCGCTGTTCAAGAATCCCTTATTCTCGCTGAGTATCTTCTGTGCGTTCCTGGTATTTATCTCGAACTTCTGCTTCAATATTATCGCTCCGTTCTATGCGCAGAATATGCTTGGCATGTCGCCATTCAGTGCAGGGTTCCTGCTGATGCTCTTTCCGATCTCGATGGTTATTGTCGCGCCGCTCAGCGGAGCACTGTCGGACAAGATTGGCTCCGAGCTCCTGACCTTCGCCGGTCTCATCGCCATGGTTATCGCCCAGTTCGGCCTGGCGCGGCTGCATGACGGCAGTCCGGTGCTGCTTGTCGGCGTCTGGATCGCCATGCTCGGGATCGGCAGCGGACTGTTCGGCTCGCCTAACAACTCGCTGATCATGTCCACTGTACCGCGCACCCAGCTGGGTTCCGCCGGCAGTGTGAACTCACTGGTCCGTAACGTGGGTATGGTAGTAGGGATCACCGTGGCCACCTCCATTTTGTTCAATGTCATGAGCAGCAAGGCTGGTTACCGGGTGACCGGACTGATTGCAGGCCGGCCGGATATTTTCCTCTCGGGGATGCATGTTGTCTTCCTGACCTCGTCGGGCATCTGCCTGCTGTCTGCATTCCTGACCGGCTGGCGGCTGTTTTCTTCGCGCAAGAGCAAGCGGCTGAATGCCAGCTAAGGCTGATGTTTAGTAAGACAATAATAAAGTTTGAATTTCCTGCGCCGGATTTGTCACAACTCACGGATCACTGTTGTCTACAGTATGTAGAACAATAATGGAGGCGATTAGACATGAGTCTGAGAATGAATTACCGTGAGGTTAACGCCCCTGCTTTCCGGGCTATGATGGCGCTGGAGCAGCATGCAGGCAGCCGCAGCAAAGACAAAGTATTGTACGAACTGGTAAAGATCCGCGTCTCGCAGATCAACGGCTGTGCATTCTGCCTGGATATGCATGCGAAGGATTTGATGAAGCTGGGCAATTATACCGATCATATTGTGCTGCTGAGTGTATGGCGTGAAGCTCCGCTCTTCACCGGGAAGGAGCGTGCGCTGCTGGAGTTCGCCGAGCATGTAACCCTGATCAGCGGCGCCGGAGTTCCGCTCGAGCTGTACAACAAGGTTCTGGAGCATTTCAGTGAAGAGGAAATGGTCGACTGGATTATGGCGATCAACACGATTAACAGCTGGAACCGGATTGCAATTACCACCGGGATGTTCCCGGGATGCTTCGGCTAAGACCATAATCAGGAATGCGTCAAAGGAGGGGCAGCGCTTGGAGGCCAGTAAAGATAGGATTGCAGAGGCTGAAGCCGTGCAGGACAGCAGTTCCGCTATGGAGGAGCTGTATCTGAGTTATAAAGGGTATGCATTCTCCATTGCTTACCGGATGCTGGGTGTAGTAGCGGATGCTGAGGATGCTGTTCAGGATACATTTGCCGAGCTGCAGCGGCGGGACAGGACCGGAATCCGCAATCTGAAGGCCTATATAGCCAAAGGAGTTACCAACCGCTGCCTCAACATGCTGAATTCCGCCCGCAGCCGCAGAGAGACCTACATCGGGGAGTGGCTGCCGGAGCCTGTCAGCGAAGGCTATGACGGGCCGGAGGCGGCGGCGGAGCGGAGGGACAGCTTATCCTATGCGTTTCTGGTGCTGCTGGAACGGCTGGCTCCTGCCGAAAGAGCGGTGTTTGTATTGCGACAGGCGTTCGAGTACGGCTACGACGATATCGCGGATATGCTGGGCAAGTCAGAGAGCAACTGCCGGCAGATCTTCAGCCGGGCGAAGCGCACGCTTCAGGCGGGGCCCGGTTCCCGCACACCTTCGCTGGCACCGGGATACGTGGCTGCCAAAGACAATCTGCTGCGCCGGTTTACCGCCGCATTCACCTCGTATGATGTTGGCGGCATGCTGAAGCTGCTGGGTGAGCATCCGGTGCTGACCGCTGACGGCGGCGGACAGGAAGTGCATACCATTCTCCGGCCGATGACCGGCCGCAAAGGTGTGCTGGCGCTGCTGACCTCGCGCCGGGTGCTGAATTATCTCCGCGCATGTGCTCATGAATATGGGGTAATCAATGGTGAGCCGGCCCTGATCTTCACCGATCAGGGGGAGATTAAGGGTGTGCTCTGCCTTAGCCTGGACCCCGGCTGTGAGCAGATTCAGCAGATTTATCTGATGATGGGCCCGGATAAGCTGACCCATGTTGCAGCTGCTTCGGGCATGTCCCGGAGCGGATTCCGCGCTTAAGCCAAAGACAGGTTACCCATCCCGGAGGGAGAGGTAACCTGTCTTTGGCTTTGTCTCGGCATTTAAGCAAAATGAAAAAGAGCCGATTACGGAGGAAGCGGGCTGAAGCGGCGGGGAGCGGGGCCGGCGAGGGTCCGAATGGAACTCTATTAAGAAATTTGACAGCTCCGCAACAGTGTTCCAAGTTAATGGCTTAGCGCTACGGACATGAGAGACCTTATGTTATGGAAAAGTACCTGAATGCGGGACCTTGCGGACACCAGTGCCGTTATTCCGCCGGTAAAGTGGAGCTGGCGTATGAAAAACGGCAAATAAGGTCCGTGATGTCCGCAAGGCCGCCAACCAGGCCAATAATGAGCGAATAAGGTCCATGGTGTCCTTAAGGTCAGAAATTTAGTTCTTGAAGCTGTGGATCGGTGCCGGAATCCGGCCGCCGCGGTTAACGAATCCGGCGCAGTTGAACGGGTTGACCGCCATTACGGGAGCGTAGCCAAGCAGGCCGCCGAATTCCACCATTTCGCCGACATCCTTGCCGATGACGGGAATGACGCGGATGGCGGTCGTCTTGTTATTGACCATGCCGATGGCCGCTTCGTCAGCGATGATGCCCGACAGGGTCTCTTTGCTGGTGCTGCCCGGAATGGCGATCATATCGAGGCCGACGGAGCAGACACAGGTCATCGCTTCGAGCTTCTCCAGCGTCAGCGCGCCGCGCTGCACGGCCTGGATCATCCCGTGGTCCTCGCTGACCGGGATGAAGGCGCCGCTTAAGCCGCCGACGTAGGAGGAGGCCATCACGCCGCCTTTCTTGACATTGTCATTCAGGATGGCAAGTGCGGCTGTGGTGCCTGGAGCACCTGCTTCTTCAAGGCCCATCACCTGGAAGATTTCAGCGATGGAGTCGCCGATCTCCGGTGTCGGGGCGAGCGACAGGTCGATAATGCCGAACGGCACATTGAGGCGCTTGGAGGCCTCCTGGGCAACAAGCTGTCCGACACGGGTTACTTTGAAGGCTGTCCGTTTAATCGTCTCGCAGAGCGTCTCGAAATCCTGGCCCTTAACCTCCTCCAGCGCCCGCTTGATGACACCGGGACCGCTGACGCCGACATTGATGACACATTCGCGTTCACCGACACCATGGAAAGCCCCGGCCATGAACGGGTTGTCTTCAACCGCATTACAGAAGACGACGAGCTTGGCGCAGCCGATGGAGTCGCGGTCCTTGGTGCGCTCAGCCGTCTGGAGGATGATATCGCCCATCAGCTTGACGGCGTCCATATTGATGCCGCTGCGCGAGGAGCCCACATTGACCGAGGAGCAGACCCTCTCTGTTACAGCCAGCGCTTCCGGGATGCTGTCGATCAGAATCCGGTCGCCCTTGGTACAGCCCTTCTGGACCAGCGCGGAATAGCCGCCGATAAAGTTAACGCCGACCTCCTTAGCCGCCTTGTCCAGAATTTGTGCTACGGGGACATAAGTGTCCGTATGTACTGCGCCCGCTGCAATCGAGATTGGAGTTACCGAGATCCGTTTGTTGACAATCGGTACACCGAACTGACGCTCCAGATCCTCACCGGTCTTGACCAGCTTCTCGGCCGAGCGGGTGATTTTGTCATATACATTCTGGTTAAAAATCTTCATATCCGTATGGGCGCAGTCCATCAGGCTGATACCCATTGTAATGGTACGGACATCCAGGTTCATTTCCCTGATCATCTTATTGGTTTCCTGCACTTCTCCGATTGAAATCATTAGGTTGTTCCTCTCTTTGCCGCCCGGCTAAATCCGGTGCATAATATTGAAAATATCCTCATGCTGAAGCTTGATTTCTACGCCGATATCTTCACCCACATGCTGCAGATCCTCTACGATTTCTTCAAAGGACTTGGCGGGGGCAGAAATGTCCACAATCATCATCATGTTGAAGTAGTCCTGTACAATAGTCTGGGATATATCCAGAATGTTCAGGTTGTGTTCCGCGAGGTATGTACATACTTTGGCGATGATTCCTACTTTGTCTTTTCCCAGTACCGTAATAATTCCCTTCACTTAAAAAGCCTCCTATGGTAGATTCTCTGTTTCGCCGCCCACTGCCGCTTTAACGGAATGAACTTTTCAATTATTATGTCAAATGAGGAGAAGCTTATCAACCAAAGCTTTTTTGTCAGTCTGATTAGAGATTTATACTTGCATTTCATTGTAAGGAGATTATAGTTGACACCGCATGGAAAATATGATTAATTGAAGGATTGAAAGACATGTATGTTTGAAGGAGCTATTATGACTACGAGAAAATATAAAGAGCTGGTTGAAAGCCGTACGAGACAAACACTGCAGAAGTGGTCGGAAATGCCGGCAGTCGAGGAAAAGGAGATTTACCGCTTTCTGCATAATCTGAAAGGCACCTCCGGAACGGTGGGTCTTGATATAGTGGAGGCATTCTCCGGCAGCACTCTGCTCTATTTCTCGGAAGATAACCATAGAAGCTGGACGGAAGCAGAGTGGAGCGATTATTTGTATCCCCTGCTTGACCTGTTTGCTGAGCCTGAAGCTACAGGTGCAGTGCCTCCGCAGATTCCGGGAATTGCCTTATCCCATGATAGTATTCATCAGCAGTACGAGATTCTTGTTATTGACGATGATGTCGAACTGGTGGCTTTTTTAAGGGAATCACTGGAACGGCAATCTTACTATGTGAGTATAGCGTTGTCTGCTGAACGCGGACTGAAAATCTTCTATGAGACTAAACCGGATATGATTCTGCTCGATATTCTGCTTCCTGACCGGAGCGGAATTGATGTGCTGAACCAGATTATCGGCAAGGCGAAGAAGGAACGGGTGCCGATCCTTATTATCAGCGGTGAGCATTCCAAGGAGATCCAGATGTATGCCTATTCCCTCGGTGTTATGGATTACATAAACAAACCGGTGGATATCGATCTGTTCCTGATGCTGATTAAGAACCGCTTTGAGCTGAAGAAGGAATGGCAGGAATCGATCATTATTGATGAGCTGACCGGCGCCTTTAACCGCAAATATTTCAATCAGACGATGAAGCTGCTGGTGTCGGACTACAGACGGACAAGCCGTACGTTCTCGCTGGCACTGCTGGACCTGGACCGGTTCAAGCATGTTAATGATACCTACGGGCATCTGGTCGGAGATGAGGTGCTGCAGGCTTTTTCAGAGCTGGTAAGGCAGTCCATCCGTACAGAGGATACGTTCTGCCGCTATGGCGGAGAGGAATTTGCCCTGTTCATGCCTAATACCTCGGCTGAATCGGCACTGCTGGTCATTGAGCGGATTCAGGAGCACTTCGCCGCCAGGGAATTCACGGCCAAGCGTGAGAATTTCAATGTTTCCTTCTCCTGCGGGATTACCGAGATCAGCGAACGGCAGCAGGACCCCGAGAAGCTGGTAGAGGAAGCCGATCAGGCTTTGTATTCCAGTAAACACAGCGGGCGTAACCAGACGACCCTGTTTAGCGAGGAATTGTTAGCCGGCCAAAGGCTGAGTATCCTTAATGTGATTGTGGTTGACGATGATCCGCTCATCCGGCGGATTATAACCGGGAATTTCAGTTTGTGGGAGCCGGATAATATCGCTGAAATGAAGGTTACCAGCTTTGCAGATGGTGAGCTGTTCCTGGGCTCAGACTGGTATGCTCCTGAGGAGAAGTACATCATTCTGCTGGATGGTGTGATGCCTGGACTGGATGGCCTGGAGGTGCTGGAGAATATCCGCAGCAGCTATCCCGAGGTCAACATTCTGGTAATTATGCTCACGGGCCGGAATGACCAGCGGGACATTATCCGGGCACTGCAGATGGGGGCGGATGATTATGTAATCAAACCGTTCCATCTGCCGGAGCTGATGACGCGGATCGAGCGTCTGGCCCACAGGTTCCTTTTCTGAATATTCTATAAGTTCTAAATGCAATGCATCCCGTGCGGATGAATCAGAAGGTGAGAGTGGTATTTATGCAAAAAATTCTTATTGTCGACGACGAAGATGTGCTGCGCATGCTGATTGAGGATACGCTGGAGGATCTGGAAGAGGTAGAGATTCATACAGCCGAGAATGGGGTGGAAGCCCTCTCAAGGCTGGCGTCGGACCGTTATGATCTGGTCATTCTGGATTATATGATGCCGGAAATGACCGGAATTGAGGTGCTCGGCGAGCTGGATGAGCAGATAAAGATTGCGACACCGATCATGATGCTGACAGCTAAGGCACAGGATATGGACCGTAACCGGGCGAGGGAGGCAGGGGCGCGATATTTCATGCCGAAGCCGTTCAGTCCGATGGAGCTGCTGCAAATCGTGGAGGGAATACTCAGTGAGAAACCGTGATATCGCTAATGTGAGTATCAAGACGAAATATTTCCGGATTATTTTTATTCTGTTCATAGCATTCTTAATAAGTGGTATTGCTCTATTCTTCTATATCAATAACCAGCAGGACAAGCTGAAGAGTGACCGGGTGGTGCTCCAGCATAAGACAGAGACGATCAATGAGCTTGCGGCAACGCTGAACGAGGTCTTTTTCCGGGCGAGAGGGTATGTTGCGCTGAAGAGCGACAATGAGCTGGCGCTGCTGAACACAGCACTGACAACGCTTGACGGTATTCTGGAGCAGTACTCCGGATTAAATTTATCTCCTGAAGAGGCCGAATACAGGGATGATCTGGATGCATTCTACTCCGAGTACAAGAATGAAACACTACCTGAAGTTATTCAACTGGTCAGCCAGGATGATTACACAGCGATCCGCAATCTGTCCCAGAGCGGCAGCACGAAGGCTGTGAACGAATTCCTCGGCTATACCAAAGCATTCAAAACCAGATCGGACAACCAGCTGAATGATATGGCTTCCCAGTCCATCAAGCAGGCAGATACCTTTACCTTCTTCGCCTTCGGGCTTAGTGCGGTGCTGCTGCTGTTCTTCACACTGATGATCTGGCGGATGCTAAAAGTTGTCCTTGACCCGATCGTCAAGCTGGAGGAGGCTACCAATTCACTTGCGGCCGGTGAGGCGGTGCTGCTCGGCAAGCTCCATAAGCAGGATGAAATCGGCCGGCTCTATGAAGCCTTCCTGAACATGGCCCGCAGCATCCAGGATAAAGAGGAAGAGCTGATGATGCAGAACGAAGAGCTGCATGCCCAGCAGGATGAGCTGCAGGACCAGCAGTTCAAGCTGGAGCGCTCGCTTAGTGAAATAGAGAGCATGATGAAGGCGCTCAACCAGTCTTCGGCTGTGGGGATTCTCACCAGCAAAGGTGTGTTCTCTTATGCCAATGACAACCTGAGCAGCTACACCGGCTATAGAAATTCTGAGATTATCGGTTATACCTTCCGGTTGTTTGAGCTGCACAATATGCTGGATGCCCAGGTTGAACAGATTATCCGCAAGCTGTCGACAGGCGGTGTCTGGACCGGTGAGGTGCAGATTGAGAGCAAGGGCGGGAGTATTGTCTGGCTGCAGATTACGATCATGCCGTATCTGAACGATGAAGGCCAGATTTATCAGTATATTCTGATTGCCAACAACATTACCTCCATGAAAAATATCCAGCAGGAGCTGGCAGAAACACTGAAGAGCACGGAGCAGACCTCCATGATGCTGGAGCTGAACAACCAGCTTAACCATGAGATCACTTATACGCTGGACAAGCAGGAATTTGCCGAGAAATTCAGCCAGTTCATGAACCGGCTGTACTCCTTTGATAGTAGTCTGTTCCTGCTGGTTAAGGATAAGATCTCTGTAGTCAAAGGCGTTCCGCATGAGAATGTGGAGCGTTATATCAATGAGAACAGCAAAGATATGCTGTACCGCCTGAGCCAGGAGAAATCCTATATTGTGAAGCGTAAAGGAGTGCCGAGAGAGCAGGGGATTGCTGCCAAGGATGTATACTGCTATGACTTCTATACTACGGTCGTAAATGCCGAGGATGAGATTCTGGCTATCTTCTGCGGTACAAGAATCGGACATTCCTTCACCGAGGAAGAGACCAGTGAAATCAAGGGAATGATGAACCGTGTGGCGCTGGCCATTGAACGGCTGTTCATGTACGAGGAGATTGAGCATGGCCGCAAGCTGAACCGGGATATTGTCAATAATGTCAATGAAGGGATTCAGTTTGTTGATACGGAAGGTGTAATCCAGCATATCAACAAGGCGCTCAGTGAATTGTTCGGTTATGAGGACTGGGCGGAAGGCAAGCTGGTTGCGAAGGAGCTGTGGATGAACCACTTCATCCTCCGGGTGAATGAACCGGAAGAGATGAGGCAGTTCTACCAGAAGGCGATGTCTCCGCATACCGTGGATTCCAGCACGATGAAGTATTCGCTCGGCAAGGAAGCGATGAAGCATGTCGATGTGTATGCGATACCGGTATTCCGCCGGGAAACACGGGTAGGGACGTTATTCGTGCACCGTGATATTACCCGTGAATATGAGCTGGATCTGATGAAGTCGGAGCTGGTCAGCACAGTCAGCCATGAGCTGCGTACCCCGTTGTCCAGTGTGCTGGGCTTCACAGAGCTGCTGCTGTCCAAAACGATGAAGCCGGAGAAGCAGCTGAAATATCTGGAAACGATTCACAAGGAAGCAAAGCGTCTGACGGAGCTGATCAATGACTTCCTGGATCTGCAGCGGATGGAATCCGGCACACAGCTGTACAGCGCGGAGAAGATCAATCTCAGCGAAACTGTGTTAAGCGTGATCGACCAGTACAAGCTGAGCGGCACCCATCATATCCTGCTTGAGGATGAAGCGCTGAATGCCGAGGTAGAAGTGGATAAGGACAAAATCATTCAAGTGCTGACAAACATGCTGAGCAATGCAATCAAATTCTCACCGGGCAGCAACGAGATCAAGGTCATGCTGCACAATGAACCGGGTAAGGTTGTGGTACGGATTCAGGATCACGGCCTCGGAATTCCGAAGAATCAGATCGGCCAGCTGTTCCAGAAATTCCGCCGGGTCGATAACAGTGCGTCCAAGCGGATTGGCGGAACCGGCCTGGGGCTTGCCATCTGTAAGGAGATTATCGAGAAGCAGAAGGGAAGCATCGGCATTGAATCTGTAGAAGGTGAAGGCTCGACCGTATGGTTCAGCTTGCCGGTACTTCATGACGAGGGCAGCGGTCATGAGGATGACCCGCATAAGTGGAGCGCCGGTAAGGAGAATAAGCCGAATGTGATGATTGTGGAGGATGATTACAGCCTGTCGCTGCTGCTCTCGGAGGAGCTGAAGAACAAGGGCTTCCGGGTCACACATCATTACCATCCGCAAAAAGCATTCGATCAGGCGGTGAAGACGCCGTTTGTCGCCATTGTCGTGGATCTCATGCTCGGCGAGGAGCTGGACGGCTGGGATCTGATCCGGATGCTCAAGAATGATCCCCGGACGGAGAACGTGCCGATCGTCATCTCCTCAGCACTTGATAAGGGAGATAAGAGCATGCTGGATAATGTACAGAAATATTTGACCAAGCCTTACCCGCCGGGTGAGCTGTCCAATACACTACAGGACATTGTGCAAATTAAGCTAAAAAGCGGTGAGGTGCTTTTCCCGGACAGCTGGGGAGCGCAGCTGTAACCGGACAAGCCCTCTGATGGAGGGCTTGTCTGCGTCTGTCCGGAAGAATAAATGACTTGCCTTAGAGTAGGCTCTAAGGATTATAGTATAGGCGAAGCAGACAACCTAACAGAAATGAAAGGGAGGAATTGCGCGTGAAGTACAGTTATTTGGGTAAATCCGGTCTTAAGGTCAGCCAGCTCTGTCTGGGAACGATGAATTTCGGGCCGGAAACCGAGGAGAAGGAGGCATTCCGGATTATGGATGCTGCCCTCGATGCAGGAATTAACTTCTTCGATACGGCCAATGTCTACGGCGGGCAGGAACGGCGCGGCTGGACTGAGGAAATTATCGGCCGCTGGTTCCAGCAGGGCGGCGGACGGCGTGAGAAGGTAGTACTCGCTACCAAGGTATACGGTGAGATGTTCGACGAACAGGATGGCCCTAACTCCGGCTCCGGTTTATCTGCGTATAAAATCAGACGGCATTTCGAAGGATCGCTCCGCCGCCTGCAGACCGATCATATTGAGCTGTACCAGATGCATCATATCGACCGCAATGTGTCATGGGACGAGCTGTGGGGAGCCTTTGAGATTCTGGTTTCACAAGGCAAGGCCGGATATATCGGCTCCAGTAACTTTGCCGGCTGGCATATTGCCGTAGCCCAGGCCAAGGCTAAGGAACGTCATTTCCTCGGCCTGGTATCCGAGCAGCATCTGTACAATCTGCTGGAGCGGACTCCGGAGCTTGAAGTGCTGCCGGCCTCAAGTGAGCTGGGGCTGGGCGTCATTCCGTGGAGTCCGCTGGCCGGCGGACTGCTTGGCCGGAACGCTCTGGCGAAGTCGGGGGTGCGCAGTGCCCGTTCCGCCAAGCTGGAGCAGCACCGCAGCCAGCTGGAGCGGTTCTCTGCCCTGTGCAAGGAGCTTGGAGAGCACGAAGACCAGGTAGCGCTGGCCTGGGTGCTGGCTAATCCGGCTGTAACCGCACCGATTATCGGACCGCGTACGATGGAGCAGTTCGAGGATTCGCTGCGGGTTACCGAAATTGTCCTGGATGAAGCCGTGATGAAGAAGCTGGATGAGATTTTCCCCGGACCGGGTAAGCCTGCACCGGAAGCCTACGCCTGGTAAGTGTGGCGTTATCTGATGACTATCAACAGCCGTACCTCCTAGACCGAGGACGGCTGTTTTTTTAATTGGTTTGTCTCGAACCTGTATTGGCTGTGCCCTAAATTAGTTGGATTTTCTACACTTGTTTCTGAAGAGCCTCCGCTTTTTCAAACAGCAGTTGGATAAAGAGCACTTAATCCAAGGACAATCAGCCGAAACAGGGAAAATGGATAGAATTAAATGTCATTTATCCAATTTAACCTCGAAAATGGTATGAAACTATTAAATTAAGATACGTTTTTCTAACTAAAAAAAGGCATTTCAGAGTTCGAAGGTACAGCTTGGCCGCTGCTTCAGTGAACGCTTGGGTTCCCGGCGGCTTTCGCTCTTACAGTTTATTTAGGCTCCCATTCTGTCTGCTGCCGGCCCCCCCTAGCTGCCAGAGATGAATCCCGCCGCAGACCTGTGGTAGACTGGAGGCTGGGATGTACGCTGCGCAAGCAGGCTTAAGCGGCTGCTGCAAGCTGCCGGGAATATACAGGAGGGCGGTGTGGAAGCCGATGCTATTTTATCTGATATCCGTGCTGGTGCTGATTCTTGATCAGGTTGCCAAATGGATTGTCCGTACGCACATGGAGCTGGGGGAGCGGATTCCGTTCTGGAGCCCGCATCTGCAGTTTGTCTATTATGAGAACAGCGGCGCAGCCTTCAGTTCTTTTCAGGGTTACGGGCAGTACTTTGCCATTATCGCTGTTGCATTCATAGCGGGCGTATTCTATTACCGGCGCCAGGGTAAGATCCGCGGCCCGTTGCTTGAAGCAGCCAGCGGGTTTCTGGTCGGCGGAGCCGCCGGCAATGCGATCGACCGGGTAGTGTTCCGTCAGGTGACAGATTTCCTGGTCTTCGGGAACCGCGGAGGGATTCTGAACCTGGCGGATCTGGCGATCAATGCCGGGGGCATACTGATTGTCGTATATCTGCTCTTGGAGCGCTTTGGACATAAAACGGTCCGCTGATTCCTGTTATCGCTGTGTAAAAGCAGCTGCAGGTTATCATTTTATCTAATGCAAGTTATCATTAATTGTAATGAGTCCGCCTAAATCAGAGCTTTTCACTATGATTTAGGCGGTTTTTACGTCTTTTATACAAATATTTACCTTATAATCTACATATTGGATGTCAGATAGTGCGTTGATCGTTTCTGATTATTATGTTAGCCTGAGTTCATGATATTTAGAGGAAAGAAGATTGCACGTTAAGGAGAGGTCGATATTGTTGCCACTACAAGTTACGAACAGTCCCTTTAATGAGAGCCAGGCGGAGCTTCTGAACCAGCTTCTGCCGACACTGACAGGTCCGCAGCTGACCTGGCTGGGCGGATATTTGTCCGCACTGTCGCTGCAGGGAAATGCAGGACAAGCAGGTACGGCTGCTGCACCGGCCAATCCGGCAGCTGCGGAAGCAGCAGGAACGGCCCAGGCTGCGGTTAAGCCGGAGATCTCCCGTGAAGTCACCGTGTTGTTCGGTTCACAGACCGGCAACTGCCAGCGGCTTGCGACCAGCCTGTCACGCAAGCTGGAAGAACAGGGCTTCAACGTTTCCGTTCAAGCAATGAACAGCTTTAAGCCGAATGGCCTGAAGAAGCTGGAGAACCTCCTGCTGCTGGTCAGCACGCATGGTGAAGGGGAACCGCCGGATAATGCCCGTGCCTTCCATGAATTCCTCTACAGTAAAAGAGCTCCTCAGCTGCCGGAGCTGCGCTATTCGGTACTTGCGCTTGGTGACACCTCTTATGAATTCTTCTGCCAGACCGGCAAGGACTTCGACCAGAAGCTGGAGGAGCTCGGTGCACAGCGCCTGAGCCCGCGCGTCGACTGTGATCTGGATTATGATGAGCCGGTAGCCGGCTGGTTCAGTGAGGTGATCAGCGCACTGCAGGGAACCCGGCAGGCAGCAGGCCTGGCCGGTGAGGCAGTACAGGCAGCCGAGAAGGCGGAGGCGCTGGAATCAGCGTATTCCCGGAATCATCCGTTCCATGCCGAGGTGCTGGAGAATTTGAATCTGAACGGACGCGGCTCGGACCGCGAGACCCGCCATCTGGAGCTGTCGCTCGCCGGTTCCGGCATTACCTTCGAGCCGGGAGATTCGCTGGGCGTCTATCCGGAGAATCACCCGCAGCTGGTTGAGGATATTATTGCTGCAATGGGCTGGGATGCGGCAGAATCCGTTCCTTTGAATAAGAAGGGGGAGGAGGGCAGCCTGCAGGAAGCGCTGCTGCGGCATTATGAAATTACCGTGCTGACAAAGCCGCTGCTTGAGCAGGCAGCGAAGCTGGCACCGGGTACTGTGCTGCAGGAGCTGCTCTCACCGGGGCGCCAGCAGGAGCTGAAGGATTATATCCACGGGCGTGATTTGCTGGATCTGCTGCAGGACTACGGGCCATGGAACGTACCGGCCCGCAGCTTCGTGACCATCCTGCGCAAGCTGCCGGCCAGGCTGTACTCTATCTCCAGCAGCTACAATGCTAATCCGGAGGAAGTGCATTTCACCGTCCGTGCTGTACGGTATGAATCGCATGGACGGGAGCGCTACGGGGTCTGCTCCGTACACTGTGCAGAGCGGGTAGAACCGGGCAGTACGCTGCCGGTCTATATTCAGAGCAATCCGAACTTCAAGCTTCCGGCAAATCCGGATGTTCCGGTAATTATGATTGGTCCGGGCACAGGCGTTGCCCCGTTCCGTTCCTTCCTGGAGGAACGGGAGGAGCAGGGCGCCGGGGGCAAATCCTGGCTGTTCTATGGTGACAGGCATTTCGTCACCGATTTCCTTTACCAGACAGATTGGCAGAGAATGCTGAAGGACGGGGTGCTGAGCAAGCTCGATGTCGCCTTCTCGCGGGATACGGAAGAGAAGGTGTACGTGCAGCACCGCATTCTGGAGAAGAGCCGCGAGCTGTATGCCTGGCTGCAGGAAGGCGCGCATGTCTACGTATGCGGGGATGAGAAGCATATGGCGCATGATGTCCACTCTGCACTGATTACCGTCATTCAGACCGAAGGCGGATTTAGCCCTGAAGGGGCGGCTGCCTATCTGGAGACTTTGTCGCAGGAGCAGCGTTATCAGCGGGATGTATATTAACCGGCATTCATAGGGAAGGAGCGGAATTAATAATGGCAAATAAGGAACCAGCGGTACAGCCGATTGGCGGTCCGCCGAGTGATGTTGAACATATTAAGCTGGAGAGCAATTATCTGCGCGGGGCGCTGGTCGAAACTCTGAGCAATCCGATTACCGGAGGACTGCCGGAGGATGATAACCGGCTGCTGAAATTTCATGGCAGCTACATGCAGGATGACCGGGACCTGCGCAGCGAGCGGGAACGCTCCAAGCTGGAGCCGGCATTTCAGTTCATGCTGCGTGTGGTGGCACCGGGAGGAGTCGCGACACCGGCTCAATGGCTCGTAATGGATGAGCTGGCCCATAAATACGGCAACGGCACGCTGCGCCTGACCACCAGACAGGCATTCCAGATGCACGGTGTGCTTAAGTGGAATCTCAAAAAGACGATTAAGACCATTAATGATACACTGATGACTACCCTGGCGGCCTGCGGCGATGTCAACCGTAACGTGATGAGCGGACCGAATCCGTATCAGTCAGAGGTGCATGCCGAGGTCTACGAATGGGCCAGAAAAATCAGCGATCATCTGTCCCCGCGTACTCCGGCCTACCACGAAATCTGGCTGGACGGCGAGAAGGTGGTCGACAGCAAAGTAGTTGAACCGATTTACGGCTCTGTCTACCTGCCCCGCAAATTTAAGATCGGCCTGGCTGTACCGCCATCCAATGATGTCGATGTATTCTCCCAGGATCTTGGCTTCATTGCCGTTCTGGAGGACGGCAAGCTTGCCGGATTCAATGTCTCGGTCGGCGGCGGCATGGGCATGACGCATGGCGATACCAGCACTTATCCGCAGCTGGGACGGATCATCGGCTTCTGCCGTCCGGAGCAGATGATTGATGTGGCAGAGAAGACCGTTACCATTCAGCGCGATTACGGCAACCGCTCGGTCCGCAAGAATGCCCGCTTCAAATATACCATTGACCGTCATGGACTGGACTGGTTCACTGGCGAGCTGCATGAGCGGCTGGGCTGGATGCTTGAACCGGCCCGTGAGTTTCAGTTCGATCATAACGGGGACCGCTACGGCTGGGTGAAGGGGCTTGACGGCAAGTGGAATCTGACCCTCTATATCCAGAGCGGACGGATTCAGGATACCGCTGAATATCCGCTGATGACCGGCCTGCGGGAGATTGCCAAAATTCACGGCGGCGACTTCCGCCTGACGCCTAACCAGAATCTGATCATCGGCGGTGTCAGCAGTGCGAAGAAACGCAAGATCTCCGAACTGGCGAAGCAATACGGGCTGACCGATGGCGCCCATCATTCTGCACTGCGCAGAAGCTCCATGTCCTGTGTGGCGCTGCCGACCTGCGGTCTGGCTATGGCTGAGGCAGAGCGTTACCTGCCCAAGCTGCTGGACAAAATGGAGCTCATCATTGATGAAGCCGGCCTGAGGAATGAAGAGATTATCATCCGGATGACCGGCTGCCCTAACGGCTGTGCCAGACCGGCATTAGGCGAAATTGCTTTTATCGGCAAAGGTCCGGGCAGATACAATCTCTATATGGGCGCAGGGTTTACCGGAGACCGGCTGAATAAGCTCTATAAGGAAAATATTGACGAGAAGGAAATTCTCGACACCCTGGGTCCGATTATTCACAGCTATGCCAAGGAACGCATCACCGGTGAGCATTTCGGCGACTATGTCATCCGCAGCGGCTATGTCAAAGAGGTTACCTCAGGGCTTAATTTCCACAACTAAGCTTCACAGCAGTCTGACTGAGTGAGAAGACAAACTTCAGCTCATTGCGGCATGAGACCATGCCGGCAGCGAACCTGTTTTCCGGTGCGGTACCGGAGGACGGGTTCGTTTTTTTAGAAAATTTCAGATTGGATTTGGATTTCCGGCGGTTTTCTTACATAATATAGAGTAGCACTACAAAATCATAACCAAGAGCCATTATAGTGTGTAATGGGATCTGTACAGAAGAGGCGAAAATCAATGATTATTATGAAGACCATGGAAGAAATCGAGAAAATGCGTGCCGCCGGTAAAATCTTGGCTGAATGCCACCGGCAGATTGCCCAGCTGCTGAAGCCCGGCATCACGACCTGGGAAATCGACCAGTTTGCCGAGAAGTTCATTCTCTCTCAAGGTGCGACCCCCGAGCAAAAGGGCTACCACGGATATCCATATGCGACCTGCGCATCAGTCAATGATGTGATCTGCCACGGCTTTCCGAAGCATGAGGAATTGAAGGACGGGGATATCGTAACAATTGATATGGTTGTCAATTTAAACGGCTGGCTGGCAGACTCGGCCTGGTCGTACGGTATTGGTACAATAAGTGAGCAAGCCGATAAACTGCTGACCGTTACTAAAGAATCAATGTTCAAAGGTATTGAGCAGGCTGTAGCCGGCAACCGGATCGGTGACGTAGCGCATGCTGTTCAGGTCTATGCCGAAGCGAACGGCTTCTCGGTCGTCCGGGATTTCATCGGGCACGGCATCGGCTCCGAAATGCATGAAAAGCCTGATGTGCCTCACGTCGGCCCGGCAGGCAAAGGCCCGCGTATTAAAGAAGGAATGGTATTCACGATCGAGCCTATGCTGAATACCGGCAGCTACCGGACTAAGATGGATTCTGACGGCTGGACTGCCCGTACCTTTGACGGCGGATTGTCGGCCCAGTATGAGCACACGATTGCTGTTACACCGCAGGGTACGGTTATTTTGACAGAGCTGTAATGAAGGGATTTCCGCAGCTGCTTCAAGCCGGAATTCCGCATTAACTCCCAAGACCGTCCGGTATTCATGGATTTCATGAGTACTGAACGGTTTTTCTGCATGTCTTCACCGGCCGCTCGGAAATCCATCAGAATTTATGCTTAATTTTGTCTTTATGTGTCGGAATTCACGGCTGGAACAAAATCTAGAGCATATAATGGGAAGACTTAAAGGCTGAATAGAATAGAGGCTCAGGCATGGCAACAGACAAAAATTGCAAAAATCAGCACCGTTCTCCCACCGAGGAGCAGTGCATGGACCATTACGGCTGCATCTATGAGAACAACCATCTCATCACGCTGCTGGTAGATCCGCAGAACGGGGGCATTGTTGATGCGAACCGGGTCGCTTGCGACTTTTACGGCTACAGGCTCCGGGAGTTCAGGAAGCTGCGGATCAGCGATCTGACAGCAGACCGGGAACAGGGGGTTCAGCAGTTCGTAGAGAAGGCACTGCCTACGGATGAGGCGCAGAAGAACCGTGTATTTACAGATCGTCATGTCCTGGCCAGCGGACAGGCCATAGATGTTGAGGTTCATACTGGTATGATGACGATGCTGGGCCGGAACTGCGTATATACAGTGATTCATGATATCAGTGAGCGGGTCCGCTCAGAGAAGCGGCTGAGGGAAAGTGAAGAGCGCTACAGGGATCTGGTTGAACTGTGCCCTGAGGCGATTCTTGTCTATAGCGGCGGTACCATTCTGTTTGCCAACCGGCAGGCTGAGCGGATGTTCGGCAACAAGAAGAATGAGCTGGTCGGTAAAGGGCTTGAGGATTTTTTCAATGAAGTCTACTTTCAAAGCGCGGAGCATAACAAGCTGCAGACGACCGGGCTGCTGAAGGAAAGGTTCCGGATTGAACAGCGGCTGATCCGTATACAGGATAACCGGGTTTTTGATCTTGAGATATCAGGCGTACCGGTCATTTATGAGGAGGAAAAGGCGCTGCAGCTTGTGCTGCGGGATATCACGGACAGCAAGCGGGAGATTGAACGGGCCGTGCGGCTGCAGGAGCACCGTCATGCAGTGTCTTTTCCGCTGGAGGGCAAGGCCGTGCTTGAGAAGCTGTATATTCCTGCTAGAACGTTAAGCGGCGATTTTTTTATTTTTCACAAAATTAATGAAGAACAGGTCATCGGCATCATCGGCGATGTTACCGGCAAGGGGATTACAGCGGCGCTGAATATTTCGGCTCTGCGGGTGCTCTTCATGGACAGTCTGATGAACACGCAGGACCCCCTTCAGATGCTGAAGGACCTGAACAACAAAGCACTGCAGCATCTTGGAGAGGATTATTTC
The DNA here is from genome assembly GCF_032302195.1 of Paenibacillus sp. MMS20-IR301. Taxonomy (NCBI): domain Bacteria; kingdom Bacillati; phylum Bacillota; class Bacilli; order Caryophanales; family Paenibacillaceae; genus Paenibacillus; species Paenibacillus sp. MMS20-IR301. The sequence goes on from NZ_CP135275.1 coordinate 1,139,603, forward strand.
GCTGCCTGCTGCTTCCGGCTTGATTTCACAGCCGGCGTGCTGAAGGCGGCGGGAGCCGGAATCAATGAATTTCTCTTTGTCCCCGGCGGCAGCAGCAGTGAGCGGATTACAGTGAAGGGGACCCCGCTCGGAATGTTTGCGGACAGTGAATTTGAGGAGACCAGCATTCCGTTTGCTTCCGGGGACCGGTTCTGCTTCTACAGTGACGGAATGGAGCTCAGGTTTGACAGTGAAGAGCTTGCGGCAGAGCGCGGTTATCTGCTGGAGCGGCTGGCCGGGGCGGCACTGCAGGATGATTGCACCTGGTTCAGCCTGAACATTAAATAAAAAACGGGAGTGTCCCGCCAAAGATTATGGAGCAAAGAGGGAGTGAGTTATGGGCGCTGTTCAGAAGGAAGTGATGCTCCGCGGTCTGGAGTGTCATCAGATGATCATTGACGGAATCATTGAGGAGCTTAACTTGGAAGCCTATGCTTTTGATATCCGCCTGATTCTGATTGAAGCGGTAACTAATGCCTACTATCACGGTAATCTTAGTGACTGCAGCAAACCGATTACGATCCGTTATCTGCTGAGGGACAAGCTGCTGAAGCTGCAGATTGAGGATTCCGGGGCGGGGGGTGGCGTGCTGCTGTTCCCGGAGACGATCAGCAATGAAGAGTTGCTGGAAGACGGAGGAAGAGGCTTGTATCTGATCCGCTGTTTCTCGGATACCGTAGAGAGGGTCGATAACACGATGTATATCAGCAAAAGTATCTGTTCCTCATAGAAGCTAAAAGGGGAGAATTCAGTGAAATTTAGTCTAAAAGTAAAAATGAGTATTCTGTTGTTTCTGATTATCAGCGTACCGCTGGGGATTTCCGGCATCATTTCATATCAGCTGGCTTCTAACGCTTTGCAGAAGACGATTGAAGAGGAGCTCAAGGGTACCACGAACTCTGCGGCCAAGGCAGTAGAGGCTGAGCTCGAAGCGGTAGGCAATGACCTGGGCATCGCCAGCATGAATCTGGCGCTTGCTGATTTCGCCGGTAATCCTGCAGCGGGGGGACTGAAGAGCACAGCGTTTGATTATATTTCCGGTGTGCAGCAGGACAACGAGAAGCTGATTGAATCGCTGATCGTTGCGGACCGGGACGGGAAGGTCCTCCTTACCAGCAGCTCAGAAGCGCCGGAGCTGGATGTCAAGGACCGGCAGTATTTCCAGGAGGCGCTGCAGGGCAAGCCTGCTGTCAGTGAAGTTCTCCTCTCCCGCGAAAGCAATCATTACATCGTGGCTATTGCCAGACCGCTGCGGGTGAATGACACGGTCACAGGTGTTCTGATCGGCACGGCCAGGTTTGATAACATCACCACACCGGTCTCGGAAGTGAAGGTTGGAGAGAGCGGATACGGTTATATGATTGACCGTACCGGTATGATTGTCTCGCATCCCAATGCGGACAAAGTGCTGAAGGAGAATATCGACGGCAACAGCAATGCTAAATTGAATGCTCTTGTCCAGCTGATGAAGGCGGGGGAGACCTCGCAAGGCTTTTATACCTATGAAGGTGTACATAAGTATGTTTCCTTTCAGCCTGCCGGGAATTGGGTAGTAGCTACAACGGCAAATGTTCAGGAATATATGGCTCCGGCAACCGAAATCCGCCAGACCACCCTGCTAATCACTGTATCCTTTATTGTGGTTGCACTGCTTGTAGCCTATTTCTTTACCACACGCAATATTGTGAACCCGGTCAAGAAGCTTCAGAAGGCGATGGGGCTTGCCGGTGACGGTGACCTGACCGTTCATACCGCGATCCGCTCCGGTGACGAGCTGCAGTCGCTGAGCGAATCATTCAATACGATGATCAACAAGCAGGAAGCTATTATTAAGAAGGTAAGAGCGGGTTCGGTCGCTTTGACGTCCATGTCTGAGGAAATGGCGGCCTCCTCCGAGGAGATCAGCGCATCCATTGAGGAGATCAGCTCCAGTACCCAGGAGATTGCAGCCGGTGCAGAGAACAACAACCAGTCGGTAGTTAATGCTTCACAGGTGCTGGTGCAGCTCTCCAGTCTGGTACAGCTGGCACAGAGCAAGGCTTCAGCTACCTCAGGCAATGCGGATAATACAAATCAGGCGGCGCAGGAAGGCAGAGCGCGGGTTATTCATACGGTTGAAGCCATGGATACCATCCATAGCAGTACCCGGGAGACCAAAGAGATTCTGCTGGCTGTCAGTGAACTGTCAGAGCAGGTGTCTACCATTATCAGTACAATCAATACGATCGCCCAGCAGACGAATCTGCTGGCGCTGAATGCTGCGATTGAAGCAGCCAGAGCCGGTGAGCATGGCCGGGGCTTCAGTGTCGTGGCCGGTGAGGTACGGAAGCTGTCTGATGAGACTCATAAGCAGGCAGGGGAAATTACGGAGCTCGTCAGTGATATGGTCATGCGGATTACCCAGGCGGTAGATTCGATGCGGGGTGCTTCCGAGGCGGTGGAAAGCGGCGTGAGCATTGTGCATGAGACAGACCGGGCATTTGTGCATATCATCCAGTCGGTAGAGCTGATCACCGGAAATGTACAGGAGATTCTGGATATTACCCGGGATGAGGTAGCTACCTCTGATCAGATTATCAAGCTGATTGATTCCATGGGAACGATCTCGGAGCTGGCCGCGGCAAATACGGAGAATGTATCCAGCTCAACGGAGGAACAGGCGGCTACGGTTAATAATTTCGCGGCTTCTGCCCAGGAGATCAGCGCTATGGCGGGTGAACTGGAGCTTCTTGTTGAGAAATTTATAATCAGGGGTGAGTAGCTTGAGCGAGATTGTGATTGAAATGCCGGAGCTTTTCTCAGTGGAGGAGGCCGGCAGTTTCAGAGAAACATTACGTAAATACATCCAGGACGGAGATTCAAGCTTCCTGCTTGACTTCGGCGGCTGCCAGTTCATCGACAGCACCGGGCTTGGAGTTATTGTCAGCTCCTACAAGAAATGCGTGGAGACCGGCGGCACGATCCGGCTGACACGGATGAACGGCAATGTGCGGAAGATTTTTGAGCTGACCCGGTTGACCCATGTGTTTGAAATTGTATAGCTTGAATTAATGCAGTAAAGGCAGGGCCGTCCACTCCGGGACAGTCCTGCCTTTGCTGCAATTGAAGATATTTTCGGCATGGCATGCATTTAATCGGTAATATTCCGTGTGTAATACTCAATGATGTCCTTACGGCGGATAATGCCGAGGAAGATTCCGCTGCCGTCCACTACCGGTACGAAGTTCTGGTCCGCGGCCAAGGTCAGCATATCCTCCATCTGCGCGTGTATCTCTACACTTTCGTTATGCACATGACGCTGAATGGTGCTTACGGTCACACCTGACATGTTCTCAAAAGTGAGGCCTGCGGTATTCTTCAGTTTCCACAGTAGGTCGCCCTCCGATAAGGTCCCAACATACTTTCCTTCTCCGTCAATAATCGGAATGGCTGAATAATAATGATTCTCCAGCTGTTCCAGCGCCTCCCGCATAGTGATGGAGGACGTGATATACGCCACCTGATCCTTGGGCAGCAAAAAAGAGGATATTTCCATAGGTTAGTCTCCTTTTCATTAGGCTGAGTGCATTAACGATAGTTCAATTAAAACATAAAAACAGATGTAAGCGCATTAAAAAAGGGTTACAACTTCGCAATACAGGAAATTATAGCTAGGCCAAAAAGGATATGCCGGCTCTCCGGGAAGAAGAGCTGACATATCCTAAACGTTTAAAAGTGAAGATAGGCTTACTTCAATTAGCCGTTCTGGCCGTTATCGTGGCTAAGCTGCCAATAGATGCCGAATTTATCCTTCAGGCTGCCGTAACACTCGCTCCAAAACGTTTTTTGCAGTTCCATGCTAACCGTGCCGCCTTCCTTAAGCTTCTCATACCAGGCTTTGATCTGCTCAATGTCGGGATCCATCAGTGTAAGATTGACATTATTTCCTTCCACAAACGGCATACCGGGAAATACATCAGAGAACATTACAGTGCTGCCGGCAATCTTCAGATTGGCATGCATAACGAGATTCTTGGCTTCTTCCGGCAGAGGATGTGAGGGATCGGATGGTGCTTCACCGAAGGTCATAATATGCGGAGGCTCCGTACCGAATACCTCAGCATAGAACTCCACCGCCTGCCGGGTGTTCCCGTTGAAATTCAAATAAATATCAATTGCCATATGTGCCACTCCTCTCAAGTTCAAGATAGCAAATCGTCACTGCCCCAGTGTATCATGTGCTTGTCCATTTACAAATATACTATAGAGCTTGAACTGGAAATACGAGAATGCCCAACCTGACGGGCACCACAGCCTTTATTCGCTCGAAAAAGGTCATTGGGGCGGGCTAACGGACATGACGGCCCTTATCCGCCGCTTTTCATGGGCAAACTCCACTTTTCCGGTGAAATAACGTCTCTCATGTCCGTAAGACCAACACTCAGGTACTTTCCGCAGGCTTAACGTCTCTCATGTCCGTAACGCTACACCAGTCACTTGAATAACCGTTGCATGGCTGGCTGCTTTTCTTAATGGAGGGTCCATTCAACCCATGTTTTTTAGTTCAATCTATATATTAGTGCAGTTTCAGGTTTGAACTAACGGTGATATATATATTTCTGTATAATGGCATCTTCAATTCACTTATGTTCCAAAGCTCTTTGAACTCTGAGATGGATACTTTGCGGTTATATTCCATACTTGTTACATTAACGAGCTCATTAAGCGATTCTGCAAAGTATAAATAATCTTCATCATATCCAATAACCGGGACGAAATGTAAGTAGTTTTGATTTTTATTTACTTTAATAAATACAATAACAGGAGTATTTTTACTAACCTCCTTTTTCAGCTGTCCTATATTACCTGTATGAAGGGTGGCTTTAAAGCCTTGCTGCTTCAGTAACGTGATAATCCCTTTTGGATACACATATCCGCTTTTTATTTTATAGGGCATGATCTTGTAGATTTCTTCTCCACTTGCTTGAATTCCATAGTGCCTCATAAGATAAGCTGCCGAATATGCAGAACATTCAAAGTTTGTTTGAATATCAATCCGGTTGCGGGTGGTGACCAGGTGCTCCGGCGGATCATGCTTCTTCGGGAGAGCAGGAATTGGCAGACCCATAAGCCTACAATTGATCAAAGTGGTGATCAGCAGCCAATTTAAGACAGAAACAATAATCCAGCCCAGTATTAACATCATAGGATCCTCGCAATTATTAATATAGAATATTCAACCTTCATATAAAAGACTCTCTACCCACCCGTAGCAACTCTCCAGCTGTTCAGCAGTAATCAGGTCGGAGCGGTGCTCGAACATAATCCTTACTCCAGGGTTCTCTTCGCGGATGATGCGCAGATAGTCTGCAATAGGGGCCCAGCCGTCCTCCGGACGCAGCTCTGGCAGCACCGGGTAATGGCTATACTGAACCTTCCCGTTAACTAGAACAGTGGACAGATGGATCAGAGAGGCATACTTGAGGTATTTTCTCAGCAGCATCCGCGCATCAAAATCAGGGTCCAGCTTCTCTTGCAGATACAGACGGGCGGTATCCAGACACAGCTTAATACCGGGATATTCACTTAATAATTGTTCGAGAAAATCATGCCCGTAAACATACCGGTTTAGGCCGTCGAACTCGAGAACAGGCTGGAAACCGTACTCTTGGCCCTTTCTGCTCAGCCATGCGAATAAGTCTTCACTGCGCCGGATGAATTCTTCGAGCGTGATCTCACTTTCAAAAATATATTCCCGGCGGTCGCTAAACCGCCAGTGCTGCCAGTCCACGCGGTCATCCAGAATGACCGGCTTAGGATAATGAAACAATACATACTCAGGACGAAGCTCAGCCATATATTCCAGCTCTGCTTGAATATGTCCGAAGGCGGCGTGCCGCTCATCCTGATCTTGCGACAGGAAGAGGGCATCCCGCAGCTTGGCAGCATCCGCCCTGAGCGGAAAATGGATGCCGGTATGAAATCCGTGCTGCTGTGAAGCTTTAAGCAAATTCAGGTAATCCTCACCGCTGCGGAAGGAACAGGCTTCGATTCCGTAGAAGCCGGGTTTGAAATCCTTCTGAAATTTGCCGTAATCGAATCCTCCGTATTGGCCGATCATAAATTTCTGCAATTCCTGCACCCCGTTTATTTTCGTGTGTTCAACATAATTAATTTACAATTCGCCTCTAATACAGTTTTTACCTGCACCGGTGCTACCGGGACAACAGGAATTATGATCTTCGGGTTATTCTTGATAGACAGCGGACAGGCTGGTTCAATATACTGGAGGAAAGCGCCGGGACAGCAGAGGAGAATGAAGATGACCCATGAAATGATTGCTAACCAGCGCATGCTCCGGCAGCGGATTCAGCAGCCCGGCAGCCTTCGGCCTGAGGAGGTCGTCCGGCGCTTTGGAGCTATGCAGGCACAGGATTATGGCCAGGCCGTCTGGGCAATCGGCCTGCGGACACCGTCAGCGGGGCTCGCTGAGGTCGAGCAGGCCATAGCAGAGCGCAAGCTGCTGCTGACCTGGACGCTGCGCGGCACACTGCATTTCATCCCGCCGGAGAATGCGAAGTGGATGCTACAGCTCTGTGCTCCGCGGATTATGCGCCAGGCTGCAGCGCGGCTGAATCAGCTCGCGCTTGATGATAAGCTCTTAGAGCGCTGCCGGAAGCTGTTATACCAGGCGCTGAAGGGCGGCCGGCAGCTGGAGCGCCAGGCTCTGCTGCAGCTGCTGGAACAGCAGGGCATCAGCACCGCCGGCCAGCGCGGCTATCATATCCTGTGGCACAGCGCGTACAGCGGGCTCATCTGCTTCGGTCCGCGCAGCGGCAAGCAGCAGACATTCGTGCTGCTGGATGAATGGGCAGCAGATTCACGCGAGTTATCCTTCAGCGAGTCGCTGGCAGAACTCGCCCGGCTGTATTTCACGGCACACGGGCCTGCGACCGTGCAGGATTTCGCCTGGTGGGCAGGGCTAACGCTCACGGATGCCCGTGCGGGGCATGAGGCGGTAAGAGCCGGCCTGCTGCCGGCAGTTGTTGACGGCTGTGAATACTGGCAGCCTGCTGAGCCTGGCACAGAGCGGACTGCCTTCCCCGGCGTTCACCTGCTGGCCGGATTCGACGAGTATATCCTCGGGTACAAAGACCGCAGTGCAGTCCTGGACCCGGAGACGGCACCGCTGATTGTTCCCGGTAATAACGGCATCTTTCTGCCGACGCTGATTGCCGGCGGCCGGGCAGCCGGAACCTGGAAGCGGACCATTAAGCGCAAGGGCGCCGAGCTGTTCGTTAAGCCGTTCGCACCGCTGAATACCGGCATCCGGGAAGAGGTGCAGCAGGCGGCTGAACGTTACGCTGCCTTCCTGGACATGCCCTTAATCAAGCTTGAATATGTACAGTAATCAGAATGACAGAACCGTAGGGGTTCATCTTCTCCGGATAACCTAGCGAAGGAGTGTTTGCACTTGGAAGACTATTCATTGCTGCTGGAACAGATCCTGCAGCAGGAGCAGGAATTGCAGTTTGACACATTCAGTAACGGAACCGCTATTCAAGTGGGCAGTGCAATACTGGCCAGGGCGCAGAATATGGGGAAGTTGATTACCATTGATATCCGCATGAACGGAACGGTGCTGTTCCATGCCAAGATGGATAACAACGGCCCCGGCAATGATCACTGGATCAACCGCAAGATCAATGCGGTGAACCATTTCGGCCATTGCTCTTATTATGTTCATGTGCTGCTTAAATCCAGGAATACTACCCTGCAGGAAAGCGCCTTTGTGGATCCGCTGGAATATGCAGCGGAAGGCGGTTGTTTCCCGCTTCAGCTGCGGAGTGCCGGAACGGTGGGGACAATCTCTGTATCCGGACTTGCCGGAGAAGAGGATCATGAGATGATTGTGGCTGTGCTGAAGCAGATCCTTAAGCAGGAAGCCCGATAGTAGGAAGTGCCGGGACAGTGTTTTGCCGAATGTGCAGACACTGTCTTTTTTGCATAATTATAGCAAGGTATATATTAATAACTATTAAACTAATGAGTTGTATAGCCGCAAATTACTGGGCGAATTTCCCTAAATTATGCTATTCTAATAGAGTTGCAGCATTCAGTCAGATTAAAGGAGAGCTAACGTATGACAATGATCAGACAGCTGATGCCAGGTGAGGCAAAGAGTATTACACCCATGATCCGCGAGGCATTTGACGTACATATATCCGTTAATTATTCAGCGCAGGGTGTCATAGAATTCTATAAGTATATTGATGTCGCTGCTATCAATAAGCGCATGCAGGAGGATCATGAAATATTCGTCGCTGCATCGGCAGAGGGGCTCTCAGGTATTGTCGAGCTGCGCAGCAACAACCATATCTCGCTGCTCTTTGTAAGAAACGAGCATAAAGGAACAGGGATTGGCAGAATTCTGCTGCAGCATGCAGTTGAACGGATGAAGGCAGAGGGAATTACGCAGATTACGGTTAATTCATCGCCGAATTCTGTAGGCTTCTATGCCTCGCAAGGCTTCGTGCCGGTTGGCGAAGAACAGGAAGTGCAGGGGATCCGTTCCTTAAGAATGCTGCTGGATCTGGGACCCGAGGGATAATTGTGTGCAACAGGTCTTCACACGGAATGCTCCATACGTCATGAAAGTGGACGATGGGGTATCTTTTTGTGTGTCCCCGGCAGGAATAATCTGGAGTGGCAGCGAATAGTAGCGGATATCAACAAAATTCGACTTTTCAAGTACATATACAAGTGGGGTAATGCACAATGACAACCTGGAAGAAGACCTTATTTCTGATTATTACCTTTGTTCTGATCTTTGCGCTGCCCTTGTTCGGGAGCCTGGCGAAATGGAAAGGCCTGCCGCCCGGTTACGGTGAATTTCCTGCACAGAAGGTTGAAGCAGACCCTGGATTCAGCCTGCTGTATTTCTCGCTTGCCTGTATTGTAGCGCTGGTCATTACACTGGTTCTGGTATTTCCCCGCCTGTTCGGCTTCAGGAAGACTGCTGAGGAGCCGCCGGGGCAGGCTGCCCCGCAGAGGGATGCAGCTTCATATCCTGTCTGGTTCTGGTGGAGCCTGCCGGTGCTTGCACTTAGCTGGTTTTTGATGTGGGCGCGGGTGAAGCTGTTCATTTCCCTGGAGTATTATACATTTGTTCCGTTATGGTGGTCATTTATCCTGATTCTGGACGGTATTGTATACAAAAGAAATAACGGGGCGTCCATCATATCGCGTAAGCCTAAGGTAATGCAGCTGCTGGCAGTCGTGTCATGCTTCAGCTGGTTTGCTTTTGAATATCTGAACTTCTTCGTGCTTGAGAACTGGTATTATCCCAACAGTCAGGTGTTCTCCAATTTCGGTAATGTGTTCTGGTTCTCTTTATCGTACACCACGGTGCTACCGGCCATCTTCGAATGGTATCTGCTTCTGAAGACCTTCCGCCTGTTCCGCACACGGTACAGTAATGGGCCCAAACTTAAGGTGTCAACAGCCTTCCTGGTTATTTATTATGTGCTGGGGCTGATATTAGCCTTCGGAATGGGTTATTATCCTTATCTGCTGTTTTGGGTGCTATGGGTTGCGCTGGTGCCGCTGCTGTCTGCCGCGATGGCGCTGGCCGGCTACTGGACGCCTTTTACGCCGATCAAGGACGGGGACTGGTCCAAGGTCATTCTTATTGGTCTGGCAACAGTCTTCAACGGCTTCTTCTGGGAATTCTGGAATTTCGGCAGTGAGTGGTTCCACGGGGATGCTCCAACCAATCCGAATTACTGGAAGTATTCTGTGCCTTATCTGGACAAGTTTCATATTTTCTCCGAAATGCCGGTGCTTGGTTACTTCGGTTATTTATTCTTTGGGCTGAACTGCTGGATTATTTGGCTGATTGCCGCATATGTGTTTAAATTTGACGCTGATTTTGAAGTGCTAAAGGTGGAGTAGGAATGATTGCTAATGGCAACTATCAGATACTGGAAACCATTTCAGATCATAATATTAAAGCGGTTTACAGATGCAGCGAGGCTTCAACCGGAGAAACAGTCATTCTTAAGGTATTAAAAGCAGAATTTACCGGAACCGAGGCCGTGATGCGCTTTAAGCAGGAATATAAGCTGCTCTCCGAGCTCAGCCGCCATACTACAGGGGTAATCCGGCCGCTTAAGCTGGAGGAAGTAAACGGACTTTATATTATGGTACTGGAGGATATATCCGGGCGGTCGCTCAAGCAGATTCTGGTACAAGAGAAGCCGGAGCAGAAGGAGCTGCTGCAGCTGGCGGTTAAGGTTGTGGATATTCTCGCAAGTATCCATGAGCAGAACGTCATTCATAAGGATATCAAGCCGTCGAATATCATCTGGAACCGTGAACAGGATATTGTGCAGGTCATCGATTTCGATCTGGCCGTTAAGCTTTCTAAGGAAAGAAGGGAATTTCAGAACAGCGGTGTGCTGGAAGGCAGCCTGCTGTATATTTCCCCTGAGCAGACCGGCCGGATGAACCGCAATATTGATTACCGCAGTGATTATTACTCGCTGGGAGTTGTGCTGTATGAGATGATGACCGGACTCCGGCCGTTTGATGCCCCGGAAATGCTGGAGCAGATCTATTCCATCATTGCCAAGGAGGCCGTTCCTCCCTATATGGCAACCGGCGGCAAAGTGTCGAGCGGCTTATCGGCTGTCATCATGAAGCTGATGGAGAAGTCGTCAGAAGACAGATACCGCAGCGCGTATGGAATTAAGGCGGACCTGAAGAAATGTCTGGCCGAAACCGAAGAGTTCGTGATTGGAGCAGAGGACCGGCGGGACACCTTCCGGATTCCGCAAAAAATAGTCGGCAGGCAGCAGGAGCTGACCCGGCTCGTAGGGGCATTCCGCAGCAGTGTTAAAGCCAGCTCACAGCTGATGCTTATCTCCGGGGATGCAGGTGTAGGCAAGACAGCCCTGGTGCATGAGCTGCACCAGACCATCAGCCGGGAAAAGGGGCTGTTTGCCGAAGGGAAATTTGATCAGTATAACAAGAATATTCCTTACAGTGCTCTGATTCAGGCGTTCCGCCGGCTGATCAGCCAGCTGCTGGAGAGCCCCGATGAGGATTACAAAAGCTACATCAGCCGCTCCCTGAATCAGGCACTGGACGGCAACGGCCGGGTGATTGCCGGTTTAATTCCTGAGCTGTCCGCGCTCATTCAGGTTCAGCCGGATCCCGAGCCGCTGGGACCGTCGGAGGAGACTAACCGGTTCTTCATGAGCTTTGCCAAGTTTGTGGAAGGCATTATCCGGAATGATAAGCCGCTGGTCCTGTTCCTGGACGACCTCCAGTGGGCAGACTACTCCAGCCTGCAGCTTGTGGAGAAGCTGATGCTGGACAACCATCTGCAGCGGCTGTTTGTGATTCTCTCCTACCGGCAGAATGAAATTCATGAAGGTCACCCCCTGTTTGCTTCCATTGCCAAAATAGAGAAGAACCGTGAAGTATCGCGCATTCACTTGTCCCCCCTGAAGGAGGAGGATGTGCAGAGCCTGATTGCTGATGCCTTATACAGCACCACGGACCGGGTGCAGGAGCTGAGCGGCCTGGTCTATAAACGCTCCAAGGGTAATTCCTTCTTCCTGACGGAAATTCTGAAGGATCTGCACAAGCGGGGACTGTTCTATTTCGATAAGCTGAGCGGGGAATGGAACTGGAGGCTTGCACAGATCGCCAGCCTGCCGGTCAACGACAATGTGGTTGATTTCCTTGTCGGCCAGCTGCAGACGCTGCCGGAGGAAGTCCGCAGCATATTGATGCTCAGCTCGGCCATCGGCAGCGAATTCGATTACAGTATGCTGACACTAATCGCTGATGCACCTCCGGAGGCCATTGCCGCAGCGGTGGGCAGGGCGGTGCAGGAGGAATTCATTCTCCCGTCAGATCACAGATACGCAATCTTTGCCGGTGCGCTGGGTGAACCCGGCGGACTGCCGGTACAGACTGGTATCCGGCTCAAATTCGCCCATGACCGGATTCAGCAGGCCTTCTACCAGCTGCTTGATGCGGAGCGCGGAAAAAAACTCCATCTCAGTATCGGACGGCTGCTGCTGAAGAATCTGGACCGCGGGGAAGTTGAAGAGAAGCTTGTCGATATAGCTGCCCATATGAATAAGGGGCTCGAGTACATCAGCGACAGCAACGAGCGGGATGAGGTCATTGCCCTCAATCTGCGGGCGGCACAGAAAGCAAAAGCCGGCTTTGGCTACGACTCGGCGTTTCTTCTGCTGGAGGCGGCAATTACATTGCTCCCTCCGGACTCCTGGTCTTCAGACCGGGGCCGGACTCCGGAAATCTATAGAGTCTACGCGGAATGCAGCTATCTGACCCATCATGTGGAGCAGGCGGAGCAGGCCTGCAGCCTGCTGCTGGCCCACACCACAGATCCGCTGGGGCTTGCGGAAATATATGAAATGCAGGCCAATCATTATATGTATCTCGGCATGATGCCGGAATCGATTGCTTCAGGACGGCGGGGCCTTCAGGTGCTTGGCATTCATATTCCGGCGAAGGCCGGCATGGTCTCCGTGCTGAAGGAACTGCTCGTCATCAAGGCTGCGCTCCGGGGCCGGTCGCCGGAAGGGATCTTTGCCTCGCCGGAGATGAAAGATCCGCAGATGAAGCTGGTCATGCGGCTGCTGATTAACTTTATCCCGCCGTCCTTTATCTCAGGGGAGACTTCCCTGTTCGGCCTTGTGGTGCTCAAGAAGGTGGGACTGACGCTGAAATACGGCAATTCCCCGGAGTCTGCCCTTGCTTTTATCGGCTATGCCATGCTGTTGTCCGGCTTCGGTGATACGAAGGGGGCCTTTGAATTCGGGCGGCTTGGAATCAGAATCAACGATAAATTCAATGATCTGCAGTGGAAAGGGGCAGCTAATGTTCTCTATACACTGTTCTGCCATTCCTGGACTGAGCCTTGGGATACACTGCAGGAATGGTTCGGCACTTCAATTGAAGCGAGCTTGAAGACAGGAGATCTGCTCTATCTGGCCCATTCCGCCTTCTATGTGAATCTCTGGAACCCGTCGATGGATATTGCGGCCACTCTGCAGGAGAGTGCCCGCACCATCTCAATGATAGAGAACACGAAATATAAAGAATCACTGGCCACAGCACAGCTGGCCCGGCAATATTTCCTGAGCCTGGCCGGTGAACTGGCTGAGCGGACCTCATTCAACAGTGAACAGTTCAGCGAAGAGGTATATTTGCGTGAGCTCGGCGAGGCTAAATATTATTCAGGAATTGCCATTTACTATATCTACAAAATGAAGCTGTTATTCACTTACGAGCAGCATCATGAGGCGCTGAAGTATATTGACAAAGCCTACCCGATCATCGGCACGCTGGCCGGTTCAGCTTTTATGGAAGAATTCGCTTTATACACCTTCCTGAATCTGGCCTATGCCTATAAGGATTTATCCCTGAACGGCAAACGTAAGGCAAAGTCGAGAATGCGCAAGGAATTCGGCCGGGTCCGCAAATGGGCCAAGCATGCCCCCGGTACCTTCCTGCAGCATGAGTATTTAATGCGGGCCGAATGGGCCCGGATTGCCGGTGCCGATGATAAGGCCGGCCATTACTATGACCTGGCGATCGAAACCAGCGAGCAAGGGAGCTTTGTCCGGTATAAGGCGCTCAGCAATGAGCTGGCGGCGAGATTTTATTATCATAAGGAGTTCAATGAATTCGCAGCCTATCTGCTCAGGCAATCCGCTTATTACTATTCGGTCTGGGGGGCCAAAGAGAAGATTAAGTTCCTCAATGAACAGTACCCGTCAATCATCAGGAAGATCAACACCAAGGAGTTTCTGCACGGGCGAACCGTTACAGATTTCACTGAAAGTATTGATCTGAACTCGATGATTATGGCTTCCCAGGCGATCTCGAAGGAAATCGAGCTGAACAATCTGCTAGAGGCACTGATGGAGATTGTAATCAAAAATGCGGGGGCGCAGCGGGGCTGCATCCTGATGATTTCCAGTGCAAACCTGCTGGTCGAAGGGGAGTATAAAGCGGATACCGACCGGATTTCGGTAGCAATGCATGAGGCCTCGCGGCTGGAGCATTTGCCGTTATCGATCATTAAGCAGGTGGAAGAGAGCAGAGAGAGCCTCATCTATAATGACGCATACTCCGAGACTCCATTCGTGAATGATCCTTATATTGTTCGGCATCAGCCGAAATCCATGGTCTGTATGCCGCTGATCAACCAGAACAAGACGATTGCCATCATCTATCTGGAGAATAATCTGGTTACTGGTGTATTCACCAAGGAGCGGATGAAGATTATCAATCTGCTCTCCAGGGAAATGGTCTTCTCGCTGGAGAATGCCAGCCTCTATTCCGAGCTGGAGCGTTCGGAGGAGAAATACCGGGAGCTGGTCAACAATCTGCAGGACGGGATCTTTATTACCCAGGACAACCGCTGCAAATATGTGAATGAGGCGCTTGCGCAGATGCTGGGCTATGAGATGGACGAAATGCTGGATCAGCCGTTTGAGAACTTCATCAGCCCTTCCGACCGCGATAAGGTCATGCACTATTACGCAAGGCGTGTTGAAGGCAAGCAGGCGCCTTATGAGTATGAGACCCGGCTGGTTCACAAGGATAAGACCCGTGAGCTGATTGTGATTCATAAGGTAATCCGGATTATGTATATGGACAGGCCGGCAATTCAGGGAACCGTCAAGGATATTACCGAACGGAAGAAGGCGGAAGAAGAGCTGCGGAGGCATAAAGAGCATCTGGAAGAGCTTGTAGTGGAGCGGACGAAGGAGCTGGAATTCAATAATAAGGAATTGAACAAGTATATCGGGCTGATTGAACAGATTTCAATTACCGATGAGCTGACCGGACTGTATAACCGCAGATATTTCAACAAGCTGTTCCTGGAAGAGGTAGAGAAGGCAGCTGCGGTGAAGCAGCATTTGACCTACCTGATGCTCGATATTGATTATTTCAAAAAATACAATGATACGTACGGGCACTATGAAGGTGATACTGTACTGCGCAGAGTCGGGCAGCTGCTGAAAGAGCTGGCTGAGTGGGCCGGCGGGGTAGCCTTCCGCCTGGGCGGGGAGGAATTCGGAATTATGGTCACCGGCTTCACCCCGCAGCAGTCCCGGGATTACGCCGAAATGATCCGCAGAAGCATTGCCGAGCTGCGGATTCAGCATGATCTTAGCCCGGAATACGGGCGGATTACGGTGTCCATTGGTGTAGCCGCTGTTCTTGTGGATGGACTCCGCGAGGAGGATATCTACAAGCTGGGCGATGATGCACTGTATCAATCCAAAGCAGAGGGCCGGAACTGTGTCACGCTGTTTGAGCAATAAAGAATGATCAGCAGATCTGCCATGGTACTGCAGCTCCGGTGGATTTGTTGATCTGCTGTAAAAATATAAATTCAGGAGCTGTTAAAGCCATGAGCAACGTAAACGAAACAGAAATGGAGCAATTGCTGCAATCCTTAAAAATATCTTTACCTCTGGTACAGCGTCTATTCCCAATAGATGTAATGTTTGCCTTAGCCGATACGGATAAGTTCATTTATTATCTGCCGGGGACAGAATTGGATATCCGCATACAAGAAGGGGCAGCGATTCCGCAGAACGGGGGAATTCGGACTGCGCTGGTCAAGGGAGAAGAGGTCAGTGCTAACATTCCAAAAGAAATCTACGGGTTGCCCTTCAAATCATCATCTATGCCGATCCATGACCAGAACGGGGCGATAGCAGGTGTGTTTACTATCGGAATCAGTCTTAGTAATCAGGAAACGCTTAGTGAAGCGGCAAATGCTCTGGCAGTGACCTCTGAAGAAATCAGCTCGACTTCTGAGGAGATCGCGGGAACAGCTTCTGATCTTGCCAACACAGTAAATGATCTGAAGGAGCTGGGCCAGCGGGTAGTAACGGATCTTCAGCAAACAGACGAGATTCTGGAGTTCATCCGTAAGGTGGCAGACAACTCCAATCTGCTGGGCTTAAATGCTGCGATAGAAGCGGCACATGCTGCTGAACATGGACGGGGCTTCGGCATTGTTGCGCAAGAGATCCGCAAAATGTCAGTATCCAGCGCTTCATCAGCTAAGGATATTGCCGGTATCCTGCAGTTGATCAAGCAGAATATCAGCCAGATGGATGCCATACTCATGGATTGTCTGGCCCAAAGCGAACGTCAGGCTGCAGCTACTGAGGAGATCACCGCTTCAATGCAGCAGCTCGCTGCTTCAGCTGTAGAGATAGAGAAGATCGCAAGGCTGATCTGAATAGCGCATACGTCACAAAGCCCGTGGGTCCCCACGGGCTTGTTGGTATTTATATAAGATTGCTTAATACTCGTTAAACATCGCGGCGATTTCATCGTAGCTGGTCGTTTGGGTCAAGGCCAGGGACAGCAGAATTCTTGCTTTCTGCGGGACAAGGCTGTTGCAGGGGATTGAATTGGCAGACAGATCAATATATGAATCCTTGAGCGTGATTCCGCTGGAGATCCGTGAACAGCGGACTACCGGAATATTATTGTTCTTGAGCTCGCCGACCTTATCAATCCACGGCTTGCTGTATATCCCTCCGCCTGCTCCGGCTATCACAATTCCCTTTGAGATGGTAGCGAGATAATCAAGAATGCCGGGATTCGCATCCACGTGGAAGTAGGCTACGGAGACTTCCGGCAGCTCTGCCAAGGCAGAGACATTAAATTGTGCGTCTGTAGTATGCTTCTTGAGGGAACGGGTGTAGAAGAAAGCCTGCGCGTCACGCATATAGCCAAGACAGCCGAAATCACGCTCATCAAAGGCATTGGCTTTGAAGGTATTCACCTTCTGCACATCCCGGCCGCTATAGATGCCTTCGGCAAATACAACCATTACCCCCTGCCCGGATGCATCCGGATTGGCTGCGAGCGCTACAGACTGATACAGATTCAGCGGCCCGTCTGCACTAATTGCCGTAGCCGGCCGCATGGACCCGGTGATAATGACCGGCTTGTCGGTTTTGAGCACCAGGTTCAGAAAGTAAGAGGTCTCATCCAGGGTATCTGTGCCGTGGGTGATTACGAAGCCGTGCACATCCTCCCGGAGTGCGAGCGTATTAATGAGTGCTGCGAGCGTCAGCCAGTGCTCACTGGTAATATCCGCACTGCACAGATTGCTGACCTGCACGCCGGCGCAATTGGCTACCCGCTCCAGGTGCGGCACACTGTCCAGCAGATCTTGAACCGGCAGGGCACCCGGCTCGTAATTTAATGTTTTATGCGCTTCACCGCTGCCGGCAATGGTGCCGCCGGTAGCAAGGATAACTACATTTTTGAGGCTGGGATTATAAAAAGGGGAAGCTTTAAAATTAACTTCAGGAGCTGGAATAATCATAGGTCATTTCCTTTCACATTAAACAGAATGAAGAGTTCAGGTTAACTTTGAATGTATTATAACATACGATTTCAGAGGGACAATCATCTGTTTTTGCCCCTGTTTTTCCCTGCAAAGAAATAGTCAGTTAATGCAAACCATATTAAGGTATAATAGGATAAATATAAATGGGAGGATATGTATGTTTACGATTGAACAAGTAGCACAGGGAGTGTGGGCGGCGGTGGTCACCCCGGGCAGCGGCGCAGTGGGCAATGCTTCAATTATTGATCTGGGTGATTTCACGGTAATTGTGGATACCTTCAGTCTGCCTGAGGCTGCGAAAGGACTGCGTATGCAGGCAGAGCAGCTGACCGCCAAGCCGGTCAAATACATAATTAATACACATTATCACGGAGATCATCATTACGGGAATCAGGAGTTTGCCGATTGCATTATTATCTCTACAGAGCAGACGCGGGAAGTGCTGACAAGTAATGCACCACCGGAGCTGAAGGTATGGCTGGAATCTCTGCAGAAGCAGATTACAGCATTGCAGGAAGACTGGGAGGTAGCGGCTGAACAGCGTCTGAAGGAAGACCTTGGGTATGAAATTGCCGAAAAAGAGGCCCTGCTGAAGGCGGCACCCGGCATCCGCAGGGTTACGGCAGGGGTAACGTTCCAGGATACAATGGATATACATGGATCTGCCAGAAGCATACAGCTGCTCACCTACGGGGGCGGACATACATGCAGTGATGCCATGGTGTACATAGCGGATGTACAAGTCTTGATCGCCGGAGATCTGGGGCTGAATCAGTCTCATCCTGCAATGCTGCACGGGTTCCCTGAAGCATGGGCCGGAATCCTGGAACGGATTGGACAGGATATTGATTTCAAGGTGCTGATTCCCGGACACGGAGGGGTTGCCGGACCGGAGTGCCTCCAGGAAATGCTGAGTTATCTTAAGGCAATTCAAAGCTACGCGGCAGCTGCGGTGCAGAGCGGGACAAGTGCCGATGACTGGCTTGCCGGAGGCATCCCGGCGCCGTTCCATGAATGGACGTTCAGCCACGTCTTCAGCTGGAATTTCCGCTGGTTGTACAATCAGTATAGCCGGAACTGATGAAGGAGGAATAAATGATGCTGAAGCTGGATAGCCGGAACTATGCTGCTGCTTCGCTTGCACTTGAGAGCGTGCATATCAATACATTGTTTGCCGGTGCAGTGCTTAAAGGAGAGACTTCAGGTGAAGTGTATGTGGACAACCTGCAGCAGCCCCGGACTTTTTATGTAGCCCATGCTTATGGAATGTCGCTGGTATTTGGAGATTCCGGCAACGCTGATTTTAACAGGAGCCTATGTGACTATATCACCAATAAGGCCGGGGAGAGGCATTCAACTGAGTGGCTGCAGGCTGATCCGGCCGGAGACTGGACTCCCCTGATTGATTCTATCCGCTCTATGCATAACAGTACACTGAAACAGTCGGCTAACCTGCCGGAAGCGGAGGATTTAAGAAGAATAGAACGGAATACAAGGGTCAATTTCACGTTTAACCGCGAAGCGTATGTGCTGGCTAAAGAGCAATGGTTCCGGCATGATGCCGAGATCGTAAGGATGACTGCAGAACTGTTCTCAAACCAGGACGGTGGGGTAATTGCGCGGTTCTTCTGGCGGGATCAAGAGCATTTCCTCACATCAGGAGCAGGGTTTACTCTGCTGCATGAAGGGAAGAATGCCTCGACGGCATTCTCGGCTTACCGTACAGAGAATCAGCTGGAGATCGGGATTGAATCTGCAGCAGCACACCGCGGCCGGCATTATGCCTTCTCAGTCTGCGCTGCCCTGATCGATTATTGCCTGGAGCACGGGCTGGAGCCGGTGTGGGGCTGCCGCCAGGAGAATGAGCCTTCTTACAGGCTGGCGCAGAAGCTGGGCTTCCGTGTATCGCTGACCCTGCCATACTACCGCTTGGCACAGTAAGGACCTGCAATGACTTGCGGACACCAGCGCCGTTCTTTTACCGGAAAAGTGGCGTCAGCCCATGAAAAGCGGCGGATAAGGTCCGTGGTGTCCGCAAGACCATCCAAAAGGGCTATTTTGAGCGAATAAAGGCTGTGGTTACGTATAACATTATACTCATAGCACAAGCAAAGGGCGCTGAATACGCTCTTTTTTTATTGAGTTTTATATAGATAATGATTATCATTATCATATTCACTATATTCCAATAATATATGATTAACCGCTGCACGGCGGCAAATTGTACGATAAGAACGGGGGGACAGCTGTGAAGCAGGGGAAGCGGGTCAGTCTGAACGTAATCCGGGATTATATCGCGGAGCATTATCATGAACCGCTGTCCCTGGATCAGCTGGCCGGGATGGCCGGGCTGCGGCCGAAGTATTTTGGCGAATTGTTCAAAAAAACCTTCGGGCAGAGTCTGATGGATTATCTGACCGGCCTGAGAATGGGCAGAGCGAAGCAGTATTTGCAGGAATCGGATTATCTGCTGCGCGAAATTGCCCATAAGGTCGGCTATAGCGATGAGTTCTATTTCAGCCGTAAATTTAAAAAGGAGACAGGAGTTGCCCCCTCGGCATTCATCAGGCAGCCGCTGCGGCGGATCGCCGCCTGCTCGGCTGCTGCGGTCGGCCAGCTGCTTGCCCTGGATATCATCCCGGTAGCCGCGCCGCTTGATGCCAAATGGACCTCTTATTATTACAACAAGTATTATGAGGCTATTGAGATTCATCTCCGGGTCGATCTGATGGATCAGGAGCTTGAACGGGATAAGCTGATTAAGTCCAGAACAGATGCCATCATCGGCCATGATGCCTGGGACCCGCAGTGGGAGGAGCATCTGCTGCGTAACAGCCAGAATCTGTTCATTCCCCGGGAAGAAGAGCGCTGGGATGAACAGCTCCGGGCGATTGCCGTATTTCTGGGCAGAGAGCTGCAGCTTGAATTGTGGCTTCAGCGGTTCGCGGCCAGGTCTGCCCTGGCCAGAGAACAGGTGGCTGCCGTGGCTGGAGAGGAACGCTGCATGGTGCTGCGGCTGTACGAAGGTGAATTGCATGCTTACTGCAACAGGGGGATCCGGGATGTGATCTTTGGCGAGCTGGCCCTGAGGCCGGCATATACACGCGGAGGTCCGCTGTACAACGAGCCGGTCACACTTGAGGAGGTCCGCTTATTGAATCCGGAGCGTTTAATGCTTATTATCTGTCCGGACTTCACCACCAGAAGGCACTGGCTGAGCCTGCAGCACAGCGGCAGCTGGCGCAGCCTGAGTGCTGTACAGGCAGGGAAGGTAGATCTGCTGCCATCGGATCCCTGGTTTGAATATTCGGCGGTTGCCCTCGACCGCATGCTGGAAGAGGCGGTGCTGATGCTGACAGGAAATAGTCCAAACCCTGAGCAGGATACTGTCCATGGCTACCCTGCGGTCTATCCTTTATAATCCCTATTAATGAGAATGATTATCACTTAGGGGGAGAATCAACATGCAGGACTACAAGAAAATATCAGGAAATTCGTTGAAGAACGGAGGCCTGTCGGCGTTTATCGTGCTGGTGCTCGTCTTGACCCTGCTTGCGGGCTGCAGCGGCAAATCTGACGCCGGCGGCAGTTCACAAAGTACGGCCGCTACTAATGCAGCATCGTCTGCACCTTCAGCTGAGCCGGCAGCGGCTAAAGCTGCGGAAACTCCGGCAGCCCCGGCGTATCCGCTCACTGTACAGGATGAACTCGGCCATGAGGTTACATTAAACGCTGCTCCAGCAAAAATTTTTGCGCCTTATATGGAGGATTCCCTGGTCGTGCTTGGCGTGAAGCCTGTGGGGCAATGGTCGAATAACGGCCAGGGACAAGCTTATCTGCAGGATCAGCTGTCTGATGTACCGCTCGTCGATTTCACCAGCGGATTGCCTTCACCTGAGGCTGTAATGGCGATGCAGCCGGATCTGATTGTGCTGCATAATGCCTATTATGCAGAGAACGGAGTCTACGAGCAATATTCCAAGATAGCCCCGACCTATGTATTCAAGCAGGCGGCAGGCGATCTGGACAGCTCGGTTACGATGCTGGGGGAATTGCTTGGCAAGCAAGCGGAGGCAGCTAAAGGTCTTGCCGATTACCACAAGAAGGTAGAGGCAGCCAAGGCGGTGCTGGCACCGCATACCGAAGGGAAGAAGGCGCTGATTATCCGCTTCAATTCACGCGGAATGTTCCTGATGGGCGGTGTATACGGCGGATTTGTTCTGGCAAGCGAGCTTGGTATTGCCAAGAGTGATCTTGTTGCTGAGGAGAACAGTCTGGATTTATCTCTGGAGCTCTTACCACAAATTGATGCCGATTATATTTTCCTCGCTAATGATACAGCGAATACAGGTGAAACCTTCTATAAGGAGCTGACCGAAAGCGCCCTCTGGAAGAGCATCCCGGCTGTGAAGGCCGGGCAGGTCTATAAGGTGGATGACCGCTACTGGCTGGGCGGCGGCGTGGTTGCTTACAGCAATGTCATTGACGATGTGCTCAGGATCCTTGTGCCATGAGCCATATCCAAGAGCTGAATCTGCTGCACCCCGGCTGTGAGGAGCATATCATCTTTGCCGGCAGGCGCGGCCTGGAATACCGTATTCTAATCTCACAGCCTTCCGGGGAAGCGCCGCCTGAAGGGTATCCGGTCATCTATGCGCTGGACGGGCACGCAGTCTTCCATACCCTGGCGGAATCTGCGCGTCTGCAGACCCGCAAGCCGCATGGCTACGATCCTGTGGTAATTGTAGGTATAGGGTATCCTTCCGGCGAACCCTTCGATATGCTCCGGCGCTGCTATGACTTTACCATGCCTGCAGAGGAGGATAAGCTGCCCAAGCGTCCAGATGGCACCGGATGGCCTGAGAGCGGGGGAGCGGATGATTTCCTGACGGCGCTGGAGAAGGAGATTATGCCGTTTATCACCGGCAAGTTCCCGGTGGACTCCCGGCGTCAGGCACTGTTCGGCCATTCGCTCGGCGGGCTGCTGGTGCTGCATGCACTATTCAAGCGCCCCGGCCTGTTCACACATTACGCAGCAGGAAGCCCTTCCGTCTGGTGGAATGACTACGCCCTGCTTACCGAGCTGGAACAGTTCTCGGCAGCTTTTCCGGGTGCGGAACTTGAGCGTAAGCTGATGATTACGATCGGTGCTGATGAACTGGAGCAAATGGTTGAGGATGCAGCGAAGCTGCCCGGTCTGCTGTCGCCGCTCGCCGGGCAGGGGCTGCAGGTCAGTTATTATGAATTTGCCGGAGAGAGCCATGTCAGTGTGCTTCCGGCAGCACTAAGCCGCCTGCTCCGCTTCGCGCTTGAGCAAGAGTAAGTTTACCGCAGTTCCCTGTTATACACAGCAGAGCCGCTGCTCTTCCGTTATGGAAGAACGGCGGCTCTGCTGTTTGCGTTTCGGGCTGCAGGATGGTGCCGGCTGCCCTGTGAGCCTAGACGAGCCGGGCATCCACGAAGCAGTGCATATGCAGCGGAGACAGCACCTTCAGGCCTTCACCCAGCTCGAAATCCTTGCCTTCCGCGAGCTGGCGGCCTTTTTCGCGGAAGTAGATCTCGTACATCGCCAGCGTCTCACTGCTGAACTGACTGCTGTGCTCCGCGAGCGCGGCGAACTTGCGCGTGAAATGCTCCGTGATATCAATGACCGTATTCGGCTCCGATGTGAGATAGAAGCCGATCGCCTGCGGCTGCCAGGGCCTGGTGGCTGTTCCCCGGGGATAGAGGGGAAGCCCGGCGGACAGGAAAGCATGTGCAGCAGCTCTGCCTGTAACGATATGATCATAGTGGGCTTCATAACTAAGCCAAGGATCAGGACAGAAGATCGCATCCGGCTGTATGGTGCGGATGATCTCAGCAATCTCTTCAGCAAGTGCCGGAATATGCTCCAGGGTGCCGTCCCCGTGATTCAGCTGATGGAATACGGTAGCGCCAAGCAGCCGTCCCGCAGCTTCCAGCTCACGTGCGCGGATGGCTGAGATTTCGGCTGCAGACATATGCTCGTCCAATGCGCCGAGATCACCGCTGGTCACCGTCAGATAATGGATCTCGCAGCCCCGGGATGCGAAATAGGAGATCGTACCTCCCAGGCCAACCTCGTTATCATCCGGATGCGGCTGGATGCAGAGAATTTTGCGGCAGCCCGACAGATCGGGAGGGGCCATAAGTGCTGATAATGCGGATAAGTCCATGTAATATCACTCCTTAATATTATGTAGCAGACACTCGCTGTCCTGTGCACGGGTTATACAGCCCGGCTCTTTTCCAGGTCGCTAAGGATCTGAATCCGCTGCCGGTCACTAATATTGTAGAACAGAATCGGCAGGATCGCTGCCAGGAAGCATAGGGCAGGCAGCAGAAACATCACGAAGCTAAGGCCATTCTGGAGCTGCGGCGTAGCCGGCTGATTCTCAACGTAGCTTAACAGGCCCAGGCTTGCACCGATAATGAGACGGGAGAGCGCCCCGCTGAATTTGGTGATGAAGGTATTGGTGGAGAATACGATGCCTTCCCCCCGGAAGCCGAGCTTCCATTCCGAATAATCGATCGTATCCAGCAGCATTGAGGTGCTTACAATGGTCGTCATGCCGGAGAAGAAGAAGCTGACGGCGAAGAAGATCAGGGTCGGCAGAATCCGGTGATCACCAAGGAAGTAAGGCAGGATACAGGACAGACTTCCCAGAACACAGGAAACAATGAATACCTTCTTCTTGGAGAAGCGTCTCAGCAGCGGAGGGGTAGCTATCATCCCCAGCAGCATTCCTACAACAAGACTGATCCCCACCTGTGTCGCATAACCGGCATCTCCCCAGACATACACCACATAGTACAGCTGTATACTCTGCCGGATCCCGTTGACCAGATTGATAATCAGCAGCGCGGCCAGCAGCGTGAGCAGCGGTTTATTTTTATAAACCGTTTGCAGGTTCTCACGGAACGGGATCGTTTCTGCTGAAGGGATCACTCGCTCCCTGGCAAGCAGTCCGGTAAAAAAAATCGATGAGGCTGCGATAACTCCAATGATGATTGCTGAATACAGATAAGCTCCGGTGCTCCGTTCACCGCCGAAGGCGAGCAGCAGCTGAATACCGCCGACGGTGATGACGACTGCACCAAGCGTGCCGCCGATTTTGCCCAAGGTGACGAACAAGGTCCGTTCTCCCGGATCTGTAGAAATGACGGATGACAAGGCCCAAAGCGGCGTGTCACAGACTGTATACAGCAATCCCCACAGCAGATACGAGACGGTAGCAATAACCAGCGTTACCTGAGAAGAGCTGCCCGGATCCCAGAAGCAGAGGGCGGTGGCTGCAGCGATGAGGAAGGGGGCGAACAGCAGATAAGGCCGAAATTTCCCCCACCTGGAGCGTGTTTTGTCCGTAATCATGCCCATAACCGGGTCCAGACAAGCATCGAAGATGCTGGCCGCAACCAGGATGAAGCTCGCGGTGGTGGCCGGGATCCCCAGCAGATCGGTGTAGAAGAACAGAATGTACATCGACATAAAGCTGTAAAGCATATTTTGTCCTAGCAGACCGCTTGAGAATGCCATTTTTTCAGCCAAGGGTACTTTTGTTGTCAATGGGCAGGCCTCTTTTCTAAGAAGATAAGTACAGGTTGTACCATTTGCTAATTATGTCTATTTATAACTTATTTGCAATCGTTGTCAAGCACATTCTGCAGTAAGATCGCGGGTTTAAATGGCCAGGAAATTAAGTAAAAAATAAACTATAAAAAATTTAGCTAAAAATGTCGAATATATAGCAGATGGGAGAGTGTTGTAAGGTTAAGCCGCCATACATAAGGCGAAGAAACTAACTTTGGGGGGATTTAGCGTGAAATGGTTCGGGAACTTGAAAACGGCAACAAAAATCATCTCGGCTTTTCTGATTGTTTCGGTAATTCTGGCGGGACTTGGTGTATATTCCATCAGCTCGCTGCGCAGCAGCAATGAAAATATGAAATCGATGTACAGTAACAATCTGATCTCGGTAAGAGACTTGTCTGCTGCACAAATCGGCTATCAGATGAACCGGGTATACCTGCGTGATATGAACAACTCAAGAGACCAGGCCGAAATTGCCGGCTATAAGGAGAATATTGCTGCAGAACGGAAAAATGTCAGGGAAAAGCTGGATAGCTATCGTCCGCTGGCCACAACAGCCAAAGAAAAAGAACTGCTTGGTTCATTGGATACGGAATTTGAAGCCTATCAAAAGCTGCTGGATGAGGCGGTTGTTCTCGCAGAAGGAAATGATCCTGCGGCATTTAACGTATTCCTGCAAGCCGAGCTGACACCTCAAGGCCAGAAGGTAATCAATAATCTGAATGATTTAATTGAAGTGAATGTGGAGCTGGCAGATGAGGCGAACCGCCATTCCCAGTCCGCATATAAATCGGCGTTTACACTTACAGTTGCAGTGGTAGCTGCCGCTGTTATTATAAGTGTACTTATTGGTTATCTGATTTCCAGGTCTATTTCCAGACCGCTGATGAAAATGCTCCGCCTGGCTTCAGAGGTAGCCAGCGGAAATCTGACGGAGCAATCCGATATCACTACACATGATGAAGTAGGGCAGCTGGCTGCTGCACTCAACCGGATGGTGCATAATCTGAAGGAACTGATCAATGGAATCATCATGAATTCACAAGGTGTGGCTGCTTCCTCCGAGCAGATTTCGGCAAGCACGCAGGAAATCGCCGGCACGAGCACCAACCAGTCGGCTGCAGCGACGAATATCACCGAGCTGTTTAAGGAGCTGTCGCTGGCAATTGATTCTGTTGCCTCCAGTGCTGAGGAAGCCGCGGAGCTCTCGAATGATACCGTCCGGACCGCCCGGGAAGGCGGATATGTAGTGGAAACATCTCTTCAGGGCATGCAGACAGTCAGCCAGCAGATGAAGCAGCTGGAGGAGGATTCCGGCAAAATCGGCGATATTATCGAGGTGATTGACGATATTGCCGAGCAGACCAACCTTCTGGCGCTGAATGCGGCCATTGAAGCTGCACGTGCCGGAGAGCAAGGCCGCGGCTTCGCAGTCGTAGCGGATGAGGTCCGCAAGCTGGCAGAGCGCAGCAGTGACGCTACTAAGGAGATTACCAAGATCATTAAGGGCATTCAGGAGAATACGAAGCAAAGCGTCCGTGCAGTGGCCGAAAGTGTAGAGCAATCCTCGATGACCAGCCAGGCCTTTGAGCAGATCATCATTATGGTTAACAATTCCTCACTTAAGGTCAATGAGATTGCGGCCGCCTGTGAAGAAGAATCCGCTCAAGCGGCTGAAGTAATGAGCTCCGTCGAATCGATCGCCGCTTCCAGCGAGGAATCTGCAGCAGCCTCAGAAGAAACTGCTGCTACCTGCCAGGCGCTGGCCCAGCTCTCGGAAGAACTGGCTCAATCCGCAGCCGCGTTCAAAACGCATTAATTATACAGACAGAAGGTGAAGACATGTCATCTTTACAGAAGGAACAATATATTGAACTGGTGGTTGGTGCGGAGACCTGTGCGATCCGGATCGAGGAAATCCATGAAATTATAAAAATGCTCAGCATTACAGATATTCCCTTCAGCCGCAATGAAGTGAAGGGGGTAGTCAATCTGCGCGGCAAGGTGGTCTGTGTAATGAGCCTGCGCAATCTGCTCGGTATGGCTGATGAACCGTACACCCGGTCTACCAGAATCATTGTTGTCCGCCACCGTGAGGAATTCGTGGGGCTTATCGTGGACAAGGTTAATAAAGTAACTACCTATGCTGAAATCCATCCTCCGGCAGGCGGACATAACCGCAGCCGCGAGGGCGTGTTCCACGGGATCGGCCAGCGTGATGACCAGCTGGTGGGCATTCTGAAGCTTGAGGAAATATTAGGCGGTTAGGAAGGGGAACAAGAATCATGATGGAGCTGTCAGCCTACCGTGATATTTTCATCGAAGAGCTGAATGAACAGCTGGAGCGGATTGATCAATCCCTGCTTGCTCTGGAGCATGCTCCGGCTCCTGAGCGGATCGCGGAGATCTTCCGCGCTGCCCATACGATCAAAGGCTCTTCTGCGACGATGGGTTTCCGTGAAATGAGCGACCTCACACATGAGGTTGAATATGTGCTGGAGTGGGTCAGAGAGAAGAACCCGGAGATCACCGGAGCGCTCATTGATACGCTGTTCCGCGCACTGGACGCGATGAAGCTGCTGCGCAGCCAGTATATTAGCGGCGCAGATTATACCGACTGCAGCAATGTGGTTGCCGAGCTGAAATCGCTGATTAACAGACAGCCGGAAGTGCAGCCGATCCGGCTCCCGGTCTTAAGCGGGGCGGAGCAGCTGCAGGCCGGGGAAGCAGTTGCTGCAGGATATACACTGCTGGCCCTTGCGGTTACGCTGAAAGAGGATTGCCAGATGAAGGCGGCCAGGCATTACATGCTGCTGCAGCGGATCGAGGATGTATGCGGAGCGGTTATTGCCACCGCGCTTGCTCCGCCAGCCGCCGCCGGAGGAGATGAGGATGCGCGCTTCACCCGGTTTGCTGTCGTAGCGGCCAGCACCAAGGAGCGGGAACAGGCAGCAGATCAGCTGTCCGGTGATTCCGATGTCGAGAGCATTATTATCACTCCGTTCCAGCCAATAGCTTCCGGCAGCAGCGTTACAACCGCAGGCGCTGAGCCGCCAGCAGTCCCGCCTGCTGCTTCTACGGGAGAGGAGAGGGCTAAAGGGGCTCAGGCTACGGTCCGGGTCAATGTGGAACGCCTGGATCATTTGATGAACCTGGTCGGCGAACTGCTGATTGAGCAGACCTCACTTGCGGCACTTAGCGCAGCCGGCCAGCGCAATGACCCGGCCAAGGTGCTGCCTGGCATAAGCGGAGTCTCAGACCATATGGGCAGCATCATCAAAGAGCTGCAGGAAGGTGTCATGAAAACCCGGATGCTGCCGATTGACCAGCTCTTTAGCCGCTTCCCCCGGCTGGTCCGGGATCTGGCCCATAAGCTGGGCAAGGATATTGAGCTGCTCATTCAGGGCGGCGAGACGGAGCTGGACCGGATGATCATCGAGGAGCTGAGTGATCCGCTCATTCATTTGATCCGCAACAGCGCGGATCACGGGATTGAGACCCCGGATATCCGGACGGAACGGGGCAAGCCGCCTAAAGGGACAATCACCCTAACCTCCTTCCATGAAGAGAATCAGGTAGTCATCCGCCTGGAGGACGACGGCCAGGGCATTGATGCCGGCAAAATTACAGCCTCGGCACTCAGCAAAGGCCTCATTACTGAAGAACAGGCCGGGTATTTAACACCGCAGGAGGCAGTCCACCTGATCTTCGAGCCGGGCTTCTCCACAGCATCTGAGGTAAGCGAGGTCTCGGGCCGGGGAGTCGGAATGGATATTGTCCGCAGCCAGATCGGCAGGCTGAACGGCCTAATTGAGATTCAGACTGAGCCGGGCCGGGGCACGGCATTCATCATCCGCCTGCCGCTCACGCTGGCTATTATTAAGGGGCTGCTGGTAAATGTTTCGGGCCGGGTGCTGATTCTC
Organism: Paenibacillus sp. MMS20-IR301; assembly: GCF_032302195.1. Lineage (NCBI taxonomy): Bacteria > Bacillati > Bacillota > Bacilli > Caryophanales > Paenibacillaceae > Paenibacillus > Paenibacillus sp. MMS20-IR301. The sequence continues at coordinate 1,168,590 of NZ_CP135275.1, forward strand.
CCGATGTACAATGTGGCGGAAATTGTGCGTATCTCCCCCGATGAGATTCAGGTTGTGCAGGGGGAACAGGCCATTATCAATCACGGGCGGATTGTGCCGCTCTCCTGGCTCCGGGACAAGCTGCATTACCCGCGGACCGAGCGGAGATCGAAGACGATTCCGCTGGTGATCGTCAGATCTGTGGACAGAGTTGCGGCGTTCGCAGTAGACGAGATCATTGGTAATCAGGAGGTAGTCATTAAGTCGCTGGGCGCTTACCTGGGGAAGATGAACCATCTGTCGGGAGCTACGATTCTGGGGAACGGGCGGGTAGCGCTGATTCTCGATGCCTCCTATCTGGTCAGCCATTAATACTTATGCCGTGCAATTTGAATAGAATAAGCGGTATTTGTGAAAAATATGGCAAGGATATACCGGAAAGAGGTGAGGAGTTGGAGATTACAATGGCTTCCGATGAGGTAATCAGCCGGATCAAGCAGCTTCAGTCCGGCGGGGGGACTATGAACAAGAAGCAGGTCAAGCAGCAGGACCCGGAGCTGATGCGCAGCGCGCTGTATTATTTTCCGAGCTGGGAGCATGCGGTGAAGAATGCCGGATTGCTGTAGAAGTAAACGCCAAAAACCGGAAGCCCGCAGCTCTGCGGTTCTTCCGGTTTTTTGTTATGCCCGGAGAATGGAGATCCCCAGCCGCTTTCTTAACAGGGCTGCTTCAAGGCTGCTTACTGTTGAATTGCACCTCTATCGCCCGCTGGTTCAGCTGCAGCTCCTCCATGTAGGCTTTGACCTTCAGCTGCAGCTGGTGCAGCATTTCAATATGCATGTCATTTATACGGTCCTCGATACAAAAGGCCGAGCAAGCAAGATAACCGTCGCTATAAGCTTTAGTATCGTCAACAACTGTATTCAACTTTTCTTTATAAATCCGTTTTACAGGCCCGCTCTCAGGTTTGATTTCGTAATAGCGGTTGGTCTCCACCAGCAGTCTCCAGTGACTGACCTGGACAGCGAATGCATCCTTCTCCAGCTGTGCAGACACTCTAACAATTTTGATAGGACTATTCATATTGCCGGCAAACCTCCTGCGCCCCTATACTTTTACAAGACGATCATCTCAGTAAGACTTAAGAGAGTATAACACGCGATTCCCCATGATTCCCACTGGTATATTAGGTAAAATATCGTGCCACAAGACTGCTTAATTTGAGGAGGATATAGTGATGACAAAGTTGGTCATCGTTAACGGCACAATGGGGGTTGGCAAAAGTGCTGTATGCAAACAATTGCTGCAATCCCTGGACCATTCTGTATGGCTGGACGGAGACTGGTGCTGGATGATGCAGCCCTGGACTGTGAATGAGGAGAATATCATCATGGTTGAAAATAATATTAACTTCATGCTTCGCAGCTTTTTGACAAACTCTTCTTTCAAGTATGTAATTTTCAGCTGGGTTCTCCACCGCAAAGAAATCATAGACCGTCTGCTTTCAAGACTGGCAGATCTGGAATATGAGCATCAGTTAGTTACACTGATCTGTTCGGCAGAGGCTCTCAGACAGCGGATGCATAGTGACAATAGAACGGAGGAGCAGATCCTGCGCAGTCTGGACCGGATAAGGAATTACGAGGCAACAGGTATATCTTCTATAAATACAAGTGATATTGGAGTGAATGAAGTGGCGGCCAGGATTATTCAACTTGTCTCTGATGATAACGCATACATAACATGAGATAAGCAAGGCGGAGTAAACATAAACTAGCCGGAGGAATTGTTAGATTTGGTCATTTTATTTGTAAACTTAATGTAATTTCGGGGATTATGGCGGAATATGCAGGTTTTTGAAAGTTTAAATTTTATTGAATGGGCGCTATAATAGAGACATCACCACAGGAACCACAGCAACACTTTATAAGTGGTACCGCCGGTGATGGGCCTCATTCCTAAATTTAGAAATGAATGAAGGAAAGGAGAGGAAACCGATGTACTAGCGTTAGCGAAGCATGCCGGAATCGGCTGCATTCAGTAGAAGGTGGATGATAACATCTTCTTGCAGATCGTGGGTATGCGGGAATCCAGCGCAAGTAATCACAAGGGATCAGGATAATTTTATCAGGTAATCTTTTTGATGAAGAACCAAAGCTGTTCATTCAAGCAAGAGTTACTCTTGCGGAAGAAAGAGCGTGATTCCGTTGAAAAAGGTTAGCGAAGCGTACTAAAACGATTCTTCACAGCAGGAGAAATGTCCGTGAAAACATTTTTCGTGAAATCGTGTACGCGGGAATCCACCCCATATGCAGGACATGGAGAAATACTCCGGACAGGAGCGAACGGGCAACACGGTAACATGAATTTTAGAACAATTACCATGTCAGGGATATGGCTTTGTTACTTGGAGGAAATGATTGAATTGAATACAGGAATTATCACATAAATCCCCGTGCCGTAAGTAATCTGGCAGCGGGGATTTATGCGTACATACAGTTCTTATGCTCGTTTTGGCCTGTCTGAAGCCAGCAGCAGCGGAGCGATATGCTCATGGAAGGCATCCGGCGCCGGATTGTTCCGGCCGCGCTTGTTGTCCCTTGTCAGCACAACCACAACCTCCAGCTGCGGCAGCACATATACGAATTGCCCGGCATAACCGCGTGCATAGTAATAAGGCATACCCTCTGACCTCTCCGGCCCTGTACCGGCCGGCAGTGTATCCGTCCACCAGTGCCAGCCGTATCCTCCTTGCCGGGGCGGCTCACTCCTCAAAGCCGGCAGGGCTGAACTGGCTACCAGTCCGCTGGAGATAACCTGCGTATTCTCCCATTTCCCTTCTTGAAGATAGAGCTGCCCGAATTTCAGCAGGTCAGCGGGCATAAGCTTCAGCCCGAAGCCGCCGGTATGAATTCCCTGCGGGTCAGCCTCCCACTCATACTCAGTAATGCCGAGCGGCCCGAAGAGAACCTGTTCAGCGAACTGTGCCGTTGGGATCCCCGTAGCCTGTACCAGGATTGCTGACAGCAATTGCGAAATCCCCGAATTATACTCCATTCTGATTCCCGGTTCATCCGCGAGCGGCTGCTTCAGCACATATTCTGCCCAGTCCGGAGACCGGGTCATTTGCGGAAAGGAATTCAGTCCGCCGAACTCGTTCCAGCGGAAGCCGGCAGACATCGTTAACAGATGCCCGATGGTAATCCGCTGCTTGCGTTCGTCCTTATCCCGGCTGAGCTGCGGAAAGAACAGGCTGGCAGGTGTCTGCGGCCCGGGAAGCTTGCCTTGATCCATTGCGATACAGATCAGGGCGGAGAGAATGCTTTTGGTGCAGGAATTAATTCTGAATATCTCGTATGCGGTGTGCCGGTCCTTATATTGTTCGTATACCAGGCTGCCTTGCTGCTGAATCAGACAGCTTCGGAGCTCCAGGGTTTCCAGTTTTGATGTTAATCCATGCAGATTCATAATGGTGTCCTTTCTTGGTGAAATACAACCAGCCCCCTGTGGGGAACGGTGACCGGTATCTGTCCGATATGCCCTGAATGGAGTCTACCCTATTATCTCAGTCTGTGCCAGAGATGTCGAATGGAGGGGCGGCCAGGACATAATATGAGTCTGACAGCCCTTTAGCTGGGAATATCAGGTGATTTGGATACCACACCGAAGGTAGAAGCTTTGATGTAAGGCTGATTCTGCAATGTCTCCAGTTGCTTAGCAGTCCCGGTAACGACTACACCAATGATCGTGATATCAGCCGGCTCAAGTATATTATTATCCCCGGCTAAGCTTTCCTGAATCTGCTCCGCGGCCCATTTGTAATTTTTGCCGCCTGCCCGAAGCTGCTCAACGCTGTTAATGAAGGCATCAACACCGCCGTAGGGAGCAAACTGCATACCGTGAAATCCATAGATAATCTGCGAATCGGCAGCGATCGTTTGTCCGGTTTCTTTCAGGTAATCCTTATAAGAATTTGTATAGGCATCAGTCCAATACCATACAGGCTGAATTCCTGCCGGCAGAAGCGTTTGCATCTCCTCCAGTTTGTAGGCCCGGTCAAAGGACAAAGCCAGCTCAACCAGCATATTGTCTTCCAACAGCTTCAGCTGGCTAATGCTATCCTCATAGGAAGTATATTGGATCTGCGGATGATAGAAGAACATTTCCCGGTCTCCGGTAGCAGAATTGTAGCGGTATGTGGAAGCTGCACTGAGCTGTTCCGGCAGAGGAATTGCTCCATGCGCACCATATCTTCCAGTTGAGCGGCCTGACAAATTATAGAACTCCTCAAGGGTCTCCCAGACATATGGTTTATTCCCGAGCCATTTGTAAGTTTGATTATAGACTTCGCCGCCAAAGGCATCCAGCTTCACAGATTGGTTACTGATATGGACATTGGGTGCACCGATCTCATTTCTCCAGAGAATCTCGGATTGGACCTTATCCCCCTGCGACAATCGCAAGTGATAAAGACCGTACCACATAGCGGCGAGGATAACCGGAGTGACAACTATGATGATTCCGATGGTTCTCAAGGTGGAGCGGAGCTTTGCTTTTTTTATCATCTGCTGAGCCTGCTTGCCGTTAAAAGTAAAATGATCTTTATCGTGATTATGTTCCATTTAATGATCCTCCTCATAATGTTTGATGAAATTATTTTTGGCGCGGGTGACATGAGTTTTGAGCGTATTCTCATTCTTGTTATACAGCGCAGAAAGATCCTTGTAGGTCAGATTCATCTCATATTTGAGAATTAACAGTTCCTGATGCTGCTCTGAGAGCAAAGCCAATGTATCACGGATCGTTTGCGCGGTTTCCCGCCTCAGCAGCTGAATTTCCGGCAGATGAGTTAAGGATACGAGCTGCACTTCATCAACATCGACCGTGGGACGCCGTTTATCCAGCCGTTTCAGATCATAGAATTGATTCGTTGCCACCCGGAACATCCAGCCTATAGCTTGATTCGAGCCGATACCGTCCTTATAGAGCAAATATTTGTAACAGGTATCCTGAACAATGTCTTCAGCATCCTCGCGGGCAAGTCCGCGTTTGCGCAAATACCGGTACAGCAATGTCCCTGTTTGCTGCAGAAAGTGATTGATGGTTTCTTTGGCCATGTCCTGCCCCCTTCCTCAATACAACGCTAAGCTCTCTGAAAAGTTTACATCAGCTGATTAAGCCGTATTCTTTGTATTTACTCATTCAGTACCAGCTGCAGCCGTATTAGATCCGTTAATATATTATCAGGTTGTCAGATTTTAGCTATAAATGGAGGGAATCTATGTATCAGGATAACGAACTAATAATCCGGCCTATAGAAGAGAAAGACTTGGCCCGCCTATGGGAACTCAGTTACAGTGAAGAATCGCCGGAGTGGAAGAAATGGGATGCGCCTTACTATGAGCATAAGCGGATTTCACGGGAAGTGTATTACAGCCGGAGAGAGGAAATGATTGGCAGAGGCGATAACTGGGTAATTGAGGTTGCGGGCGAAGTCATCGGTGATGTCAGCTACTACTGGGAGCATGAGCCTTCCTATTGGCTGGAGATGGGTATTATCATCTATGATCCGGCCTATTGGGGCGGCGGCTACGGTACAAGAGCGCTCCGTATGTGGATTCGTCATCTGTTCAGCACACTTCCGCTAGTCCGCGTAGGGTACACCACCTGGTCCGGGAATGAGCGCATGATCAAGACAGGAATGAAGCTGGGGATGACGATGGAAGCGAGACTCCGGAAGTGCCGTTATTATGACGGGCAATTCTATGATTCTATCCGGATGGGTTTATTGAGAGAGGAGTGGGAAAGCGCGGCAGAATAGCATTTTTCATGAAAAGAAAATATTAAGATGAATGTTTGTGAAAATAGACACAATATTGTGAAAATTATCACGTTGTATTCATAAAAATTTTAATATATAATAAGATTAATCAAAAGAAACAGGGGGATTTAAAATGAAATTATTCAAAGTTTTAGCAGTAGCAGGCTTGTCAGCAGCATTGCTCGCAGGTTGTGGTTCGAACAATAACGCAGCTAATGAGGCAGCAGCAACAACAGCTCCCGCCACTGAGCAAACCGATGCCGTAACAACAGCTTCAATCGTTAACCAGGCAGATGCGTTCACAGCGGCAGTAAGCGAAAGCGGCAACTGGATTGTGGCTATCCTTAACGACCTGACTGTAGATAGCGATGTTGTAGTAGCCGGTGAGTTCCATGACAAAGGTGACGCAGCTAATGCCATCTACCGTAAGCTGGCCCTGTATGCCCAGGATGCTGACCACAAGGTTACCGCTACTTACACTCTTACGGCTCCGAAAGTAACTGTACAGAGCGAGAACTTCCGCGTTCAAGGCGGTACAATCAAAGGTGACGTATACGTAGAAGCTAACGGCTTCAATCTGTATAAAGATGCTACTATCGACGGCAACCTCTACTTTGCAAGTGAAGATGTGAAGGCTACTGCTGTAATCGAAGGTACTGTAACCGGAGCAACTGAAGTTAAGTAATATTATGATGACTGCCTGCGGACGAGCCCTAAATGGGCTTGCTCTGCAGGCTTTTTTGTAAGAATTTATTTGGGGTCCCCGCAAAGTACCTGAGTAAACCTCGAAGTGAAAGCCCCACTTTGTGGGGTTATTTTGTTTTTTGGCTGGAAATCCCTTATAGTATTATGCAACTGTATAAATATAGCAGACTCAGCTGCCACACTGTATGGAAGCGGATACAAGGTTAGTGCTGAGCGCGGACGGAGGTTGCAGCGGATGCAATTTTTTAAACAGCATAGACGGGGAGCAGGGTTGACTGCCGCGGCGGTTATTGCGTCTGTCGTCTTACTCTACGCATTACTATACATGTATGAGAAACCCGGAGGCTGGTCGGACCGGCAGATGTCACGCTCGCTCGAAATGGAACAGACACTGCAGATTCCGCTGGGCCAAAGCCCGGAGGAAGCCGTGTCGTTATTCCGGAAATTTCCCTTTATCCGGCTGCTGCACGAGGAAGCTGTCGGCCGGGGAGCACTGGTGTTCTTCACGCGCATGAACCAGAAGGACGGCAGCGATCTGCAGGTGGAGTATGTCCGTAAAACATGGATTGGCTGGAAATGGGTGTGGGGCGGAGGATATGCGGCCGGTGAGGACCCGCGTGAGACCGCAATGAGTTACATGAGCCTTCCGGAAATCGACCATATCTCTACACCTTTTCCCATCGTATTCGGAGAAGTGCTCGATCCGGCGATAGAGCAGGTAGTGGTAGAAAGCAAGGAGAACGGCCGGGATACCTATGAGGCTAAGCTGGTCCGGGAGGACACTGGCCGGCGGCTTTGGTTCGCTATGCTGCCGTCTACAGCAACTGCACCGTTTGAAATCGGAGGCTACAATAAATCTGGAGAGAAGATTGCTGCCGCAACGGTCACGGATGCAAGGGATTTCGGGGCGATCGCACTTAAGAAATGACACGGAAGGAAATTAGTAAAGGTATATTATGGAAAGTTATAGGAGTTGGGTGTAGAATACTTAAGGGTTATCTGATCAGAAACTGAAGCCAATGAGGTGTTCTCACATGAAGAAATGGGTTGTTATTGCCCCGCTGCTGCTAAGCTTAACTGGCACAGGGACAGGCTTCGCTGCTCCGGCGGCTCAGCCGGGTATTACGGTGACAGTCAACAATAAAGTTGTGGATTTTGATGTTCAGCCTGTAAATGATCAGGGGACTGTATTTGTTAAGCTCCGGTTCGTGGCAGCGCAGCTGGGGGGACTAATCAGCAGCGGGAAGAACAATGCCTATATCATCTCCAAAGGGACGATTACGCTGAGTATTACCGCCGGTTCTACTGCCGCCTACAAGAACCAGCAGCCGTTCACCCTGGCTGCAGCTCCGAGACTGGTGAACGGGCGGCTGCTGGTCCCGCTCCGGGTACTCGCCGAGGTGTTTGAGGCCAGTGTAACATACGCGAACGGCCAGGTAGCCATTACAACGGAACCTAAGCCTTCGCAGCCGGCAGGTCCGGGTGTTTCGGGAAATACCGTAGCCAATCTGAACAACGGCGGCTGGTATGCTGCAGATGAGGACTGGATCTACTTCAGCAATATTCAGGACTCCGGCAAACTCTATAAGCAGCGGAAGGACGGGACGGAATTTCAGCTGCTGAGTGACGGCCTATATGCGGGTTCGCTTAATCTCATGAACGGCAAGCTGTATTATATTGCCGAGAACAACAAGTTCTTCTGTATGGATACGGACGGCTCAAACAAGACGCTGATTAAAGACTTTGTTCTGGGGAAAAATCTGCTGTCGGTTACGGAGGACTGGATCTATTTCACTGAGGGCTCCGGCCCGACCAAGCCGCTGTACCGGATGAAGCTGGACGGCAGCTCCAAGACACTCCTGGAGCAGTACGGGGTATCCAGCCTTGCCGTGTACGGCGGGCGAATCTACTATACCATTGATGCCTCAAAGCTGTTCGCGATGAATCTGGATGGAAGCCATAAGCAGAAGCTGCTTGAAGGCGGGTATATGTCAGACATTCTTATTCAAGATACTACTATATACTTCAATTACAAAGAGCAGCTGTACACGATGAATACAGACGGAACACGGCTGGCCAAAATTTCCGGTGATAATGCCAGAGATCTGAATCTTAGCGGGAATTGGCTATACTACAGCAATCATTCGGAGTACAGCAAGAAGCTGTTCCGGATTAATCTAACTGACTACTCATCCGAGAAGCTGGCCGATGATAAAACAACAAGTATTCAAATTACGGGTAACAAGCTGCATTATCTGAATCCCAATACAAGGAGCTTTGCTGAGCTTACGATAGAATAAGAGCGGACCGGGCCTGCACCGAGCGGCTTGGCCGCTGGTGCTGGAGCAGCTGGATCTTGTCATGGCCGCAGAATAACCGGTTACCGGAGCTGTGCGATATATTCATAGGGGGTCACGCCAAACATGCTTTTGAAATGGCGGTTCAGGTGGGTCAGGTCGGTGAAGCCGCAGTCTGCAACAGCTGCATAGATATCTCTGGTCTTCTCAATCGACTGTCTCGCATGCTCTACCTTGCAGTTGAGGAAGAACTGGTAGGGTGAGATGCCGGTATGGGCTTTGAATTCCCGGATGAACTGATATTTGGACAGGCTGAACTCCTGCGCGAGATCGTCAAGCTTCAGTACCTGGTCCAGGCTGCAGTACATCATTTCTTTGGCCCGGCGGATAAAAGTATTATCGGTCCGCGGGTCTGCGGCGATATCAGTCCGGGCAGCCTCTGCAGCCAGCTGGAGCAGCAGCTCGGTGCAGAGCGCATCGTCTGCACCGTTCTGGACTGCCCGGTTAAGCGAGAGGATGCACCTGGCCAGCCTGGAATCGTAGACGATAGGGGTCGTGAAACGCAATTCATGCCCGCCCAGAACCTCCGTGAACATCTCCGGCTTGATATAGAGCATGACATAATCTATGCCTGCCCGGTCATAGGAGCTGCCGTCATGATATTGCTGCGGGTTGAACAGCATCACGCCGTTCCGGTGGGAAGAATGCAGGCTTCCGCCCAGATGATATTGCTGAATGCCGCGCAGGGTTACGCCGAGGGCGTATTCCTCATGGCAGTGCTTTTTATAAGTGAAATCCGCCATCGTTGCCGACAGGGACAGGATTTCCGCTGATTTTTTATAATTGAAAATTTCCATCCTGCTCACCGCCAGTCTCTAAAGAATTCCGGATGCCAATATAGCAGAGTATACTAGAAAGAGGGCCATTAGGCCATTCAATACCCGCCGGTGCCGCTGCAGGAAGCTTGCGAATACAGAGCCGAATATCATCCAGGCTGTAAAGGCCAGAAAGCCGATAACCGTAATCAGCATAGCAAACAGAAAAGCTGCTGCTGGGGAAGGATAATAGGGCATTACGTAGGCTGGAATTACAGTCAGCGCGAACAGCAGCACCTTGGGGTTGACGAATTGCATCAGCATTCCGGGGAGGAAGCCGGCAGTCTGCGGTGAATCCGTGTCTTTGCGTCCCGATTTGTATATCTGATAGGCTAAGTAGAGCATATATAAGCTGCCGGTGATCTGCATCAGGCCAAGCACCTGTGGAATGAATCCGGCCAGTAACCTGCCCAGCAGTGCAGAGGCAGCCAGCAGCAGGCCGAACGCGAGTGTAGCTCCCCAGACGTAATTCATTGTTTTTCTGGCCCCGTGCTGCTGTACAGCGGAGAGAATGACAATATTGGTCGGTCCGGGAGTAAAGGTAACAACTACGCAATACATAATAAAAGCGGCGATATTCATGATAACCTCCAGCACATGTAGTTTCATGAATATACACCGGGAATAGAGATGGCTATAGTACATTATTGCAGGGGGATTTGGATGAGGCATACCGCTCCTCTGTATATGCAATTTTGGTCTTATACCTTGTTACGATTATATTCTACAGGAGGTCCGACAAATGGAAGATTGTTTAATTTGCAGCCGGATTAAGATGATTGGGGAAGGTACGAACAAGTATTTTGTAAAAGAGCTTGAAACTGGGTACGCGGTACTTGGCGACCACCAGTATTTCGAAGGCTACACCTTATTTCTCGGCAAGGAGCATAAACGTGAGCTGCATGAATTAGACAGCGGATATAAGCAAAAGTTTCTCAGGGATATGAGTATTGTCGCTGAAGCAGTACATCATGCTTTCAAGCCGCACAAGCTGAACTATGAGCTGCTGGGCAACGGGGATGCGCATATGCACTGGCATATTTTCCCCAGAAGCCTGAATGAACCGAATCCTACCCATCCGGTCTGGTGGACACCGCGGGAAGTGATGTATTCCGATGACTACAGACCGGATGAAGCACGATTGGCTGATCTGAAAAACAAATTACTTACTGAGCTGAACAGGCTGGCAGACTAACTGTGAGGTCTGACGGCGGGAGGCAGTGCTTAGCTTCCATTCTCCAGAGGAGGAATTATAATGAAAGGAATATTACTGCGTGGGCTGCTGCTGCTCTGTCTTGCCGGACTGCTGGCTGGGTGCAGTACTTCGTCCGGTAAAAGTAACAGCACTGGTAATTCCAATACTATAATAATGCCGCCTGCCGCCGGAGTGACTATGACACTGGACGGGCAGGGGCAGTATACGGGATTTGACGGAATGGCGGAGAAGGAAACGATAGAAGAGGCTGCTGCTGCGGGAAATGTGGTCATTCGTGATCTTGAAGTGGTTGCCGGCCAGGAGGCCTGGGACCAGTTCATTGAAGCGGCAGATAGCGGCATTAATGCCGGGCTGCGGATTGCGCAGTTTTTCAGTGATGAACCGGGCAGTCCGTACTATAACGACCTGTTCTACCAGGACGGGAAATATTATTTGTTCGATAATACCGCTAAGACGCTGGTGCCGGAGCCTTTCTCTTACTTATTAACTTTACGCGGGAAGACGGGGAGACCACTAAAGGACAGCGGCATGATCATACTGACGGATGATAACAGGTTAACCTTCGACAGGGTCATCGCCGCACAGTATTCCAGCAGCACTGAGGTGATTAACAGCCTTCCTCCGTATACACTCATCAGATATCTAGTGAATTGATTGACAGCAATGTTTCGGAAGGAGAGGCCCTTTTGTTCAAAATTATGCTGATTGAAGACGATATTACCCTGTTTGGCGAAATCAAGGAGCGTCTGTCCCAGTGGTCCTATGAGGTATACGGGATCACGAATTTCGGCAAGGTGCTGCAGGAGTTTACCGAGGTGAAGCCGGATCTCGTGGTGATTGATATTCAGCTTCCGCAGTTTGACGGCTTTCACTGGTGCCGGATTCTGCGCACGCACTCCAATGTGCCGATAATCTTCCTCTCCTCCCGTGATCATCCGAGCGATATGGTAATGTCGATGCAGCTTGGCGCAGATGATTTCATCCAGAAGCCGTTCCATTTCGAGGTACTGATCGCTAAGATCCAGGCCACGCTGCGCCGGGTGTACAATTACAGCACAGAGCGGACAGAGCTGAAGACCTGGCGCGGGGCAGCTATTGAATTCGTGAAGAACACGGTAACAAACCATGCGGGAGCTGCTCTGTTGACGAAGAACGAGATGCTGATTCTGAAAATTCTCGTTGAGCACAAGGACAGCATCGTGGAGCGTGAAGAGATGATTAAGAGCCTGTGGGACAATGAGCATTTTGTCAGCGATAATACCCTGACGGTGAACGTGAACCGGCTGCGCAAGAAGCTTGAGCCGCTGGGTCTTGAAGCATTCATCGAAACCAAAGTCGGACAGGGGTATATGGCGACCGAAGGGGCGGAAGAATGATAAGGAAATACATAACCGAGAAGCGGAGCTGGCTGCTGCTGCTTGCCGTTCTGCAGCTCAGTACAATATTCATAGCCTATGTTGATTCAGCGATTCCGCTGCTGCCGGTACTATATATCGTGATGCTGAATGTCCTGCTCTGCCTGCTGTTCGTCTTCTTAAGATATTTCAAAGAGACGCGCTATTACAAAAGCCTGGAGGTCTGGGAGCAGGCCGGTGATTTCCATACGCTGTCCGGTCCTGGCAGCCCGCTGGAGCGAATTGTACAGGAGGCGCTCAGTAGCCAGGCGCAGCGCTTCAAGCGCGAATCCTCCATGAATATCCGGCTGCTGGAATCGGAGAAGGATGAGCTGCTGGCCTGGATACATGAGGTCAAAACCCCGCTCACCGCCATGCAGCTGATGATTGAACGGCTGCCGGACGAAACGCTGCAAAGGCAGCTGATGTACGAGTGGCTGCGGATTCATCATCTGCTTGACCAGCAGCTGCATCAGAAGCGGATTCCGTTCATGCGCAATGACCTGTTCATAGAGACCGTCAGTCTGGAGCCGCTGCTCCATAACGAGATCCGGGCGCTGAAATCATGGTGTATCTCCAAGGGCATCGGATTCGATGTGGAGCTTACGGCCGGAGAGGTGCTGAGTGACGGCAAATGGCTGGCGTTCATTCTCAGACAGCTGCTGACCAATGCGGTGAAATACAGCGAGGCTTCAGATATCCTTATCCGGAGCGGAGAAGCGGGCGGCCATGTCACGCTCACGATTGAAGACAGCGGGCAGGGAATCACGCCGAGAGATTTGCCGCGGATCTTTGACAAAGGCTTCACGGCATCACGCGGGCGGCAGGACGGAGCGGCTACCGGCATGGGGCTGTATCTGACCCGGCAGGTGGCAGAGCCGCTGCAGATCGGAATTGAAGCAGAATCCGTCCCCGGACAGGGGAGTGTGTTCACGCTGACTTTTCCCCGGGAGAACGACTTTCAGCAGATAACAGGCGTGTGACAATAATGTCACATGCTTGTTCATATTGTTCGGCGAAGCGCAGGATAATGAGCCGCAGCCCGCTTATGATAGAGCTATAGAAAAGGAGTGGGTAAAGCATGGTCATTATGCAGGCAAATAAAATTTATAAAACCTATGGCAACAAATTCAATAAGCAGGAGGTGCTGAAGGGCATCGATCTGCAGGTGGATAAAGGTGAGTTCGTTGGCATTATGGGTCCTTCCGGCTCGGGCAAAACAACGCTCCTGAACGTGCTGTCCTCGATTGACCGGGTGAGCCAGGGGACGATTGAGATTGAAGGCAAGGAATTTACGGCGATGAAGGAGAAGCAGCTGGCGGAATTCCGCAAGCACCATCTCGGATTTATTTTCCAGGATTACAATCTGCTTGATACGCTGACCGTCAGGGAGAATGTGATGCTGCCGCTCTCCATTACCGGAATATCGAAGAAAGAGGCGCATCAGAAGTTTGTACAGGTGTCCAGTGAGCTTGGCATCTATGAGCTGCAAAATAAATACCCGGCGGAAATCTCCGGCGGCCAGAAGCAGCGGACCTCGGCGGCGCGGGCGTTTGTGCATGATCCCAGTATTATTTTTGCCGATGAGCCTACAGGTGCATTAGATTCCAAGTCTGCCTCTGACCTGCTGAACAAGCTGGCGGACATGAATGAGAAGCGTCAGGCAACCATCGTAATGGTCACACATGATGCGGTTGCGGCAAGCTATTGCAGCCGGGTGGTGTTCATCCGGGACGGGCAGATCTATACGCAGCTTAATAAAGGGGATGAAACCCGGCAAGCCTTCTTCAACGACATTATTAATACACAGGGCGTGCTTGGCGGTGCAGCGCAATGAGTCTGAACTATATCATCTTCCGTAATCTGAAAAAGAACATCAAGAACTATTATCTGTATGTATTTGCGCTTATTTTCAGTGTTGCCCTCTATTTCTCCTTCGTGACGCTGCAATTCGACCCGGCCATGGATGTTGTCGGTGACTCGATTAAAGGCGGGGCGGCCATCGGGGCTTCTTCCATCCTGCTCATTGCCATCGTTGCTATCTTTCTGCTCTATGCCAATACAATCTTCATCAAGCGGCGCAGCAAGGAAATCGGGCTGTTCCAGCTGATCGGCCTGACCAAAGGCAAGATCTTCGCTCTGCTGAGCGCCGAGAATCTGATTCTGTACTTCGGCTCCATGTTTATCGGGATTGGTGCAGGCTTCGTAATGTCCAGGCTGATATTAATGATTTTGTTCAAAATACTTGCCGTGGACAATCTCGCAAAGCTGCGTTTCTCGCCGGAGGCGCTGGTGCGGACCGTTCTGGTGTTTGCAGCAGTCTATGTGCTGATTATGATTATGAATTATACATTTATTAAAGCGCAGAGTATTCTCTCGCTGTTCAAGGCAACCTCTGCATCCCAGGCCCGTATCCGTAAAATGCCGCTGTGGGAAATACTCATTGGCCTCTTGGGAATTGCTTTCATCGGCGGCGGGTATTATGTCTCCAGCCAGCTCTTCAGCGGGAAATATACAGATATGACAGAGCTGATGGCTGCGATGATTGTTATTCTGGCGCTGGTGATTATCGGAACTTATCTGTTCTACAAGGGCTCAGTCAGCTTCATCTTCAATTTGATCCGCCGCAGTAAAAAAGGCTACCTGTCGATTAATGAGGTGCTGTCGCTCTCGTCGATTATGTTCCGGATGAAGTCGAACGCGCTGCTGCTTACAATTATCACCACCGTTTCTGCGCTGGCGATCGGCCTCTTGTCACTGAGCTATATTTCTTACTATTCAGTGGAGAAGTCAGCGAAGGAAAGCTCGCCGCATGACTTCGGTTTCGTCCATCAGGAGGCTGAGGTTAAGTTTCTGCAGGCCCTGGACGGTGCGGAAATAGGGTATACCCTGCTGGAGATTCCAACCGTCCAGGTGTTTATGGACGTTGCAGATATTATCGACAAATACAATTACAAGGATGAAGCAATAACGGACATGGCCACTACTGTAATCAGTGACAGCAGTCTGGACGGAAAGGATCTGCAGCCGGGTGAGGTATTGATTACCAATTACAACTCTACACTTAAGACCATACTTACTCTTAAAGACAGCGGTGAAATCATTTTTAAACCGGAGGATCGCACCATTACCCAGCAGCTTATAGAGGTGTCTGAACAATCGGTGCTGCCTTATTACTATGACGCCGGGATTATGGGTGTGATGGTGGTTGATGATACGGTCTTCAAGGAGCTGGCTCAGTATCAGGAGCCGAATGCACAGAAGAGAATTAAAGGTAACGAAATATATTACGGTATAAACCTGACAGATCCTTCACAGGCCAAACAGGCTTATGAAATCTTCATGGACCAGAAGCCGGAGTTTCCGAGCTTTTCACAGTATGATTTTGAGCTCGCTCAACGGACCAGTATGGGATTTATCATGTTCATCGTCGGATTTCTTGGCTTAACCTTCCTGATCACCTCCGGCTGTATTCTCTACTTCAAGCAGATGGATGAAAGTGAAGAGGAGAAGGATGGTTATACCATTCTGCGCAAGCTGGGCTTCACCCAGGGGGATCTTCTGAACGGCATCCGGTTCAAGCAGCTGTTTAACTTCGGCATTCCGCTGATTGTCGGCTTGTGCCACAGCTACTTTGCGGTGAAATCCGGCTGGTTCCTGTTTGGCAGCGAGATGCTCACCCCGATGATTGCAGTCATGGTGGTCTATACTGTGCTGTATTCCATCTTCGGCCTGCTCTCTGTACAGTATTACAAGCGGGTGATCCGGGAATCACTGTAATGTTAAGGAAAGAAGAGGATGGCCCCTGGTCATCCTTTTTTATGCTGCATTGTATTCTGCGGTGGAAGGAACTGGACAGGCGTATGCTGAAACGGTAAAGTGTATACATCTGAACCTGAAGGAGGATTATATGAGCTGGAATACTGCTCTGGAAAAAGTCTGCGGGCAGTTCGCCGGATCAGAAGCGGAGTACAAGTGGATTATCGCATAACAGCAGAAGGAAATTGCAAGAATTACAGTATGGGCAGGACTACATATTATAAGACAGAAGAGGTGCGGCATAGTGTCAATTACAGTAGGCGAAATCCGGGCCATTAACCGGTATCCGGTGAAATCCTTTGCCGGGGAGCAGCTTGAGGTATGTCAGATCGAGCCTTCGGGCGTAGAGGGAGACCGGTATTGTTCTTTCCATGACCTGAGCAAAGAAGACTGGTCGCGGTATGTCACCGCCCGGAAGGTTCCTAAGATGATGTCCTATAAGGCGGAGTATAAGGACGGGGATATCCGCGTTACTGCCGCGGACGGAAGAGTATTCGGCTGGGATACAGAGCTGCTGGAGGAGATTCAGAGTCTGACCGCTACACCCATTACTATGTCTGCATATAAAGCGCCGCATCCGGAGGCGAAGCATCCTGAGCTGCTGTCCGTGGACGGGGCAAGCATTCTGCTCGTGACTGATAAGAGCCTTAAGAAGCTGGAAGCAGTATGGGGCAAGCCTGTCGACCAGCGCCGCTTCCGGGGGAACTTCCTGGTGGAGATCAGCGAGGCGGACCTTGGTGAAGGGGAATGGCTCGGCCGGCGGCTCTCGATCGGCGGCGCCGAGCTGCAGGTGGACAGCTATTGCGACCGCTGCGTGATGATCACGACGAACCCGGATACGCTGGAGCGGGACAGCTCACTGCTGAAGCAGGTGCATAAGGAGTTCAATATGAACTTTGGAGTCTATGCTTCGGTTATTCAGACCGGTGAGGTCCGGCTGGGGGATCAGGTAGTATTGCTGGATAACGGATTGAAACGGCAATGAAGGAATTGTTGGATTTCATGCAGAAGTCCGAGAAGTAAGAGATTAAATAGACAGCAAGCGGAGTGATCAATATGCTGGAATTATCCATGGAACATCCTGATGAGCTGGTGAAGGTGACGCATGCGCTGTCTACGGAGCTCCGGCTGAGAATGCTGGAGCTGCTCAACAGCCGGCGGATGAATGTCGCGGAGCTGGCGGAGGCGCTGGAGATACCGGTATCGACCTCCGCTTCGAATGTGAAGGTGCTGGAGCAGGCAGGGTTGATTGAGACGGAGCTGCTGCCCGCTTCACGCGGTGCGATGAAGGTCTGCAGCCGAATCTATGATGATATCAAGATCATCATCAACGTTCCTGAGCGGCGTGCCGGCGCGGACCAGGGGGAGCATTGCTATGAGATTGCCATGCCGATCGGCAGCTTCACCGCCTGTGAAGCCGCTCCGACCTGCGGGATGGTCAGCGAAACCGGGCCGATCATTGTCGAGGATTCTCCGGCGGGCTTCTTCCACCCTGAGCGGATTCATGCCCAGCTGCTCTGGCTGCGCAAGGGCTACCTGGAATACCGTTATCCGCTGGAGATTCCGCAGGGTGCAGCCGTACGGCTAATCCAGTTCTCAATGGAGATCTGCTCTGAGGCGCCGAATTACCAGAACGACTGGCCTTCGGATATTACCCTGTGGATTAACAATGTGGAGATCGGCACCTGGACCTCGCCCGGCGATTTCGGCGGCAGACGCGGGAGGCTGAATCCGTCCTGGTGGATCGACACGGGTACGCAGTTCGGGATGCTTAAGACCTGGAGTGTTGACCATACCCGCAGCACCATCGACCACAAGGAGATTTCTGCCGTCAATCTGAGCGACCTGCAGCTTAGCGGACAGAACCATGTGGATCTGCGCCTGGGTGTCAAGGAGAATGCGGTATACAAGGGCGGCATCAATCTGTTTGGACGGAAGTTCGGTGATTATGAGCAGGATCTGGTCATGAAAATTTATTATACTGTATAGTAATCCGGGCTGGCCGAGTCGCTGGCGACACATCCGGACAGACAAGCGAAGAACCTGATGCCTTGGGCTAAGGTTCTTTTTGCTGTACAATCTCCCATTGACATTCCGGCAGATTCTGCAATAATTAATACATAATAATTGTATTAAAACAAAATTACTGTTGTTAAGGAGTGTGTTTCGTATCATGGCGACCGAGCACTATATTAAAGATTATCCGCGTCCGCAATTTGTCCGTGAGGCCTGGCAGAATCTGAGCGGGGAATGGGATTTCCGGTTTGATGATGACAACAAGGGGGAGCGCGAACGCTGGTATCAGGAGCTGCACGGGGAGCTGAAGATTCAGGTTCCGTTCACCTATGAGACAGAGGCCAGCGGAATTGGCGAGACCGCCTTCCATCCTTACGTATGGTACGGGCGGGAGCTGCAGCTGCCAGAGCATCACGAAGGTAAAAGGGTACTATTGAACTTTCAGGCGGTAGATTATCTCGCCAAGGTATGGGTTAACGGTGCCTATGCCGGAGGACATCAGGGCGGTTATGCCGCGTTCTCACTGGATATCACGGATTATATAGACACGGCGGCAGGCGCAGTGAACCGGCTGGTGGTCAAAGTGGAGGACAGCCGGAGCTGTACACAGCCGCGCGGCAAGCAGCGCTGGGTGGATGAGAACTTCGAATGCTTCTATGTGCAGACTACGGGAATCTGGCAGAGCGTGTGGATGGAGTATGTGTCACCTTCTTATCTCAAGTCTGTCAAAATCACCCCGGATCTCGATAACCGCTCAGTCCGCTTTGAATACCAGACTCAGCTTGCAGCGGACAATCTCCGTCTGGAGACGAGAATCAGCACGGGGCAGAAGACCTTTAAGCAGGTCTCCCTTCAAGCGGACCGCGCCTGGCTGCAGCTGGAGGTGGAGCTGACCCATGAAGCGAACGGCCCGTGGAAGCTGCAGTCCTGGTCGCCTGCGGCACCGAGCCTGTATGAGGTGGAGTTTATTTTATACAACGGGAATACGGTGATTGACCAGGTCTATTCCTACTTCGGCCTGCGCAAAATATCAATCGAACAAGGAAAGGTGCTGCTGAACAATACGCCGGTCTACCAGCGGCTGATTCTGGATCAGGGCTACTGGCCGGAGAGCCACCTCACCCCGCCGTCCGAGGAAGCGCTGATTGCTGATATCGATGCTATTCTGGCGATGGGCTATAACGGTGTACGCAAGCATATGAAAATCGAGGATGCCCGGTTCCTCTACTGGTGTGATGTGAAGGGTCTGCTTGTCTGGTCGGAGATGGCCGCAGCCTTTGAGTTCAACGATTCGGCAGTGGAGAATTTCACGAAGGAGTGGACGGAGATAGTGCGCCAGCAGTATAACCATCCTTCAATCATTACCTGGGTGCCGTTTAACGAATCATGGGGAATCCCGCAGGTATACACGAATAAGCTGCAGCAGAAATTTACCGAGGGGATCTACCATCTGACCAAAGCCCTCGACCCTCACCGGCCGGTAATCGTCAATGACGGCTGGGAGCATACGGTCAGTGACATCATTACCCTGCATGACTATGTGGAGAGCGGAGAATACCTGCTGAAGCATTATGCGGATGCCGGAAGTATTCTGGGCGGGGGTGTCTCCTTCAACAACTGGAAATACGCGATGGCACAGGGGTATGAATATAACGGCCAGCCGGTGATGGTCAGTGAGTTCGGCGGCATTGCCTTTAATACCGGTGCAGGCTGGGGATACGGGGAGCAGGTAGGCAGCGAGGAAGCCTTCATTGAACGGTTCCGCAGTATTACCCAGGCTATTAAGGACACTCCTTATATTTGCGGTTATTGCTATACACAGATCACGGATGTCCAGCAGGAAGTGAACGGTCTGCTCACAGAGAGCCGGGAACCGAAGATCCCGCTGGAAGTAATCCGCAAGGTCAACCTGTCATAAGCGGTATAATCGTAACTTTGGCACCCGAAAAACGGTAATTTATCGGTTCATTGACATAGGAAAGCCGGGTAGAATTTTCAGTGAAAGCACTTACAACCAAGTGCGGACAATCTGTTCGATCATTGAAGATGAAGAGGAGGGGCTTATTTGCTTAAAAAATTGTTCACCTCACTGTCTGCTTTCCTATGTCTCCTGCTGGTGCTTACCGCTGTTCCCGCTTTGGCGGCGAATGGACCCGTGGTGTGGGGAGCCACATCCACAATCACCAATATTAACACCTTCACGGATGCCGGGACCGATGCCCGCGGGCTGCGGCCCGGAACGTTCGGGGCAGAATACGCGCGGATGATCAAGCTGGCGAACGGGGATTGGCTGGCGGTCACAGCCATTTACGATAACAACGGCTACACCAAGGTCCCGTGGGGAGGCACCCGGCTGCAGGTCTTCCGCAGTACCGATAACTGCCGCACCTGGTCGCTCATGTCTACGCTGTGGGAGGACGGGCGCGATCTGGACAACGGGCAGTTCGTGCAGCTGGCGAATGGTGATATTCTGCTCGCCATGCGCTCAGTCCGCTGGCAGGAGTCGTACAAGCTCCGGGTGTACAAGAGTGTAAACGGAGGCCTGGACTGGAGCTTCCTTAGTACAATCGACGAGAACAACGGGGCGGCAGGCGCGCTGGGCAACCCGGATAAAGGGGTATATGAGCCACATATGCAGCTGCTGGCAGACGGCTCTGTAGCTGTAATGTATGCCAGCGAGAAGCATGTGACCGAGAACCCGTCGTACAGCCAGATCATCTCTGAGAAAATCTCCACGAACGGCGGCGCCAGCTGGGGGAATGAGATTTATGTGGCCTGGGACCCGTCGAACGCCGGAGCGCGTCCGGGGATGCCGGTCTGGAGCAGGATGGCGAACGGCCAGTACATTGTTGCCTTTGAGGTGTGCGGGACGCAGAACTGCAGAATTTTCACCAAGAAAAGCACTGACGGCAAAACCTGGTCCAGCGGCATCGGCACCCAGGTATCAACCAATCAGCAGGGAGGTCCATATCTCCTCTCCCTGAGTGATGGCCGGCTGCTGCTCAGCTCTAACTCCAATGTATTGTCCTTAAGCAACGATTACGGAAATACCTGGGTGGATAATGATCTTCCGGCTTTCGGGAATTCATGGTGGACGGCGATGTACCAGACCGGAGCGAATGAGATCGCCTTCGTGGATTCTGTCGAGCGGAGCGCCGGCGGACATAATGTCCAGGCCCGGTTCGGTACGCTGAGCGGCTCGTACAGCAATGATTTTGCTGCGAATGACAACGGCTGGGTCCGTTACGGGGGAACATGGGCGGTCAGCGGCGGAACCTACAACGTGAATTCGGCCAATGCGGATAAATCTGTGCTCACCCCGTATCCTTCCAAAATGAACTTTACGCTGGAAGGCGATATCCGGCTGAATAATGCCGGCCAGGGCAGTCTCGTCTTTAACCTGACGGGTCCAGGCACAGGTGCTGATTCGCAGAAGGGCTACGCCGCAGGCATTGATTCCGCCGGGGAAGTCTGGCTGGGACGATTCAATAACAACTGGACCGCGCTGCAGACTGTGGCAACCCCGATAGCGGTAAACACCTGGTACCATATGAAGGTCGTTGTCAGCAGCGGCAATATTAAGGTCTACGTCGGCGATATGTCCGTGCCTAAGATAAATTTGAACGATGCAGTGTATACCTCCGGCACGATCGGTGTGCGCGGCGGGTTTAATAACAGCGTCAGCTTTGATAATATTGCGGTGAACTAATCTGCTGGTTCTGGAGCCCTTCGGGGCTCTTTTTGCTGCATGCGTCATCATTCCAGATGGCCTGCTTCCGCAAATGGGCCGGCAGAAATCCTCCGTAACATCCTCAACCCTCCGTAACATCGTCTACCTTCCCGGGTTCCCTGCACATTTAACACCTGTCATTTGTTCTCCAAGTAGCGGCGGTTTGTCGGTTCAAGCTTAGGGGCATTCCCTGTAAAGTTAGTGGTAAGAAAGCCCTTACATGAAGAGGTTAAAGGACTTTCGGACACAAACTTTACAGACGAGAGGGTTGTTCAAATGAGAATGAATAAGAAGTACACAGGTATACTGTCGGCCGGGCTGGCTCTGGCCCTGATTCTGCCGGGCTGCACCTCCGGAAACAAAGAGAATGGAGAGCCGGCCAAGGCGGCGAATGAACCGGCGAAGACAGAGAATGCGGCAGGCAGCAGCAGTCCGGTGGAGATTTCGTTCTGGAATATGTTCGGCGGCGGGGAAGGGGAATTCGTAGACCAGATTATTAAGAATTTCAATGACTCCCAGCACGAAGTAACGGTGAAGCAGCTGCGTCTGGAATCCAATGAATATTATGCCAAGCTCAGCACTGCGTTGTCATCCTCCAAAGGACCGGATGTGGCTGTAGCCCACGTTGAGCGGATCTCACCGTTCGTGAAGGCGCAGCAGATTGTGCCGGTGGATGAGCTGGCCACCAAGGCCGGGTTTGACCTGAAGGAAATTTCGGATTCCAATATCCAGAGCGTGTCCTATGACGGTAAGCCTTACGCTGTTCCGCTCGATACCCACTTCCATATGTTCTATTACAACAAGGATATTCTGCAAAAGGCAGATCTGCTGAATGAAGACGGCACACCTAAGCTCGGTGATATGACACCGGCAGGCTTCGAGCAGACGCTGGCCGAGGTTCAGGCGAAGGTGCCGGATGTCCAGGCAATGGCGATCAATACCCCGTATTTCCAGGAACCCTTCCTCAATCTCTATTATGAAGCCGGCGGTGATATCCTGAATTCGGATCTGACCAAAGCAAGCATCAACAATCCGCAGGCGCTGGATGTCCTGAACTTCTATATGGACGTCTTCAACAACAAATATGCCGATCTGAATGATAAAACCCCATGGGATACATTCCATAACGGCAAAGCGGCCTTCTGGTTCGGCGGTGTATGGGAAGCGGGCCTGCTGCTCGGGGATGAGTCGCTGCATATCGGCGCGATGCCGCTGCCTCCGATCTTTGGCAGTGAGACGCATTGGGGCAGCTCCCATACGCTGGTCATCCCTTCTTATGTAACTCCTGAGAAGCAGTTGGCTGCTGCCAGGTTCATGAAGTATTTCTCTGAAGTGGGCGGGGAAATCTGGGGCCAGGCGGGACATGTGCCTGCGAACAGCAAAGTAACAAGCAGCGATGCCTTCAAGAGCCTGCCTTACCGCAGTGAGTTCATTGAAGCGCAGAAGACGGTGAAATTTGCTCCGCCGACAGATAAGTATACAACGATCATTACGACAATCTCTGAGGAGCTGCAGAACATCATCTTCGGTAGTGACTCTCCGGCAGACGGACTGGCGAAGCTGGAGAAACAGATCAACGAAGTGCTGGAGAATTAGCTCCCCGGCCAACATAAGGATAACCTCCCGCCTGCGGGCGGGGGATTATCTTCTGCGTCAGGGCAACTTTTTGAATGAAGGAGAGAATGAAGTATGGAGCGGACTTTAAGAGAGAATAAGGCGGCTGCGCCTCTGCGCAGGGCAGAGCCTGTACACATACTGAAGGAACTGAAAGCGATTCTGTATCTGGTGCCGTTTCTGGTGCCGTTTATCTTGTTCTATCTGTGGCCGGTGATCCGCGGAGCCTGGATGAGCCTGCATGTGTGGGGCATTCAGGGCATGCAGAAATACGTTGCCTTAGCCAATTATGCGAAAATATTGAAAAATCCCGATTTCTACTCGTATCTATGGAATTCGTTCTACTTCGTGCTGCTGTGTGCGCCGACCGTACTGGTGCTTGGACTGGTGCTGGCACTGATCATCAATCAGAGAATTTGGCTGCGGACCGTGATCCGCTCCGTTTTTTTCCTGCCGTATGTGCTGTCGGTCTCTGTAGTCAGCTTCATCTGGCTGCGGATGCTCGATGCCAAGAATGGTCCGGTGAATGCAGCCTTGCATCTGCTGGGCATCCAGGCCGACATTAACTGGCTTACGGATCATAAGTTCGTCTGGTGGGCGATTACGATTGCGACAGACTGGTGGAGCGTCGGATTTGTAATGGTGCTGTTTCTTGCCGGACTGCAGGAGATTCCAACGGATCACTATGAAGCAGCGACCATTGACGGGGCAGGCGCCTGGCAGCGCTTCTGGAACATTACTTTACCCGGGCTGTCAAGCGTAATCAAGATTCAGATCTTTTATCAGATTATCAATTGCCTGAAGCTGTTCGGACAAGTGCAGATTATGACCGGCGGCGGGCCGGGCGATTCCACGAATACGATGATCCGCTATATTTACGTCACGGGGTTCAAGAAAGACATGTTCGGCCTGGCGGCTGCGCAGTCGATTGTTTTCTGCTTCATCATGCTGCTGATCGCTGTGGTTCAATTCAAAATTACCGACCGGAAAGACGGATAGGGGGGAGATATTCATGAAAAAGCTTGCTCTAAATACCGCTGCTGTTCTGCTTGCGCTGCTGTTTATTTTCCCGCTGATCTGGATGTTCCTCACCTCGCTGAAGCCTGACGGTGTGAATGTATATACGCTGGCTGATTGGGTCAACTGGTCCGATCTGAATACCGATAACTATGTGAAGGTCATCCGGGATTCGCAGATTCTGCACTGGACGTGGAACAGCCTGATTATCGGCCTACTGACGACTGTAATCTCGCTGCTGCTCAGCTCGCTGGCGGCCTTCTCGTTCTCGAAGCTCCCGTTCCGGACCCGGGGAATCTTCTATGTCCTGATCGTTTCGGGCCTGCTGATTCCGACAGAAGCGATTCTCATTCCGCTCTATGAGACGGCGCTGCATCTGCAGCTGATTGATAACATCTGGGCGATTGTCCTGCCGGGACTGACGAATCCGATCGGTATCCTGCTGCTGAAGCAGTTCATGGACGGCGTGCCCAAGGATTATATGGAAGCCGCACAGATTGACGGGAGCCGCAGCTTCCGGTTATGGTGGAGCATCTGTCTGCCGCTGACACGCTCAGCGATGGTATCTGTGGGAATCTTCTTTTTTATCCTCTCCTGGAACAACTTCCTGTGGCCTTATCTGGCCATTACCTCGGAGGAGAATATGATTCTTTCGGCAGGGCTGCCGACCTTTTTGTCGAATAATAACATGTCGCTCAATCTGATCATGACGGCCAGCGCAATTGCGGCGATTCCGACGATTATTGTGTTTATACTGCTGCAGCGGCATATTGTGCAGGGCGTGGCGATGTCCGGCGTCAAGGGCTGACGTTCTGCTAAGATTCTACAACGGGAAAGGATATAAGGCATGCACAGATCACCTGAGAATCACGCCGGACCCTTGCGGCTCCGCTTCATATCCTGGATCAAAATCATGAAGAGCAGCATGCGCTATAAGTGGATGCTGCTTCTCGTTCTCTTCTCCTTGACACCGCTGGTGGTCATGGGGATTATTTCATTTTCGATCTCGAAATCGACGATCAATCATAAAGTCACCGAATACTCCGAGCATCTGCTGTATCAGACTGCCGATAATCTGGATACCCGGCTCGGTATTTACAAGGACATGATGATGCAGGTGCTTAACAACAATGAGATTGTAGGCATGCTGCGGAACCTTGATCGGGCGGAGCAAGCCAGTTATGATGTGGATAGCCTGTCACTGACAACGAAGCTGTCCACCATTGTGGCGATTAATCAGGATGTGCAGTCCATCTCCTTCGTCTCCGCGCAGCATTATATCAAAGGCATCTACCGCTGGAACCCGCGCACGCCTGCCGAGGTGGAGCCCTTCCTGCAGACCCTTGACGGCGGCAGTAATTTCCGCTGGTATCCGACCCGTTACGGGACTTATGTAGACAGTCTGAACTCCCAGAGCACCCATGTTTTCTCAGTTGCCAAGCAGCTCTATAAAATATCCGATGACAGTCCCCTGGGGATTGTAGCTGTGCTTGATATCCGCGAGGATGTGATTAAAGAGTTGGTCTCGAAAGCGGTCAGCAATAACCGGGATCTGCAAAGCTTCGTGATGGACGGCAGCGGCAATCTGGTGTCGTATCCGGACAGCGGACTGATCGGCCGAAGCGTAACGGAGGTGCTGGGCCAAAGCGGTTATGAGCAGCTTGTTCATTCCGGCCTGGAGGAAACGAGGTTTCCGCTTGTCTACAAGGGCGACAGCCTGATTGTGAATGCCAAGAAGCTCCACACCAATGACTGGGTGGTGGTGAATGTCATTTCCAAGGCTGCGCTGTACCAGGATTCGAACCGCCTGCTGCAGATTTTTATCTTCGTCGGGCTGCTCTGCATAGTCTTCTCGGTTATTGCCGCACTGGTGCTGGCTAACTCCATTACGAATCCGATTCTGAAAATGATCCGGCTGATGCGGCAGGTGATGTCCGGTGAGCTCAGTGTCCGCTACAAAGCCAAAAGCCGGCATGACGAAATAGATATTCTCGGCGATAATTTCAACTCTATGGTAGAGCGGATCGACGAGCTTTTGAAAGCGGTCTATCTGGAGCAGGACCAGAAACGGATGGCTGAGCTGAAGGCATTGCAGGCGCAGATCAATCCGCATTTTCTCTATAACACCCTGGATATTATTAAATGGACGGCTCTAATTCAAAAGGCCAACAATGCAGCAGAGATGGTCAGCCTGTTATCACGTCTGCTGCGGATCAGTCTCGGTAAAGGGGAAGAGACGGTTACAGTGGAAGAGGAGATCGAGCATGTGCAATGTTACCTGGGTATTCAGAAATTCCGCTTCAACTTCAATATTGAGACCTTTGTTGAACTGGACGAAGAAGTCCGCCATCTGCGGACGCCCAAGCTGATTCTGCAGCCGATTGTGGAGAACGCAATGATGCATGCCTTCGGGGATATGGAATCCGGCGGCAGCATCCGCATATCCTGCAGTAAAGCGCCGGGCAATCTCGTCTGGTTCGAAGTGGCGGATAACGGCAAGGGGATGGATGCTGCACTTGTCAGCAGTCTGCTTACAGGGAAAGCAGCGGATGAGGACAAATTAGGAGGCATAGGGCTGGCCAATGTAGATGAGCGGATCAAGCTGATTTGCGGAAAAATGTACGGTATCGAGATCCGCAGCGAGCTGGGTGCAGGAACAGCCATCCGGATTAAGCTGCCGCTCATAACAGATGACATAAGCATAAGGGGGAGCCGCTGATATGCACCGGGTTATAATCGTAGAAGATGAATTTATAGTGAGATATGGAATCCGGTCCATGATTAATTGGGAAGCTATCGGGCTGGAGGTGAGCGGTGAAGCCTCAAACGGCAGGGAAGCACTGGAGCTCATGACAGGAGGACTGCCTGATATCCTGATTACGGATATCAAAATGCCTGTAATGGACGGGATCGAGCTGATTGCCGAAGTGCGCAAGCTTTCACAGGATATAAAGATTATTATCCTCAGCAACCTCGAAGATTTCCAGTATGCCAAGGAAGCGATCCGGCATAGTGTCTCCGAATATATGATTAAGTCGGATATGATGCCGCGTGACTTCGAGCTGGCGCTGCTGAAGCTGAAGGAAGGGCTGGAGGGAGTGCAGCGGCAGGCGCCGGTTCGTGCTTCTGCTGCGACACAGGAGCCGGTGCATAAAGAGAATTTCTTGACCGGGCTGATTGAACGGGGGCCGGTTCAGGGAGCGGTTGACGAAAGCAGGCTTGCACAGGCGGGGCTCGCTGGCCGCCGGCCACACTATCTGCTGCATGTCAGCTTCAGCAGCGGGGCACAACCGGGATATGGAGCGGGATCGACAGTGATCTGCAAGCTGCTGGATGATATTTGGGGAAGTGAGGCCTCCGGTTATGAAATGTTTCCCGACAGGCAAGGCAATCTCAACATCATCTTGACCGGAGAACCCGCAGCTCAGTCTGCGGCTTCAGCGGGAACAGGGCTGCTCCGCAGCCGCAGTGAAGAGCTGATTCAGCATTTAGCCAGCGGTTACGGCTGGATTGCGACGATCGGAATCAGCGGTGTGACCGGGCAGTGGGCCGGAGTGGGCAATGCCTATATCCAAGCAGTGGACGCGGTCAGACAGAAGCTGTTCACAGGAAACGGCTGTGTTCTGATACACGGAAGCGAGGAGCTGAAGGCACGGACATCTTCGTCCTCCGTGCTGCAGATCAGCAGCCGCGAGATTCAGTCTATGGTGTACGCCTTCCAGACCAAGGAGCTGACAGACTATCTGAACCAGCTGTTCGGACAGCTGGCTGTGCGCCGGGATACAGAGCTTGTGCAGATTATTACCCTTGAGCTGCTGATGATCCTGACGACCCTATGGCCGGATGTATCGAGGGATGCTGAGCAGGTCCTGGAGCTGAAGAAGCAATACTTCGACGAGCTGGCTATGCTCGAGACGCTTGAAGAGAGCCAGACATGGTTCTTGCAGGCATTCGATGAGCTGGCCCGGCATATGAAAGAGATGTATAACAGCGACCGGAACAGTATTATCAAGGCCACACAGTACATTCAGCAGTATTACCATCAGGAAATTACACTGCGGTCCATCAGCCGGCTTGTGCACTTAAGCAAGAATTATTTCGCTAACCTGTTCAGGAAAGAGGTCGGTGAGAGCTTCCTGGAGTATCTGACCCGCATCCGGATTGAGAAAGCCAAGACGCTGCTGACCGGAGAACTGAAAGCCGGTGATGTCGGCAGCCTGGTCGGCATTCAGGACCCGAAATATTTCTCTAAGGTATTCAAGAAGATCACCGGCGTATCTCCGTCGGAATATCGCGGGCTGGTCAAGAAGAGCGAAAGATAAAGCTAGAGTGGAAGTTAATGCAAGCGCTTGCAAATTTTAGCCGGATGGAGATGGGCCGGGGAGGTGAAAAGAAAAATGAAAAAATGGTGGCTCATGCTGCCTGTTCTGCTGCTGAGTCTGGCCCTGCTGCCGGGCTGTGCGGACTTCACTGCCGGTGAAGAAAGCCGCCCTGAGACTTCAGCACCGGTCGAATTATCCTTCTGGAATCCGTTCGGAGGCGGCGAAGGAGAATATGTTGAGCGGATCATCCGGAATTATAATGCTGCCCAGAGCGGAGTATTTGTGAAGCAGCTCAGACTGGAGTCTAATGAATATTATGCCAGACTCAGTACAGCCTTGTCCTTCGGCAAAGGGCCGGATGTAGCTGTAGTCCATGCAGACCGCTTGTCACCGTTTGTGAAGGCTAAGCAAATCGTACCGCTGAATAAGCTGGGGGAAGAGCGGGGATTCCAGTGGAGCGGAATCGCTGAACAGAACCTGCAGAGCGTCAGCTACAACGGACAATATTATGCGGTACCGCTGGATACGCATTTTCATATGCTCTATTACAACAAGGATATTTTGGCCAGGGCCGGGGTGTTAACCCCCGGAGGCACGCCAATGCTCAAAGAGGACACTCCCGAAGCGTTCATTGCAATGCTGCGGCAGATCGCTGCGCGGGTACCGGGAGTCCAGCCTATGGCCGTTAATACCCCGTACTTCCAGGAATCCTTCCTGGATCTGTATTATGAGGCTGGCGGTGAACTATTCAGTCCGGATATGAACCAAGCAGCAATATATAACGAGAAGTCGGTTCAGGTGCTGAGCTTCTACCAGCAGCTATTTGAAGAGGGACTAAGTACTCTGGAGGATAATACGCCATGGGATTCTTTCTATAACGGCCAGGCGGGCCTGTGGTTTGGCGGAGTATGGGAAGCCGGGCATCATCTGGACAACGAGGCGCTCGATATCGGAATTGTACCTCTTCCGCCGATCTTTGGCAGCGCGGCGCACTGGGGAAGCTCCCATACACTGGTTATTCCAGCTTACGTCAGCGGTGAGGAGCAGGAAGCGGCCATGGATTTCATGAGTTATTTCCTGGAGACCGGGGGCAGCATCTGGGGGGAAGCGGGGCATGTCCCGGCAAGTCTGAAGATTGCAGGGAGCGAAGAATACCGCGGGCTGCCTTACCGCAGACTGTTCATCCAGGCCAGGGATCAGGTGAAGTATGCCCCTCAAACGGATAAATACGCGGCGCTGTTCACCGCAATGTCTGAGGAGCTGCAGAATATTATCCGCAGCCGGATTCCGCCGGAAGCGGGGCTGAAGACGCTTGAGCAGAGTCTTAATCAGATTTTGGCCAATTGACAGGCGGGCACGGCTCCGGGGAATCAGGGGGTCAAACGGTTAATTCAGGCACCGGGCAGAAGCCGGGATTCTCCTTACATAAGGCTTTCGTGTATTCGGGCCGGTCCCTTGACAGCACAGCGAAATAGCTTCTGAGCGCATGATTCAGTTCAACTGTCCCGTTCTGGAAAGACAAGGAATATAACGTCTGGACATGGGTGTAGTAATACTTCTTCTCTTGCCGCGGCAGCTTGTAGATGGTGGGCGGAACATAGGTCGCAGGGTCAAAAAGATTGGCATACCGGAAGCTGCTGCGGACATACTGGCTGAAGGCTTTGGCGAACGCCGGGTCACCGGCACGCGGAGAGCCGTAGGTATACAGCCGGGGGGACTTGTGAGCAGAATTCACGGCGGTATCCAGCGCACACAGGGTTGCGAGTGCCCCGCCGAGACTGTGGCCTGTAACGTATAGCGGTTTGTCAGGTGATAATGAACCGAGTGCTGCGAGGATTTCATCCCGTGCCGACGAATAGATATCGGTGAAGCCTCTGTGCGTAAGGCAGTCTTCCTTGACGTATTTGAATTTAATCTGCGCAGCATTCATATTGGAGAGCCAATTGTTGACCGAGCTGCTCCCGCGCCAGGCAATGATAATATCCTGCGGCGATTCCAGAATAAATCCGAACGGCTCCCGGATACCGCCCATAGATTTCGCCTGGAAGCTCTGCACAACGGAGTAGCCCTGCGGCACAACAAATGATCCATCCGCATGATCGAATTGCGCATAAGTCTGTCCGCAGACGGCAGCCAGAAAGACCGCCCGGTCTCCTTCATTTCTAATGTTCCCCATCCCGCATTCCGCCCTTCTTTTCTACCTGTGTATGACGGGGAAGCGGGATAGGTGCCTGTCATCTATGGCTTTCCCGCAAGTCAAATCAAGTATTGCGAATTCCAATCCTACATAATGGCTATAGAGCGGTTGAAATGAGGTGGGCAAATCAATGTATGAGTGGCACAGACAAATCCAGGTAATCGTTGATGAAATTGACGAGTGTATTATTAATCGTAACAGTGAAGCCATAACGCTGCGGTTGCTTTCCCGCAGGTTAGGTTATTCCGAATTTCATACAACGAGAAAATTCAAGGAAATCTCAGGTATGCAATTCAGGGATTATTTACGGAACAGAAAATTAGCCTTTGCATTAAAAGAGGTACGGGACCGGGGAAAAAGTATTTTGGATATTGCTTTTGATTATGGTTTTTCATCACATGAAGCATTTACCAGAGCTTTCAAGGGAACCTTTGGTGTAACTCCAAGCGAATACCGGAAAAAGCCTGTGCCAGTCGTCCTCCGTACCAAAATAACCCCGTTCGACCGCTACTTTTTCGGATTTGGAGAGATTGGTATGATGAAATCTGCAGAGGATATTAAAATTTATTTTGTAACGATGCCCGCACATAAATTTTTGCACATAAAAAATTATGAAAGTAACGGGTATTGGGATTTTTGGAAAAAACAGAGCCTTATCCCGGGGCAGGACTGCGAAACCGTTTGCGGCCTACTTGATAGTATCAAGGGCAAACTGGATGACAGCGGCGGAAGCGAATCTAACAGCGGCAGTGGTCAGATTATGGCATATATTAATGACCCTGCCGGCAGACTCTGCGATTGGGGGATTCCGCGTACAGAGTGTTTTGGTGTTCGTCTTCCTTCTGATTATTGTGGTGAGATCCCGCCGCAAATGCTTATGATAGATGTTCCCGAAGCTGAGTATATTGTTTTTGAGCATGGGCCCTTCGACTATGAGCAGGAAAATCGCAGTGTGGAGGAAAAAATGGAACAGACAATGGCAGCATTCGACTTTGCAGATACTGCCTATTGCATGGATACTTCCCCCGGCAGAGTAATTTACTTTCATCATGATCCGGCAAAGTGCTGGAAGTATATTAGACCTATAAAAAAGTCGCACTATTAAATAACTCCGTGAGAATTACATTCATTTCTGGTAAAATTGCCTCTGATGGATCATACATAAGCTGGAGGCATGAATAGTGATTGAAGAACATATATCGACAGGGCGGCTCGCACTGAATGTAAAGTATTCTTTTAACGGTAAGCCGGTTGTCCTTTTCCTTCATTTCAGCGGCGGAAATCTGCATATGTGGGAGGGAATACTGCCGCAGTTTCAGCAGGAGTTCAGTGTGATTGCCCCCGATCTGCGCGGACACGGGAGGTCCGATAAACCGCAGGCCGGCTATCATATCGATGAGATGGCGGAAGATGTGCATCTGCTGCTGCAACAGCTCGGCATCCGGGAATGTCATGTCGTCGGCAGCTCCATGGGGGCTGAGGTCGGGCTCAGCCTGGCGGCGGCTCATCCGGGGCTGGTAAAATCACTTGTCTGTGAAGGTGCGCTTCATAATGAATTCGGGGAGTACGGAATTTTTCAGGGCAACGCGGAGGACATTGAACGGAGACAAGCAGAGATTCGCGGGGAGCTGGCAGAGCGGGAAGAGCGCGTGTTTGCTGAAGCTGAAGAATACATCGCTGAAATGCGGGCAGAACTGACCGCAGAAGGGCTGTGGAATGAATATTTCTCAGCATTTTATGAGCACAGCCTGCAGCCGCTGCCGGACGGAAGCTATACCTATTGTTACCGGAATCATGTGAGAAATGAGTATATCGAGCAGTATTGGGAGCTGGCGTTCGAAGATTATTATCAGCGGCTTACATGCCCGGTCTTATTCCTGCCGAGTGAAGACGAATGGAACAATCCGGCGGTCCGCAGCAGTCTGGACAGCTTCGCGGCAATGGTGAACAGCTCTGAAATTAAGCGGATTCCCGGCTCTATCCATGCCTATGTCTGGATGCAGCTTCCGCAACAGGCAGGTCAGGCGGTCAAGGACTTCCTGGCAGAGCAGCTCTAGGTAGATTTAAGTGCAGCATAACGGTAGGTAACTTGTAAAAAAGAAGCCCGGATAGCGGAGATGATTCTCCGGCACCCGGGCTTTTCGTCTACTGCTTATTGCCGCGACTTGTTGGCAGAAATTACTCTGCTGTCTCAGCCTCGCGGTCCGGCAATTGCGTCACATAGCTGTCCGACATGCGCAGCAGCTCCAGCGCCCGGTTGAATTCATCCTCTGTGGCCTGGAGCGTCTGGCGGCCGTCCCCCGATAAGGTGGAATGCTGGCCGTCATCGAATCCGCTGCCGGACATGAACAGCTCCTCGTTGTTGACGAACGAGCCGGTCGGCAGGTAATAACGCTGCGGCAGCAGGTTATATGCGGTCTGATTCAGCAGATCCTGGCCGAAATGGAGATGATCCGTTAAAGAGACGCCAAGCAGATTGGAGACGGTCGGCAGTATATCAACCTGACCGCCGAGCTGTTCCATTACGCCTGGTTCCGTAATTCCGGTGCCGGATATGACGAGCGGGATATTAATAAGATCTGTTTCGGAATATTCATGGCCGAGAATCTCGGCAAGTAAAGTCTTATCCTCATCCTTCAGGGAGAAGATCGGCAATCCCCGGTGGTCCCCGTAAAGTGCAACCAGGCTGTTGTCCCAGACACCATTTGCTTTTAGCTCAGCGATGAACTGTCCCAGGGCATAGTCGGCATAATTCTGGGCCCGGATATAATCCCCGACGAGCGTTCCTTCGAAGCGTTCCGGCAAGATCATCTTGTATTTGGATTCCGGAATGGTGAACGGATTATGTGAAGACATCGAGATCACATGGGAATAGAACGGGCGGTCAGCCTGATCCATCCGGGCCAGCTCAGCCGAAGTCTTGGCATAGAGGACTTCATCAGATGCCCCGTAGAATACAGTATCTTCTTCTGTGAAGAAGGCTTTGTCATAATAGCGGTCAAACCCGAGGGCGCTGTATAGCTCCCCGCGGTTCCAGAAATCCACTTCATTCGTGTGGAAGGTCGCCGTATCGTACCCCTGTGCCTGCAGCAGCTTCGGCAGACTTGGCAGCTCCTTGGGCGCATACATCTCGGTAGCCGGTCCGTCCGGCGGAACATAGAATGAGGTGTTCACGATGAATTCGGCGTCAGAGGTATTTCCTTGTCCGACCTGTTGATAGAAACGCGGGAAGTAGAAGCTGCTGTCGGCCAGCTTATTCATGTTCGGTGTAATTTCCTGCCCGTCCACGGTCAGGTGGATCAGGAAATTCTGGAAGGATTCCATTTGCAGCACAATCAGATTCTTCCCGCGGGCAGCACCGTATAACAGCGGAGCTGTCTGGGAATGAATACCTTTGATCTCATCAATCGCCGATTGTGTAATCTCTGCGGAATCCATCGGTTCTTCCTCTTCCTCAGCAATCAGGTTATAGGCTTCATAATTGAGAATGCCCATCTGCTCGGCCTTGACGTTCTCATTCATGCTGGCCTGGTTGGGGAAGATGTTCATCATGCAAATCACTAGTGAGATGCAGAAGAGGACGGCAACGGCCTTGCGGTTGCTGCGGC
Source organism: Paenibacillus sp. MMS20-IR301 (assembly GCF_032302195.1). Taxonomy (NCBI): domain Bacteria; kingdom Bacillati; phylum Bacillota; class Bacilli; order Caryophanales; family Paenibacillaceae; genus Paenibacillus; species Paenibacillus sp. MMS20-IR301. The sequence goes on from NZ_CP135275.1 coordinate 1,203,200, forward strand.
GGGCCATCGATTTCTTCCAGGCGACAGCTTTCTTGCGGCTCAGCATAATCAGTCCGATGATGATGATATCAATGAAGAATAGGATATATTCCGGATGCACAACAGCAAAAATACTCTTCTTGACGGCTCCGACCTGCTTGACCTGGCCAAACACCTGGGAGGTTGCAATAATACCGAAGTGATTATGATAGACAATGAGCGAGAAGAACAGCACAGAAATTAAGAGATTGACCAGCATGTAAATGGCGATTTTCCGTTTCGTGGCGAACCATTCGATCATACAGAACAGCAGCAGCATAAACGGGATTTCCTTCAGCCAGGTGGTCCAGGTGGGGCCATCCTCGAAGAGATAGTACCAGGCGAAATAGCTTTTGACGAGCATAATCAGCGAGAAAAATAGAATAGATTTCTTACTTAATGTCCTAGACGGGTTAAGCGGCATTACCTATACGCATCCTTTGCGGTTTAATTCATCCATTCTATTACAAGCAAGCGCTTAAAATCAACTAGATTTGAGGTTGCGAGTTTACAAAAAAGATGATGAAATTCCCGGAATACAGATGTAAATCCTCCGTTTTTACGTTATTCTCAAAGAAGCGGCATGCAGTAAGATTATAATCAGGCACAGGAGGAAAACAGATGTCAAAGCAATTTTCACGGCAGTATACCGATAGTGTGAAGCAGGAGCTGCTTAACCGGCTGGGATTGAAGCAGGTGTATTTCAAAGGCCAGCAGGGGGATGACCTGTTGTACGAGGCAACTGGTTTTGACCGGGGAACGGCACATAAATTTTGTATCCGGACGAAGAACGGGACGATCGACGAGTGGGTCGGCGGCAAGTGGATGAAGGTCCGCAGCTTCACTATTACCAGCAGAGCGGATGGCCTGAGATGAGCAGAGATCCCCATTTAAATTCTGTGACTTTGGCTGAGCTTGCGGCGAAGGGGCATCTGAAGCTTCATGGACGGACTTCCGGAATCCAGTCTCCGGTAACTTTATTCTGGACCGGAAGTGCAGTGGAGCTGAATGTCCAGGCTTCGGGTCTGTGGATTGAAGTGGAGTCCGGTTATGACGAGTATGAGTCATGGATCAGCATCTTGATCAACTCTGTTCAGGTAAGCAGGCAGATGCTTAATGCAGGCAGGCACTGGATTCCTGTATTTAGAGGAATGAGCCGGGACACCGTGAAGAATATCCGTATTGTAAAAGAGGTCCAGGCAATGAGCGGCGATCCTGGCTGCTATCTGCAGTTCCATGCGGTCAGGACAGACGGCGAATTCCTGCCTGTTGAGGCCAAGCCTTACCGGCTGGAGTTCATCGGCGACAGCATCACCTCCGGGGAGGGCGCCATTGGAGCTAAGCAGGAAGCGGACTGGATACCGGCTTGGTTCAGTTCAGTACATAATTATACTGCATTGACTGCTGAGGCATTAGAAGCTGAGTACCGGGTAATCTCACAGAGCGGCTGGGGGGTGCTCACGAGCTGGGATAATAACCCGCAGCACAATATTCCCGGCATTTACGGGCAGGTCTGCGGTTTGCTCAGTGGTCCGCACAATGAAATGCTGGGAGCACAGCTGGACAATGACTTCGCCTCCTGGCAGCCGGAGGTGGTCGTCGTTAACCTCGGCACGAATGATGACGGTGCCTTCCATAACCCGGAATGGCGCAATCCCGATACCGGACAGAGCTATAAACAGCGGCTGAATGCAGACGGCAGTTATAATGAAGAAGATTTGGCAGCCTTTGAAGATGCCGTTATAAGGTTCCTTGCCAAGCTAAGGCAGTGCAACAAGGAGGCTCATATTCTCTGGGCTTACGGGATGGCAGGTGCTCCGCTGCTGCCGGCCATTGAGCGGGCTGTTCAGGCTTACCGCAGCTCATCAGGTGACAAGAAGGTATCCGTGCTGGAGCTTCCTGCTATGACGGAGGAAACCACCGGTGCCAGAAGCCATCCGGGATTACCGGCCCATCAGCAGGCCGCGGATGTATTAATCGGCTATATCCGTCAGCTTCTGTGAGCTGGCCCGAAATAACGCCCGTCAACTGACGGGCGTTATTTGCTATCCGGTTAGAGTTGACTTTAAAACCGTCTGGACGGTATAGTAAATACAGAGGTGATCACATTGAACCGGAATTCCAAACGCGGCCTGATCCTGGCCGCAGCTTCAAGTGTTGTGAAGCATAACGGGATCGAGAAGCTTACTCTGGAGGCGGTTGCCGCCGAGGCAGGGGTGAGCAAGGGCGGGCTGCTGCACCATTTTCCGAATAAGGAAGCTTTAATACAAAGTATGGTGTCAGGCATCACGAATGACTTCGTTACGGATGTTCAGACCCGGGTTGACAGCGATTCACAGGAGAAGGGCAAGTGGAGCCGGGCCTATCTCGAGTCCACTGCTGAAGGAAACCAGGAAGGGCTGGGTATGAATGTAGCGCTGAATGCTGCACTGTTCAGCAACAAGGATCTGCTGGAGGAGCTTAGGGAGCACTACGCGTTCTGGCAGCGGAACATAGAGAATGACGGGGTGGATCCCGTGCTGTCCTCGATTGTCCGGCTGGCGGCGGACGGCTTATGGTTGTCAGAGGTGTTCGGAATCGGGGAGATCGGAGAGGACATGCGTGGTAAAGTCATCAGTAAACTGCAGGATATGCTTAAATAGGAGGCTGCTGAATTGAATCCATTTGTATTATTAGCCATTGCAATCTTGAGTGAAGTCTTTGGCAGCTCTATGCTTAAGGCATCGAACGGCTTCAAGCGGGCGGCACCTTCCATCGCTGTTGTTGCAGGCATGGGGCTGGCATTCTATTGCCTGTCCCTGGCCCTCAAAGAAATTCCGCTCGGCACGGCGTATGCCATCTGGTCGGGGGTAGGCACGGCTTTAACGGCACTTGTCGGTGTTGTGGTCTATAAAGAAGGTTTGAATGTCAAAAAAATAGCAGGACTGCTCCTCGTTATCGGCGGTGTAGTACTCCTGAAGCTGTCAACGGGGGTGTAAATTATGAAAAGTTATCTGGCGCTGGCCATTGCTATTATCTCGGAAATCTGCGGAACCACGATGCTTAAGCTTTCTGACGGATTCAGTAATGTGCTGCCGTCCATCGGTGTAGTGATTGGGATGGGAGTGGCTTTTTACAGCTTATCCATTAGTCTCCGGACGATTCCGTTAAGCCTGGCGTATGCCATCTGGTCGGGGGCCGGTACAGCTCTGACTGCACTGATCGGTATTCTGGTCTGGAACGATCCCTTCAACCTGCTTACCGGCATCAGTCTGCTTATCATCATCGGAGGGCTGGTGCTGCTGAATTCCTCCAAGCCGTCGCAGGCATGACATAAGGAATTGCCAGGCGGACTGGCAATGTAAATGTAGAAAAATGCTGATTTGAAGTCATAATTGTGACTTTGAATCAGCATTTTTCTGTTTATCAGGCACCATGGAGGGCAATTAACAGATTTGGGCCTTGCCTAGCAACCCGGGGGTATGCTGAAATGGAAATGGGAGGTGAGCGCATCAGCATGCAGCTTCAGTAATAAATATGTTGCAGGTAAGAAGGAGAGACAGGAATGTGGAAAAGGCATAAATTAACTGCGGGCTTGCTTAGTCTGCTGGTACTGCTGCCGTTTGCGGCATGCAGCAGCGGCAGCAGTAATGATTCAGGCGGGAACAGCGCAGAGCCCAAGCTAAGTATAGCAGCGGCGCCAGCTGCAGATTCAGTAGCCCGTGAACCTGACAGGGCAAGCGAAGCTGCTGACAGCAAAGCAACATCCGGAACAATCTACAAGGTGGTGATCGACCCGGGGCATGGCGGTGAAGATCCGGGGGCTACTTCGGTGAGCGGACGGTTCGAGAAGGAATTCAACCTCAGCATATCACTGGCGGTTGCGGCGAAGCTGGCGCAAGATCCGCAGATTCAGCTTGAGCTTACCCGGACCGGAGATGAATTCATATCATCCCATGAGCTGTTCCGTCCGGAATTTGCCAATACTCTGCCGGCTGATTTATTCATCTCAATCCATGGCAACACTTATGAGGATGAATCAGCTTCAGGCACGGAGACTTTTTATTATCATGAAGATTCACAGGCTTTTGCCGAAACTATACATAGACATGTTATTCAGGCTACAGGCCTTAAGGACCGCGGAGTGAAGACAGAGAACTTCTACGTTCTGCGGGATACAGAAATGCCGTCCGCACTGCTTGAACTGGGCTATCTGACGAATCCGGGAGATGAAGCAAAGATGTGGACTTATAGCTTTCAGGACGCGGTGGCAGAAGCGATTGTAGATGGAATTAAGGAATATTGCAGCATACTTGAGCGCGGGGAGAAGCCGGCAGCTTCACCTGCACAGAGGGAGGAATCATGAACAGGATAATGATTCTGGGATCGGGCGGATGTTATTATTTTCCTGGATCTGCCCCGGCTGCTCTGCATGTACCGGATTGTGAAGCGCCGCCTGATGTACCGCAACACGGCAAGACCTGATATGAACGAAGGCTGCCCGGAGAAGCTGGATTGGGCTTTCGTGAAGTGGGTCTGGAACTATAAGTTACGCAGCTGCATGATTACGCTCGGCAGACTGCAGCAGGCTGCTGCGCATCAGCAAGTGATCATTCTGACCAGCCGGAGGCAGGTCAAGGAATTGCTGAGGAGCTTCGCCGGTAGAGGACGAGCTATGTGATCGGGCTGTTCGGCAGCAAGCCGTTATTTCCTGCTGAACAGCCCTTTCCGGTCCAGCTGCAGCTCGCTTGAGCTTGCAAGGATAAGCCATTCCTCTACTGCAGACAAGGTAGCAACGGCACATACGATGGAGGTCCACAGGCTGTTGTTCACCTGAGGCAGCAGAATAGGTGTGATGAACAGCAGAAGGCCGGCAAGCTTGTTGCCGTAGGTATGGATGCTGCCATAGGTTCTGAATTTGTACAGAGCTGTAAGGATAGAGGCTCCGCGGATGGCGGCGATGAGAATGATCCACAGGATGAGGCCCGCTGTGAGTCCGAGGTGCGGGTAAAGGGTATATAATGCGGCGGTAACCAGGGTCATATCGGCAATGGAATCAAGCTTAGCGCCGAGGCTGCTTGTGGTTCCGGTGCTTCTGGCAATCAGCCCATCCAGCCAATCGCTCACACCGCACAGAATGTAGATCCATAGATAGGTCCGGCCCAGCGGCTCGAACCCAAGCAGCAGCAGGGTCAATCCGATCCGGCTGAGCGTTATTGAATTGGGTATAAGCTTCATCATGAACCTCCGTCAGTGTGAACAGTAATACTCATATTCTACTACCTGAATGACTGTTAATCCTGCACAAACTACAACATTTCTATGATAAAATCACCCCTGTATTTCCTGCAGCAATCCGCCGGGCTATTTCCACTCAGCGGTGAGGGGCACCCGTCAATACGGTGCATGAACTGTCGGGTCTGATCGGGCTCCGGATGTTAATCTGTAACCAGAGGAAAGGGAAGGAGAGATGAATTTGCTTGAGCATATGAATGCAGCGCTAAGCTATATTGAAGAGCAGCTGGAGGCGGAAGTGGATATGAAAGAAGCAGCGCGGCTGGCGCTGTGCTCGGAATACCACTTTACGCGGATGTTCTCCTTTCTGGCCGGCATCCCGCTGTCCGAATATATCCGCCGCAGACGGCTTACGCTGGCCGCATTCAAGCTGCAGGGCAGCCGGCAGCGGATCATTGATATTGCGCTGGACGCAGGGTACAGCTCTCCTGATGCGTTCACCAAGGCATTTCAGCAGATGCATGGCGTGACACCTTCAGAGGCCAGAAGCGCAGGGACACCGCTCAAAGCTTTTCCTCGAATGACGTTTCAGTTAACTATCAGAGGAGGAAATGAAATGAATTACCGCATGGAAGAGAAAGCAGCATTCAGCATTATCGGGCTGAAGAAAAGAGTGCCGATCCAATTTAACGGTGTGAACCCGGAGATTGCCGCGATGTGGCAGAGCCTGACGCTGGAGATCATTACGGAGCTGAAGGGGCTGTCCAATATGAATCCCGCAGGGATGATCAGTGCTTCGGTTAATTTCTCTGAAGGCCGGATGGCCGAGCAGGGGGAATTGGATCACTACATCGGAGTTGCGACAACTCTGGATTGTCCGCCGGTGTATGCTAGGCTTGAAGTACCTGCGTCAACATGGGCGGTGTTCGAAGCTGTAGGGCCGTTCCCGGACACACTCCAGAATATCTGGGGCCGGATCTACGCCGAGTGGTTCCCTTCCTCCCGCTATGAGCAGGTAGAAGGACCGGAAATTCTCTGGAATGAGAGCAAGGACATGGCAGCGCCTGACTACAGAAGCGAGATATGGATTCCTGTGCAGGAAATGCCTGCCCGCAGCCGCTAATTTCAACCCCCTCATATGATTGAAATGCTTGTTTTGGTATGATTATCCTAATAAGATAGATGCCATCAGGCATCTGAACCTGTTCTTCCGGAGGTGGTTGATGTGAAGAGATTAGCTTTACTGCTGCTGGCCATGCTGCTGACCGCCGGCTGTAATCCGCATCAGGAAGCAGAGCGCATCCCGCAGCAGCAGGCCATGCCAGAAGAGATGCCGGCAGATTTCGATTTTCTCGTCCGCTACGGCTATGGTGAGTTAACCAAGAATGAGATTAATACGTACCATGATACAGTTGTAAAAGATTTAATCGTCAACGGAACAGCAACGGCTAACCTGAGCCTGAGCGAAGAGGATCTGGCCGGCATCTATGAGCGGATGCGGGCGGCGAATGTTATGGGCGAGCTCGAACTGAAGCCCTCGAAGCAGAATTGTGCGGCAACTCCGTCTCAGGAAGACCAGTGGCAGATTACAGCGGACGGAATTACCAGGACGCTTAGCTGGTCGGATGAATACTGTGAAATGACGGATGATGCCAAGCAGCTCCTGGAGCTGCGGAATTATATCCGGGATATTGTTGCGGCCAAGGCAGAATATCAGGCGCTGCCCGAAGCGGAAGGCGGATACGACTAACTGAATAGAATAGCCTTGCTGTCCGCCTGCAAGCGTACACCTCCGGTCCGATCCTTTTGGGTCGGATTTTTGTTTTAATAGTGCATAGGAAAGGAAGCTTGTGGCCGGTTTACATTCAGTTTAAATAACCCGGTTACCATGCATCTATATTCAGTTGTCTAGGAGGAATCAATGATGAGACAGACAGGGCAAAAGGAAGGCGCCGGAGCTAAGGGCAGTTACGCCATTGAAGCGCAAGGGCTGGTCAAAACGTATGGCAGTAACCGTGCAGTGGATGGTGTAGATCTTAAGGTGGGTACAGGAATGATCTATGGGGTGCTCGGACCGAACGGAGCGGGAAAAACAACCGTTATCCGCATGCTGGCCACCTTACTGCGGCCTGACGCAGGTTCGGCGCGTATCTTCGGACATGATGTGGCAAAAGAACCGCAGATCGTGCGTCAGTTAATCGGGGTAACGGGACAATATGCATCGGTGGATGAGTCACTTAGCGCAACAGAGAATCTGGTTATCTTCTCCAGATTGCATGGCCTGGGACGCGCGGAAGCACGCAACAAGGCCGCCGAGCTGCTGGAGGAATTCGGACTTAGTGAAGCAGCGAAACGTCCGCTTAAGAATTTCTCCGGCGGGATGCGCCGCCGCCTGGATCTGGCAGCCAGCCTGATCGGCCAGCCGCCGCTGATTTTCCTGGATGAGCCGACAACAGGGCTTGACCCGCGTACGCGTAATCAGATGTGGGACACGATCCGCCGGCTGGTGAAGACAGGCTCAACTGTACTACTGACAACTCAATATCTTGAGGAGGCGGATCAGCTGGCCGACCGGATTGCGGTTATTGATACCGGTAAGGTGGTTGCTGAGGGGACCGTAGATGAACTTAAGGCATCGGTCGGCAATTCCTCGCTGCATCTGAAGGTGCAGAATCCGGCCGAGATGGGCAAGGCCCGGCAACTCGTAGAGCAGGTGTTGCAGGTACGCTCTAATATATCGGCAGAGGCGGCGAAGATTACCGCCCCGATGGGCAATGTCGACCGGGTTACCGATCTCCTGATTGCCCTCCGCGAAGCAGGGATTCCGCTGCTGGAGATGAGCGTGCAGAAACCGACGCTGGATGAGGTATTCCTCACGCTTACCGGGCATGGCGTAAAGGATGAGGCAGGTTTAGCTTCAGACAGAGCAAAGAATAAGGAGAGTGTACTTGCATGAGTACTGTAATTAAACCAGGCATAGAACGTAAATTGAAGAACCGCACAACCTTCGGCCAGGCGGTCCGCAATTCATTAACGATGGCTTACAGAGGCCTGCTCAAAATCCGGCGTACACCGGAGCAATTATTCGATGTCACGTTCCAGCCGATTATTTTCACCTTAATGTTCACGTATATCTTCGGCGGAGCGATTGCCGGTGACGTAGCCAGCTATCTGCCGGTCATCATCCCGGGAATTCTGGTGCAGACTGTTATTACAACCTCTGTCGTTACCGGTGTCCAGCTGCGGGAGGATATGGAAAAGGGCGTGTTTGACCGGTTCAAATCACTGCCGATTGCCCGGATTGCGCCGCTGGCCGGTGCGCTGCTCGCCGACACTATCCGCTATACCATTGCAACGGTACTGACCTTCGTGATGGGTTACATCATGGGCCTGCGGCCTGAAGGCGGCCTCGGGAATGTTGCCCTGGCAGCCATTCTGGTCATCGGCTGCTCCTGGGCAATCAGTTGGATCTTCGCTTTCTTCGGCGTCATTGCCCGCACGGCTTCCAGCGTACAGGGGATTTCGATGATTGTACTGTTCCCGCTAACCTTTCTCTCGAATGCGTTCGTGCCGGTGGATACGATGCCGAACTGGCTGCAGTGGTTCGTCAATATCAACCCGATTTCACATCTGGTTACGGCGGTACGGGAGCTGATCAATAATGGAACGGCCGGCAGCGATCTGGTCTACTCGTTAATCGGTGCCGCAGTCATCGTAGCCATCTTTGCTCCGATCACGGTGCGCGCATATATGCGCCGTACGTAATCCGCATTACTGAAAGACGCTAACGGATGTAGAAATACATCGGGTTAGCGTCTTTTGTGCAAATATAAGAATTTATATGTTTCACACCATAACTTATCCTTCTATTTCTTGCTGAAACGGGGCTGTCCCAAAAGCCATGAAATGGCTGCTTGGGACAGCTCTTTATTTTGTAGTAACATCAACATGGGCACTTGGGTGGACGCTCCGCGAACGGACCGTTGTTCCAATCGCTGTTGTCCCCAGATTTTATTGATTCCCCTTAGCGGTGAAAATCCGGGGACAAAGGCGACCGCTGCCGCTTTTCCACAATCGTTCCGTCCTCTCCGCTGTTTAAGCGGTAAACGCATATCCTCAATCTTTAAAAAATGTAAAAAAAGAAACCACTCTTTAGTAAAATGGAGGTACCACCCAACCATTTCAACTCATAGGAGGAGTTTCTTTGTACTTTCAATATACCATGGACCAACTTTGCTTGCTGATGGATCCGGAAGAAGACATTCCGGAACATCATCTCGATCGCGCTCGTTAACGCAGCCGTCAATCGGCTGGACGATTCCCCCTTTGACGCTGCCTATCCCGGTGGCGGCCGTGACAGCTACCACCCAAAAATGCTCACCAAAGTCATTATCTACGCATACACTCAGCGAATATATTCGTCTCGCCAAATCGCCAAAGCGGTACGGGAGAGCGTTCCCTTCATGTGACTGTCCGGACGGCAGCAACCTGACTTCCGTACCCTTAATCGCTTCCGTTCCCAGCGAATGAAAGATGTTCTTGAAACGGTATTTACAGCCTTGCTTCAGTTTTTGGCTGACGAAAAATACGTTTCTCTGAAGCATTACTTTGTGGACGGAACCAAATTTGCGGCTAACGCCAATCGCTATACCTTGGTGTGGGGCAAAGCCGTTAGTAAGCATAAGGCCAAACTGCAAGAAAAGGTGCATGCATTGTTTGAGGGAGAACCACATTCGTAATGGTCAACTCAAACCGGGTTACAATGTACAAATCGGAACGGAAAACCAGTTTATTCTGGCCTAAAGCCTCCATCCAAGAATGACCGACACCCGCTGCTTTCAGCCGCACATGGAAAAGTCGCGGCAGATCTTCGGGAAACTCCCGCAAACGGTAATTGCGGACGCAGGTTATAGTAGTGAAGAAAACTATGCCTATCTGGAAAAAGAAAAGATTCAGTCGGTAGTGAAATACGGCAGCTACCACAAAGAAAAGAGTAGAGCGTAGAAAGAAAACATCGGAAAGATTGAGAACTGGACGTACACCGAAGCTGATGATACATGGACATGCCCAGCCGGACAAACGCTGCATTTTCGCAAAGAAAGCAAGAAATCCTAGAGAGTGGATATGAAATTTGGAAACGTCATTACCTAAGTAACTTCTGTGAGGGCTGCCCTCTGAAGGAGCGTAACCTACTTTTGGGACAGCCCCAGCCGTTTCTGTTTGTTTTGGCAGGAAATGACGGATCAAATGTTGAATTGCAAGTTACAGGTGCTATGCTAAGGGACTACCGCTCATGCTATAACTGTATTTTGTACAACTATAACGCTTCATTCCTGCGCAGGAATATTTTTAATTGCACTTTGTACACTTATAAATGGCTTCTTAGCTGTGAAAGAATAATTTCCCTATTTTTAATTGTACTGAATACAGTTATCCCTAGACATGTGGTTTTTCGCTTGCGTTTAATTGCACAAAATACAATTACAATGCCGCTATTGTCTTCACGCTGCTCCTAAAGTTTAATGCTGCGCAAGCATCAGGTCTGCTGCACTGGCCACATACATTTTCAATACAACCACTTTTATAAGGGGAGGAACTCAAATGATATATCTGCTTGATCATAGCGGTAAGGAAAGATGGTATTTCGAAGTGAATGAGGCAGGCTGGGCGTTCAGGCAGATTTTATTGGAGGAAGGTAAAGAGAGTAAGATATCTAATCAAAAGAAATATGATTTTTTCTTATCTGAGACAGAATTATCATTAGATGACGAGACATTGTTAAGAATTACTCAAGATGAATTTGAAGAAGTGTGGAATAGGATAAATAGAGATCAAACGCAGAGTTGGGTTGAATTGAAAAGCAAACTTCCATTGGGTACCAAAGTTACTGGCCCTATAGAGGTCCTCTACCCTCAAGGAGTAATTGTGAGCCTTCCTGATTTCGATACGTTAGCCATAGCGAATTATGAAGAATGTGCTGCAAATTATAAGAACCGGAACCTACATAAAGGTCTCTATGTAACAGCTGATATCATAGGGTACGACGAAGTGAATTATTGGTTTGTTGTAGGGAATCCGAGGATTATAGATATGCAGCAAAAGTTGCGATCGCAAGAAAGGACGTAATCATGAATAAATTTGCGGGAATAGGGTCTAGCACAGTGAAATATGCAATCCTGAATTTCTTACTGGTCATTACCAATTTATTCTTATATGCTTTAGGGCCGGAGGGCGGCGGGACCGGGGACCGGGAAGAAGGGTTGTATTTCTATCAGCTGTATATGGTCTGTCTTCTCATAGGGTTCGTTGTTTATGGTGTATGGTCAGTGACTTCAGGAAGACACAAGAAGAGCATCAGAGGCTTAACTGCGGTTCCGGTGATATTGTCTTCGGTTTGTATCGGCGGGCTGCTGATCTATTCAAACAGCAAGAACAAGAGAATGTATGATGGTGTCTGGTTAAATGATTCAGGTTCGGATGTCTTGGCACTTAACGCAGACTTTCTAATCTGGCTGATTTACTTCCTCCTGCTGTTTGCCGTTTGCATTAGTGTGCTGGGGATGATTACGAGAAATAAATGGGCGATACTTGGACTGCTGCTGAATTTGTCTTTGCTGTATCTGCATTTTCACGCGCTTGCGGCATGGATTTGATCCAGCCAGCAGCTAGACGGTAATGCTGACTTCCCCGCTTGAAAGATACTCCTCGTCACCATTCTCATATCTGACCTTCAGACGGCAGTCGTTATCAATGTCAATGGCTGTCGCCCCGCGCTGATTATTATCCTTCATCACCATTACAGGTTTGCCAAGGGAAAGGATCCGTTGTCTATATTCGGAGAGAAACGGCCTGTCCGTTAGATGCGCATAATATTCCATGAAATGATTCAGCACTTCTGCAGCTAACCGGCAGCGGAGATCGTCATAATGATTGCTTTCGGAAAATACAGATGCTGCAATCCCGCTAAGCCCGTCAGGAAAGCCGCCTGCCGGCAGGGCTACATTGATGCCAATGCCGAGAACGGCATAATCCAGCAAGCCATTCTCTAGTGAAAGGGAAGCTTCGGTGAGAATTCCGCACACCTTTTTGCCATCCATGAATACGTCATTGACCCATTTAATCTGCGTGTCTTTGCCGGATACGCTCTCGATGGCCAGGGCAACGGCGGCTGCAGCGGAGGTTGTCAGCAGAATGGATTCTGCCGCAGATAGCTTGGGGCGCAGCAGGATGCTCATATAGATGCCCGTTCCCCGCGGGGAAAAGAAGGGCCGGCCATTTCTTCCGCGGCCGGCAGTCTGCTCTTCCGAGAGGATCACTTTCCCTTCAGCCTCTCCATTTGCGGCCAGCATTTTTACAGCTTCGTTCGTTGAAGGTATAGTCTTGTAAACCTTAAGGCGCAGCTGATGACTCTGTGGTTTCAGGTGTTTCGAAATCGCGCCGGCAGACAAAATATCCGTCAGAGGGGATAAGGAATACCCTTTGTTGGTAACAGCCTGTATGGAATAACCGTCCGTCTGCAGCGATTTGATGGCTTTCCAGACTGCGCTGCGGGTTACGGATAACTGCCCTGCAATCTCCTCGCCCGATATATACCCGCCTTTGTTGCTGCCCAGCAAGGAAAGAATTTGTTCTTTAACTGTCATGGAAATAACCCTCCAGAAATATTACGTTCCGATCAAACCTCTTCGATTAGTTTAACATGCTTAGATAACAATAGGAAAATGAAGGTGTTACTTTTGTTGTATTGTGAACCTGATTTATTAAATAGGTTTACAATAGGGCGGGTCTCCATTATAATTCAACGTATTGGCTGTATTCTTTAACCGGAGCACAACCTTTATTTTATTCAATGGAGGACAATATCTTGAAGACAAAAGAACTTGTGTATGCCGCATTATTCGCAGCGCTCATTGCGGTGCTGGGCATGATTCCGCCTTTGCCTCTTGGCTTCATTCCTGTTCCGGTCACTGCCCAGACGCTTGGTGTCATGCTGGCCGGATGTTTTCTGGGCAGACGGATGGGTACCCTTAGCCTGGCTGTTTTTATCATTCTCATAGCCCTCGGATTGCCGGTGCTGACCGGCGGGCGCGGCGGACTGGCGGTGCTCGTTGGGCCGTCTGCGGGATACATATTCAGCTGGCTGGCCGCGGCAGGCTTCATCGGCTGGTACTCCGAGAAAATCTGGCGGAGGGTTTCCATCTGGAAGCTGATAGCTGCTAATTTGGTCTTCGGCGTACTGCTGGTCAATCTGATTGGTGCGCCTGTCATGGCCTTAATTACAGACACACCGGTCTGGACCGGACTGATCGGGGCTTTAGCTTTTCTTCCCGGAGATATAATTAAAGCGGTTATTGCGGCCGTCATAACAATGCAGCTGAAAGAAATCAGCCCCATTGAAGAAAAAACGGGGGTGTGAGCATACTCATGAACCTGGTACAGCACATTTTCGAACGTGGACAGGCCGCCTCTTCCCGCATTGCGATCTCGGACGGGCGGGAAGAACGCTCCTACGCCCAGCTCATGAGGCTTGTGCAGCAGGTTGCAAACGGATTGCGTCATGGCGGACATATCAAGCGGAATATTGCAATTGTATCCGGTAACCGTATGGAATTCGCCGAGTTTGTTCTCGGCGCTATCTATGCAGGATGCGTTCCCGTGCTGCTGGACCCTAAATGGCATCCCGAAGAACTGGACAGGGTTATCCGGCAGTGTGAGCCCGGACTGATCGTTGGTGAAGCGCGTTTTGCGGCTGATTTCACAGAACGTTATAGAGAAATTCAGCAGCTATACTTCGGCGGGGAGCAGAGAACCGGCAGCTACAGCTCCTGGCTGGCCGAATTCGGACCGGATGCCGCTGCAGAGGAGAGCCCCGGGCTGCTGTTCATCGGATACACTTCAGGCACAACCGGTCTTCCCAAAGGGTACATGCGGACTCACCGGTCCTGGTTAACCAGCTTTGAAGCGACGGAGAAGGCATTCAGGCTGAACGGTATGAAGCATGTACTTGCGCCCGGGCCGTTCGTACATTCCCTGTCGCTGTTCGCCATGATGCAATCCTTGTATAGTATGGCGACTTTTCATCTGCTTCCGGCATTCGATGCTGAGAGCGTATTGAACCTCTGCTCCCATGAACCTGATATGGTCCTGTTCGTTGTGCCTGCGATGATTGACGCAATGGTCCGTCAGGCCGCTGCGGCCACGGACCCGGTATCAATACAGGCCATAATCAGCTCTGGAGGCAAGTGGCCAGTGACATTGATACAAAGATGCCGTGAACTGTTCCAGGAGACGAAGCTCTATGAGTATTACGGCTCCTCGGAGGCCAGCTACATCAGCTATCTTGAAATGACCGGGGAGGCGGAGGCGGATTCCTTAGGCAAACCGTTCGACGGCGTGCAGATTTCCATTCGCGATGCGCAGTTTCGTGAGCTGCCTCCAGGTATGATTGGTGAGCTGTATATCCGTAGCGAAATGATGTTCACCGGGTATCACCTGCTGCCTGAAGAGACGGCAAACGTGTTTCGCGGGGACTGGCTGCGTACGGGCGACTACATGTTCTTTGATCATAACGGGCATCTGCACTTGGCTGGCCGTGCCGGCAACATGATCAAAAGCGGGGGACACAAGGTGTTCCCCGAAGAAGTGGAGGCGGTGCTGATCCGCATTCCGGCCATCCGCGGGGTTATGGTATTCGGAAAGCCGGATGAGCGGTGGGGAGAGCAGGTGACGGCAGCGGTTGAATGGAACGGAGAACAGCGGCTTACTCTGGAGCAGATCAGGAATTACTGCCGTCCATATCTTGCAGGTTATAAGCTGCCCAGGCAGCTCGTTACTGTGGAACAGTTCATCTATACCAGCAGCGGAAAAATTGCACGCCAGCGGATGATGGACATTGTGGGAGATGGGATGAAATGAGAGAAATCAAAGAGACCGTGCTGGTTATGGCCAGACGCACACCTGTCGGTAAAATCGGCGGACAGCTAAGCACGCTTGAACCGGAGCAGCTGCTTGCCCCGCTGATCCGCCTCCTCGTTACAGAAGCCCAGCTGCCGCCGGAATGGATTGATGATGTCATTATCGGCAATGTAGTGGGGCCTGGCGGGAATATTGCCCGTAAGTCTGTGCTTGAAGCAGGATTGCCGGTTACAGTTCCGGGAGTCACAGTCGACCGTCAATGCGGTTCAGGGCTTGAAGCCATCATCATGGCGGCCCGCCTCATTCAAAGCGGTGCAGGAGAGATATACCTGGCAGGCGGAGCCGAAAGTGTAAGCCGGGCGCCTTGGCGGATGCTCAGGCCCGGCACGCTGGCAGGGACGCCAACCTTATATACACGCGCACCGTTTACACCCCTTGCTTACGGAGATCCTGACATGGGGCCTGCTGCAGAGAATGTGGCGGCTAAATACGGGATTACCCGTGAAGCGCAGGATCTATATGCGCTGGAGAGCCATCTTAAAGCCGTCCGGGCACAAAGTACAGGCAGATATGTACCGGAGCTTGTACCGCTTGAGGTTAACGGATTACAGATTGCAGAGGATGAATGTCCGCGACCGGATACAAGCCTGGGGAAGCTGCGCAGCCTGCCGCCTGTGTTTGCGGAGGATGGCACTGTGACCGCCGGGAATGCCTGTCCTATCAATGATGGCGCCGCTCTGGTGCTCATGATGTCCCGTGAAAAATGCGAACAGCTTAACCTGACTCCCGTCCTCCGTTTTGTTGACTCTCAGGCTGCCGGAGTGGACCCCCGTTATCCGGGGATCGGACCGGTTCCGGCGGTGCGGAAACTGTTAAGCCGCCAGGGGCTGACCATCGGAGATGTGGATATCATTGAGTTTAATGAAGCTTTTGCCGCACAGGTATTGGCATCACTGCAGGAGCTTCAGCTTCCGGCGGATAAGGTTAATCCCGGCGGAGGCGCGTTAGCACTGGGTCATCCTTACGGGGCATCCGGTGCGATCCTTATGACGCGTCTGTATTCGGAGATGCTGCAAGCCCCCTACAAACGGGGTATAGCTACACTTGGTATTGGCGGCGGGATGGGGCTGGCCGTTCTGGTGGAGGCGGCTAGACGCTAAAGGCACTTTTATCATTGTAAAGGGGGTCATGGATCTATGAAGACGGCATTGATAACCGGGGCAACCCGGGGGATTGGGCGCAGTATAGCTACAGAGCTGGGGCGCTGCGGATATCAGGTCGCCGTTAATGGTTTACATAGTGAGAGTATTAAGCAAGTAGTCGAGGACATCCGGGGGACAGGCGGCTTCGCGGAGGGATTCTGTGCCAATGTTGCCGATCCCGCTGCCGTTACGGTGATGATGGACGAAGTGGCCGGGAAGCTGGGTTCCCTGGATATTCTAATTCATAACGCCGGCATTCTTCATGACCGCAGATGTGAGTCCATGACGGATCTGGAGTGGCAGTCCGTTCTGGACGTTCATTTAAATGGAGCGTTCTACTGCATCCGGCGTGCATTAGCTCATCTGAACTACGGAGGCGACATAATGCTGATGACCTCAACCGCAGGGCTAGCCGGCTCGCCGGGGCAGGTCAATTACAGTGCGGCCAAGGCCGGACTTCTCGGGATGGTATGGACGCTTGCCGATGAACTGAAGCCCAGAAGAGTCAGGGTTAACGGCATTGCTCCTGCTGCCATAACCGATATGACCCGGCCGGTGATTGAACATTTGACAGAAAAATATGCCGAGCGTAATGAGCCGTTTCCTGAGGCATGGAGCTTGGGTGAAGCGGACGATGTGGCCCGGTTCGTGCGTGCGCTTCTGAATTACAAGGACCCGGAGCTGACGGGGCAGGTGTTCGGTATCAACGGACAGCAGATTACACCTTGGGATAAGCCACGGCCGCGTGCGGCAGTTACTTCTGCGCCGGAAGATTTTTTCGAATTAAGGAAACAGCGGAGGGAGCGCGGGGCAGATGCTTACTTTTGATCAGGTCGAGTATTATTACCGGAGCGGAAATCCCGTTCTTCGCGGGTTAAGCTTCGAAATCCGCCAAGGCGAATTTATCTCCATCATTGGAGGGAACGGAAGCGGAAAGTCCACGCTCGCCAAGTTAATGAACGGGCTCCTGCAGCCCAGAGACGGACAGGTAATGCTGGACCATTGGAATACACGGAATCCCGATGACCTTGGGAAGATCCGGGAGCAGGCCGGACTGGTATTTCAAAATCCCGACGATCAGTTCATCACAACCTCCGTTCTGGATGAAGTGATATTCGGACTGGAGAATCTGCGCGTACTGAGAGCTGATATGGCCGGGCGGGCGAATCAGGCTCTGCAAGCGGTCCATATGGAAGATTATGCGGCAGCCCTGCCACATCAATTGTCGGGCGGACAGAAACAGCGGGTGGCGGTTGCGGCAGTTGTGGCAATGGAACCTTCGATTGTGATTTTTGATGAAGCAACCTCCATGCTCGATCCGCAGGGGAGAAAAGACATTCTGGATATCATGCATACCCTTCACCAGCAGGGCAAGACCATCATTCAGATCACGCATCATATGGAAGAGATTCTTTACTCTGACCGTGTTCTGCTTCTGAGCAGAGGGGAAATTGCTTTCGACGGATCACCCTCGGCTTTGTTTAGCAGCGTATCCATTACAGAGCATCAGCTCTCGCCCCCTTTTGCGGTAAGACTGCATCAAGCACTTGGATTGAAAGCTCCCCTGCGTGCGGACTGGAAGGAGACGGTGTCTGCCTTATGGGCTACGAGTTAACTGACGTAAGTGTAAACTTGAATGGGGAAGAGATCCTTCAATCCGTAAGCTGCACGCTTAAGGAGAAGAAATGGATTTCGGTAATCGGCCATACCGGGGCAGGGAAATCCACCTTTGCCCAAGTAATAAAGGGACTGGTTCCTTGCTACAAAGGCGAATATACGCATGACCGCGAGCCTCTGCCCAGGGACAGTAAAGGGAATATAAAGTCTGTCCCGCAGATCGGTTATGTGTTTCAATATCCGGAGCAGCAGCTTTTTGCAACGACGGTTTATAAGGAGCTTGCTTTTGGTCTCACTGTGAAGGGGGAATCTCCAGGGAAAGTGGAAGCAGCCGTCAAGACGGTTATGAAGCAGCTGGGACTCCCGGCAGATCTTCTCCACGAGAAGCCGTTCCAGCTTAGCGGGGGGCTGAAGCGGCTTGTCGCTGTCGCTTCCGTGCTGATTATGGAGCCGGAGCTGCTTATTCTGGATGAACCGACCGCCGGACTGGATCCCGTGCACAGGACAGCGCTGCTGAGGCAGCTCAAGGCATGGCAGAGGGAGAAGAACCGGACAGTACTGCTCATCTCCCATCAGCTCGAGGAGGTTGCCGACTATTCGGACGAGGTGATGATCTTCCAGAAGGGACGCTTATTGGCCCATTTGGAGGCGAATGAACTGTTTCTGAAGCATGCAGCATTGATGGAGCAAGCCGGATTGCCTTTGCCCGAGCCTGTACAGCTCTTAAGATTGATTGAGGAAATTTCCGGACGGAAGCTTCAACCGGCAAGCTGCAGGGAAGAAGATATTATGCAGCTTGTGAGGAATGTCTGGCAGTCAAGAGGTTTTCATCATGAAGGATAACATCCTGCTGGGCCAGTATATCCCTTCAGCTTCAGTACTTCACCGGCTAGACCCCCGCACCAAGCTGTTAAGCATGCTAACCTTTACAATCAGCTCTCTTTTCATCAATAATTATGGCGGATATGCTGCAGCTACTGTCTTTGCGGGAGGCCAGCTGCTGTTGTCCCGGATTCCGGTACGGAAATTTCTTAGCGGATTAAAGCCGGTTGTGCTCATCTTGTCCTTTACTTTTGCTTACCATCTCTTCAATACCAGCGGAGTACCGCTCTGGCCGGGTTCGGCCGTTAAAGTGACAGAAGCAGGCATAGAGAAGGGTCTCTTCATTGTCTGGCGTATTCTCTTGCTCGTGTCGCTTGCATCGCTCCTAACCTTGACGACGAGGCCGCTGGATCTGGCAAAAGGCCTGGAACAACTGTGCAAGCCGCTATCCCGCCGGGGCGTTCCGGTTGAGGCTACTGCATTAATGCTTGTGATTGCAATCCGCTTCATCCCCACAATTATTCAAGAGCTGGACCGCATTATGCTGGCGCAAAGAGCCAGAGGGTATGACATAATAGCGCTCAAAGGCCATAAGCGGATGTTTGCCTATTTGTCATTGGTGGTTCCTCTGCTAATTACAACGGTTCAACGGGCAGAGCAGCTGGCCATGACGATCGATGCAAGAGCCTATGGGACTGGAAGGGGCCGCACTTCTTATAGAGAGCTAATATTATCACGAATGGATTATACCGCCGGGGGAGTCACGCTTTCTTACATGCTGCTGCTTCTGTACCTGCAGAATGCCCATGTAATTTGATTAGGGCTTAAAGAACTTCAACTCTGTATAGTTTATGTATAACCAAACCCTCCCTTAATCTGAAAATCACTGCATGGTAAAATTAGTCTATGAACATTTCAGTGAGCGTGCAGATGGAGGGGAATTTATGTATTTGAATAATGGAAATTTAGTCATCCGGGATGCGGCAGCGGGTGATGCACAGCTGCTGTGCAAATGGTGGAACGATGGAGCCATAATGGCCCACGCCGGTTTTCCGCGCGGAATAGGCACTACTGAACAAGAGGTGCGAAGCAAACTGCAGAGCAGTGCAGGTGATAAGCGGCAGGGCCGCCTGATCCTGGAGATCGATGCCATACCTGTCGGGGAGATGAGCTACCGGGCGACTGCTGAGCATACAGCAGAGATCGGGATTAAGATTTGTGACTCAAGTGCCCAGAACAAAGGTGCCGGGACCCGTTTTTTAACACTGCTGATCCGCCATTTGTTTGAGGAGCTGGGTTATCTGAGAATTATACTCGATACCAACCTCAAGAATACCAGGGCACAGCATGTATATGAGACAATCGGCTTCCGCCAGACAGCCGTGCACTATAATTCCTGGAAGGACCAGTTGGGCGTATGGCAATCCTCGATTGATTACGAGCTGGCGGCAGAAGGCTGGGTTAATCATTTCTGAGCCGAAATAGCGGATATCCTGGCTGACGGCAACAAAAACCGCTCTTTTTTGCAAACCTGCTCTGGAGTTGTGGCGCGTTAGCCTTTATAATATGACGAGAATATAGAATAAAGGAAAAGGTGTTCACTTCATGAGTATATTAAATGTAGAAAAGCTAAGCCACGGTTTCGGCGACCGGGCGATCTTCACGGATGTATCCTTCCGCCTGCTGAAGGGCGAGCATATTGGTCTGATCGGTGCGAATGGTGAAGGTAAATCGACCTTCATGAATATCATTACAGGCAAGCTGCAGCCGGACGAAGGCAAAGTGGAATGGGCAAAGCGTATGCGCGCCGGTTATCTGGATCAGCACGCCGTGCTGCAGAAGGGACAAACGATGCGTGATGTGCTGCGCGGGGCATTCCAGTATCTGTTCGATATGGAACAGGAAATGAACGATATGTACGGCAGAATGGGCGATGTGACACCGGAAGAGCTGGAGCAGCTGCTCGAGGATGTCGGAACGATTCAGGATATGCTGACCAGCCAGGACTTCTATTTGATCGATGCCAAAATCGACGAAACCGCCCGTGGTCTAGGCCTCACTGATATTGGTCTTGACAAGGATGTTAATGATCTCAGCGGCGGTCAACGGACCAAGGTGCTGCTGGCTAAGCTGCTGCTGGAGAAACCGGATATTCTGCTCCTCGATGAGCCTACGAACTATCTGGATGAACAGCATATTGTCTGGCTGAAGCGCTATTTGCAGGAATATGAGAATGCCTTCATTCTGATCTCCCATGACATTCCGTTCCTGAATAGTGTAATCAACCTGATCTATCATATGGAAAATCAGTCGCTGTCGCGTTATGTAGGCGATTACGAGTATTTCCAGCAGGTCTATGAAGCGAAGAAATCGCAGCTGGAATCCGCATTCAAGCGCCAGCAGCAGGAAATTGCAGACCTGAAGGATTTCGTCGCCCGCAATAAGGCAAGCGTAGCGACCCGGAATATGGCTATGTCACGCCAGAAGAAGCTGGACAAGATGGAAGTGATCGAGATTGCCAAGGAGAAGCCGAAGCCGCAGTTTAACTTCAAGCAGGGGCGGACCTCCGGCAAGGTGATTTTTGAGACCAAGGATCTGGTGATCGGTTATGACTCACCGCTGTCGCGCCCGCTGGACCTAAGTATGGAGCGCGGACAGAAGATTGCCCTCGTCGGTGCGAACGGTATCGGGAAAACAACGCTGCTGCGCAGCATTCTCGGCCAGATTCAGGCGCTTTCCGGCTCAGTCCGGCTTGGCGATCTGCTGGAAATCGGCTATTTCGAGCAGGAAATGAAGGAATCGAATTATAACACCTGTATTGAAGAGATTTGGAACGAGTTCCCTTCCTTCACCCAGTTCGAAATCCGGGCAGCGCTGGCCAAGTGCGGCCTGACGACCAAGCATATCGAGAGTAAAATTGCGGTGCTCAGCGGCGGCGAGAAGGCCAAAGTCCGGCTGTGCAAGCTGATTAACCGCGAGACGAACCTGCTTGTACTCGACGAGCCGACAAACCATTTGGACGTAGATGCGAAGGATGAGCTGCAGCGTGCACTCAAAGCGTACAAAGGCAGCATCCTGCTGATTTCCCATGAACCGGAATTCTACCGCGATATCGTGACTGATACCTGGAACTGCGAATCATGGACAACCAAAGTATTCTAAAAGTCCGGCTGTGATGCTGGGCTGCACAGTGACCCGTAAGAGCACAGCTTTGTACAAAGTGACACTCTTACGGGATATTTATGTTGACGAGGAGGATTCAGGGTGAGAGCCATCCGCCGGACCAAGACCATAGAAGGCACTTCGATACCCGGGTTTATTCACAACGGGGGGCAATTTTTCTATATCAATGTAGATGTATATGAAGATGGAATGGTGAACTGCTGGGAGCTTGTGGACCTTAAGGGCTTGCAGGGCAAATTGGATTCGGGCTGGTTAGTACCGGCTGTTCCTGCAGGGGAGCAAATTTTTATACATGGGCTGGGTGCATACATTGTAGAATCGGCACAGTGGGCATTTGATGAGAAAAGCTATTATAAGCATTTTAAGAATACCCTGGCCAGCCTTAATCCTGATCTCACGAATATATACGCAATTTCCAGCAGGGAGCGGCAGCGTGATGAACAACGCCGGATCGCCCATTCGCCTGCCGCAACGGATTTCTATGTATCGAGTGAACAATTCTACCAGACCGTAGAGGGCGCAAGTCTCCATCTGTTCATGAAGTATGGCAGTGAGAATTATTTAGTCAATATAACTGTGTACAAGGATGGGCGGGTGCTCATTCATAATCTGCCGGATGAGCAGGAGTATACGCTTGAGCAATTGGCAGAGCTTTTTGCAGACGGAACCTTCTTTACTGAGATTACAACCGGTACTGCTATACAAATGCTGAATATAGGTAAGGTTGTTTTATCTGACTCCTTATATTCCTCTGACGCTGGAGAGAAGCTCAAAGAACTGTACAATCTCCATAAGAAGCTGAATGGCGAACAAACTGCCCATGAAGCCTGCAGGGCCGCCTATCATAACTATCTGGAGAATCCCATCGAATTCTACCGGGAGCAGCTGAGAATCAAATATGAGCTCGTCCCCGAACATGAAAGAATGTACCTGGGAGATATGGATACGAAGGACTGGGATTACCGCAGAATTATCTACTCCCCTGAAAATAAACGTGAAGTGTAAAAGGGAAGCTGTCTTCATTGAGGGATTCGCGGAGTAAACATGTTATACTTAAGCCGTTAGCAGATTATAGAGATAAAGGGTGGCAAGATGGAGAAAATCAGCTTTCATTACGGAAAACATATTGGGGCGGTCGCACGGGCCGTATACTTCAATTCGTGGAAATCCATACTGTCAATTGCGGCTCAAGCAGCGTTCGCAGCGGTGTGTCTGATTCTGTATCTGCAAAATGAGTCGATGATTCTGCTCGGCATATCAATCACGCTAGTGCTTACCATAGCCATGTCGATTGCTACACGGACGTTATTGTTACCGCGTATCCTTGCGGCAGATACAAGATACAATAAAGAGTTTGACTATCTGTTTGATACAGACGGGATTAATTTCGATCCGGAAAAATCACAGGCCATCATGAAATGGGGCTCCTTCACCCAGGTATGGGAGAACAAAGCTTATTATCTGCTGTTCCATGGACACAGCGAATACTGGTTCATTGCCAAACAGTCGTTCACGGATACAACGCAGGAGAACAAATTCAGAGCTTATGCCGCAGCCCACCGGAAGATTAGTACGGGTATTATCCGCTGATACGGCAGCTATTCAAGGACATGCCGGAAGGCATGTCCTTTTTTCAATATGAGTGTTTATACATTAAGCCAGTCTGAGTTTCATGCGGCATAGCTTGCTTCATCTCTTGCAGAATTGATCTTGTCTATTTGCCCGCCTCAATTACGCCCGCCAGAACGTAGTACAGTCAGCTTTATCGGCAATATTGTACTCGATGATTTCTCTGAGCAGCCCGTAATTCACCGGGTTACTCCATTTCATCCGGATCAGCAGCTTGGTGTGATCGAGGCCTGCCAGCTTTAATTTGTCTGCAAAATGATCCATGCCTGCCTTCTCGGGTGCCACGGCCATATGCGGTTTGGCTACACTGAAGCCGATAATATAGGTTCCATGATGGGTGAACATTGGCTGATTCCAGGCAATTCGCGGTGCTAAATCAGGAAATTGCTCCAGAACCCAGGCGAGAACCTCTTCCAGTTCTGCCCGGTGAACCGGGTTATCGATTTTTGCCAAATACTCTTCAAAGACGTCCATGATATTTCCTCCTGATCTATAACCGTTCTATGCTTCCTATAATATAGTGTGACCTGCACTTAGTCAAAATCTGCATTACTCGAATTTGTATCATTATTGCAGGCTTCTGCATTACAGCAATTTCCTGTATGATTATAAGGTAATCTTACATATTGTGCCAAAGCGAGGGATTTGAATGGAGAATACTTCTATAAGTCACAAAGCCAGACGCCCGTCGGAAGCTTTTAGTGCGTTCTTCATGATCATATCGCAGTTATGCTGGATCTGTTTTTTTCTGTTTATAAGAACCTATCCTGTACATCTACTTATAGTTAGTGCAGTTGTCACGATAAGCACAATGATTATAGTTATTTTGCTATACAGGCTGATGATGTTCCGGAGAAGGTTTACGCTGGCGATCAGGCCAGAAGATTTGCAGGTGAAGAATGCAACGATTGCAGCCGAGCGGATTAAGAGAATTTATGTTAAAGGGTACTTCAAGCCAGTCATTGCAGTTAAGCCGCGGGGCCGCTTGATGGTACCTTACAAATATTGCTTCAGCTTCGCGGATCAGGAAGATCAGGCAATTAAGGAACTTAAGGCTTGGGCCGGCCAGCATCAGATAGAGGTACGCGGTTCAGGATTTGCCCGCTGGCTATAGCTGTTAAAGGAGTGGTTAGATGTTATTACAATTGGTTCCGCTAAGAATTCCTACAGGTTGGACAGTGAAATGGAATATTTTCACTGAAGTATCAACTGAAGATTTTACCGATGAAGAACATGTACACTGGATGGAATACAGTGAGGATTTACTCCTGTTGGTGAATAACAATAATAACAAAATTCTTGATTTAGGCTGGTATCCTGAAGGTAAGCCACAGGGTCAGTACACTCTATTATTAATAGATCAATACGATGATATCGAACAACAAACAGCCGCTTGGGACACACCCTTAGTAAAGTTCAAAACAAGAGATATAGATGAAGTGAAGCTGAAAATCGAAAAAGTTTTATTACAGGTTAATAGTGGTGACTTCTCTTGAACACATCAATCAGGCAAATAACCCAGAGTCAAGCAGAGGAGATTGCGTATAATTGGTATTATGTCAGTGAGTTTTCTTTTTATGACGAGCCATCAAAGTATATATAAAAAAAGATTTATCTCCGTAAATACTTAAATGATCTATATATGTTAAAACAAAAGGAGGCAGCGAAATGAAAGTAACCGGATTTAGCCACATCACCCTCAATGTCCGCAATCTGCAGCAGTCCCTTGATTTCTATCAGGGTATCCTGGGGATGACGGTAAGACACCTTGGCAGATCAGATGCCTATCTGGAGTGGGGAAGCGCCTGGGTGTGCCTGGTCGAACGGCAGAATTACAGGGAAGCAGCAAGCGGATATGCCGGCATGGATCATGTGGCCTTCTACATAGATGAGCAGGATTTCAATGAAGCACTGGATATTCTGCGGCGTAATAATATTGCTGTCGTGCGCGGTCCGGTGCAGCGGGGAACCGGGTGGTCCGTGAATTTCCTTGACCCGGATGGCATTCAGTTAGAGCTGCATACATCTACTTTAGACATACGAATGG
This sequence comes from Paenibacillus sp. MMS20-IR301, assembly GCF_032302195.1. Taxonomy (NCBI): domain Bacteria; kingdom Bacillati; phylum Bacillota; class Bacilli; order Caryophanales; family Paenibacillaceae; genus Paenibacillus; species Paenibacillus sp. MMS20-IR301. The sequence continues at coordinate 1,228,847 of NZ_CP135275.1, forward strand.
AGAGCTGGCGCTAATGACAATTCCTTTTACAGACATTCTGACTACCGAAGCTGAGCTTAGGGAACTCCTCGGGGTTCCAAGTGAGGTGGTAAAGCGTAAATCGATCCGGCATCTGGATCATAATTGCCGTAATTTCATCGCCATGTCACCGTTATTGTTTCTTTCCACTTCAGACGAACATGGCGCTTGCGATGTGTCCCCCCGCGGGGATGGTCCGGGAGCGGTGCTTGTGCTGGATGACGGGCATTTGGTAATACCAGAGAGACCGGGCAACCGCAGATTTGATTCCTTACGCAATATTCTTGTGAATCCGAATGCCGGTCTGATTTTTATCATCCCCGGGCTTGAAGAGACACTCAGGGTTAACGGTCAAGCGTATGTAATTAAAGATGAGGAAATTTTGGACAGGATGAAGGCCAGAGATAAACGGCCAACCCTGGGGATTGGTGTGAAGGTAGAGGAATGTTATATGCACTGCGCCAAAGCTTTCAAGCGTTCACAAATATGGGACAGCGGGTCCTGGCCGGAGGATTCGTCGCTTCCTTCCGTCCCAAGGATCATTGCGGAGCATGTGAATGCTGCTGAATTTACGGTCGAAGTCGTCCGGCAAGGCATTGAAGAGAGTTACGCGAAGAGACTCTATTAAAGAATGGAGTGCCAGAGCAGATGGATAAGCAGAAGCTGATCCGGATTTTTGATAAACAAGCGAGGCAGTATGACGGCAAAAGAGAAGACCCCAGCCAGCAGCGCTGGCGGAAGCAGCTTATAAGCCATGCCAAAGGCGATGTGCTTGAGCTTGCTGTAAGTATTGGAGCGAATTTCCCGTTCTATCCCCGCGAGGTCAGGATCACTGCGGCAGACTTTAGCGAAGCGATGCTCACGAAAGCGCGCCAGGCTGCGCAGCGCTATCAGCTGAATGCTGACTGTATATGCGCGGATATCGAAGAATTGGATTTTCCGGCACATTCTTTTGATACGGTAGTATCCACCCTATCCATGTGCAGCTACAAGCATCCTTTGGAGGTGCTAAGCAAGCTTAACCGCTGGTGTAAGCCGGGGGGGACCATCCTGCTTATGGAGCACGGGATCAGCTCGAAGTTCATGGTGGCTATTGCGCTAAAAGCACTAAACCCGCTGCTCTACCGCATTTATGGCTGTCATCATACCAGGGATATTCTCGGGCTGGTCCGGGAATCGGGAATGCAAATCGACAAAACAGAAGCTTACTGGCAGAACATGGTCCATCTGATCTGGGCCAAACCTGCACATCAACAATGAACCTGCGTAAGGAGAAACGGAATGGATAGCCTAATTTTTGATCTGGACGGTACATTATGGGATTCGACAGATGTCGTAGTGGTAGGATGGAATAGTGTGCTCAGCAACTACCAAGGTGTCGCGAATGCAGTAACGAAGGAAGATTTGCAGGGGATTATGGGGCTGCAGGTGTATGAAGCCGGCCAAAAACTGTTCCCGGGTGTAGATGAGGATACCCAGCAAAAAATTATGCGGGAATGCTGTGAAATCGAGAATCTGTTTCTGGCCAAAGCAGGCGGAAGCTTATACGGGTCACTGGAAGAGGTGCTTCAGACGCTCTCGGCCAAATACAAACTGTTCATCGTCAGCAACTGCCAGGCGGGATACATCGAAGTTTTCCTTGAATATCATCAGCTGCAGAAGTATTTCACCGATTATGAGAATCCGGGCAGAACAGGCCTGTCCAAGGGTGAGAACATTAGGCTGGTCATGGAGCGGAATCACTTAAGCAGTCCAGTGTATGTAGGGGATACTGAAGGGGACAGAAAGGCTGCCGCATTTGCCGGGATTCCTTTCGTGTATGCACAATACGGATTTGGTGAAGTGAGCCGGTATGATTATTCGGTTGACCGGTTGGAGGGGCTGCTGGAATTGTTTTAGTCATACATCTTGTCCTCTTCAAGTGTATATTATAATTAATTCAGACAGTTGAGCGTCCTTTGCAGGACGTTCTTTTCTTTTGCAAGAGGACAATAGTTAGTTATGAATGACGATTTTGCTTGAAAATAGTATGAATCATCGAATATACTGTTTATATACGATATATACGATTAGGAAGGAGCAGCCGTATGCATCTCTCCGTGTCACTAACCTCGGGAGAACCCATCTATTCGCAGGTGAAGGAGCAGATCAAGAATCAGATTCTGGCCGGGCAGCTCCGGGAAGGGGAACTGCTGCCGTCGATCCGCAATCTTGCCCAAAGCTTGAAAATCAGTGTAATTACGACCAAACGGGCGTATGACGATCTGGAGCAGGAAGGACTGGTTACATCCGTATCCGGCAAAGGCACCTTTGTAGCGGGCAACAATATTGAATCTATCCGGGAGATTAAATACCGTGCACTCGAGGATCAGCTCCGTACAGCAATTGCTGAAGGCAGGAATATGGGTTTGACACGTACTGATTTTATGAATCTGGTTACAATTTTGTTCGGAGAGGAGCTGGAACCATGAATGTCATTGAGTTTCAGGGATTTTCTAAACGAAGTGGTGAATTTTCACTCGAGAATCTGAATTTTGCTGTTCCAAGCGGTTATATTACCGGGCTGATCGGCCCGAACGGTTCGGGAAAAACCACTTTAATCCGCTCTATTATGAACCTGATCCGGCCTGACCGGGGCGGGGTGCGGGTGTTCGGCCAGACTTATGCGGACCAGGAACGGGATATCAAGCGGCGGATTGGCTTTGTATATGATGAGGATTTCTTCTACAACCACTTAAGCCTGACTGAAATGGCGAAAATCATAGCGTCGTTCTACCCTACTTGGAATGAGCAGACCTTTAAGAAGACTCTTGATGATTTCCGGCTGCCTCCGCGGCGCTTAATCCGTGATTTGTCCAAAGGGATGAAAACCAAATTCGCTTTGGCGGCGGCACTCGCGCATGAGCCTGAACTGCTGATAATGGATGAGCCGACATCCGGGCTTGATCCGGTGTTCCGGCGTGAGATTTTGACCATACTTAGTGAATATATACAGGAGGGAACACGGTCTGTACTTTTTTCCACCCATATCAGCAGCGATCTGGAACGGATTGCCGACTATATTGTGTATATCCGCCACGGCCAAGTGGAATTCTGCGGAACGAAAGAGGAGCTGACGGATTCATACCTGCTCCTGAAAGGACCAGCGGAGTGGCTGCGGACCTCGGGGCTGAACTATACGTTTTTGGATGTGGAGCACAATGAGCTGGGATTCGAGGGGCTGATTGCCCGCAGCAGCTATTCGGAAGAGGCGTTTGGCCCTCAGGTGAGGGTGGAGCAGCCGTCGCTGGATGACATTCTAGTCTACACAAGGAGGGGATAACAGATGCTGCAGCTGCTCATTAAGGATATCCGGATTCAAAAAAAGTTCATTTTGCTGGGCTTTGTGTTTATCGGAGTTTTCTTCTTCATTCTCGGTGCCTTTGAAGGCATGCCGCTGACGGTTCCCGCTGCTATATTAAGTCATTTCTTAATCGTGGTCGCGAGTAAATCGGATGAGAAAAATAACAACGGCCGTATGCTGGCTTCGTTCCCTTTGCGCAGAATTGATATTGTGACCGCCAAATATGCAGGAGTTGTGATGTTCATTAGCCTATCCTTTCTGCTGACATTATTATGGCGCGGATTAGCCGGGCTCGTTCTGCCAGTACAGGAAATGCCCTGGTTCAGTCTGCAGTCCGTCATTCTGACTCTTGCGGTTCTGCTTGTGTTCTATGCGATCTATTTCCCGCTGTTCTTTGCCACAGGCCCCCGCCTTGTCCAGGTGCTTGACTTAATTGTAATTATGTCGGTCGGCGGGGCCCTTGTCATAGCTATAAGGGTTATGGAATGGCTCGATATCCCTGTTGGCAACTTTCTTCATAATTGGCTTACCTCAGATTACTTAACAGGAATGTTCTGGCTGCTCGGGGCCAGTTTACTTCTGATCATCCTGTCATGGTGTGTATCGTTGTTCGTGTATACGAACAGAAGTGTGTAGTTCACCGCTAGTGCAATTATGATTCTCAGAGAAAGTAGCCCGTATATATGGCCAGTGAAATCACACACCGCACCGCTACATGCGGCACCCGGATAAATCCTTGCAGCACATAACCGTTACACAGAGCACAGCCCAAGAGCATAATCAGTCCAAACGGGAGTAAAAGCGGGTAAAGCAGCGTGCAGAGCAGTGCTAATGAGCCAAGCAGGTTAGCAGCGGTAAGCGGAATTCCAAGCTTGCTGGACTTAAGTATTGCTGCAGCACCCATAAGCATGGCATACAGTACAATTAGGATATAAATCATCTTCTTCCTCCTCACAGTGGGATATAATCAGATTTAATCACATGGGGTTAACCCCATGGCAAGGGGGCGGGCGGATGCAAATTGGCGGATTTGTGAGTGAGATGGGAACGACAGCGGATACCGTGCGTTACTATATGGAGCTGCATTTACTGAAGCCGGCGCTTGTGCGGGGCCGCTACTTCTTCGCTGAGAAGGAAGTTATGGATTTCCGGGCGGTTACGCAGCTGAAGCAATGGGGACTGGCAATGAAGGAGATTCAGCGTCTGTTCGGATATAAGGCGGAATCCGGCTGCGGCACAGCTGACCTCCTGGCCTTCGCCCGCACTGTGCTGCTTGAACGGCTGCAGGCAATTGATGCCCGTGCAGCGGAGCTTGATAGGCAGAGGACTCAGGTGCTGGAGAATCTCGCTGAGATAGAAGAACTGATTACAAAATGAAGTGATATTGAGCAGGAAGTGCTGTATTATTAAAAGTTGTTAATGTACATGTTTTTAATTTAGGAGGGGTATTCCTGAGCGTCTCAACACGAATCGGCATCGATGCCGGCGGAACATTAATTAAGATTGCATACATAAAGGATGGTCAGCTTGAGCTCCGCAAATTTCCGTCTGTGAAACTGACTGATATAGCAGCCTGGATCAGCGGGCATTTCACTGAGGTGGAGCTCTGTGTGACAGGCGGAAAAAGCGATCTGCTGCAGAAGCTGTTAGATCAGAAGGTCCAGCAGATTGTCGAGTTCGAGGCAACCTGCAGAGGCGTGCTTCATTTGCTGCAGGGCAAGGAGCAGATGCCGGAGGAGCATGTGCTGACCAACGTAGGAACGGGAACTTCCATACATATTGTGACCAAGGATGAGCATTTCCGGATCGGCGGGACCGGGGTCGGGGGCGGAACACTGCTTGGGTTGTCCAGGCTGCTTGCGGAGGTAGGCGACTACGATGATATTATCCGGTTAGCGCCGCAAGGCTCCCGTGAGCACATCGACCTGAAGGTCAGCCAGATCTATGAGGGCTCCGTACCACCTATTTCCGGGGATTTGACTGCCAGTAATTTCGGCAACCTGGCCCATGATCCGGTTAATCTGAACCCGCCGGACTATCTGGCATCTGTAATCGGACTGGTCGGAGAGACGGTAACTACAGTGAGTGTTCATGCGGCTATGCAGCACGGGCTCTCGACGATCGTCTATATCGGTTCTTCTTTTATCGGCAATGAAATGCTGAGAAAAGTGGTTGCCGATTATACGATTTTACGGGGAGCAGTACCGGTGCTGCTGGATAACGGAGAGTACAGCGGAGCCATTGGAGCGCTGCTGTCGATTGAGTAAAGAAGGGATCTGGCAGGCTGGCAAAGCCTGTACCAGTTCCGGTTAAACAAGCCCGTGAGATATGCTCACGGGCTTGCTTAATGTGCCGTATTATCGGATCAGCTTCATACACACCTGCGGTTCTTCATCCACCGGTCTGCAGGGGGGACAGGCCGCGAATCCGAATTTGCGGACACTGGCCAGCGAAGCCTCATTCTGCGGATGGGTCAGGATATAGATGCATTCGACCCTAAGCTGCCCGAAGCAGATCCGGATGAGAGCGGGCAGGGCTTCCGACATATACCCCATCTGCCAGTAGTCCTTCCATATATCGTAGCCAAGCTCGACCTGCTTAAGCTCACGGTCCCAGTAATGGTAACCGCATGTCCCGATGAATTCACCGGTTACTTTGTCGAACATGCCGTAGCGGAGATGGTCTTGTCCTTCCGGATTCCGGTAATGCCCGATAATGGCCAAGGCTTCTTCCTGGTCGCAGGGAGGCTCACTGAAATATTTGCACATATCCGGGTCGGAAAATTGCCTGTGTACAGCTTCAGCATCCTCTGGCCGCAGCAGGCGGAAGTGCAGGCGCGCAGTCTCAAACGGATCAGATAAACTCATACTGCTCACCTCAATAATAAGAATATTTTATTAGAATCATCGTGCTAAGTGCCTAATTGTACTCATTCTTCATCACTATATTCCCTCGGTTATCAGTTGTCTATGAGCATTTTGTACATAGAAACCTCACATATTGCGTAATAAGTAGGCCTGAAGAGTCATATATCACAGATAGTGGAAAACGTTTGCAATTATAATGTAAGCGTTATCTCTTGATGGGTATACATTATTGCGCAATGGGAGGGAGAAAAGGTTGAGTTTACACAAAGTTTCCTTTAATCTGATTGTGTTCATGGCGTTAGGCATTCAATATGCATTGATGCATCTTTTTTCGGCAGGCGAAGTCATCGTTATTTCCACCGGTGAGCTTATTATTTATATGTTGTTTACCTTCGCGGGCCTGGGCAGGTTTTTTCAGCGGCGCAGAGATGTGCTTAAGGAGCAGGGCTGCGGATATACAGGACTTTTCTTCAGTGTGTTATGGACAGTGTCCTTGTGTTCACAGTTCCGCAAAGAGAGCTACCCGGAGGCACTGACCATTATCAATTCGCTCGGAGTGTCTGCTGCCGGCCTGGTGCTGTTAACTGAGATTATTGTGTTGTTTAAGGCATAATTAATTCAAATATATAAAAAAGCACCTGTCAATCCGGGATTGGGATTCCCGATGACAGGTGTTTTTTTATTCTAAAATCCGGATAACAGTGAAAAAGTGGCTTAAGCGGCGTGGAGCGATATTTATGCAAGTCCGGAGAGCACAGAAGCAGATTAATAGATGGATAAATAACACTTGCTGCAAGAACGAAGGAGGAAAGATTAAACAGCAAGTGGAAAAAGAGCACTTAATATTAGGGAAACAGGCTAAAGTAAGCGAAATGGACGGAATTAAGATACGTTTGTCCACTTAAATGTCTCAAAGGACCAAAAAAGGCGAATTTAAGATACGTTTATCCACTCGCATTGCATTAACCCTAACATGAAATCTATATATACCTATTTATTGGTTTTAAAGAATATTTTTACATCCACTTCTTCTCTCAAAAGTTAAAAAGAGTAGGAGGGAATAGATGTAAGACGCGTTTGTCAATTAAATCCATATTTGCGTTCGAATTACTTTTTGCTCGGCCGTAGCTTGCCTACCGTCGTTCGTAGAATTTTTGGTTTTGGACGGACGCCCGTGGGTTTCCCTTTGGACGATTTTCGCGGACGTAACACCTCTTGCTCCAATGCAGACCACGGCAGATAGAGATACACCCGCATCAGTTTAAGCAACTGCCAAGGCGTTAGCTTCCGGGCGAAAGAAGCATTGGCCTCCTGCACCAGAAGCGCCGTAATTAAGACCAGGAACAACTGATTCCAGATCGCCTGCGGTTTGTAGCTATGCACGTGCACGGCTCGCAAATGCTGCTTCATCCATTTAAAAAACAACTCAATGAGCCAACGGTTTTTGTAAATCTGTGCGATCTCTTCCGCCGATACCTCCCAGATGGAAGTGACAAGCCGGTAGAGGCGCCCTTTTTCATCCAGAAATTCAATGAGGCGTAAGGTTTTCTTGTCCGCCCGATCCGCACGGCCCATGTGGACCTTGGCGTCCCGAAGGATTCGGCTTCCGGCAGGCACCGTAGATTCTTCAAGGACAGTGGTGTATGCCCGGTCCCGCAGACGCATCACAAATCGAATCCCTTGGGTACTCCACGCCTCCATCTTTTTGTAGTCATCGTACCCCCGGTCCATGACATAAGTCGTGTCCGAAGGAATGACCAATTCTACGGCACACGCTCGATCTCCGACATTGGCAGTCGTGGGAACCATAGCATCGGGAAACACGGTGTCGGGCGAGGCCACAACCAGACGAAGATGCATTTTGACGCTGCTGGCCTTACGAGTCACCTGTGCCCAATTCCCCAAATTCAGGGGTAACGAAATGGTGGAAGCATCTACAATGCTCAGTTTACCAATGGTTTTGGAAATCCCACTTAACGATGCTGTCCGCTCTTTGGCCCGCAGAGCCAGTTGCTGAAAAAGCCACTCGAGCAGTTCGGTAGGCAGACGATCTAAGGAACGGGATAACTGAGAGCCGCTAATACTTTCCAAATGAAACAAACGCTGCAGTTCGGTTTGTGCACGGATTTGAGCTTCGATTTCGCTGTAAGAACCCCATCGATTCAACTGGGCGGAAACAAAAATCAAGATACTTTTCATCACAGTTAGCTTTTTAGTGTAGTAATCGAACACGGTGGGGTCTAGAGCATTGACCGGAAGTAAAGATAAGAATTGACGTATGACTGAATTTGCTTTAACGTTATCCATTGAGAGCTCCTTTGTAAGGGGGTATGGACAACGCGCCTACCTTCTTACATTAGAGTTTTTTTCTGTTTCTGGACAGGTAGTTTATTCCATTCGGATAATGTTAGCTTTTATGCAACGCTAGTGACGTTTATCCACTTATTTCCTTCAACAGAGGCCAAACTCAGCATTTAACTAGCAGCTGCTAAACAGAAGGATCTTCGCCGTGAGGAATAGTAACGAGTAAGTTAATCCACCGCAAGCAGCGAAGTCCACCCGGAGGGCGATTTTGTTCATATATAAGAATTTATATGTTTCATACGATAGCTTATCCTTCTATTTCTCGCTGAAATACCCCTCAGAAAGCTGCTTCAAATGGTCAAATATCCGGTTATTAGCCCAAACATGAAACTCGTACAGCGGATAAGGTTGTTGCGCTCCTGTTAAGGCTGCAGGGAGCGCTTACAATTGACAGACTGGTGTCTATTTATTATTCACCCATAAATCATACTTGACTAGTGAGATTAATAGGATTATAGTATGAAAAAAGCTTGATCAACCGCGAAAGATTTCCAATACTAATCTTTCATAATAATTGTATACAATTATACAGTTATTCAGGCGACCCGCAATATAAAGGCGAGGAGCAATCATACATATGGAAATGCGTTCAAGAAGATTGTCAAAGGATAATACCTACTACACACTCAAGCAAAAAATAATAGACAGTGAGCTGGAGCCGGACCAGGCGGTGAATGAAGAGAATTTGGCGGCATTACTCGGCGTTAGCCGGACCCCATTAAGAGAGGCTATCCAGCGGCTGGAGAATGAGGATTTTCTTGTGCGTCAGCCCAACGGCAGGCTGCGAGTAGCTCCGCTGAGTATCAAAGAGGTCGAAGAAATCTTCCAGATCCGCAGCATGCTGGAAGGCCACATTGCCAGAAGTGCAGCGAGGAATGCTACAGCCAAGGATATTCAGCGGTTAACTCAGATTCTCGAACGGCTGAAGCACTCCTTCCAATTGGGTGACAGTCATGATGTGGTGTCCTACGGGTTTGAATTCCATGATTATTTGTCGGAAATAAGCGGGCTGAAGACCTTCGAGAAAGTGCTTAATCAATTAAGAGACCGATCACTCCGTTATTGCCGCTATGTCTCCTTGCATGGTGACTGGAACACACAGGCGGATGAAGAGCACTATGCGATTCTGCAGATGATCGCTGAGCGGGATGAAGAGGGTGCGGAAAGCTCAATGCGCGAGCATATCTTAAGCAGCTTGTCTACAGCACTTGAGCGGATTAAAGGGATTGGGCAACAGTAAGGAAGGGAGCGTACACAATAATGAACCTACAGCATGAGACAGAAGAGGCCCTGGCAGCAAGCCTGACCGAAGTACGGCGCAACCTGCACCGGGAGCCGGAGCTTAGCAATGAAGAGTTCAGAACGACGCAGAAGCTGAGGGAATGGCTGACTGAAGCAAGTATTCATATTCTCGATCTCCCGCTTAAGACCGGACTTATTGCCGAGGTCGGACAGGGGGACGGGCCGATCGTTGCGGTCCGCTGTGATATAGATGCACTCCCGATTGAAGAGCAGACGGAGCTGCCATTTGCCTCAACAATTTCCGGGAAGATGCATGCCTGCGGTCATGACTTCCACACCGCAGTGATCTTAGGGGCCACACTCCTGCTGAAGCAGCATGAACATGAGCTGCACGGCAAGGTTAGGCTATTGTTCCAACCGGCGGAAGAAACGGGACACGGAGCGGAGGATGTGCTGGCATCCGGCGGCCTGAACGATGTCGAGGCCATCTTCGGATTACATAACTCACCGGACCTGCCTACCGGGGCGTTCGGTACTAGAACGGGAGCCTTAACGGCAGGCGTAGACCGGTTTGAAATTACGGTAAAAGGGGTAGGTGCACATGCCGCTACTCCGGAAAAAGGCGTGGACTCTATAGTAACAGCTGCGCAGATCATCACGATGCTGCAAACCGTAGTCAGCCGGCAAAATAATACGCAGGAGCCGGTAGTGTTAAGCGTCACGAGAATCAACGGCGGCTTCACCTGGAATGTGCTGCCGGAGAAGGTGGAGCTTGAAGGCACGGTACGTACTTACAATGAAGACATCCGCCGCAGCATTCCGGACCAGATGACCCGGATTATTGAGGGGATTGCGGCAGCAGCCGGAGCAGAGGCACAGCTGCACTGGTATCCGGGTCCGCCCGCAACCATTAATCACGGAGAATGGACAGACTTCACCAAGGAGGTAGCCGCACAAGCCGGCTATACCGTGCATGATATTCCGCCGCAAATGGGCGGGGAAGACTTTTCGTATTATTTACAGCAAATCCCGGGTGCGTTCGTCAATATTGGAACAGGCCCGAATTATGCGCTGCATCATCCGCGCTTTGATGTCGATGAGGCGGCAATCCTGCCGGCTGCGAAGTATTTTGCCACACTTGCCGGACAAGCTCTAGCCAAACTGGCGGCTGAGGAATAATCCTGAATCCTAAATTTACTCCAGAGTTGAGGGGAACGACCATGATTGAAATACGGGACGTGTACAAGACATTCACCCGCAAACAGATGAAGATTGAAGCACTGAAAGGGATTAGCCTCAAGGTGGATAAAGGCGATATCTTCGGCGTAATCGGCTACAGCGGTGCCGGCAAAAGCACACTGATCCGTCTGGTCAATTATCTGGAACGGCCGACGACGGGGCAGGTGCTGGTAGACGGCCATGATCTCGGTGCTTACAGTGACAAGGAGCTGCGGACTGCCAAGAAGAACATCGGAATGATCTTTCAGCATTTCAACCTGCTGGAATCGAAGAAAGTGTTCGACAATGTAGCGATTCCGCTCGTCCTGCTGAAGAAGAGCAAAGCGGAAATCCGCAAACGGGTGGAGGAGCTGCTGGCATTCGTAGGACTGAGCGATAAGGCGGGGAGCTACCCGAGCGAATTATCCGGCGGACAGAAGCAGCGGGTCGGGATTGCCAGAGCGCTAGCCTCAAATCCCCAGATACTGCTCTGTGACGAAGCGACTTCTGCCTTAGATCCGCAGACGACACAGTCGATTCTGCAGCTGCTCAAACGGATTAATGCCGAATACAACATTACCGTCATGATCATTACGCATGAGATGTCTGTCATTCAGGAAATCTGCAACAAGGTGGCGGTCATGGAAGAAGGCAGGATTATCGAGCAGGGAAGTGTACTGGATGTATTCGGTGATCCGAAGCATCCGACTACGCAGAACTTTGTGAAGACCGTCATTCAGAACAGCATGACCGCAAGTGTCCGCAAAACCCTTAAGACTGAGCAGGGAAGCCGGGTCTATAAGCTGAATTTTGCCGGAGACAGTGCATCTGAGCCGATTCTCTACGAGGTCATCCGTTCCAGCGGGGTCAAGGTCAATATCCTGTTCGCGAATACGACGGAGATTCAGGAAACGACACTGGGTACGATCATCGTTCAGCTCCAGGGTGAAGAGCTGCAGATGGATCAGGCACTGGATTACTTGAAGCAGCATGAAGTCCGGGTAGAGGAGGTGAAATCCTATGTTCTCGACATCGATCACAAGTGAGCAATTTCTTAGAGCCATTATAGAAACGATTCAAATGGTGGGTGTATCCCTGTTTGTAGGATCACTTCTCGGGATTCCGCTGGGCATACTCCTGGTGATTACCCGTCCTGGCGGTGTACTGGAGAATAAAGCGCTCTATACCGGGCTGAATCCGGTGATCAATATTATCCGCTCGCTGCCTTTTATCATATTATTGGTAGCGATTATTCCGGTAACAAGAGCAATTGTTCACACCTCAATTGGGACCAATGCGGCGATTGTTCCGCTCATTATCTACATCGCACCTTATATCGCACGGTTGGTAGAGAATTCTCTGCTGGAAGTAAATCCGGGGATTCTGGAAGCTGCTGAAGCAATGGGGGCTACTCCGCTGCAAGTAATATGGTACTTCCTGCTGCCGGAGGCGATCGGCTCTTTAATCCTCTCCCTGACCACAGCGACGATCGGCCTCATCGGGGCAACGGCCATGGCTGGAACAGTAGGTGGAGGCGGCGTCGGGGATTTGGCCATCGTCTATGGCTACCAGCGTTTTGACAAGTTTGTTATGATCGCCACCGTAATTATTCTGATTATTCTGGTGCAGGGCATTCAATCTCTAGGCAACACACTGGCGCGGAAAATCCGCCGCTACTAACTATTACATACACAGAAGGGGACCGGCAGATGAGTGCATGGAGCAAGCAGGACCGTTTTAAGGCATTATTATCCGGAGAACTTGCGGATCGTCCGATTGTCAGCGGATGGCGCCACTTTATTGACAAGGAACAGAATGCAGAAGATCTGGCAGCAACTACGATTGCTTTCACGAAGAAATACGACTGGGACTGGGTGAAAATCAACCCGCGGGCCACCTACCTGGCTGAAGCCTGGGGGAATGAGTACGACTTCGCGGATTATCAGACAGTGTTCCCGAGACAGCTGACTACGGCTATTCCCGCTGCGGCGAATCTCTGGGATCTTGAAGTGAAAAAGGCATCCGGAACAGCTTCGCTGGCTGAGCATCTGGAGGCGGTACGGAAGATCCGCCAGGGTTTACCTGAGACTCCGCTGATTCAGACGGTCTTCTCACCGCTGACAGTACTGCTGTTCATTGTAGGACGTTCTGCTTATGTCACCAAGACGGTATTCGGAATTGAGCAGCCGGTGACGCTGGAATCCTTGTTCAAAGAACACCGGGCAGCCGCACATCATGCACTGCACGCCATTGCCTTGACCCTGGCGGATTTTGTGCAGGAGCTGAAGCAAGCGGGTTCAGACGGTTTGTTCTATGCCGTGACAGGTACAGCACATCCCGGATTATTCGATGAAGCGATGTTCGATGAGCTGTCGAGACCGTATGATTCTATCGTCCTGGAAGCTGCGAGCTATGGCAAAAATGTTCTGCATACCTGCGGTGCCTATGCCCAGCCCGGGAAATTCAATGATTACCGGATTGACGGAATCAGCTGGGATACGATTGCCGAAGGAAATCCGGGTCTTGAAGCTGATCTCAAAGCTACGAAGGTAGGCGGAGTGGATCACGGATTGTTTGCAGGGAACGACATTAAGCGAATTGAGCAGCAGGCCAGGGAAGCATTGGCACTCATGAAGGATCAGCCGTTTATCCTTTCGCCGAACTGTGCCATTCCGCTGAATGTTACAGACGAGGCGTTAGCGAATTTTAAAAACATAGTATTAGAATAGGAGATGAAGGTTATGAAGAAATTACTGGTAGTGATGTTGATTAGTGTGATGGCGGTGCTGGCGGCTTGCGGCAACAATAAGGAAGCGGCAAATTCCGGGGACAAGAAAGAAATTACTGTCGGATTCGGTGTAGGTACATATGAGGAGCAATTCCGTCAATCCATTCTGCCGATCCTGGAGGAAAAGGGCTATAAAGTAGACATCAAAACCTTCTCGCAAAATATGCAGGTGAACCCGGCGATGAAGGAAGGCTCGATTGACGCGAGTATTTTCCAGAGTACAGCATACATGGAAGCAATCAATGAAGAAATCGGTGCGGACATGACGGGTATTGCTTATGTTCCAGGTGCACCGCAAGGTCTCTATTCGGTAAATCATACCACGCTTGACGATGTAAAAGACGGTACTACCGTGGCTGTTCCGAATGACCCTGTTAACCAGGAGCGCGCGCTGCGCATCTTAGAGGAGCTGGGCTGGATTAAAATCAAAGAAGGCGCCGGTGTTGCCGACTTCAATATTAACAGCATGGAAGCAGATAAATACAACATTGATATTAAAGTGCTGGACCCTGCACAGATCCTGGTCTCCCTTCAGGACGTAGATTATGGGGTAGTCAACGGGAATTACATTGCCAATGCGCCGGACCGAAAGATTACAGACGCGCTGAAAATTGAGAATACGCCAATGCAGCACAGAATCATCGTATCGGTTAACAAGAAGGATGCAGATACCCAGTGGGCTAAGGACTTGAAGGCTGCATATGAATCCAAAGAATTCGAAGAATACATCACAGGACAAGAGAAGTATGCCGGATTCATTCTGCCGGAAGCATGGGCAAATAACTAATCAGAGTCAGGAAGTGAGCTGCAAGTGGCAAATCAAAGGATTCATTTCATTGGCGGCGGACAGATGGCTGAAGCGATCATCCGGGCCAGTCTTGCGAATGGTACACTGACTGCCGGACAGATCAGTGTGGCGGATATTAACGAAGGACGTCTTCAGCTGTTGAAGAGCAAGTATAACGTAGACACGGAGAGTACACAGGAGCAAGCCCTCTCTCAAGCTGAGCTGATCGTTATTGCGGTTCGTCCGCAGGATGATCTGACAGCACTTGGACAGCTTATCCGGAAGTCCGCATCGCCTGCTGCGGTGATTGTATCGATTGTGGCAGGGGTAACGATTGCCCAATTGGGAGATTACTTCGGAGCGGAACGCCCGATTGTCCGGGTCATTCCGAATACATTAACCGATACAGGTTACGGATATAGCGGCGTTGCCCTGAATGCTGTTGCCTCTCGTAGCCAGGTAGAAGAATTCCTGCTCGGCTTCGGCAAGGTGCAGTATCTGGAGGAATCGTATATTGATATCTTCACCGGATTCGGCGTGGCCGGACCGAATTATATCTATTATTTCATTGAATCCTTCACGGATGCCGGTGTACTCGCCGGGCTGCCGCGGGAACAGGCCTGGAACGTAGCCCTGGAGAATATGCTGGGAGCGGTAGCGATGCTGCGGCAGACCGGATTACATCCACGACAGCTGCTGGATATCAACAACTCGCCCGGCGGTGTCGGTATGCACGGCTTGTACGAGCTGAACAACAGCGACTTCGCCGCAGGACTGCAGCGCAGTGTGCTGGCCGCCGTGAAGCGGACCACTGAGCTGGGAGTGAAGAAATAATGGCCGCACTGAAATGGGATCATCTGGTGCACTATGTGAATGATCTGGATCAGCCGGTGCAGCTCTTTGCTGATCACGGTCTGCTGGCTTTCCGGGGCGGCTCGCATACGGCTTGGGGCACCTATAACGCGTTGAGTTATTTCGGGCTAACCTATCTTGAGTTCCTTGGCATTGAGAACCTGGAGCTTGCACAAGCCACTAAGGACAATGTGGTTGTGCGGGATGCCGTTGCCGTTCTGCCGGAGCATGAAGTGTTAAGCAGAGTGGTGCTGCGGACGGATGATATTGAAGCAGTCGAGGCTGATCTGAAAGCTGCAGGCCTCTCGTTGTCGCCCATCATCGACGGCCGCCGCCTCGATAACAAAGGCCGGTTAATTGAGTGGCGGATGATGACCATTGACGGTGACTTCCAGGGACTGGTCTATCCGTTCATCATTCAGTGGAATCAGCGGGATGAAGCGCGGCTGGACAGCCTGAACACAGCCGGGATCAACCAGCCCCATCCTGCGGGCCAGGTGGAAATGGTGAGCGCGGTCTTCCGCGTTACAGATCCGGGCGCCGCCGCTAAGCATTGGAGCGGGCTGTTCGGTCTTCCGGTTACAGCGTCAGAAGACGGCAGCTTCAGCCTTAAGGCGGGCGGGCAGACCTTTGACTTCTTAGAAGGCGAAGAGAACCAGTTCAGCCAGGTTATTTTCAAGGCAGATTCATCTGCACTACAGGGAAAGACCATTCTTATAGGTGAAGGGGAATATGTCTTTAAGTAGACGGATGCCCTAAGTAGAGAATAGGCTTGCTGCCGCAGTTGCGGTGGCAGGCCTATTCTAGCTAATATTAGGAAGTAGAGGAGGGGAGCAGCAGCCGTGAGATATCTTACACAAGAGTGGTACGAGCTGTGCCAGCGGAGGGGACTTCATTTCGGCATGCGGGTACATAGAGGAGCAGCAGCGAAGGATGAAGCACTGTATACCAGGCTGTATGCAAGAAAAGAAAAAGCTTATTTGAAGCTGGAACGTGAAATCTACGATGTAGATCCCCGGTTTATGCTGGAGCATGACGGGGCAGAGCTGGTATCCGCAAGGGCACTATCCGGCAGCGGGGAGATTAAGGACGAGGATATCATAATCTATCGTATGCCGCCTGAAGAGAAGCTCCATATCGAGAAGCTGATTGCCGACTACGATGTGCGGCCGCCTTTTGACGTCACAGGCAGCAAGTACAAGTTCAAGGAGATTCACGGCTGGAGCTGTGAAGATCAGGCTCGACGGCTGTCAGGAGAGTTATATGAACAGATTGCCGATATACGGGTGTTCACACTGGGATATTGCACGAAGGAAGTGCTGCACCAGCTGAAGCGGGAGAGCAAGGCGAATGAAAGCCAAACAGGTGCGGTTATGAGTGAATACAGATCCGCGCAGCAGGCGGAAGCCATTCCTGATCATATTAAGGACAAATTTCATTTCCACGACTGTACAGTCACCGGGATTCATATTTCAGAAGATATGGTTATCCGGCTAGATACAGACGGGGGATTCACCCATCTGAATCAGATTACACTGCTTAAAGCTGAGATTCTGCGGCAGGATGCGCATGTACCAGGCAGCAGTTGGCTGTATGAAGAACTGTATGTTGTTAACGGCGGGTATGAGGTGCATGTGTTGTTGTCAGGGGCAGGAGGCATGCAGGAGCTGATTGTGCGGTGTAAGGATATTGTGCTGGAGGAGAGCTGAATAGATGAATCAGCAAGCAGGTCCGTGCGTATAGCCGCAGGGGCTTGTTTGTGCTAAGATTTGCCATATGGGATTTTTTGAGAATTGAAGGGGGACTAGGCATGGGAATGGGGAAGAAGATAATTCAAGCTATGGGTCTGGGCATGCTTATTATGGGTGCAGTGCACTCTCCGGGGGAAGCGGCAGCTGCTTCAGCTAAAGTGCAGAAGATCAGCCTGCCTGCAATCAAGGTATATCTGAACAACTCGCAGATTACCTCTTCTGTGGGGTATCCTTCCTTGGTGAATGGCACCGTGATGGTTCCGCTGGACGGCTTCTATGTCAGAGGAGGAGAGGTTACTTACGATAAAGGGAGACAAACAATCACTATAGTGAATGTGTTCACCAAAGGCAGCATCAAGGTTGGCAGCAAAAACGCAGTCGTAAACGGCAAGAAAGTTACTTATGCAGCAGCCCCTCAGCAGATTAACAAACAGCTCTATATCCCGCTGCGGTTCGTTAGTGATGCTATTGGAGGCGCTTTGAAATGGGATGCGGCCAGCCGGCAGGCGTTCATCAGTTATTCCGAATATACCGGTGAAGGCAGGACCCGTAAGGATGCCTATTTCCTGAACGGCGTAACCGGCACACTATACAAACGGGATGAGGCGGGTGTTGTTCACTCACTGGGAGCCACTACAGCGAAGCTTGATCCCTATTTTATTTCCGGTGCTCAGGTTACTCATGTGAGAATTTCCGACGAGGCGGATCTGGTGACGATTCAATACTCCTACGGCGAACCTTCAATTAATCTGGATATCATCCGTCTTTTTGTGAACAAAGGCGTCATTATGCGGCAAGCTAAAGTCCATTACTGGCAGTATGCTCCGCTGGAAGAGCTTAAGGTATACGAAGGCAATGCCGTAATGAATGACGGCCAGTCTTTCCGGTTAATTGCTCCCGATGGCTCCGTCAAGCAAACCTGGAACATTGCGAAGCTGGCAGGCACCCCTGATGTCAGTTATTCGATTGAAGCAATAGGGGAGAATTATGTGCTTGCCCGTTCCTCAGATGAAGGAATGCTGACATTAATCGATACCGGAGCGAACCGCGCAGTCCTGCTCTACAAGGAGTTCGGAATTAATCCTCTGGATATGGCGGGATTCAAGTACGATGGAATTAAACTCACCGGTACGGGCGGGGATCCTTCCGAGCTGGAGTTCGAATTCACAAGCGGGAAGAAGGAGAGTAAGACGTTTACTTATCGGCTGGGAACGGAGTAAATGAAGTATATCTAAATATCATATGAGGTTAAGTGCTGTTCATTTGCAATGTTTACTGAGACGGAGGCTTTCAACTTGGAAAATATCATCAGGGACCTATTCAACACCCATAATATTCTGGAAATAGCAGCAGGCCGCTACGGAATTCATAGGGATGAAATATCGGACATCGGCGGTTTTCAGAATTTTGTATATGAGTACCAGCAATACGGTAAAAGCTATATCTTAAGAATTACTCCGGGAATGCACCGGACACCCGAGCTGGTAAGTGCAGAACTGGAATGGATCAAGTATTTGGCGCGCAACGGGATTTCGGCTTCTGAGCCTATCCGCTCAATAAATCAGGCTTGGACCGAAGTGATCCGTACACCTGAGATGCCGTTTACTGCGGTCAGCTTCAATAAGGCTCCGGGGAGCAGGATCAACTATCCCGAATGCCTGAACGATAATGCAACCTATGAGCAGCTTGGTCAGCTCACCGGCAGAATGCACGCTCTCTCGAAACAGTATAAGGTGCAGAATCCTGCATTGCAGCGGCATCATTGGCATCATAATTATTTCCTCCAGAACATCGATATTCTGCCGGCCTCGCATCAGCGGGTCAGAGAATGTTATTACAGCATTGTGGATACGCTCCGCAAGCTGCCTAAGGATATAGATTCGTACGGTCTCATTCACAGTGATATGGGCTTCGGGAATTTCATGGTGAACGACCAGAGTGTGATTACTTTATTTGACTTCGATGAGGCGCAGTACAGCTGGTTCGTGGAGGATATTGCTATTCAGCTCTATTACCTGGTTTATGTATATGGAGGGGACACGGCTAGAGCAGACCGGGAAGAACAGGCTTTGCGGTTCATGCAGCATTTCATGAGCGGATACAGTAAAGAGAACATATTAGATAAGTATTGGCTGGAGCAGATTCCGCACTTTCTCAAGCTGCGGGAGCTGATTGTGTACATCGGGGCATTCCGGAACTTCGACGGTGACGAAACCTTCAGCAGTTCAGATAATGAGTGGTATAAGGACTGGATCAGAGATAGCAGAGGCCGGCTGGAGAATAACCTTCCGATTGTTAATGTGTGGTAGGTTGACATGTGCACACAAATGCATATAATGAAATCAGGCGGTGAGGATATGGGAATCAATCAGGACCCGGCGAAATGTAAAAAGTTAATCGAAGACAATATCGACATTGAATTTTACAGGGCGATATTCGATTCCGTGCGAAGCGAGCTGCTGATCTTCCTGGCTGCCAACGGAGAGATGACGATCGGGGAGATTGCCGAGCATTTCCCGCAGAACCGGTCCGTGATATCCCGCCATCTGGATTATATGAACCGGTACAAGATTGTCCAGCGCAGGAAGGAAGGCCGGGAAGTGTATTATACAGCCAACCGGGAGTTTATTGTCGATACGTTTACCGAGACAGCGAATAATATGAAAGCACTCATGAATCTGCTGCAGTAGAGTGCTTTTATTTTATACAATATGTGCATATGTGTGCACGGGTACATGAGAGGGGATAATGTTGTGGAACAATCGGTTAGAAAATGGTGGGTGCTGGTTACCGTCAGCTTAGCGGTCTTCATGGCGATGCTGGATATTACGATCGTGAATGTGGCTTTACCGGAGATTCAGAAGAATTTCGCCTCCGATTTCTCCAGTCTGCAGTGGGTTTTGAATGCTTATACGCTGGTGTATGCGGCGATGCTGCTGCCGGTCTCGAAACTAGGAGATATCATCGGACGCAAAAAAGTATTTCTGCTCGGATTAGCAGTCTTCGTGCTGGGTTCCCTGGCGAGCGGACTAGCGGGCAGCGACCTGTGGTTGAACATCTTCCGGGGATTCCAGGGGATCGGCGGGGCTGCAATGATGTCCTTGTCGCTGACGCTGGTTACATCTTCTTTTCCTGAGAGGCAAAGAGGGCTGGCCTTAGGCATCTGGAGCAGTGCGGTGGGGCTGGCGATTTCCGGCGGTCCGCTGATTGGCGGCGCGCTAGTGGATAGCTTGGGCTGGCGCTCCATTTTCCTGGTGAATATCCCGTTTGGTCTGCTGGCGATTGTGTTAGGCCTAATCTTTCTTCAGGAAAGTGACCGTAACCGTAACGGTAAAATCGATATTCCCGGATTTGTGCTAAGCACGGCACTTATTTTCACTACAATCTTCGCTCTGATCCAGAAAGAAATGCATGCTGATTATTCGTGGACGGACTGGCATATTGTAAGCCTGTTGGGATTAGCGGTGCTCTTCTTAATCGCCTTTATTCTAACAGAACGGAAAGTGAAGCAGCCGATGATCGAGCTGTCGATTTTCCGGAGTTGGTCGTTTAATGGGGCCAACATTGCGGCGTTTGTGCTGGGGGCCGGGCTGTATGGGGGGTTCACCTACCTGACCATTCTGATGCAGAATTTTATGGGCTACTCCGCTACCGAAACAGGTGTGAAAATGCTGCTGATCAGCGGCTTTACGCTGGTACTCGGTCCGCTCGCGGGCATCATCTCCGGTAAAATCGGCAACCGCTGGCTGATCAGCGGGGCGCTGCTGATTGGGGCGACCGGCATCCTTGTACTCCGGCAGATGATCGGGGTCCCGTTTGAGTGGAGCTACTTAATGCCCGGGTTCGTGCTGCTTGGCATCAGCAATGCGCTCGTCAATCCGCCAATCTCCAATGCGGCCATGAGCGCTGTAGACAAAAGGCAGGTAGGGATGGCCTCCGGCATCCTCAACGTATTCCGCCAGGTCGGGATTTCCTTTGGTGTAGTGATGCTGGGCATTCAGCTTAGCGAAGGCTATAACGGTTCACTGGATAAACCTATCCAGGCGATGGAGGATATCAGCCCCGAATTCAAAAATCAGCTGCTGGATGTATTCCATCAGGCTGGAGCTTTTGCCGGCTCGCAGATTTTCGAGAGTAAACAGGCAGCAGCATTCAAGGCAATGCCAGGCTTTGCGGACATGAAGAATATTGTGTACAGTGCCTTCAATGCAGGGATGAAAGAGGTAAGTTTGTTTATTGCTGTGTTTTTGGTTATTGGGGCGGTTGCGAGTGCTGCGATGATTTCAACAAGCAAACCGAAAAAAAAGCGAGAGGGGACAAAGCTTAGCTAACTGTTATTTAGCGGATGAAACGGATAGAAAAGAGGATTCGAGACGGATAAGCCGGAGCGTAGAGAGAGCCTACGTGCCGGCTTTTTCTATCTACAACATCTCTGAATAGAGTTTACAAAATATGGCATATGTGGTATCTTTGCTATGAAAGCGCATCCATGATCTGATAGGTTGAACGAATATTTACCATTTTATCATAGGGAGGAAGATACAAACGACAAAATAACTTAAGATGGCAAGCGTAATGCCGCTGGTTGCGAACAGGATAATCTTTCATTTCAGCGGAGTCAATAATGCAGTGAATATACAACCACCCTATAAACGGAGGTAATGGCATGTTAGTCCAAATGAAAAAAAGCGGAATCCACTGTCTAGCACTAGTATTACTGGCTTCAGTTGTCTTTGGCGGATGGAACGGGCGCGCAGCTGCGGCATCACCTATTACATCAGACTTCAGATCCTTGCAGGCCTCGCAGATCGTCAGCGAGATGGGAGCCGGATGGAATCTGGGCAATCAGCTTGAGGCATCGGTAAATGGTACACCCGGCGAGACAGCATGGGGGAACCCTACTGTAACTCCCGAACTAATCAAAAAGGTGAAAGCAGCAGGATTCAAAACAATTCGTATTCCGGTTTCCTATTTGAATTACATTGGAAGCGCTCCCGGATATACGGTCAATTCGGCATGGCTGGATCGTGTGAAAGCAGTTGTTGATTACGCCTATAATGAAGGCTTGTATGTGGTCATTAATATTCACGGGGATGGTTACAATTCCGTTCAGGGCGGATGGCTTTTAGTCAATGGCAGCAACCAGACTGTCATCAAACAGAAGTATCAGAAGGTATGGCAGCAGATTGCCGACAAATTTGTCAATTACGACGAGCGGCTTATCTTTGAGTCGATGAACGAAGTGTTTGACGGCAGCTATAGCAATCCGAATTCGGCATATTACGCCAACCTTAATGCGTACAATCAAATCTTCGTGGATACGGTCAGACAGACAAGCGGCAACAATAGCGCCAGATGGCTGCTGGTTCCGGGCTGGAACACGAATATCGACTACACGGCCGGCAATTACGGATTTGTGCTTCCTACCGATACCTACAGATCGACTACAATTCCTGCTTCGGAAAAAAGAATCATGATCTCCGCCCACTACTATTCCCCGTGGGATTTTGCGGGCGAGGAATCAGGGAACATTACACAGTGGGGAGCGTCAGCCACGAATCCTTCCAAAAAATCAACCTGGGGACAAGAGGATTATCTCATTTCGCAGCTCCAGTCCATGTACAATAAATTTGTTACCCAAGGCTACCCTGTAGTGATCGGAGAATTCGGTTCGATTGATAAATCCGCCTATGATTCAAGCAGTAACGTGTATCGTGCAGCTTATGCCAAAGCCGTAACGGCGGCAGCCAAGACCTACAAAGCGGTACCGATCTATTGGGATAACGGCTACAACGGCCAGCACGGGTTCGGTTTGTTCAACCGTACGAATAACACCGTAACCCAGCAAGGTATAATCAATGCAATTATGCAAGGCATGCAATAATCGGGCGGTTTAGCTGAAGGAAGCTCCTGTGGAAATCACAAGAGCTTCTTTGTGCTATAAATAATATTTTCGCCGGATAGTTCGGCTTCTTCACAGCAAATGTCTAATCAGCCAAGGCTTCAGTAGGGGCAGAACGGTGGCAGGCTGCATAGCTTTGGTGTGGTCCATATCTTGTCCCGCTACGACTTCTACATCCCACCCGAGCCCGGTTAATGCAGACTCATTTTGCTTGAGCGCGCCGATAATATCTACAGTTACATTGCCGAAGTTATCCCCATACACAATCGTATCCTTTTCTCCAGCAAAAGCGAGTCTTGGAAGTTCCAGCAGATGTTGAATCTCACGATCACGGAAATCCGTTAAGCTCTCATACATCGTAACAAACTGTTTCGTTTGAGCCGGGTTAATCTTCACCTGGATGTTATCCCAATCGATTGGATCCGGATCAGCAGGGATCTGTACATCGGTATCTGAGAGAGTCAAGTTGCTTAAAGCCTGCCGGTACGTATGGTTGGTTACGATCAGCATTTCCTGATAAGGGCCATCCATTGGCGGGAAACCGCCCATGATCAAAGCCTCCAGCCTGTCAGTGCGGATGGCTAATTGCAATCCAACCAAGGCCAGCCAAGAATAACCGTAGTAGCTGAACTTGCCGACGTTCATTTCATCCGCAATGGTCAGCAGGTCCTGGACAATGCTCTCCGGGGTAAGCTGGTCCGGGTTCGGATGCTTGAGCCGGTGGCCCTCGTAGTCGAAGTAAAGTGCCTGGAACGTATCGTTGAGGCCCTCGATGAAATGCTGGCCCAGTTCAGGATCTACTCCCCACATCCGCAGATTCTCCGCTTCTTGCCCGTTTACGGATGGTTTGGCAACAGGAAGCATAATGACCGGAGAACCGGGTTTTCCAATGAGACCCACCTGCAGCTCTGTTTCATCTGACAATTTAATAATCTTTTCCACTTCATCATCACTCCTGTGAACGTTATACCTCAATCTTATAACATTCATGCAAGCTTCCGGCTTACGGAACCCCGGTCCAGATAGATTGCGGGTTATGAGCGGGATATGTTATCGTAGCACTTAAAGGTTCTACTTGAAGGAGGGGAGAGCGGATGGAGACATATGCCCCAAACCAAATTGCAGATATCTTGCAGGTCAGCACCACAACACTTAGAAGATATGAAGAGCAAGGTCTCATTCCGGATGTACCGAGGACTCCAAGCAATTACCGTTACTATAGACCGTTACACCTGCAGTCGTTCACTGCCATCAGAGTATTATTACAAGGCTATGAGATCCCGGTTGTGTATGAAGCTATGAGATTGATGAAGCAAGGGAGCATGGAACAAGCCCTGTGGCTCTTGAATGAACAGCAATATCAGATTCAAATAGAGAAGCAGCGGGTGGAAGAGATTCTGACGATGATCCGAAGCACGGATTTCACCCGTTACCGCAATGTGCAATTGAAGGAACAGATGAATATAGGAGAAGCAGCCGCGATAGCAGGCGTGAACACTTCAGCGATCCGCCACTGGGAAGCCGAAGGACTCATCCGGTCAGTACGAAACCAGGACAATGGATTCAGAGTGTTCTCCCTGGCCGAGCTGCGCAAAATCCTGGTCATCAGCAGCTTGCGAAAAACCGTCTATTACTTCGACAACATGAAGAGCCTGCTTAATAATCTGGACACGCAGGATAATGAGCAGATCGAGCAGTCTTTTCAGCTGGCGCTGGAAAATCTGAATAAACGGCTTGTCATCCAGTTTAAGGGAATTGCGGAGGCGGTTAAGTATTTGGAGGTTTGGGGTGGGGAGAAGGAAGGGTAAGTGAGAGTTAGTATAGTTAAACGTAAAAAGAGCTCCTGTGATTGGCACAGGGGCTTGTTTGTGCTGTGAATGCTCTACTTAGCGGTATTGCGCTTGGGGTTATCTGTCTGCCCTAATAGGTAGTCGATGCTCACTTGATGAAAATTGGCTAATGTAATCAGAACAGCACTTGGAAGATCCAGATTACCATTTTCGTAGCGGGAATAAGTAGTCTGCGTAATATGTAGTAGCTCAGCCATTTGCTGTTGTGTCAGGTCTTTGTCTTCGCGCAGATTGCGGATTCTTGTGTACAAGGATATCACCTAAGCTCAGTTTACTTTATGCGAAAAATGCATATTGTTATTTATGCGTTTTTCGCATAAAATTTATACATAATAATACTATAGTCATTAAAAAGGAGGCCTGATGAAGATTATTCTGGAGGATTTCTACTATGAAAAGCTGCATCCCAATGAGCTAATTAAGCCAAATAATCCGGAAATTCTGGAACTAAGCCAAAAAGTCATGGAAGCATCACAGCAGCTTAAAAAGAACTTAACTGTACAGGAGTTTCAGAAAGTTGAGAAGTTTCTTGATTTGCAAACAGAGTTGAATGCATTGCAAGCTGCATTATCATTTATTCAGGGATATAAAATTGGGGCTTTGAAGATGATTGAAGTTTTTAGTGGAGAAAGTGAAGCTAAAGAATGAAATGAACAGTGGTTGAGTTAACCGGGGCGAAGGGATTTGCTTCGGTTTTTGTTGTTGAAAATGTAATTCAGATGGAGGAATTTAGTGCATTTAAAAGGACGAAAGGAAACCTTGTCGAATAATAAAAAGAAAATGATGAATGAGCATTAAAATAATGGATGGGATTAGGCATTAATTTTCGCACATATAATTTTTAGGTGAAGGAGTGTAACAATAGTGAAGAAAAAGTTAATGTTATCAGGTTTTCTTACTATTTTTTCAGTAGCATGTTTATCAATCACGGTCTATGCGGCCACTACAAGTTACTCTTTAAAGGTAAATGGGGCTGCAATTAAAGGAGAAGCAAAGGCCATTGACGGGGTAACCTATGTACCTTTGCGTACAGTTATTGAAGGAATGGGAGGCTCATATCACGTTATGCCTGATTCAAAGACAATCAGCATCTCGCGAGAAGACAATAGTATGTACGGTGGATACACCAAGGCCAATCCATTACCTTTCGGTTCAAAAGCATATTTTGAAATTAATGATAATTATGATAAGTACATAGGTTCAGTCACTATTGAAGATATGAGTACAGGAAAGGATGCATCGAAAATCCTTCAAGAGAAAACAGAGCCTGCTCCAAGTGGGTATACCTATGTTTTTGTAAAAGTGAATTTTGAAATCTTAGCATCTGAGAAGCCTGGAGCATCGCTAACAATAGACAATTATAGATTTCTATATATTGACCCGGCCACTCCGAAGGGAGTTCCCTCTTTTATGTTCCACAAATATTTGCCCAGCGTATCAAAAGGGGAATTCTTCAACGGCTGGGTTGGGTTTATAGTCCCGGAAGGTCCCCAGTCTGGATTGATTGTTTTATCAAGTTCTAATGACCGGCAGAATGCCTTGTGGATGGAAGTGGAGTGACATTGTAAGTTAATTTATAGTGGAAGGAAAATCTGAGAAGAATTAAAGCAGCTGTTACTCTAAAGAGAACACAAATCTCGCAGCAATGCATTTAGGAGATAGCCATAGTTAGATTGCTAAATTGCTGGGCCAGCCTGTCCATACTACCAAAGGAGATAGCCCCTGTGATTGTCACAAGGGCTTGTTTTGCTGCGGATACTTTAACTTTTTGGATAGGAATCCTTCTGATTCGTCCTGTTTAATAAATAATCTGTACTCGTCTGGTGGAATTCTGCCAGCTTAATCAGGATTGCCTTAGGGATATCTACATCAATTGCTAGAAAGCCTGGGTGGAATTTTCACTCCGGTTTTTGTTTGAAATGATAACAGCTACTTCGAAGATACGCTATGTGAGGTAAAACTATTATAGGTATAAAATCCTGATTAATAGGATGTAAAAGGAAACATGTGGTATAATTTCACTGTTAAAATAGACTTCATTTTACATATCAAACGTATCTCAACACGTAAGGAGAAATAATATGTCATTATTTAATAAATTCTTCGGACAAAAACGTACGATTCAAAGCTCGACATTCGCTAAGCTTAATGGCGGTCCATACGAAACTACAACGTTATAGAAGGGGGGGATATTATGAAAAAGGTACTTTCAGGAATTATGCTCATGTTTGCATTAGCGATGGCTTCTTCACCTGCTCATGCGGCAGCGAGGAATATTCAAATCAAGATTGACGATGTTGTGATTTCATCCGATGTGGCAGCCGAAATTAGAAACGGTCACACCATGGTACCTCTGCGGGTGATCAGTGAGAATTTAGGCGCAAGGGTCACTGGGACTAACTCGGAAATCATCCTGACGAGAAACAATATGCAAGTGAAATTGAAATTAAACAGCGGTAACGTAACGAAAAATGGAGAGTCTGTTTTTTTGGACGCAAAGCCGTATTTAAAGAATAACCGAACCATGGTTCCGCTTCGTTTTCTTTCAGAAACGTTTGGCTGCCAGGTGGGTTACAGCAATTCTACAGTGACGGTCAATTCTGAAGCTTTGGTTATTGATCAAGTCAAAATAAAAGCATTGCAGGAAGAATATCACATGATCATGGGCGGTGTAGTTCAGCAAATCGAAGGAAATGCATACATTACAGCCATTCATGATGTTATTACTGATAACTTGGGCAACAAGGTCGAAGCTCCTGAACATTATTCGTGGACCTCTAACATTGATATTCCGGGATCTTATTATAAAGAAAGACAATTCGATTTTCTGGACGCGAACGGTAAAAGCATCAAGCGTTATGACATTTACACTATAAACAGATCCTTTCCAGAGCAAATGTTAAAGCCCTATCCAGAAGGCTTAATACATGATGCGACCTCAGACCAATGGTATTTATTCAGCGAGGCAGCGAGAACGCTTATTTATCAAAACATGGATACCGCTACCAAGAACGGGTTCCTGAAAATAATCAGTAATACGATTGCATAGTGATGAATTCTTGAATAGCAAATAAGCTCTTGTGAGAATAACAAGAGCTTATTTGCTTCCGCTAAATTCAACACTTAATTAACGGCCGCTCCCATAAAACGTATGAATTAAGTTTAATAGGGATCTGTCGTACAGCATTTTTGCTGTTGCTTCGTTTTGAATATGTCCCCCTGAATACAGGTGAATAACACCATGCAGCGATGCCCAAACAAGATTAACAACAATAAAGGGGTCCTTCTCAGCAATATATCCCTGTTCAATGGCTGTTGAGATCATGTTGGTTAGTTGTTGCAATGCGGTTACCATTGCCTGTAAACTTTCCTCTTCCGGTTTGAATTCGCTAAAGGCCCCTCCAAACATGACCATATAATAGCTTGAATAATCCTTCGAGAAATCCCAATAGGCTTGCCCAAGGTCAAGAAAATATTGTTTGAGATCTGCTTGCAGGGGAACGGCCTGAAAGGCATCAGCTAACAATTTGCAGCCTTCCAAAAAAAGTTCTTTTGCCAGACCTTCCTTACTTCCGAACAGGTTATAAATTACTTTTGTGGGACATTCCATTATTTCAGCTACTCTGCGGATCGTTACAGCTTCAGGACCTGATTTCAGCATAATTGATGCAGCGGATTCAATAATGTTGCGTCTTAACAGTTCATTATGCTGAAGCTTGACCTTTGCGTAGGTTGTAACCTGATGTTTGTCAGCGGAAGGGATACCGGATGAATTTTGCATGTAATTTCACACCTTTAGAACTTTAGTTTTTTCTTGTTCAATATATTTTACAGGTATCTATTTAAATAAGCCAGCTGTTCAGAATGATTATGTTCTTTATTTGACAACGTAATTTCAATTAGATACAATGATTCGTATAGAAACACTGTTTCTGATGGGCAATCAAAAAGGAGAAGTGATTGAATGATAGCAATAAAAAACAAATGGACCCTGATAACAGGTGCTTCCTCGGGGATCGGTGAAGCATTTGCGCATGAGTTTGCAGCAAGAGGAAGCCACTTGATTTTAGTTGCCCGCTCGGAAACTAAGCTGATTGCTTTAGCAGAGAAACTACATATAAAACACGGTATTCAAGCACAGGTAATTGTTTCTGATCTATCTCAAAAAGGGTCTGCGGCGGAGCTCTACCAACAATGTGCTGGGCGTGATCTGAGGGTTGATATTCTAATTAATAATGCAGGCTTCGCGACCCATGGACTATTTGAACAGCTGTCAGGAGCAAGACAACATGATGAAGTGATGCTGAATGTAGCGGCGGTAGTAGATCTTACTCATTTATTTTTACCGGATATGTTGAAAAAGAAAAGCGGAATGGTTATTAATGTGGCATCCACTGCAGCATTTCAGCCTACTCCTAATATGGCGGTATATGGGGCTACAAAAGCATTCGTGTTATCATTTACAGAGGCGCTGTGGGAGGAAAACCGAAAACGCGGCGTACAATTTCTTGCATTATGTCCCGGCTCTACGGAGACTGAGTTTTTTAATATTGTGGGGGCGGAAGAGGCCTCTGTAGGTAAGCGGGATACTCCAGACAATGTTGTTCAGGTAGCAATTCGCGCGCTTCAAGCTAAAAAGGTATTTGCAATCCCAGGGGTGAAAAACTATATTTCAGCTCAAATGCCCCGCCTCTTCACAAGAAAACAAATGCTTTTTGTTGTTGGGAGAATGCTCCGGCCACGTCATTAACGCGTGAGACAATTATTATGAAACTTCTGCTAACATTCCAGCAGGAGTTTTTTTATTACAACCAAAATCTAGTTTCGCAGGGATTCGCATGCAATTAACGTCTTATTTGTTAGAGGTGCCCTCAGTAAGAGATGCACGAATCTAAAGGAGATTAACCATGAACAAGATACCGAAGAGAAGAGGAACAATCACTAAAGCAATCGCCATCCTGCTGATCGCAATCATCACGACGATTGTTTGTTGGCATGAGCTTGGAACTCTAATAACGTCAGGGAATTACGATAGTGAGCCGAACATGGTGGAAACCATAATGGCCAAAACAGCAACACCAGGCGTAGCGGTCGTAACCTCCAAGCAGGGCAAGTCAGAATTTAAGACATACGGCTACGCGGATGCGAAACAAGAAAAGCTGGTCACGGAGGAATCACTCTTTGAGCTGGGCTCGACGACCAAGGCGTTTACGGCGCTGGCTGTTATTTTGTTACAAGAAGAGGGGGGCTTGGCGTATTCCGATTATATCTCAGAACATCTTCCCTGGTTTGCTCCAACCTATAAGGGGGAGAAGGCTGAGATTTCAATTAATCAGCTCTTGGCTCATACCAGCGGTATACCGTCTTGGAGCATCAGACTAATTCCGGAAGGGTCTAGTACGGAAATGCTGGCTACAACCATACATAAGTTCTCTGACATTGCGCTGGATACAGATCCGGGGACTGCATATCAATATGCCACGGTGAATTATGATATTCTGGCGATGATTATTGAACAGGTTACAGGCATGCGCTATCAGGATTATGTGACGGAGCATATCCTGCTTCCGCTGGGGATGACGGACAGTTATTTTTCATCAGGACAGGAGGAGCAGCCGGAGCAGCTTGCGCAAGGCTATCGCGTGTTTTTTGGAAAAAGCGTAGCGTACAATGCCCCCAGATATTACGGGAATATGGCTGCGGGGTACCTGGTAACGAATATCAAGGATCTGGAGCACTGGATCAATGCGCAGCTGGGCATAGGCGAAATACCGGAGGATCTGAGGAACGCCATTCAGCAATCCCATGAGGTTGATATCCGGACAGCCGGAGTTGAAGCTAAGAACCAGTTCTATGCTTTCGGATGGAGTCAAGACCTGGACGGGCAGGTGATCAGTCATAGCGGGCGTAACCCGAATTATTCCTCTCAGGTCATTATGGATAAAGGGCGGCAGGAGGCGGTATTCGTACTCACCAATCTGAACTCAACAGCCCCTTCGCTAATTGCTCAGAATATGTATGAACTAATGAACGGGAAGCCTATGCACACCTTTAAATATGATGACAGCAACATCATTATTGACTGGGTAGCATCGTTGTTAGTCCTGTTATCGGTTATCGGAATTACTCTTAAGGTAATTTCACTGGCCGGGGGGATAAACCAGCACATCTTGGATGAACAAGCCAAACGGAGCAACAAGCTCCGGACTCGTGCAACTCTGATTGTTAGATCGCTGCTGTTACTCTTAGTGCTGATCTGGCCTTTTTTGATTAATTATAATTACTCGATGATTAGCGTCTGGCTATCCTGGTCCGTATTGTTGTGGATGGGGCTTGCTGTGATTAGCTGCGTGTTGTCGATGATATTAGTCCGTATCCGCCGCTGATCATTTATATTTAACATAACGCTGCGTTATGTAAGTAGTTTATATAAATGGTTAATTTATGATATGGTAGAAATATATTAATTGGTTTGATAAATACATAGCTGGAGGTATGTACTAATAGTGAAGTCAGGAATGCAATTGAGAAATCGGGTTCAAATAAGTATCCAAATGCTAATTCTTTTTCTTATCGGATACACCATTTCACATTTTCTAATGGAAGGGATTGCTGCAGTTTTTTATTACGAAGGAATGCCAGACGAAGTCCGGATTATTGTTTCGAGATTTAGTGTGCTCGGGTATATTCTGCCTTTTCTTTTCCTGGCTCCGCGGAGTGTTTTTAATTCTGAGTTTTTTCGTATTGGAGATTTCCAATCCAGTATCTTTTTTCCTTTTATCTGGCGGGGAAAAGAAGATCCGGTATGGAGGTTTCTCATTATCTTTGTGTTTGTAGCGCCAGCTGGGTCAAGTTTCTTTATATATTTCTTTATAAGTCATTTAGATGGCAGCTCATTAAGGCTTCTGTTGTATTATGGACTGCTTTTTTCGCTAGTTAATTCAATTCTGGAGGAACTAGTATGGAGAGGGATTATACTTAACCAATTCGTCAAATGGTCTGGAAACGTATATGGATTAATTGTAACCAGCCTGTTCTTTGGTATGGCTCATTATGATTTGGGGTTTTCGCTTGGAATGTGCATCGCCTTTTCAGTTGGAGGTTTCTTTATGGGAGGAACGGCCATACGGTCTAAGGGGCTTGTTGCGTCCATACTGATGCATATTTATATGAATTTAGTTTTTGTATTGACTGGATTGATTTTCAGTTAAAGACTGTTTCTGCAATGAAAAACAAATTTAACTTGGTTGGGAGGATTCAGTTTATGGAAGCGAAGAAGATTGGGGCAAGCGATTATCTTGCATTAGGTTTATACGCTTTTGCAGGATTCGGTCTTGAGGTTGTTTTGTCAATGCTATTGCCTTCTATATTGGGGGTTGAAAGCTCTGAGTATACCCTCATCCATCATTGCATACACTGGGGGCTTACATGCATTTTGTGGGGAAGTATGGCTCTATTACTGATAAGGCTTTCAAGGAAGAAATACGCCTTTGATCTTATGAAGTTAAACGAAGCGCCTGACTCCAAGGGATGGTTACTTGCGGCTCTGATTTCTGTTATAGCAATAGCTGCTACTACCATTGTATGGGGCGGCTTTAAGCCGGTTGAGGAGTACAAGGGGATCGTTAGATTTATTGCCCAGAATATCTATTACTTATTCGAAGCGGCCTTGATTCTGCTGACAATTGCTTTTGGCCAAAAATTCGGTGAAACGCTCTTTAAAAGAGGCGGTCTGCCTTATGGAGGATTCTTTCTTGCTCTCACATGGGGGCTTATACATATTCTACTGCAGGGCGGGCCGACTGGTGCTTATGCGTTCTTCATGTCTCTTCTATATGGCACTATATACATACTTTTGAAAAAGAACATCCGGTATTCTTATGTGATGATTGCGGTTGTGTTTATTTTGTAAGCCTTCCCAGCGCAGGGACATACATAAGAATGTGCAATACAGACAAAGGAAGTGTCGTTAGCTTATGAAAATTGGAGTGATTGCCGATGTTCACGGTAACGCTCCTGCCCTACAAGCAGTCCTTAATGAGTTTGACATGAGGCAGGACATTGAACATATTTATTGTCTGGGAGATATGATAGGGATTGGTCCTGATTCAAATGAAGTCTTGGCAATCTTGTTTGCCAGAAATGATGTCTCTATGATTACCGGAAATCACGATGAAGCAGTGTTGGCCCTTTTAAAAGGGGGAGAGTATCCGGTAAGCCACACTCATGCTAAAGAGCATCACCAATGGATAGCAGATCATCTGGACAAAAGGTTCATCACACCGTTAGAGCAGCTTTCACGGATAATTACTGTAACCATCGAAGGCAAGTCTATATTATTTATCCATTATCACATGGAGCATGCCAAACGGGATGAGCATATAAGCAAGGACCCTTTTAGTGAGATTGTTGAGCCAGGTTTAGATCATTTGATCTCTCTGTTCAAAGGAAACGAAGCTGACTTAATATGTTTTGGGCATCATCATCCCATTCATTTTTTTGAGGGTAAAGATACAATCTTTCTAAATCCAGGTTCTTTAGGATGCAACTCGAAACCTGCTGCCCCCTATTCAGTAGTAGAACTGGCAAAAGACAATATTACAGTTCGTTTAGAAGCAGCCTCCTACGATAACACGAAATTCTTAGAATCATATGAAGTATTGCAGGTTCCGCAACGTGATTTTCTTATGAAAGCTTTTCATGGTAATCAGTGCAGGGGAAGGAGGGAAAAGTCTTGAAAAAACTCGGGATGCAAGGAATCCCCACCAATAATGAGTTCGCCCATTTGCCATGGTTTACGGGGCTGAGATGATGGATGATAATAGGAAAGATGCTTAGGTAACCTTATCGAATATACTAGAGAAAGCAAATGAGTTAGTAGATATAGGGCTTGAACTATTGCACACGATTGTTGGCGTTCGCTCCCACTAAGGAAGCCAAACGTGGGGTTGGAGCAGGTTATAGAGGGCTATTGCCATCTGTCTGGTTCAATACAATCCAGGGAAGGACACCACAGCCTTTATTTGCTCAAAAAAAGTCATTTGGGCGGGCTTACGGACATGAGGGTCCTTATCCGCCGCTTATCATGGGCAAACACCATTTTTTCGGTGAAATAACGGCGCTGATGTCCGCAAGTCCGGCACTCAGGTAGCTTTCTGCAGGCTTAACGTCTCTCATGTCCGTAACGCTAAGCTAGTCATTTGAACAACCGTTGCGTGGCTGGCTGCATTTCTTAATCGAGGGTACATTCAACCATTTACCGGTCGCTAGTGCCCCTATATATCCCACCACCACCGACTCTCTTTTTCTAAAGTTTTTAATTCAACTTATATAGAATATTTAAAGAGAATCGAGGATCTCAAATGAAATTGGGAATGCCCACTTTAGCCGAATACACATCTATAGCTGATAATGTCCAATTATGTAAAGCACTTGGATTGGAATTTATCGAATTAAATATGAACCTTCCGATCTGCACACCAGAGAAATTAAGTCCTTCGGAAATAGGTTACTACAAAGAAAAATACGGAATCGATTTTACAATTCATCTCCCTGAAGAATTAGATTTATCCTCCTATCACCCGTCAATAAGGAAGGGGCATCTAGAACGTTGCAGACAAGCGATGGAGTGGGCAAATCTGTCAGGAATAAAAACGCTGAACATGCACTTAAATAATGGGATTTATTTCACCCTGCCGCAAACAAAGATCTGGATTAATGAACAGTATGAAGCCGATTTTTTAGAATTACTTTATGATTCGTATTCAGAACTTTATCATTTGGCTAAAATGTTTGAGGTTGAATTATGTATTGAGAACACGGGGAATTTTCACATTCCGCATATTCGAAAGGCTCTTGATCAGTTAAGTTCATTCAATAACTTCTATCTTACCTGGGATGTGGGTCATGATGCGAAGGCAGGTTTCGATGAAGAATCCATCTTTACTTATTTCAGTGATCATATCAAACATATGCATCTTCACGATTATAATGGCAAATCGGATCATCAGCCCTTATATACTGGAATTGTTCCAATCGATAACCGGCTGGAATTTGCTCAGCGAAACGATTTGTCTGTTGTTATTGAAATTAAAACCAGTCAGTCTTTAACTGAATCCGTATCGGAGCTTAAGAAAAAAGATTACCTAAGCTAACGAGAATGCTAACTCATAATACTAATAGAACCCATGGGATTTTCCGTGGGGTATTTGTTTTGGTTAAATACTTTTTCGGATGAACAAGGGATGGCATTTCGCCGTTGACAATATTTTGAAAGTGACGTACAGTAAATGGTAAGTGATAAGTAGTAAGTAGTAAGTAAAACGGATATAAATAAAATTCTTCATTCACAGGAAACATGAACCGGATTGTCAAATCATGGGTAGGGGTGGATGGCTATGACGGATTTGAATTTAGCTCAAAGTTTTGCGCTGGTCGCATTAAATGCACAGAGTAGTCTTTACATGACTAATGCAAAGAAAGTGTCTCTGCGTTCTATTGCTGCAGCGGTTGTTTTGGAGGCTTACTTAGAGGGATATTTCACACAAGAGGATAACAAGCTGTTTATCCGCAAAGAAGCTCTGGACCAATCCAGTTCAACGCTCTACAGAGAAACTGTTCTATTACCATTGCTCCATAATCATGCTGAGATGCAAGGTGATCTGGGATGGTGTCTGAAGAAAGCTTCCATGCTGCCTAACAAAAAATTAAAAGAGCTTGAAATCGCGTTAGCGGATGATCTAAAGGCAATGAATTTGCTGGAAGAGATCCCAAGTCTGTTAGGAAGCGATATGTATTTTGATTCAGCGGGTGTTGAAATGAAAGCCTATCGCAGCCACAATGGAGTGTATACAAGCATTACAGAGAACCTTCGGGCAGAAATTCTGGAAGAGGGAACGGTAACGGATGAGATTATTGGCATGCTGTGGCTGCTTCGCGAAAGTGGATGTATGCATGATTTCTTCTCGCGGAATGAACTGGAGCAGATTAATACCAGAATGCACGATCTGTACGTCAGTAACTTATGGGCAAAGTCATTGTTTCGGACCCAGATTCATCATGGATTTGAGTTAGGGGTCAAACAGTTCCTGCAATTGAAGTCGAAGTTGGTGAAGACATCTGCGGGCAGCAGTATCAATTTTTTCTTCCCTTTCCTTGAGCGGTCACAAGCAGTCTTTATAGAGACAGAGGCTTGGTTTGATAATAGTAATAAAAGGCTAAACTTCGTCCTTGCAAGGTTAACCTCCTATGGACATGAAGTTACGGTGATTGAAAAAGGATCAATTGCAACCCTCAAGATTGATAATCTGCTATACGATGTGATTCCGCATTTTGTAATGATGAAAGTACCGATTCAAGGTGTGCGTCTTGTTCCGAAGCGCCCACTGTAAAGGAGTGGGATCTATTGTCCAGGCAACGTTCGATGGAGGCGATTCTGGCCTCAGAGTATGTATCTATTGGTGAATTAGTAAGAATTACAGGTTCTCGTTACAGCACGCTGAAACATTACACCGAGGAAGGCATGCTGCCCTTTGAACAGGCTGAAGAGAATTTAACACGCCGATATAAAAGAGAGGATACCGTCGCACGCATCCTTTGGATAAAAGAGCTGAAAGCGAACGGGTTATCTATTCCGCAGATTAAAGAGGCTATAGGGATAACAGTCGTTAGTCTGAAGGAGGGGGAATAACATGAAACAAGCTCATGTGGTTCGTAAATGAGCTTGTTTTGCTGCGAATATTATTTTTTAACAGGGTAGCGCTTGGGATTATCGGTCTGCCCTAAAATATAATCAATGCTTACGTTATGGAAATTAGCCAGCGTAATCAAAACGGCGCTCGGAACATCCAAATTCCCATTCTCGTAGCGGGAGTAGGTGGCTTGTGTAATATGTAAAAGTTCAGCCATTTGTTGCTGTGTTAGATCTTTGTCTTCGCGCAAGTCGCGGATTTTTGTATACAATGCTCTTCACCCAAGCCAAGTTTACTTTATGCGAAAAATGCATATTGTTATTTATGCGTTTTTCGCATAAAATTTATACATGGTAGAGTATTAGTCTGCGAAAGGAGGCTTGATGGTAATCATTTTGGAGGATTTCTATTACGCAAAATTACGACCGAATGAGTTGATTAAGCCTAATGATCCGGAATTGCAGAAGATTAATCAGAGAATTATTGATGTACTGCACATGCTTAAAACAAAAATGTCCGAAGAAGATTTTGAACAAGTTGAAGAGCTATATGATTTACAGAGTGACTCAAATTCTTTGCACTCAGCATTATCTTTTATCCAAGGCTATAAGATAGGAGCATTAATGATGATTGATGTCTTTAGTGG
This sequence comes from Paenibacillus sp. MMS20-IR301, assembly GCF_032302195.1. Classification (NCBI taxonomy): domain Bacteria; kingdom Bacillati; phylum Bacillota; class Bacilli; order Caryophanales; family Paenibacillaceae; genus Paenibacillus; species Paenibacillus sp. MMS20-IR301. Next base: position 1,266,165 of record NZ_CP135275.1, read on the forward strand.
GGAGAAAGATTCCATCTATGAAGGCATATAATTAGCAGTGAAGGAACCGGAGTGTAAGTTTGCTTCGGTTTTTTTGTTTGGTAATAACTGAAAAAAACCATTAGAGTCGGAATCGATCTTGGGCATATTGCGATATGGTTAACGGATAACAAGATACCTATGCCGTACAACAACGAAATGTGGCCAAATGGAGATTCCCTGAAGAAGAACGAATCAAGGTTATGAGAACACATGAGAAATTGAAGACACAGGAAGAACATGATGCCATCGTAGGAGGTTTAGTGAAGAATAGGCTGATGAATCCCAATAGCTGGAGATGAATATTTCCCCTGTTGGAATTACTCTACTGTGAGAAATGCGGAAGTAGAATGCAGTTCAGAGTCGGTAAAAGCAAGAAACAGGGCCAATTTTGGAGTGCTTTATGCTATCACCATTATAAGGATGGCAGCAAATGTGAGCAGAAGGGGAAGGTGTTGGACGAAGCGTTTTTTGATACTTTATATGAGCGGATCAGCAATGTTGACCCGATTATTTTGCAGGAAATCGAGCAGCAAGGTCGCGGTTATAACGATACGAAGATTATGATTGCCGTGAAGGAGCAGGAGCTGCAAAAGCATAAACGGGCATTAGATAAACTACATGAATCCTATGAAGAGGACATGATTGCAAAGCAGGTCTTCTTGGAGCGGAAAATTGTTAGAACAAGACAGATTCAGAAACTCGAGGAAGAATTGCAGGATTTGCGGAAGGTGGTAGTGGATGAAGGTAATTATCCTACGATGGAGCAGATCGTTGAACGGATTGGGCAGTTTTGAGAGCTGTGTAGTGAAGCGGTGACAAGTGAAGAGAAGAATCGGGCGTTGAGGAAGCTAGTGGAGCGGATTGTTTATAACCGGGAAGGAAATCGGGTGGAGTTGACGGTTTGTTATAGGTAGTAAAAATAAGAATATCAAATCATAGTAAAGGGCCTCTAGAATTTATTCTAGAGCCATTTGCATGGGGTAATTTGGTCTTTTTGGGAGGGGAAAATCAATTCTTGTCGAATATTTTTAACAGTAGTAGTTTCACAACTAATAAATGGTTAATAGTGCAAAGAAATTCTATAAGTTCGAGTTTTCAATTCAGTTAACATTTTATCTAAGTAAAGTTTCACTTAATAAAAAGGGCTCATTTCCTTTTTTAAAAGTGATTATTATTTGATATAGAACTGTATGTAACTTGGAAATGTCTTGGTAATTTATAATGATTAGGATCACTAAATTATAAAAGGGGAAGATGGGGAAATTGAGAACAAATTTAAATGCATATAATTTTCAAAAATTAACACCTATAAAAAATGCTGATTTAAGCATTTACGAGGCTGCTTTAGATTTTGTATTTCAAGAAGAAGATCTAAAGAATATTGCCATAACAGGCCCCTATAGTGCAGGGAAAAGTAGTGCTGTTGAATCATACTTATTTAGTAGACCTGATAAACAATTCTTGAATATTTCGCTTGCGCATTTCGATTCAGTGAAAAATGAAGGTGAGATGAGTGATCCTGAGATAATAGAAACCTTAAAAAACACAACAAATAATGATGCTGCAATTGAAGGGAAAATCCTAAATCAGTTAATTCATCAAATTAATCCTCAGAGTATTCCTCAATCACATTTTAAGGTGAAAAGAAAGGTATCAAAACGAAAGATCTTCCGAATTTCTTCTCTTTTTACTATTTCGATTATATTGATACTATATATTTTGAATTTTAAAACTTGGAAAGATACATTTGATGGTTTATCCAGTAAATGGTTAAAAACTTTCCTTGAATTTTCAACTTACGATAGCTCTTTTTTCTTGGGAGGAGTATGTGCAGTTATCATTTTGTTAGTTACAATTTACAGTATTGTTAAAATTCAATATAACCGAAATATATTTAAGAAAATAACAGTTCAAGGAAACGAAATTGAAATATTTTCAGAAGCAAATGAATCCTATTTTGATAAATACCTTAACGAAGTGCTTTACCTTTTTGAAAATGCTGACGTTGAAGTCATAGTTTTTGAAGATATTGATAGATTTAATAGTAATCATATTTTTGAAAAACTAAGGGAAATCAATCTTCTAATTAACAAGAAGTCTGGAAAAGTTATACGTTTCTTTTATCTTCTTCGTGATGACATTTTCACTTCTAAGGATCGAACTAAGTTTTTTGATTTTATAATACCGATTGTACCTGTTGTTGACGCTTCAAATTCATATGATCAATTTATTAATCATTTTAAGAAAGGAAATATATTTGGGAATTTTGACGAAAGTTTTTTACAGGGACTCTCTCTATATATTGACGATATGCGTATGCTTAAAAATATTTACAATGAGTATGTAATTTATCATGACCGTATACAATCTACAGAATTAAATCCAAATAAATTATTGGCGGTAATTACATATAAAAATATATTTCCTAAAGATTTTAGCGAATTACAGCTTGGAAAGGGATTCATTCATAATTTATTTGAAAATAAAAATACTCTAATAGAAATAGAAATGAATAAATTCAGTCGCGAAATTCAAGAGAAAGAAATTCAAATTCTTAATACTGAAAATGAAATTTGTAATAAAATTGACGAATTAGATGCATTATATTTTAAAACGGAAATGTTGGGTGTTATAGATGTAGGGGGACAATATGAGAATCAATTTAACTCCAGGGCGTCTTTTATAAGACGAATGAAAAGCAATCCTCAGCAAGTATATATTAGTCGACCAAATTATAATGGAAGATATCAGTTAGATTTTGAAACTGAATATGCAAAGCTAGACCTAAATACTGAATATACTGATAGAAAACGAAAAGTTGAGAATAAATCTAGAATTAATGTTATAAGGTCTGAGATCAGTGAATTAAGCAATAAAAAAGTATTATTGGAAAGTAGAAAGCTCAGTGAAATAATTAACAAAGATAATATAAATGAAGTTTTTAAAGTCACTTTTACTAATGAAATAGGTGAGAATGTTTCATATAATGAGGTCAAGTCAAGCCCATATTTTGGACTAATCAAATTCCTAATTAGAAATGCTTATATTGATGAAACTTATTCAGATTATATGACATATTTTTATGAAAATAGTCTTAGTAGGGCGGATAAAATCTTTTTACGCAGTGTGACCGATGAAATTCCTAAGGAGTACTCATATCAGCTTAAAAATCCGTCATTAGTTGTTACTCGACTTAAGTCTGCAAATTATAATCAAGAAGAGATTTTAAACTTCGACCTATTGGAGTACTTGTTACATAACGAGAATGAGAACTTAAATAGATTTATTATTCAACTTAAAACTAAAAATAGGTACGATTTTGTTTTGCAGTTTTGGATTACAGAGCGAGAAAAGGTTTCTTTTATTAAGTCATTGAATCATCTTTGGCCCCATGTATTAAAAGGCGTACTCAATGATAATAATTTTTCTGAGATTCAAAAAGCAAACTTTATTCTTGACGCTCTTTACTACTCGCTGACTAGTGATTTAGAAGAACAAAATGATGAAAATTGTCTAACTGTATATTTATCAGAAAATAAAGATTTTCTGAATATAAATGAACCAGATATATCTACTATTATTGCAAAATTAAAATTATTGAACGTGAAATTCAAACAAATTAACTATGCTAATGCTAACAGGTCACTCTTTTTAGCCGTTTATGAGGATGAACTCTATGAAATAAATATGTATTTAATCGAAGTGATTTTAAAAGAAATATATAATTTACCAACTGTCAATGATAGTTACAAACATAATAGTTACACACTTATAGTATCTAAACCTGAAGAGGCTCTGGTTAAATATGTGAAGAGAAATATTGAACAATATGTCGAATTAATTTTAGAACATTGCGATTCGATAATAACAGATGATGAAAATGTTGCACTTGAAATTATTAATCAAGAAGATATTAAACCTGAACTTATATTTACATATATCGAATATCTCCAAACAACAATAGAGAAGTTAGAAAGTGTTATTAATAAAGATTATTGGCCTAAATTATTGTTGCAAAAGAATTTGCGCTACTCTGAACACAATATATTACAATACTACTTTTACTTAGAGGATGATTTTGGGGAGGTTCTAGTAGATTTCATTAATGGTAATGGAGTAGATTTGAATTTTAATTATAATGAAATAAAAGATGAATTTGGGACGAGTGAAACTGCATCTTTTTTTAGAAAAATAATTATAAGTGAAAGCTTAAGCAATGAAAAATATGAAATATTCATAAGAGATTTCAAAAGGTATTATAATGAGTTTAAATTTGAGGGAATCTCCGATGCTAAGCTTCAAATTTTAATGAAGTATGAAGTTGTAAGGATGAATGATTTTAACCTGAAGTTTGTAAGAGATAATTATTCTGAACAACTGATTTATTTTATTATCCTAAATATTGATATTTATATTAATGAAGTAATAAACGATGATAATTTTGAGATTTCTGAATTACTGAGTTTGCTGGATAAAGACATAAACGATGATCATAAGTTGAATTTAATGGCCTATTCCACTGAACCCATATCCATGACTGGTAAGCAGTATTCTGAAAGACTTGAGTATAATATCTTAGAAAACAATTTTAACATTATTGATCTTCCGTATATAGTGAGTGGATATGATCAAAAAAGTACAAGTCTGCGTAAGAAGATCAAATCTATTAGTATTCAGCATTTTGACCAAATTCTTAGAGAGAATTATAAAGTTCCGTATGATCTTCTAATTGATATTTTTGAATCGAGTGAAGTTGGAAAATCAAGCAAAAAAAGATTACTGGTTTCTCATATTATTCACCTAAATGAAGTACAAACAACTACTTGTTTGCAACTTTTGGATATGACTGATGTTATAAGTTTATTTTCCGGTAGAAGGCCGAAAATTGAGAGAAATAATGAAAATGAAAAAATCCTGGAAATATTTAAAACAAAAGGATGGATTACTAGTTTTAACATAGATAGGCAAGATAATGATTATTTTAGAGCGATAGGACGCAGAGCTTATATATAAGATTTATAGTTTTAACAATTAAAATAATTTTCATTAAGAAGGTGAGATTCGTGAAAATAGAGTGGGCCTATTATGAAAACGGTGATGATACAGAAGAAGTTTACTATGAACATCTTGATAAAGATTTGTATGAATCAAAATATCAAGAACACCTTTACTGTATTAGTGATGAATGTGATGCAATGATTAAATTTACACATCGTAAAAATGGAGTGAAGTTTTTTAGTACTTGGAATGGTCAAGGCGATTTACATGACATCGAATGTCCGTATTTTCTCAAAGATAAAGGAGAAGTTGAACGAAAAAATATACTTCATCAAATTGAATCTGCTCCGGTTACTGATGAACATATAATTAATACTATACTTAATAAAAGTAAAAAATTGAAAGAAAAAGAAAAAAGGAAAAAGCAAAACACAAGAATTATGACAAGAAGAACTTTACAAGGTAAACAAACAAGTCAACCAGAGAAAATTGATAATGGTGAAATAGATCAGTTTGGCAGTTCTAGCATAAGAATCTTTAGTTTGGATTCAAAACACATAACCCCTGATTATGTTGGATATAGGAAATGCGTATTCGGTAAGATAAGGCATGTTTACTTCCACGAAACTGACGGTTATGTTTATCTGAATCTTGATAATGCTCAGTACAGAGTTAGTATATATTTGCCTCAA